>JBOFFC010000022.1:0-14635 GCA_051648405.1 Lacipirellulaceae bacterium
AGGGTTGTGCCCCGCTACTGCGGCAGCTTGACGAGGAGGTCCTTCGCGTCGGCGCCCGCTTCGGTGTCGCCCGACGAGGCGACGAGTCGCTCGAGTTGCCCCTTAGCGCGGCGAGTAGCTGCGCCGGTCCCCTTGCCGAGCATCGCCAGCGCTTTGCGCAGCGCGTCGCGGGCCGAGGCTTGCTTGCGGATCTCGTCGTCTTGGGCGAGCTTCTTCAGCGCCGGATCGACCTGGTCCTTGACGGTCGCGAAGTCGTAGCCGCGGTAGCGCTCGGTCATCGCATCGAGTAGCTTGTACGCCTCCCACTTGTGCTCCCCTTTGAACTCCTCGCCCGCCTTGGTGAAGTCTTTCGCGACCTCGGCCTCGACGGCCGCGATCAGTGTCTTTGCGGCGTCTTGATGCAGCCCCTCTTTGCCGGCGGCCCGCACGAGCGCGGCCGCGGGTTCGCTGAAGTTCCCCAGCTCGATCTGCCGCCAGGCGGGCTGCAGCTCGACGGGGACCTCTTTCGGATCGACGCGCCACTTCGCCCCGCGGAGCGCGGCGGCGACGGTCCCCGGCAAGTCGGTCGTTCCCTGCTGGAGCTTCCCTTCGGCGTCGATGTACTTGACGTGGAACGACGTCTGCTGCGTGACGAGCGGCACGCCGAGCGCGTTCTCGACCGAGCGATCGACGTCGGCCACGATCGGCCAGTGGACGCCGAACCGCTGCCCGTACGCACGCAGCGCACGCGGGTCGGTCCCCGAGTTCACCGCGACAAAGACCACCGGCTTGTCGAGGTACTGCGTGCTGAGGGTCTGCAGCGAGGCCCACTGCGACGCGCAGCGGGGGCACTGTTCGTCAAAGAAGTAAAGCACGATCCCCTTGCCGCGCATCCCCTCGATCGACAGCGGCGGCGAGTTCAGCCACGCCGTCGGCGCCTCGGGGAGGGCTACTTTCTCAGTGTCCGCCAACGAGGTGTCCTGCCCGCGCGCGACGGTGCTCGACGCCAAGACAACGAACAAGAGCGGCAGGGCCCGGCGGAGCGCTGGACCAGACAAGAGCGACGGCATCGCGACGCCTCTTCTCGCGGCGTGAACGGACGGGGAGCCGGGGCAAGACGGTTCCGGGCGTTGTGCCCCGCTGCAGAACGGCCTGCACCTGAGTAGCCGCATTCTACTCGAGACTTCGGCTGGGGCGGATTCTAGCCAGCCAGCGCCGTGCCGCGTTAGGCGCCCGCGGGGGTCGTCCCGGCGACGAGCTCCGCTTCCCACTCGTCCATCAGCGGCCAGTCGATGGCGCAGGTCCCAAAGTCCGCCAGGTGTTGGTAGCCCTCCAGGCGGGCGATCGTGCGGTCGATGAGGGCGTTGTCCTTGCGGAAGATCGGCCCGTGGCTCGGCAGCAGCCACTGGACGTCGCTGTCGCGGATCCGGCTGAGCGAGCGCAGAAAGTCGGGGATGCTGCTCCCGTGGTGGGCGTCGATCACCCCTACCGAACCGTCGCGGAACAAGTTGTCGCCGGAGAACAGCAGGTTCCCCATCCTGAAGGCGAGCTGCCCGTCGGTGTGCCCCGGGGTGTGCCAGACCTCGAGCTCCAGGCCGCCAACGCGGATCACGTCGCCGTCCTTCACGAGGTTCTCGCACTTCACGGGGGGCATCTCGAGGTCGATCCCCTGCGCCTCGATGTGCGCGAAGGTGCTGATGCGGTCCCCCGCTTCTAGCTTGGCCGCGCAGACCGGGTGGCAGGTCACCGACGTCTTGAGGACCTGCTTCGCCTTGGCGAGCCCCTGGATGTGATCGACGTCGGCGTGCGAAGCAATCAGTGTCGTGCACTTCGCGAACGGGAAGTCGAGCTGCCGGATCAGCTCGAGCACCTCGTCCACCGCGTCCTCGTAACCGATGTCGATCAGCGTCCAGGCGTCGTCGTCGTAGATCAGGTAGACACTGCACGTCACCCGGCGCCGGGCCTGGTGGTTGAGCTCGATGACGTGCGGGAAGAGGGGCGTCCTCGCGTGCATGACGGGTCGTTGCGGTCGAGAGGGGACGCGGTCGGGAAGGGGACCGCAGCGGGGCAGGGGAGCTGGCGATCATAAAACCGCTACCGCGCAGCGACAAGCAATGGGCCGCACCCTCGTCAGGGGGCGGCCCCAAGAATCGCCGCCAAACCGGCTCGGTAGGTGGGAAACGCCAAGCGGACCCCCAGCGCCCCCACGAGCAAGTCGTTGCGCACCCGTTTGTCGGCTTCGGCCCGGGCCGCGCGAGGGGAACCCGGAGGAGGATCGACGAACCCCGGTGGGCCCGCCCCCACGAGCCGGGCGACCTCGGCGTAGTAGTCCCGCCGGACGGGGGGGGCGCCGTCGCTCACGCCGACGATCGGCGGCGGGGCGGGGTGGTCCGCCGCCGCGACGACCGCCGCGGCCGCGTCCTCGACGTGGATCAGGTTCAGGTACCCCGTGGGGGGCGCCTCGATCGCTTGGCCGGCTCGCAGCGCCTCGACGTACGGGACCCTCCCCGGGCCGTAGATCCCCGCCAGCCGCAGCGACACGGACGCGGGGCCCCACGCGCTCGAACGCAGCGCCTGCTCGGCGGCGAGCGACGCCTTCCCCCCGTCTCGCGACGGGTTCGGCGCAGTCGACTCATCGACCCAGTCACCCGCTGCCCCGCCGTAGACACCGGTCGTGCTGACGTAGACGAACCGCGATCCGGCGCGCGGGGCGCCGAGCACCGCGAGCAGGTTTGCGACCCCTTCGGCGTACACTTGGTGGATCGACGGCCCCGCGGAGCGGTCGAAGCCAACCGCGTAGAGCACCGTGTCGACTTCCGGGAGCGCTGCGAGCGTTTCGGGCTGGGTCACGTCGGCGACGACCGCGGCGAAACCGTCGCGCCGAAAACCTTCGGCGCGGTCGATCGACCGTGTCGCCACCATCACGGCGTCCCCCGCCGCGAGCCAGTGACGGGCGACGCGCTCGCCGACGTACCCGCAACCAAAGACCAGGCGGCGGCGGGGGTGGGCTGGGGTATTCATAGCGGCGGACGGCGTTCGACCGGGGGGACTCGACGGCGGGACCAGTCGGCGTGTCGCCGCGGGGGGGGATGCGGTAGACTAGCGAACCGCCAAGGAGGCGGGCCGAGGCTCGCGCCACGGCACGACCCACGGACGACCTCACCCGACGCGACCCCCCTCGATGGACCCACGCCAGTCTCTGCCAGTCGTGGGTTGGCGCGAATGGGTCGGCCTCCCGGGGCTCGGCATCCCGCGCCTGCGGGCGAAGGTCGATACCGGCGCCCGGACCTCGTCGCTGCACGCCGAGGCGTACGAGACGTTCCGCCGCGGCAAGGACGAGTACGCCCGATTCGAGGTCCCGACGGTCCTCCACGGGGTTGTGACGTGCGAGGCCCCGGTTTTCGAGCACCGCGCGGTCCGCAGCTCGTCGGGCCACGAGACGATCCGCCCGGTCATCGTCGCGGACTGCGAGCTGCTCCGCGTGCGCTGGCGGATCGAGCTGACGCTGGCCGACCGGGGCTCGATGGTGTTCCCTATGCTCTTGGGGCGGCAAGCGCTCGACGGTCGGTTTCTCGTCGATTCGCGTCGCTCCTACGCCGCGGGTCGACCCCCACGGCGCAGCTAGCGGGGCGGTCGCTTCGCGAACACCTTGGAACGGAACACGGGTCATGAAGCTGGCGATCCTCTCCCGCAACCGGCGTTGCTACAGCACGCGGCGGCTCCTGCAAGCGGCCGCCGAGCGCGACGTCGAAGCCCGCGTGCTCGACACCCTCAAGTTCTCGATCGACCTCGCGCAGGGCGAGCCCGACCTCTACTTCCGCAGCAACCAGCTCAGCCATTACGACGCGGTGCTGCCGCGGATCGGCGCGTCGGTCACGTACTTCGGCACGGCGGTCGTGCGGCAGTTCGAGCAGATGGACGTGTTCTGCGCGAACAGCTCGTCGGCGATCGCCAACTCGCGCGACAAGCTGCGGGCGCTGCAGGTGTTGTCGCGGCACCACCTGGGGATGCCCAACACGACGTTCGTGCGCGACCGCAAGGACATCCTTCCGGCGATCGAGCGGGTCGGGGGCGCCCCGGTCGTCATCAAGCTGATCGAGGGGACGCAGGGGGTGGGGGTGATCCTCGCCGAGACCGTCAAGGTCGCCGAGGCGATCATCGAGACCCTGCAGAGCACCAACCAGAACGTCCTGGTGCAGAAATTCGTCGCCGAGAGCCGCGGCAAGGACATCCGTGCGCTGGTCGTCGGCGACCGGGTGATCGCCGCCATGCGGCGCGTGGCGGTCGGCAACGAGTTCCGCAGCAACCTGCACCGCGGCGGCCGGACCGAGCCCGTCGAACTGGACGAAGCGGGCTGCCAGATCGCGGTCCGCGCGGCGCAGATCATGGGGCTCCGCGTCGCCGGCGTCGACCTGCTCGAGTCGAACAGCGGCCCGCAGGTGATCGAGGTCAACTCGTCCCCCGGCCTGGAGGGGATCGAGAAATCGACGAACCTCGACATCGCCGGCGCGATCGTCGATTACATCGCCGCCCAGGTCAGCTTCCCCGAGCTCGACATCCGCCAGCGCCTGACCGTCAGCCGCGGCTACGGAGTCGCCGAGATCTACATCCCCGAGGGGTCCGAGTACGTCGGCCAGTCGATCGATCAGTCCGGACTCCCCGAGAAGGACATCAACGTCCTGACGCTGTACCGCGACACGAACGTGATCCCCAACCCGCGGCTCAAGCGGACCCTCGAACCGGGCGATCGCCTGCTCTGCTTCGGCAAGCTCGACGCGATGCGCGACTTGATCCCCGAGCGCGTCCGCCGCAAGCGCCGCCCGAAGGTCCGCGAGCTCCCCGAGCCGCCCCTCGACCCTGCGCCGGTTTGACGTTTCGTTTGCGCAGCAGTGATCCCCCCCGAGCGCTCCGTACCCCGCTCCCCCTCAAGGGGGTGCAGGGTACCCGTCAGCCGAGCGACCCCGGGTCGTCGTTGCCCCGCGCGCCCGACTCGAGGTACGCGGTCAGCATGATCTGCGCGGCGAGGGCGTCGATCCGCGCCTTGCGCCGTTTGCTCGTGAGGTTGGCGGCCATCAGGATCTCTTCCGCCTGGGCCGACGTGTAGCGCTCGTCGAAGTACTCGACCGGCACGCCGGTCTTCGCCGCGAGCCAGTCGCCGAACCGCCGGGCTTCGAGCGACTTCTGGCTCTCGTGCCCGCTGAGGTGGACCGGCAGGCCGACCACCCACCGCACGAGGAGCTCTTCGCGCGCCAGGGTGGCGAAGTACTCGCCGTCGAGCCGCTCGCTGCGCCGCGTGTAGGTCCCGGCAGGCGAAGCCATGCGGACCTCGAGGTCGCCGATCGCCACGCCGATGCGGACCGTGCCGTAGTCGATTCCGGCGACGCGCGTGGAAGCGAGTGGCACGAAACTAACTCAGCGCCGACGGTGACAGCGGCTGATCCGGGGGTGGCGCCAGTTGGGGCGCCGCAGCCGCAGGTTGGGCCGACGGCTCGTAGACACGACCCGACTCGAGCTCGCGGCGGCGTAGGTCGGCGAAAATCTCGCGGAGGTCGTTCCCGCATTCAGCGGCCAGTCGTCGACGAGTCGCACGAACTTCCTCGACCACCGGGTCCGGGTAGTCCGGGTCGTCAATCGCCGGTTGGTTGGTCACGATCGTCTCCCAGGAGGTCGGCGGGCGTGCAAATCAGCGGGGGTCGAAAGCCCGCCTTCAGGCATGTGGACTCGATCTTTCCGCGGGTCGCCGGGTTGGCGATGTGCTTGAAGTTCCACGTCAGTGAATAGTCTACACCGCTCACGGCGGCCAGGGAAATGTGAGCGGCGTCCTGCGGCTCGCTGGCCGGCACACCTCCACTAGCCACTAGCCGGAGCGCCAGCTCCGTCGCCGGGGCTGAGGACCGGACGACTGGGAGTGCGTCGAGAGCGGCGAGCCTTTCTGCCGCCGCCCGTGCGTCGCCCTCCGCGCACTCCTTGATGACCATTTCGGACACCAGCAAGCGGTAGCTGTCCGTCGCGTTCAGCCACCACGCTCGGGTTGCTCTCTGCCGTGCCGCGACTAACGCGTTGGAGCGCATGTGGCCGACCAAATGGCCGATGACGGTCGTCTCGACGTAGACGCTCGCCCGCGCACCGCTCATAGCACGTCGTCCCAGCCGAGCTCCTCAAGCCGCTTCACCACCTCGCGGATCGCTTCCTCGTCGTGCTTGTTGGCGACGAGGGTCGCGTTGGGGGTGTGAACCACGAGGCAGTCCTTCAGGCCGAGCGTGACCACCAGGTGCTCGTCCGAAGTGCGAACGATCGTGCCGTTAGTCTTCAGGCCGACGTGCCGCCCGACGATTGTGTTGCCGTTGGCGTCTTCACCAAGGCGACGCGGCAGCGCCTGCCAGCCCCCCAGGTCGTCCCACTCGAACGGCGCCTCGATCACCGCCACGTCGGTCGCGTGCTCCATCACGGCGTAGTCGATCGAGACCCCCTTGATCGCCTCGAACTCGCGCCGGAACACCTCGTCGCGGCGCGGGGTCTCCCAGGCATCGACGATCGCTTCGAGGTGGGCAAGCGTCTCCGGCTGTCGCGCGCGGAGCGCGTCGAGGATCGTCGAAGCCCGCCAGACGAAGATCCCGCTGTTCCAATAGAAGTCCCCCGACGCGAGGAACTCGGCGGCTGTCGCCGCGTCGGGCTTTTCGCGGAACCGGGCGACGCGGAACGCCGGCGCGTCTTCGGGGGCCTGCGGCAGCCGCTCGGCGCGCTGGACGTAGCCAAAGGTCTCGGCCGCGTAGGTGGGTTTGATGCCGAACGTGACGATGCGCTCAGGGTGATCGTCCACCAGCCGCGCGGCCTGACGCACGGCGTCCCGGAACTTCTCGGCCGGAGCGATCACGTGGTCGGCGGGAGAGACGAGCATCGTCGCGTCGGGGTCCCCGGCGACGCGCGTCACGAGCAGGGCCGCGAGCCCGATGCAGGGGGCCGTGTCGCGCTTCGCGGGCTCGCCGACGATCGCCCCCCGCGGCAGGTCGGGGAGCTGCTTCGCGCAGGCCGCCACGAGGCGCTCGTTGGTCACCACCATCCGCCGCTCGGGGGGGACCAGCGACCCCAGCCGCGCGGCGGTCTGGTGGATCATCGTCTCGCTCCCGACGAGCGACAGCAACTGCTTGGGGGTGTCCCGACGGCTGGCGGGCCAGAAGCGGGTGCCGGCGCCGCCGGCCATGATGATCGCGTGGAGCATGAATCGAGTGCGGAAATCGGAAATCGGAATGCGGAATCGGTAGTGTTGGTTAGCCGCCGACGCAGGTCGGCGCTCGGTTCTTAGGCGCCGACGCAGGTCGGCGCGTTTTCAGCGTTCTCGTCGAGCAGGTCGCGTAGCCCCCGCGCTGCGGCTGCCGGATCGTCGGCCTTGGTCACCCCCCCCGCCACCGCGACGCGTGTCGCCCCGGCGGCCAGCACCCGCCCGAGGTTCTCCGGCGTGATCCCGCCGATCGCGAACGTCGGCAGGCTCACCTCGGCCGAGACCTGGCGAAGGTAGTCGATCCCCGGGAACTCGTCGAACGCCTTCGAGCCCGAGGGGAAGGTCGGCCCCGCGCCGAGGTAGTCGGCGCCGTCGAGCACCGCCGAGCGGGCCTGGTCGATCGAATGCGTCGAGACGCCGACCAGCCCCCGCGGCCCGACGATCGTCCGGGCGTCCTTGGCGGAGAGCTCGTCCTGGCCGACGTGAACGCCGTCGGCGCCGGCCAGCGCCGCCACGTCGGGGCGATCGTTGACGATCGAAAGCACGCCGTGCTCGCGACAGACGCCGACGAGTCGCCGCGCCCGCTCGACTTTCTCGCGGTCGCTCAGGGCCTTGTCGCGGAGCTGAAGCGCTTGGGCGCCCGCTTGGCACAGCGTGCGCGCCGTTTGCTCGAAGTCGTCGTTCGAGCTCCCCCCCTCGACCAGTACGTACAACCGAACGCTGGCGAGGCGGTCGTTGGCCGCGGTCGTCGCGCCGAGGGCCTTGGCGAGCGTGTAGACGTGGTAGCGGAGCCCCTCGAACGTCGTCCCGAGGGCCGGATCGACCGTCTTGCCGAACTCCTCGAGGCTCCGCAGCGCTTGCTGCGCCCGTTCGAGGCTCGCTAGGCAGACGCTCCAAGCGTCGGGCCGGTGGGCCTCGCTGGCGGTGGCGATCGCGGCGCCGACGTCGGCGCGCGTGTCACGCGCCGCAAGGCGGCCCGCCGTTGGCGGCGAGGCGCCTGACAGCTCGTGCCGCAGCTCCTTGGCGAGCCGCGCGAGGTGCGCGTCGTCGAGCACGAACCGGGCGTAGTCCTCCACCACCCGCAGCCCCTCGCTCGCCCGGTTCAGCGAGGCGTCGAGGACGCGGAGCGTGCGGAGGTCGGCCGAGGACATTCGTCGTACTGGCAGCGCGAGCGAGGGAACGCAGAGAAACAGGCCGGGCCCCAGTCTGACCCTTCGAAGCCCGAGCGCGAAGGAAGCCCCCGACGCCATCGCTGGCCGGCGGCAGCGTTCGGAACGACGATCGCGAAACGACGACGGGGTTCGGCGGCGTGCCGCCGAACCCCGTCGGTTCGCGTCGATTGGGGAGTTTTGCGTCGGCTTCTCAGACGCTGCGCCGGCGACCGAGCAGCCCGGCCGCGGCGGCCGTGGCGACTACCACCAGCGACGTCGGCTCGGGGATCGCGGTCGAGAAGTTCGAGAAGTTCAGGAAATTGGAGGTCGCGACGATCGTCATCGACGTCAGCAGCGTGTCGCTCGTGACCCCGAAGTAGCCGTAGGGACCGCTCGTGGTGCTCGGGACGACGCCGCTCGTACCGTCGCTGAAGTTCACGATGATCGAGCCGGCTTGGCGGACGCCGCTGATGTCCGAGAGCCAGAAGTTGGCGCCGGCCGAGTGGACGTTGCCGCTGGTGAGGGCGACGACGAGGTCGTTTGCGGGCTGCCAGTTGCCGATCGCCTTCGACGAACCCAGGTCCGGGAACACGCCCACGCCGGCTTCGCCCGAGGTGATGTCGTAGGAGGTCACGGGGGTGCCGCCAGAGCCGCTAACGCTCGGAACGGGAGCGTCGAGCGCGGTGGGGACCCCGGAGAAGTTGTTGAAGAAGTTGCCGGCCGGGAGCGACGCCTCGAAAGTCGCCCGGTCGGTGAACGTCGTCGAGGCGGCGGAGACGCCGAGGGGCGACACGGCCGCGGCGACTGCCGCGGCGCAGGAAAGATCGCGGAGGATTCGAGCTAGCATCATCAGCACCTTCGGGATTGGGGGGAGAATTGTGCGACGGTTCGACGACGCGCATCGAGCAGTATGTGCGCAGGTCGTCCGGATTCACCCCTTCACCAAGGAAAATACGGAAAAATCGACGCCCTCCGTAGAGTCGCACTGCGGTTACGCGCCACCGAGCCTGCCAAGTTGGCCGCCGCACCCGCTGACGGGCCGGCGGCCCCGACGAGGCGTCGATTGTCTCCGCGGGCGCTCGCGCTGCCCCTTCCCATCGCCACGCTCCGTGGACGTAAACCGTTCTGTCAACGGGGTTTGTCTTGTTGCTCCGGGCGGCGCTCGGTACACTCCGCCGCCCCCAATGCACCCCGTCGGTCGATCCGTTCCTTGGTTTTGTTCGGGTTGCGCCCGTCATTTGCACAGGGGGACCGGGCGACACCGTTGTCGCCACGAGCTCCGCCACCCCGCCGCACGCCGTTGTCCCGCCGCCCCCCTCGCCGCCGTTCGACCCACTGGGCAGCCTATCTGTGGCCCGGGCTGCCCCACCTGTGGGTGCGGGGGTCGCTCGCCGGCATGGCGCTGGCGCTGGGCTTTACGGTCCTACTGAACGTTTGGGTCCTGTCGGTCGCCGTCTGGCCGGCGTGGCTCGAACCGCGGCTTAAGTTTGCCTGCGGCGTTGGCGCCGGGCTGCTGTGGTTCGCCGCCCTCGCCGAGACGCGTGGCGAGCTGCGTCGGCTCGCCCGCAGCCGCGATGACGAGGCGGCCGAAGCGAAGCCCGATGCGCACGAACCCCATCCCAACGACGTACTGCTCAAGGAGGCCCAACGCGCGTACCTGAGCGCGGACTACGTCGTCGCCGAGCGTGCCCTGCGGCGCGCCCTGGCTAGCGACTGGCGCGACGTCGAGGCCCGCCTGTGGCACGCGACGCTGCTCCGTCGCACCGGGCGCCTGCGTCGTGCGGAACGCCAACTGAGGCGCCTGGAGCGCTTCGACGACGCGGCCGCGTGGTCGTACGAGATCGCCCAGGAGTGGCGGCGCCTGACTCGGTTGACAAAACCGACCGGCGTGGACGCCCCCTCGGGGACTAGCCCCCAGGCCGACCAACAAGCCACGATTACCCAACGAGACGACCCCACCCCCGCGGAAACGATGATCGCCGGACGCATCGGCCCCGAGGTTCGCCGATCCCCCGAGCGAAACGCGGCGTAGGAGTCAGATTGTGGTTAGCGAGCGACCGCGGCGCTACAATCCGTGAGAGACTAAGCAGCGACCAAGCAAGCAGCGACGAAGCAACGAACACCGCCGCGAGGCGCCGCGACGAGACCCGTGAAGCGGCCCGACGAGAATCCTGGAGCGGAGAGAAGGCAATGTACGAACGCTTCACTGACCGTGCACGCAAGGTGATGCAGCTCGCCAATCAAGAGGCGCAGCGCTTCAACCACGAGTACATCGGCACCGAACACGTCCTGCTGGGGCTCATCAAGGAGGGGAGCGGCGTCGCCGCGAACGTCCTAAAGAACCTGGACGTCGACCTGCGGAAGATCCGCCTGGAGGTCGAGAAGCTGGTCCAGTCGGGGCCCGACATGGTGACGATGGGCAAGCTGCCGCAGACGCCCCGCGCCAAGAAGGTCATCGAGTACTCGATGGAGGAGGCTCGCAATCTCAACCACAACTACGTCGGCACCGAGCACATCCTGCTCGGCCTGCTGCGCGAGCAGGAGGGGGTCGCCGCGCAGGTGCTGATGAACCTCGGGCTGAAGCTCGAAGAGGTCCGCGACGAGGTGCTGAACCTCCTCGGCCACGGCATCGAGGGGGGCGAACCCGAACGCGGCGGACGCGGCGGCGCCCCCGCCGGCGAGGCGGGCGAAGAAGAGGAAGAGCGCGAGGGGACGTCGGGCCGCAAGGGATCGCGCAGCAAGACCCCGGCGCTCGACAGCTTCGGCCGCGACCTCACCGAGCTCGCCAAGCAGAAGAAGCTCGACCCGGTGATCGGGCGCGAGAAAGAGATCGAGCGCGCGATCCAGGTCCTCTGCCGGCGCACGAAGAACAACCCCGTGCTGCTGGGCGAGGCGGGCGTGGGCAAGACGGCGATCGTCGAAGGGTTCGCCCAGCGGGTGATCGACGGCAACGTGCCCGAGCTGCTGCTCGACCGCCGGATCGTGGTCCTCGACCTGGCGATGATGGTCGCCGGCACGAAGTACCGCGGCCAGTTCGAGGAGCGGATCAAGGCGGTCATGAACGAGGTCCGCCGCGCGAAGAACACGATCCTGTTCATCGACGAGCTCCACACGCTGGTGGGCGCCGGCGGGGCCGAGGGGGCGATCGACGCCAGTAACGTGCTCAAGCCGGCCCTTGCGCGGGGCGAGATCCAGTGCATCGGCGCCACCACGCTCGACGAGTACCGCAAGTACATCGAGAAGGACTCGGCGCTCGCGCGGCGCTTCCAAGAGGTGCTCGTCGAGCCGACGAACGCCGAGGACACCAAGGAGATCCTCCGCGGCCTGCGTGACCGCTACGAGGAGCACCACCGCGTGCAGATCACCGACGACGCGATCGACTCGGCCGTCGATTACTCCGAGCGCTACATCACCGGCCGCTGCCTGCCGGACAAGGCGATCGACGTGATCGACGAGGCGGGGGCCCGCGTGCGGCTGAAGTCGATGTCTAAGCCGCCGAACCTCAAGGAGATCGACGAAGAGGTCGAGGCCCTGAACCGCGACAAGGAAGAGGCGGTCGCCAACCAGGACTTCGAGAAAGCCGCCGCCCTCCGCGACCAGGCCGATAAGCTCAAGAAGAAGAAGCAGCAGATCACCAAGGACTGGCGCGAGAAGTCGCGCGAGAACGGCGGCGTCGTCGACGAGGACGTCGTCGCCGAGGTCGTCTCGAAGATGACCGGCATCCCGCTGACGCGGCTCAGCACAGAGGACTCCCTGCGCCTGATGCGCATGGAGGAAGAGCTGCACCGCAAGGTCATCAGCCAGGACGAAGCGATCAAGGCGATCGCCCGCGCCGTGCGCCGCAGCCGCAGCGGCCTGCAGGACCCCAAGCGGCCGACCGGCACGTTCGTGTTCGCCGGCCCGACGGGGGTCGGCAAGACGCTGCTCGCCAAGGCGCTCGCCGAGTTCATGTTCGGCGACGAAGAGGCGCTGATCCAGATCGACATGTCGGAGTACATGGAGAAGCACAACGTCAGCCGGCTGATCGGGGCGCCCCCCGGCTACGTGGGCTACGAAGAGGGGGGTCAGCTCACCGAGCAGATCCGCCGCCGCCCGTACGCCGTCGTGCTGCTCGACGAGATCGAGAAGGCCCACCCCGAGGTCTTCAACATGCTCCTGCAACTGATGGAAGAGGGCCGCCTGACCGACAGCTTCGGCCGCAACGTCGACTTCCGGAACACGATCGTCATCATGACGACCAACGCCGGCGCCGACGCGATCAAGAACGAGTCGGCCTTTGGGTTCCAGAAGCCGAACGACGACGCCTCGTACGACTCGATGAAGTCGCGCGTGATGGACGAGATCGAGAAGGTCTTCCGCCCCGAGTTCATCAACCGCGTCAACGACGTGATCGTCTTCCGCCACCTGAACGAGGGGGACCTCAAGCGGGTGGTCGAGCTCGAGGTCGGCAAGGTCCGCAAGCGACTGGCCGAGAAGGGCCTGGCGCTCGAGCTCTCCGACGAGTCGAAGGCGTTCCTGGTGAAGAAGGGCTCGAACACCGACTACGGGGCGCGTCCGCTGCGCCGGGCGATCGAGTCGTTCGTCGAGGACCCGCTGGCCGAGGAGCTGCTCAAGGGAGAGTTCGCCGGCAAGGACACGATCCGCGTCGATGTGAAGGTCGTCGGCGACAAGAAGCAGCTCGTCTTCGAGGGGCTCTGCACCAAGGGGGACGAGCCGCAACCGGTCGGCGCCGGAGTCGGCGGCGACGAGCCCGCGGCAGCCGGCGCCTAGCCGACTGTCCTCTCCAAACGACGTTCCGCACAGCGGGTCGCGCGCAAGCGCGGCCCGCTTTTTCTTTGTACAGTGGGAGTCGTCGCCGCGTAGCGCCCCTTCGCAGGAACGCCCGCCATGCCCCGCTCGCCGTTCAACGACCCGAACTCAGAGTCACCCGACACCAAGCGCCGCCGAAGGCCGTGGTGGCGGTGGCACCTCGTGACGCTTGCCGTTCCGCTGGTGGTGGTCGTTTGGGTCCGACAGATTGCCGGGTTTCCGTACGACTGGGCGGTGACGCTCGGTGCAACGTGGCTCGGCATCTGGGCGACGTTGCCAAAACTGGTGATTGATGCCATCCGCTCGCCGCTGCACGGGGGGCGAAGCGATCCGCTAGTCGAGAGCTGCGGCGGGTCCAGCAGTTTCGCGGAGCGTTCGATGCGCGCCGCGACGTGCCTCGTGCTGCTCGCGGGAAGTCTACCGCTCGCGTTCGCCTTCGCATCACTCATGTTCGACACCGCGTACTGGTACGAATGGCGCGAGTTTCCACTCATCGACGTGGCCGCAGTTTTGAGCGGTGCACTGGCGCCATTCGTGTTCTGCATCACGGCGGCCGCGATGCTGATGGGCCGCGCGGACAGGCTTGCCGCGCTCCGACGGATCGAGCACGAGCTCGCTGCGCGCGAGACCGCGTCGTCGCAGCAGGCGGCACCGGCGCCCGGCAGGGTTTCCTCAAGCGCTACAATCGGCAAAGTCGATGACGAGTGACGGCGCGCCACCGGTGTGCGCCGCGTCCCCGCGCCACCGCTTTGCGCAACCGCTGCTAGCGTCGTCCCCATGGCCGCCAGCGTTCCCGCCGACCCTCCGTCCCCCGCCGCGCCGCCGCGGCCTGGCGTCGGGGACCTCGTGGCCGACTTCGGGACGCTCTGCATCGAACGCGTCGAGGGGCTGGGACAGATCACGATCTTCTTCGGGCAGACGCTGTCGTGGATGACGACGCGCCTGCCGAGCCGCGAACTGCTGTTCACCAGCCTCTACCAGATCGGCGTGCGCAGCCTGCCGGTGGTCGCCCTCACGGGGACGTTCATCGGGATGGTGCTCGCCGTGCAGGCGTACTTCCAGTTCAGCAAGTTCGGCATGGAGACGCGCCTGGGGGTGATGATCAACCTGTCGATGTACCGCGAGCTAGGCCCGGTGCTGGCGGCGACGATGCTCGCGGGGCGGGTCGGCAGCTCGATCGCGGCCGAGATCGGCACGATGCGCGTCACCGAGCAGATCGACGCCCTCGTCTCGATGGGCGCCAGCCCGATCCAGCACCTCGTCGTGCCGCGGTTCGTCGCCTGCCTGCTGATGATCCCCTCGCTGACGATCATGGCGATGTTCATGGGGGTCGTCGGGGGGGCGTTCTACTGCATCTACGTGTTCGACGTGGACCCCTACTTCTACTTCGCGAATTCGCAGGACTCGACGAGCGCCTGGGACCTGTTCTACGGCGTCATCAAGAGCGTCTTCTTCGGCGGCGCGATCGCGATCATCA
>JBOFFC010000023.1:0-20974 GCA_051648405.1 Lacipirellulaceae bacterium
CCGGCGCCACTCGCCACCCACCTTCCGACGACTGATCCACTGCGTCGGTCAGGCCCTCTCTCGGATCACCCCACAAGACTGCTTCGGATACTTCTATCACTGCAACTACTGCGGCACACTCACCTAGAAAGTGCTGTAATCATCGCAAAGCCCTCCCGGAGACGCACCCACGCTACGCACCTTACCCAACCTCCGGAAACGCGTCACGAGTGACAGCTTGAAAGGGATGGCTCTCGGGAACTCATCCCCAAACGCTAGACGATCTCGCCCCACAGCGCAATAGCGCAGGGCGGTAAACAAGTACGTGCAGCCCCGGGATAAATCTCGACGTGTAGCTTCGGTTGCTCGACGTGTTGCCGTACTGGAAGCGGACGATCGCCGTGCAGGCGAGCCACAGCCCTTCCTTGGCAGCTTCGCTCACCAAGAGGTGCGGCAGCGGCTGGTAGACGCCGCGGGCGGCGTGGAGTCTGGCGGGCTTGGGCGCCGGGCTGCCGGTGACGGGGCCACCGGCAGTTCGACCAGCTGAGGTGCGAGGGAGGTCACGCGTCACCCTCGTTCCCGACGCCGTGACGGTCGAATTCGCGGCGAACCGCTTCGACCCATCGATCGACGTCGGGGTCGATCGCGCCGCGGCCCAGCTCCTGGAGACGCCGGTTCGCCAGCTCGGCGATCGTCTCCGCCCAACGGCTGACCACCGACGACGGGTTGTTCTCGGCGTAGAGCAGCACGTCCGCTGCGTCGAGCAGGTACTGCAACTGGGCCCGCCGTGCGGCCGGGGACTTGCGTCCCCGACCGGCGTTGTCGCCAGGGCGGCTCATAGGGAGTCACCGGCGTCGGCGGCTTCGGCAGGCTCTGCCGCGTACGCCGCCGCGATCACGTCGTAGGCCTTCGCCGCCAGGTGGGCGACGCGGAGCAGCTCGTTGCGGCTGAAGCGGTTGCTGTCCTTCCAGGCGCCCGAGTTGTCGGTGTAGCTGCGCGAGAGCTCGACCGAGTAGCGGACTTTCCCTTCGGCGCTCGTGTTCTTCCAGACGGTCGCCTTGAGGCTTCCGTCGCGGACCGACGCGTAGGGCTTGTTGGGGTTGGTGGTTGTCGTCGTCATGGTGTTCTCCTTGGTTGGGGTTGAAGTGACTGATGCAATCGCTTGAGCCCCCCGGCTGAGGGAGACGGTCAAGGGTCTGCACGCAGTGCCGGCCGAAGAGGGGTGCCCCGCAGGGGCGGGGCCCCTCTGCAGGACCGCCCTTGAACGGCGACCGGAGGGGGGCAGATTGCAGCAGACAGTCACGGCGACCCCGGACCCGAGGGGTGAACGCGACACGGGCCGCCTCCCGCCGTCAGCCCTCGGCCTGTCGATCCGGGGCCGAACCGGCGTACGCCCGTCGTGAACGAACGCCGAAGAGCGGATCGCGCCGATGCGTAGCGCTGCCCACTGCGGACACCATCGACGAGGTGTTGGGGGACAGAGCACCTTCGCCTTGAGCTACCGCGGGCTTCGTCAGCACGGCGCAAGGAGCACGGCGTACAGCGGCCGCAAGTCAGTTCGGAGGGCGCGACCGAACGCGTTGGTGATCCGCAAGCACTGCGTCGCCGGAGGCAGACGAAGGGACCGAGCAGCAGGCGCAGCAGGTAGGGCGTAGCCAAGCCGCGTGACGCTACGCCAACACCGTGAGCGAGCGCCCGTCGGCAGTCCGGAAGACGGCGAAGTCCTTGGGATCGACCGTGAACACGGCGTCGATCCCCTCCCGCTCGGCGAGGTGCATCAGGCTCGCGTCCGCGAGCGACAGAGACTGGTCGGCGTACTTCTGCAGGATGCCGGCGATCAGCGCGGAGTCCGACTGACCGATCGGCAGGACGGTGAGCGTCCCGTCGGCCACCGAGCCAAGTAGGACCTGCACTTCCCGCGGGTGTCGGCGGAGGAGGTATGCCGCCTCCGTGATGACGGGCCAGCTCGTGACCAACCGGCCTTGTATCTGCGGCGCGAGCGCCAGGACCCGTTCGCGGTGCTGATCGGCCGTGTTGCGGAACGCGACCAGCGGGCCGGTGTCGATGAGCGTCGGCCGGGTCATTCGCCGAAGCCTTCCATGTGCTTGGGATTGCTCGACAGGTCCGCAGGGTAGTCGGAGCCCCCTCCGATCAAGCCCGAGGCGACCGCCGCTTCGTAAAACGACCTCGGTCGGGCGCCGTTGGGGCCGGCGCCCGTCATGGGGGCCGCGCGGCCCTGAAGCTCCTTCTTGACGGCCCGTTCGACGAACGCGGACACGTCCCGCTCCGTGGCGGCGACGGCTCGATAGGTGTCTTCGGATATCTCGACTTGCATGGCGGCTTCCTCCGTCTTCAAGAGTATCACGGGGCGTTCGCCGAGGTCAAAGCCTTTCGGGCACGCGCCGTGATCTGGCGGCGTCCATGCAGCGCACGAGGCGCTTGCGCCGCGGCCGCTCGCCGTGGTATGGCTGCCCGATGACCGAGCGACGCGTCACCTTCAGCACCAACCTCGCCCCGAGCGGACGGACACTCCCGTACCGGCGTCGCCCGCGACTGTTATCCCCCGGCGAGCGGCGGTTCTACGCGGCGCTCGTCGAGGCCGTCGGCGACCGCTACGCGGTCAACCTCAAGGCGCGGCTCCTGGACCTGATCGAGCCGACCGAAGGGCTGGCGAGCGTCGCCGGGCGGAAGATCAGCCAGCGGCACGTTGACTTCGTCCTCGTCGACCCGAAGACAACCCGCGTCGTCGCCTGCATTGAGCTCGACGACGCCACACACCTTACCGCCGAGCGAGCGGAGAAGGACGCCTACCTGGCCGCTGCCCTGGCGTCGGCCGGTGTGGTGCTCGTCCGCTTCCCCATCTACAAGCGCTACGAGCCCGAACGCATTCGCCGGGCGTTTCTGGGGGCCGTGGGGCGCAGCGCGCGGCCGGCGTCGGCGGGAGAAATAGCGGAAAATTAAGCGGTTTCTCGCGGCGCCAGCGCCCTCGCGCGCGATACTCGGGTCCGACAATTCTGCCTTGACACGGGTCCGCCGAGTGTGCTGGAGTCGGACGCATGCACGGAGATCCCCGATGACCGCTGACAACCCGAAGACGATGAGCCTGCTCGAGGGGTTCCTGTGGGCCCGTCGGTGCCACCACTTGCGACGCGACTGGGAGGCCGGTCGTTTGTCGCAACGCGCGGCCGAAGCGCTTTCTCCCAAGCTCCGAGCGGAGGTGGCGGACGTCACGATCCTCGGCTACGAGGACCTCGCCGACGAAGAGTTCACGCGACCCGGGTTTGTGGCGATCGAGCGCGCTTGGCGCGACACGCGCTCGCTGTGCACCCTTTTCCGACGGATGAAGACGGCCCCCCACCGCCTCGGGGGGGACGACCCGACGGTTGTGCGCCGAGGTCTTTTTCAGTCGCAGCGTGCCTTCGAGCTCCGCCAAGGTCTTGAAGCCGCCGAAGCGGCTAACGCGTTGTTCCGCAACCTGGGCCTGGAACGAGACTAGCAACACGCCCTTCGAGAACGTCGACAGAAAGCGCCGGGTCAAGCGCTGCCATCACCCGACAGCAAGAGTTCAAGCTGCTCGCAGCGGTCGAGTGCTTCCAGTTGACGCTCCGCGTGGGTCAACAGGATCGGGGCGATGCGGGTCCGCCGACAGGTCTTCGACGCGACTTCTTCGTGAAGCGCCACGAGGTCGGTGAGCTGCTGGTTGTTGAACTGCTGCAGCTGCACCGCGTACTCTTCGCTCTCTCGCCCCAATACCATCGCGAGCAACTGCCGCATCCGCATCAGTGGCTGATCGCACAACTCGATCGCCTGCCGCAGGAGCGTTCGCAGCTCGGGGATCGTCGTGCACGACTCGTGGAGGGCGGCGTCCGCGTCTCGAAAGTCGAGAGTGTGCGCCACACTCCTTCGTGCAACCTTGATCTGCTCCTGCAGGAGGAAGGCGTACTGCGCGCGGCGCTTCTTGACACCACAAAGCTGCACGACCTGCGTCACTTCGAGCTGCACGCGGATACGAATGACCTGCTGAAGTTCCGACTTCGTGAGCGTCTTCAAGAAGTAAGCGCCGGTCTTCTCACATCGGATCGCGAACCCGTCGCGTTGCAGCTTGGCGCACGCGGACTGGATCACGGACTCTTTCTGCGAGCAGCCGGCGAACTTTGGCCCCGACACGATTTCCCGCAGCACGTCGCGGAGGTCGGTGTGTCGCGGCGCGACACGGTCGCCCGGTTCGCGGCCCGCGTTGTCGCTCCCCTCGACGTACAGCGAGACCTCGCTGCTGAGGATCCGCCGCACGACCTCGTCGCGGGCGTCCCGCTCGAACTGCGTCAGCCGTTCGTCGCGCACTCCGTCGTCCACGACGAGGTAGCCCGTGTGCTGCCCGAAGTGGTGTTCGAGTTGCCTCGCGCTGCACGGTCGGCAGTACCCTCTGGCCCGCGCCGCTTGCAGCGTCTCCTTCGCCATCGCCTTGTATTCCCGAAGGAACGCTTCCCAGGACCCGTGCTTGCGCTCCGCGAGCTTGACGAGTCGCTCCACGTCGATGCGCTCGGAGCGACTGCCCGGTTCCGCCTTCGGCTTCAGCGGCCTCTGGTCTGACTTTCGCCGACGTTTCGCCATGTCCCTCTCCTTGCCGGAAGGAACTCGCTCGGGGACGTGAATTCGAGGCGTCAATGGAGCATTGCCGCCGATCGCCATCAAGTACGTTGCGATAGAGAAACGCCGCGCAGAACGAGAGAAATAGCGAGCCGCTAGATAGCGGCCGCTTGTAGTTCTGTCATTCCGCTCCGCAGCGCGTAGCACCCACGCAAAGCGTCGCTAGGGTGATCGGAGGTGGCGAAGCCGTCACGCATCGCGCGACCGCCGCCGGGTCACGTCAGCGAGGGGGTGTGCGATGAAGAGCTACTTCGGGGGCGCGGTTCCAGGCGACCTGGGCTCGGTGATCGATGAGGTCGCGTTCGCCACGGGCGCCGCAAAGGTCGTCCCGGTCCTGATCGTTTGCGACACGTCTTCTTCGATGGAGGCCGTCTCCGCCGACGGAGACGGAGAGCCGGTCCCTCGCCACGTCGGGATGCAGAGGGGGATCGAATCGGCGCTCGCCTACATGCGGTCCAATCCGACGCTCGCCGCGGGGGGCCAGGTGGGCTTCGTGCGGTTCGGCGACGCAGTCCGCGAGTCGCCCTTCTGCCCCGTGGCGAGCGTCGAGGTCCCGGACTTTCGCCCGGGGGGGATGACGCCGATGTGCGCGGCGTTCGAGCTGGCCGGCAAAGTCGTGACGCGTCACGCGCAGGAGCTGAACCGTCGGCAGGTGCGCTACGCCGCCTCGACCGTGGTGGTGATCAGTGACGGCGGGTCGAGCGACGGCGACCCCCGCGCGTCGGTCGGGAAGCTCCGCGACCTGCACGATCGGCGCTGCATCTGCCTGATCGGCCTCGGGGTCGACGAGCAGGACCGGCAACGGTTGGAGGAGATGGGGTTCCCCATCACCCTCGCGGTCTCCAAAGTCTCGTGGGCCGAGGCGATCCAGACCGCGACCCGTTCGGCGGTCGCCCTGGCCCGCGGGCAGCGCCCCACGGCGAGCGACCTGACGGAGGGCGTGGAATGAGCCCGGGCGGCATCGAGGGGGCGGCCGCGGGCTTGACGGTCTCGGCGCCGGGGGCGGGTCACCTCGCCTCCGGCGCGGGCTGCCAAGACGCCGCGCGGCTGGAGCGGATCGACGATCGGCGCTGGGCGTTCGCCGTCGCCGACGGGGCGGGGAGCGCCCCGTTGGGGGGCGAGGGGGCGAGCTTGGCGGTCGAGGCAGCGATCCGCAGCCTCGTGACGAGTGGCGTCGCTCCGGAGGACGACGCGTGGCGCGTGGTGCTCAGCAAAGCGCTCATCGCCGCGCACGTCGAGTCCCGCTACCGGGCCCGCGCGCTCGGCCGAGAACAGAGTGACTTCTCGGCGACGCTGATGCTGGGGGTGGTCGCGCCGACGGGTTACATGGTGGCTCAGGTCGGGGATGGGGTGCTGGTGGTCGAACACGAAGACGCCTCGCTTGAAACGGTGCTGCGAGACCGGAAGCAAGGGCCGGTGAACGTCTCGGCGTTCGTCACCGACACCACGTTCCTCCGCCAGTCCCGCTACGCACGCGACACGAGGCCGCTGGCGGGTGTCTTCGCCACGACCGACGGCCTCGAAGGCTTGGCCACCACCCCCGACGGGCGGCCCTTCGGCGGCTTCATCCTGCCGCTGCTGCGCCGCGTTCGCGACAACCGGGTCGAGGACGCCCGGCGAGAAATCGAAGAGCTGTTGACGAGCGACCGCCTCCGCGCGGCGACCGACGACGACGTAACCGTGCTGATCGTTCGTTTGTAGACCGCCCGCGACGACCCAAGGAGAGCGACCATGCCAAGCAAGTGTTCTCTGCTGCTGCGGGGCACCCCTCTTACGCTTCCTCCCAATCCGTGGCGCGTGGGGGGCGAGGGGTCGGTGTACGCCAAAGGGAAGGCGGCGATCAAGCTCTACCACCAATACGACCGTGACCGCGAGGCGCGGCTGCGTCACTTGGTCCACAACCGCCCCCACGACGTTTCGAGCGACTTCGTCGAGGAAGGGATCGCCTGGCCGATCGACGCGGTCATCGACGAGCGGGGCCGCGTCGTCGGCTCGGTCACGAAGCGGATCGAGCCCTCGAGTCCCTTGGAGGCGCTGTTCCATCCCGCGGGGAGACGGAAGGCCTTCCCCCGGTTGACGTACGCGGACCTCCCACGGATCGCGGCGAACGTCGCCGAGGTCGTCCACCAAACCCACGCCCGCGGGATCGTCCTGGGGGACCTCAGCCCCAGCAACCTGCTGGTGAACCCGCGCGGCGGCGTCACCGTGATCGACTTCGAGTCGGCGCGGATCATCACCCCGACCGGCGAGTTCCCGTGCCAGGTGATGACGCCGGAGTACCTCGCCCCCGAACTGGGAAGGCTCGCCGACTTCACGGCCGTCCCCCGGGAGACGAGGCACGACGCCTTCAGTCTGGCCGTGATCCTCTATCAGATTCTCACCGGGGGCCATCACCCATTCGACGGTGTATGCGTCGTCCCCCCGGGAGAGTTCCCCCCCGACGTCGCCGGCCGGATCGTCGAGAACGCCTGGGCGTTCACGGCCGCCACTCACCAAGCGTTCGTCGTCCAACCCCCCACCGCGTCGCCCCCCCTGGAGGCCCTCGGACCGACCGTCGCACGACTGTTCCGGCAGGCGTTCGACGAGGGCTTCGTCGATCCCAAGCAGCGACCGGACGCCGACCGTTGGGCCGAGGCGCTCCGCGTCTACGAGGACGAGCTGGAGCAGTGCGCCGTGAACGCGCGGCACCAGTTCCACTCGTCGAACCGCAACTGCCCGTGGTGCGAGCTGGCCTGGGGGTCCAGCCACGATCCCTTTCCTGCTGCCAGGCGAAGCGCCTATGCCCCCGCTCGGTTCGGTGCTGGCGAGAGCGCGTCGGCCCGAAAAGCGAGGCGTGCTGCGTCAAGCCGCGGACCGCGTAACGCGGCTGTCGAAGCGGTGGCGGAGGTGGGTTGAGGCGGGGGAGGCTTGGGCGTGGGTCGATCGCTACCGGCTTCCCGTCACGCTCGCGGCGGGGACGCCGATCGCGGCGATTGCGTGGCGTCTGGGGGCCACGTTGCCGCTCGGCGCCCTGATGATCGCCGCCCTGGTGATCGTCGGGACCCGGATGTTCGGCGTCGGCGTGCAGCACGCGCTACGCGTGAGCCCCCTCGCGAGGGACCGCTACCGAGGGGCGTGGCTCGCCGGCGAGGTCCTGCTCCTGGGAGCGCTTGCGTTGGGGTGGGCCCTCGCCTGTGGCGACGGCGCCGACCCTGCTGGGAACCTGCTCGGGGGGATCGGTTTCGCGGGGTTGTCGATGGTCTCCCTCGGGCTCGCCGGTCGCTATGGAGCGCCGTTCTTGTGCGCGACTTGGCGCGGCGTGCGATTCATGATCGAGGTCGCCTGGAGGCTCGCTAGCGCGTGAGGAACGTCATGCAACATCAATCCGACGACCCGACGCTCGGCGTCTTCGTGCTGGCGGGGCTTGCGCTGTTCGTCGTCGCGTACCTCGGGCCGATCGTGCTGCGGGGCTTCAAAGCGTTCGTCCGGAGGTGGCTGCGGACCGTGGCGGTCGTCGCCCTGCTGGGGCTCGCGTACGCGGCGTGGCGGCAGCACTCGGGGGGCCCTCCCGCGACCGAAACCCTGGGACGCGCGGCGCGGGCGGTCGGCGAAGCAGCGACCCACAACCTGGGTCTCGCCCGCGACGCGCTTGCGAACGAAACCGCGGAGCACAGGAATGGATCGGCGGAGCCGGAAGACACGGCGGGCGTTCTCTGGTGGGGGTCGATACCGACCCCGCGGAGCGCCGACCCATGATCGTCTCGATCGGCAGGGTCCTCGAGCTTTATGGGTTCCGCGTTGCGCTGGCGGTTGCGGCCGCGCCGCTAGCGGCGCTTGCCACAGCAGCCGTGGGGGGATCGGGCCCGCCGAGCGACTGGTCGGGTCTGTCGCCGGCCGCACAGCTCGGCACAGGGAGGCTGATTGGTGCGGGGATCGTGCTCGCGACGGCCGCCTGGCTGCGCGTCGTCGCGGCTGCCTTCTCGGCGCCCAGCACGCCGGCGTGGTGGCTCCCCACGGCGCTGCGGATGGTCACGACGGGGCTGATGCTCGGCGGGTCGTTGGGGGTGGCCTTCGCGGTCGCGTCCCTGCTGTTCGAGGCCCCCGAGCGAGCGCCCCGCGCGATCACGATCGCCACGGAGGTACTCGGGGTGCCGGTGGTAGTCGGCGCCGCCATCGCCAAGGCGCCGTGGGTGCTCGCCCGCTTCGCAGCGAGTCCAGCGCTGCGTCGCTGGCTCTTGCGGGGCCACAACGCGGCGACCGCCGGGCCGATCGGGCTCGGGAGGCAGCGAGCGACGACCCGCCGCGCGACCACGCGCGGGCCCTCCCTAAGCCGTCAGGTGCTCTTGGGCGAGACGCTCTTCGAGGACACCTACCGACCGCACCTCGTCGGCGCCGGCGGCAACGGGCACGTCGGTTTTTTCGGCGGTCCGGGGGGCGGCAAGAACCTGCTAGGAGGCGTCACCTACGGCACGCACGAAGGGAGCATGGTGGCGATCAGCACCAAGCCCGAGATCGCCGACGCGTTTGCTGGCTTCTACGCCGACCCGTCTAGAAGGGGACCCGCTGGAGCAACGCCAACCACAGATTCGAGCGGTCTCGACCCGCGCCCGCTGACACAAATCGAAGTCCACAAGCCAAACAGCGTCGCTCACGTTGTCGATCCGGGGGGCGAGACGGTCTACCCCAGCAGCCGCCACGTGCTGCACGACGACGTCGATCCCAGCAAGCCGAACGCGGTCGTCGCCGCGGAGGGGATCTTCGCGGGCTGCTTCGCCCCCGACCCCAACAACCGTGACCCCGCTTGGTACCGCGAGATGAGCATCGGTTGGACCACGGCGAACCTGCTGTACGACAAGGCGATCGGCACGAACCCGCTGCATTGCTGCCTGCCGTTGGTCGTCGAGCGGTCGTTGGGAGTCGACTCGATCCGCGGAAAGGCCGGTGCCCAAGTCCTGAACGCCCGGCTCAGGGCGATGCGGAAGTGCAACCACCCGGTGGTCGGCCCCTACGTCCAGTCGATCGCGTCGCAGGTGGACGGCTTGGGGGAGAACGGGCTGGGGGCCGTGCTGAGCGAGGTCGGGGTCCGCTGCCGCTTCCTTTTGAGCGGCTGGATGCGCGACCACCTGATCGGCGCGTCGGACTTCAGCTACGCCGACGTCGGGGACGACAACCGCCCGATGGGGGTCTTCATCGTCCCGCTCCGCGGCCAAGCGGGGATCGACAACTCGATCCCCTGGCTGCGGATGCACACGGGGCTCGCCGTCGCCCACCTCACGACGCGTAAGCAGCGACCCGAAGTGAGCACCTTGCTGGTCGCCGACGAGGCCCGCCAGTGGCTTTCCGGCGTCCGCGCCGTGTCAGGTGGGCTAACTCTGCTGCGCGAGTCGCACACCCGCTGCTTGCTGCACTTTCAGTCGTGGAGCAGCGCGCTCGCCACGCTGGGGAAGGATGTCGCGGGCGAGCTCGAAGCGACAAGCACCCTCGTCTACTTCGCCTTGTCGGACCTCGAAACGGCCGAGCGGCTCTCGCGGCGGCTGGGGTACGTGCACCTGCCGGGGATCGGCCGCGTGCCGTTGAAGCCGGCCAGCGAACTGCTGAAGGAGTTGTCGATCGACAGCCCGCTCGCCTACGCCGTCGGCGCCGGGATGCCCGCCTGCCGCTTCCGCCGCTTGTCGTTCCGCACCGTCAGCACGCGCGACGGGCTGCGGCTCCGCGGCCTGCCAGCGCTGCAAGGGCAGTACGACGACCTCAGCCGTTACCGCTACGGCGGCCGCCCCTAGTCCACGAACCCCGAGGTACCGATCGATGAACCTCCGCAACTCGTTCAACAGCAGCGCCCAGGGGCGTGCCGCGGCGGAGCCGTCGCCGCCATCGGCCACCGACGATTTCAACGCCGCCGCTGGGGGCCCCCGCGAGACGATCGCGACCCCCGAGAAGACGCTCGAACTGACCCCCGGCGGGGTGGTCGAGCAGCAGGTTCACGAAGCGATCGACAAAGCGGCCCGCAAGCAGAACCGCCGACGCGATTCCCTGGTCCGGGGCGTCAAGTTGGATCGCAGGGAACCGGACGAGCGGCTCACCAAGCGGTTCAACCGCGAGGCTCGCCGCGGAGACGACTTGTTCAGCCGTTAGCACTTACTCCCCAACCCGATAAGGAATCCGCCATGAGCATTTCGATTGACCAGATCCTCGCCTCGCTGCAAGCGCAGCTCAACGAGTTCGACGCCTCGATCGTGAGGCAGAAATCGGAACTCGGCGCGACGATGGCCGGGCGCCGCAAGGTGGCCGCCGCGTTGCGGCCGCTGTTGGAGAAGGACAGGGTCGAAGCCCCCACTGACGACACGGTCCGACCCGTGGTGCTCGACCTGCTTGGCGCCAACCCCGGCGGGCTCGACTACGACGAGTTGTACGACCTGGTCCGCGACCACCTCGCGGCCGAAGGCTACGGGGCCCAAGGCCTCGGCCTGCGGGTCAAGAACGCCCTCAAGGACGGCTCGGTCACCAAGGGCGCCGACGGACGCTACACACTACGCGGCGACTAGCTGCAAACGCCCGGCGACGAGCGTCGGGTCCAAGGCACAGCGTGGCCGGTGGTTCGGAACCCGCCGCGCCGCGAATGGAGGAGGAGAGGATCGTGGTTTCGCCCACGGGAGGGGGTCCGCCCCCGCTGCTTACGGTCCGCCAAGCGGCAGAGCGACTGTCGTGCTCGCTAGCGAGCGTGTACGGGGCCATCGAACGGGGCGAGTTGCCGGCGGTCCGCGTCGGCCGTCGCACCGGCTACCGGATCGATCCCTGCGACCTCGACGACTACATCAACCGGCGGAAGACGGCGCCCGACCCTCGCGTCGAGTTGACGTGGTCGCGTCCCGCTCCGCCGCCGCGGGCGCTGCGTCACCTGCGGCTCGACTAGCTGCGTTCCGCGGGGCTGGACTACTCGGAGCCTCGCGGTCCCCCTCCACGCAGGCGGTTGAGCAGGTGGGTCGGGTCGAGCGACAGGTGCTGGTAGGTCGTCGCCAGCATCGCCACGTTCGCGTGGCCGAGCCAAAGCGCTACGGTGAGTGGGTCGATCCCCTCGCGGAGCTTCCGCGTCGCGAACGTGTGTCGGAAGTGATAGAGGCACGCATGGATCCCGGTCTTTCGCTTGAGCGACTTGAAGCGGCAGATGACCGCGTAGGCGGTCCACGCCGCGCCGTTGGTGTTGCGGAACAACGGCCCCTCGGGCCACTTGTCGCGCAGCTCGACCGCCAGGTCGTGAACCACCTGGGTCAGGTAGACGACGCGTGGGCGCCGGCGGCCTTTCGACTCCTTGACCGGGAACACCCACCGCGACTGCGGCTCTTCGAAATGCCGACGCTCGACCGCTCGCAGTTCTTGCGGCCGCGCGCCGGTCTCCCACGCCGCCGTGAGCAACGAACGGAACTCTTCGTCAGGGGTCGCGGCAAGGAGCGTTTGGTACTCGTCGGGGGTGATCACGCGGTCGCGGGAGACGGCGGCAGGCTTCTCGAACCCGCGCAGCGGCGTGCGGTCGAGGTGCCCCATCCGCTCGGCCCAGTTGAAGCACCGTTGCACGGTGCCGATCGCGCTGCGGCGCGTCGTCGCTCCCCAGGTGGGGTGCTCCGACAGCCAAGCCTGCACGTGCTTGGGCCGCACGTCCGCCAAAGGGACGCGCGGCTGGTCGCGCTCGGCGTGCGCGACGAACGACTGCAAGAAGTCGCGGTAGAACTCGAAGGTCCGCGGGGAGCGGGCGTCGAGCGTCCACTGCAAGAACTCGTCGGCGACCTCGGCGAGGCCGGGGCCTGCCACGCGCGCCGCGACGGCCGCCGGAGGGCCGAGGGCCATCAGCTCGTGGTAACGGGCGAACGCCGCCTGTTTGTCGTCGCCGAGCGGGTACTGCTTACCAGCAAGGGTGACGAACCATCCGCGCCCGGCGCGACGCCAGGGCTGGGGGTGACGGGGCATCGAAAGGTCCTCCGACTACTGGGCAAAAAGCGCTGCCAGTGAGCCGAAGGGCTTGCTGCTACCGACCCCGTCCGGGCTGCAACCCGGGCGGGGTTCTTTTGGTCCCTCGTTGGTTCGACCAACGGGGACCGGCCGACCGAAGTTTACCGTGCCAATACCGTGCCACGGCGTTCGGGCGTCGTCGTAAGTACTGCTCCCTCTTGGACTCGAACCAAGAACCCACTGATTAAGAGTCAGTTGCTCTGCCGATTGAGCTAAGGGAGCGGCTCGGCGGGGCGGCCCGGGGGATTGCCCCTGGGCGGCCGCGTCGCGGGCCCCAATTCTACCCGCGGGCGGGCGATCGGGAAGGGGTTCGCCCCCCGGCCCCGGGACTCGCCCCCCCCGATTGGGAGTGGCTCTGCGACCGGCGGCTCTGCGACCGGCGGCTCTGCGACCGGCGGACTCTGCGACCGGCGGACTCTGCGACCGGCGCGTCGCTCGCACCCCGCGGCAGCGGTACGCTAACGGGGTGGCCGGCTCCCCCTCGCAACTCGACCCTTACCAGCAGGCCCTTGGCTGGCTCGTCGGGCGGGTCAACTACGAGGCCTCGGCGCCGATCCCCTACAGCGACGAGGGGCTCAAGCTCGACCGCATGCGCGAGCTGGTCGATCTGCTCGGCCGGCCCGACGCGCTGCTGCGGCTGGTTCACGTCGCCGGGACCAAGGGGAAGGGCTCGACGGGGGCGATGGTCGCCGCGGGGCTCCGCGCGGCCGGCCTCAGGGTCGGCGTCTACAGCTCGCCCCACCTCGAGCGGTTCGAGGAGCGGTTCACGATCGACGGCGCGCTGTGCGCCGAGGCCGACGTCGTCGCGCTCGTCGAGCGGGTCCGCGACGTCACCGATTCGATGGAGGCCGCCGGGGGCGCCGGGCCGACTTACTTCGACCTCACCACGGCGATCGCGCTGTGTCATTTTGCCGACCGGGGGGTCGATGCGGCGGTGCTCGAAGTCGGCCTCGGGGGGCGGCTCGACTCGACGAACGTCGTGCTGCCGGCCGTGTCGGTGATCACCAGCATCAGCCTCGATCACACGCAGCAGCTCGGCGCGACGCGGGCGCTGATCGCCGCCGAGAAAGCGGGGATCATCAAGCCGGGGGTCCCGGTCGTGAGCGGCGTCGCCGACCCCGAGGCGGGAGACGTGATCGAACGGATCGCACGCGGTCGCAACGCGCCGCTACTTCGCGCGGGGCGCGACTTCCACGTCGAGCCCACCGGCGACGGCGGTTGGTGCTACACCGAGGGCGCCGAGCGCATCGGCGGCGTCCGACCGGCAATGCCCGGGGCGCACCAAGCGGCGAACGCCGCGGTGGCGCTGGCGGTGCTCGGCGTGCTCGATCGGCTCGGTTGGGGCGTGCCGGTCGCCGCGCGGCTTGCGGGGATCGCGCAGGCCCGCGTGGCGGCGCGGACGGAGTGGTTCAACGGCGACCCGCCGGTCCTCCTCGATGGCGCGCACAACGAGGCCTCGGCAGCGGCGCTCGCCACGACGCTCGACGAGGTCCTCGGCGGAGTTCCTCCCACGCAGCGCACGTTGGTGCTGGCGATCAGTTCCGACAAGGACGCGCGGGCGATCGTTCGGGCGCTCGCCGGATCGGTCGGACGCGTCGTCGTCACGCGGTACCTGTCGAACGCAAGGGCGATCGATCCGGGAACGCTCGCGGGACTCGTGCGCGACGAGATCGGCGTCGAAGCCGCCATCCAGCCGACCCCCGCCGCCGCCTGGAACAACGCCGCCGCCGGCGCACGGGGCGCCGGCGGCGTGGTGGTGGTCGCGGGGTCGTTGTTCCTGGCGGGGGAAGTCCGCCGTCTGCTGCTCGCCGAGGGGCGATCGGCGCCGGGTTAGCTTGGCGCCGCTCAGCAACCGGTGACCGGTCGAACGGACGGGGTCTCGGCGACCCCCTCGGCCGCGCGGCGGGCGTTGTCCTCGCGGACTTCCTTTTGGAGTTGCTCGACGAGCGAGCGGATGTGCGGGTCGGCCCAAGGGAGCAGGTCGCTGGGGCGGAATCGGGGCTGCGTGAAGCGGGGCATGCCTTCCATTTCGACGGGGACCTCGACCACGACGCAGCGAATCTGACGAGCGGCAACCATTGTGATTCTCCTAAGCTTCCTACGAGAGGAGATGACCGGATAAGGGCCCTTCGCCGCGAATCGACTCAAGCCGAACGAAGTGCGCTCGGCAGTTGGGTCGTCGATTCGCGGTTCGGTGGGGCCTTGTCACCCTGGCGAGCGATTGGGCTTGCTGGCGACAGAATCTTAGTAGCTGCACGACGCGTGCCAATCGCGCGAGAGTGGTTGCGAATTGTTGTCGCGAATTGAGTGGTGGCGCCCACTAAGCCGCGAGCGGCCGCGGTTTCCGCGGCGGAAGCTGGTTGATCGATGGTCGCTGGGTCGACCAGTGTTCGCGTGTCGACGACCGCGGCTGGTAAAGGTTGCAAAGGCGGTAAACCCGTCGCCGCACGGTAGAACCGTTCAAGTTTCGCTCAAGTCGCGTCATCGACGGCGTCGTCGGTGTTGGCGGAGGCGACGACCGCCGAGCGGCGACTGCCGCGGTAGGCTGCCAAGGCCCAGCGCTCGAACTTGCTGCTGAGGGCCCGCGGCCGCAGGTAGACGGTGCTCGCCGGGCGGTGCGCCGCCCCCCACCCGAGCTTGTACGGTTCGTCGCCGCGTAACAGGTCGAACCGGGCCCGGCCGCGGCGCATCGCGTCTCGGGCAAGGAACAACGACGACAGGTGCCCCGCGTCGTACGCCAGGCCCGCCGCGCTGATCCCCCCTTGGTAGACGAACAGCGTCTGTGTTCGGGGGTCGTCGATCGCGTAGTCGATCGACATCGGCTGGCCATCGACTTCGAGGAGCACGAGCTTCAGCCGACCCGCGGCCAGCAGCCGTGCCGACGCGCCGTTGTGGAAGCTTGCGAAGCGGGGGCACTCGAAGGCGCCCGGGCGCCCCATGCCGCGGCGACGCTCGTTGTGGAGCCGTTCGAGGGTCGGCCACAGCGCTTCGCGCTCGGCCTCGGTCTGGGCGACGACGACGCGCGTCCCCGCCGCCCCGAGCCGCTCGCGCTCGAAGCGACGCAGGCGCTTGCGGCGGCTCTTCGACAGCGTCGCGAGGTAGGTTGCCCACGCCGCGTCGGGGTCGGCCGCGGCGGCGCCGCCGGTCAGCGGCCAACTGACGCCGAACGAGCCCAGGTCGGGCACACGCTCGACGTCGAGGCCGACGGCCTCGAGCGTGTCCAGCAGTTGGCTCATCGCCCGGTCGTCGTCGTCGATCCCCTCGAAGCGCGCGCGGCGCCAGAGCTTGCCCGCAGTCTCACGCAGCCAGCGCGCGGCGGCGTGGACCACGGCGGGCTCGTCTTCGGGCGAGGCGACGAGCAGCGATTGGTGGTCGGTCGCGGCGCGGCCGTCGCCGAGGAACCGCAGCGTCGGCCCCGCGAGCGAGGCCCTCACACGCCACGGCGCGAGCCCCGCGAGCCGGCCGGTTGCGTCGTCCCAGAACGCCAGGACCGACAACTGTTCGCGCGGGTCGCGCTCGCCGTACGAGTCCCACCACGGCGCGAGCCAGTCGGGGGTCTGCATCGGCGACGGCGCAAGCAGCTCCCCCCACGCGGCTTCGACGCGTGCTAGCGACTCGCGGGTGGTGACCGTTTCGATCCGCATCATACCGCGCCGACCGCGACGCCCTCGTGCGCCGAGCTTCGCACCCCGTCGGCCGACTCGATCGACCGGAAGCCGTCGGGCGCCGCGGGATCGAGCACGAATGTCTTGGGGTAGGTCCACTGCTGTTTGTGCTCGCCGCGGAGCTTGCCGGCGTAGCGATCGAGCCGTGCGACGAACTGCTTGACGTGCGCGCCCCAGCCATCAACCTCGATCGAGCGGCACGGGAAGCCCCACTTCCGCAGGACGTGGTTCCCGGTGTGGACGTTGATCCGGCGCCGGGCGCGCTGGTTCTTGTGCTCGGTCGAGAGCGACACGTTGAGCCCTTCGAGGTTCTCGACGCGGTGCGGCGCGAGCTGCGGCCAGGAGATCATCTCCCCCGGCTCGGCGTCGAACACCAGCGCGTAGCGGTCGAACTCGGGGTCGTAAGGGACCTCCTCCGACCATTCGCCGGAGCAGACCTTCTCGAGCATCAGCGGCGTCGCGAAGCGGTTGTCGAAGTGCGGGTAGACCCACACACGCTTCCGCCCGCGCAGGTGCCAGAGCATGTTTACCGGCATGTCGACGTGGTAGGGGACCCAGGCGCCCGGCGAGCTGAGGAGCAGGTTCGCTGTACGCTGCTCGGCGCGGAAGTGCGCGGCGCCCCCCCGCAGGGCGTCCATCGCGGCGTGAACGGCGGCGGCGTGGTCGGGGTGGTAGTCGAGCACGCGGCGGACGTTCACCCATAGGTGGCCGTCGCGCACCATCCGCACGAGCTCGGCGCCGCCGACGCCGTTGCGGTCTCCCTCGCGCCAGTCGAAGCGGTCCTTGGTCTTGCCCATCGTGTTGACGCTGAGATGCTCGGCCGGGTGGGCGTCGAGCACCGCGGCGAGCGCGTCGTCGGTAAACAGCCCCGTCTCGGCGAGCGCGTGGCGCGCCACCAGCACCCCCCGTTCGAGCGCGGCGAAGTCGAGCGGCGACCAGTCAACGAGGGGCGAAGCGTGCATCGGACGTGTGGGTTTCCGGGTTGAGCCGCCGGGCTAGCGCGCCGAGCTGAGCCGCGGCGCTAGAGCGCAGACGGGGTTGAGGAAAGCCTAGGTCGCGGGCCCCCCGTCCCGACGCCGGGGCCCGCCGACGGCCCCGCGTGGCGCCCCGTCACGACCGTCGCGACCGGTCCGACGGGCCTCGCGTAGCCTTCCTCAGGGGCTAATGGCCGCGGGCGCCCGGCCGTAGACTGGGGCGATGCACCGTTGGAAACACCCCGTCGCCGCCGCGCCGCTCGTCCGTTTCGCGCTGCTTATACTCTGCGCCTCGGCCGCGTTCTGCACGTCGATCGCCTTGGGGGCTGACGCCGCGACACAGCCCAACCCGCTCGACGCCGACCGGGCGTTCGGCTACCTCAAGCGGCTCTGCGACCTGGGCCCGCGGCCGAGCGGCAGCCCCGCGATGCTCAAGCAACAGGGGCTGCTCGTCGAGCACTTCGAGCGGCTCGACGCGAAGGTCGAGCTGCAACGCTTCGCCGCCCGCAACCCCCGCGGGGGCCGCGTGAAGATGGCGAACATCATCGCCAGGTACCTGCCCGACGCGAAGCGCCGCGTTGTACTGTGCGCCCACTACGACACGCGCCCGTTCCCCGACCGCGACCCCAACCCGGTCGCCCGGACACGCGGGCGGTTCCTCGGCGCGAGCGACGGCGCGAGCGGCACGGCCGTGCTGATGGAGCTCGCCCACCACATGCGGGCCTACGCCGAGCGGCACGGCGACGCGGCAGTGGGGGTCGATCTCGTGATGCTCGACGGCGAAGAGCTGGTCTACGTCGAGCGGCGTGACCCCTACTTCCTCGGGAGCACGTGGTTCGCGCAGCAGTACCTGAAGCGCAAGGGGGGCTGGTCGTACGAGGCCGCCGTGCTCTTCGACATGGTCGGCGACGCCGACTTGCAGGTCCACCAAGAGTGGCACAGCGCCACCTGGCCCGAGTCGCGCCCCCTGATGGAGAGCCTGTGGCGGACCGCCGATCGCATCGGCGTGAAAGAGTTCGTCCCGACCGTCAAGCACTCGGTGCAAGACGACCACCTGCCGCTACGGAACATCGGCAAAATCCCCGCGGTCGATCTGATCGACTTCGACTACCCCTACTGGCACACCGAAGCCGACACCCCGCGGAAATGCTCGGGCGAGTCGCTGGCGAAGGTCGGCTGGGTCGTGCTCGAGTGGCTTAACGAAGTGGGCAGCGGGCAGCCGGCGGTGGGCAGCGAGCCGTAGCAGACGCACCCTACCCTCCCGAATTCCGCACTCTGCATTCCGGACTCCGCATTCCTTGGACGCGTTCCGTTTCGCCGTCGCCGTTGTGCCGCTTGGCGCCTACTTACTGGTGCTGGGGCTGGTGAACCTGCGGCGCAAGCCGATGGTGGTCGCCGGGTCGAGCGACCTGGCCGCGCTGGGCGCGGCGGCCACGGGGCTGGCGATCGTCGGCCCGATCGCCCTGTTCCGCCCCGAGGAGGCGACGGCCCAGATGGGGAGCGCCGTGTGGTTGTTCTTGATCCCGTTCTACTGGCTGTGGGTCGCGCTCGCGGTGATGCTCTGCCGGCCGCGGCTGGTGGTCTACAACGCCACGCCGAGCGAGTTGCGACCGCTCCTCGCCGAAGCGGCCGGAAGGCTCGACCCCGACGCCCGCTGGGCGGGGGACAACCTCTCGCTCCCGGCGCTCGGCGTGCAACTGCACCTCGACTCGTTCGCGTGGATGCGCAACACGTCGCTCGTCGCCAGCGGCGGCGGCCAGAACCTGGCGGGATGGCGGCGGCTCACCAACGCCCTGGGGCGTTCGTGTCGCGGCATCGCGACGCCGGCCAACCCGCGCGGACCGGTGCTGGTCGTTGTCGGTGCGGCGCTGTTGTTGGGGGCGATCGTGTGGCTCGTGTCGTCGCCGACCGAGGTCGCCGTCGCGTGGGCCCAGGCCACGTCGTTCTAGGTCGCGCGGCCGCCGAGTCTGCTGGCTGGGCTGTCGGTTCTCGCCCCGCCTACCCACGCTCGGCGCCACCAACGCGCCGCGCTGTCGGCAATGCTCCTGCTCAAGCGTCGGTCCCTCGACGCGTTCCACCGCGAGCAAGCCGAAACGGTGTCGCGCGTCCGAACGAGCGGCTACCCCAACACGCCGTCGATCACCGCCCCCTCGTCCACCAGCTTGAGCGGCCGGCCCCCGGCGCTCTGGTTCTCGTAGCCGCTGTCGATCCCCAGCGCCGCGTAGATCGTCTGGTGCAGGTCCTTCGGCGTGACCGGGCGCTCGATCACCTCGCGGCCGTCGGCGTCGGTCGCGCCGATCACCTGCCCGCCACGCACGCCGCAGCCGGCCACCCACGCGCTGAACGCCTTCGGGTAGTGGTCGCGACCCCCCAGGGCGTTGACCTTCGGCGTGCGGCCGAACTCCCCCATCCAGACGACGAGCGTCGAGTCGAGCATCCCCCGCTCTTTGAGGTCACGCAGCAACTGCGCCGCGGGTCGGTCCATCTGACCGCACAGGTCCTTCACGCGGCTGTCGTTGTCGAGGTGCGTGTCCCATCCGCCGAGGTTCACCTCGACGAACGTGACCCCCGCTTCGAGCAGCCGGCGGGCGAGCAGGCAACCGTCGGCGAACTTCCCCTCGCCGTAGGCCGCGCGGACCGACGACGGCTCCTGCGCGATGTCGAACGCCTCCATCTGCGGCGAGAGGATCATGTCGCTCGCCGCCGCGACCAGCTTGCGGTGCTCTTGGACGAGGTTCGACCCTTCGACCGCGCCGAAGTCGCTCTCGAGCCGGCCGAGCAGTTCGACGCGCCGGCGGAAGCGCTTCTCGGCGGTCGTCGGGCGCGAGTTCCGCGGCGGCCGCGACGCGTCTTCCACCAGCAGCGGGTTGTACTCCACACCGAGCAGCCCCCCGCCACCGGCCGACGACCCGCGGCCGCCGATCCGGACGAACCCCGGCAGCGCCCCGGCGGGCGTGGCGACTCCCAGGGAACGCAGCCGCTCGGTGACGTTTGCGCCGAGTGTCGGGAACTGCGTTGCGCCCATCGGCAAGTAGCCGTGGTGCATCAGGTACTGCGCGCGGGGGTGACTCCCCTCGCGACTGGTCATCGAGCGGACGAGGGCCACGTCCCCCATCTGCGCGGCCATCTGCGGGAGGCTCGCGGCGACCTTCACCCCGGCGACCGACGTGCCGATCGCCTCGACTCCGCCCCCGGTCGAGCGGCCCGGCTTGGGGTCGAAGGTCTCGAACTGGCTGGGCCCCCCCTCCATCCACAGCAGCACGCAGCGCTTGCCGCCGCGGCGGAGCGTCTCGGCGGCGAGGCTCACACGTTCGGTCCAGCCGAGCGACGCCAGCGCCGCGCCACCGACCGCCGCGCGGAGGAAGTCGCGTCGCTGAAGCCCGCGCGAGCCGAACCGCACTTCGGATTCGTGTCGCCAGTTCATGACAATCGCCGTGAGTACGCGGTGGGAGAAAGTCGGATCGAAAAGCGCTCAGCGGCGGTGCGAGAACTCCGACGAGTTCACGAGCGCCCAAAGCAGGTCTTCCATCGCCGCGTGGCGAGTGAGGGTCTCGGCTCGGACGTCATCGACCAGGAGCAGCTCGTCGTAACTAGGTTCGCGCGACAGCACGCCCAGGTAGAGGTCACGGGCGACTGCGTGATTCGACTCGCGGGAGTCGCCCGGGTGCTCCGCTAGCAAGCGTCCGAGCATCGTCCGCTGGCCGGCCGACACGGCGCGGTTGATCTGCG
>JBOFFC010000024.1:0-8823 GCA_051648405.1 Lacipirellulaceae bacterium
ACCCCACGCTGCTGCCGCGCTCGCTGTGGAGCGACGTCGCGTTGTTTGTCGGCGAGTCCGGCGGGGGGCTGGTCCTCGTCGCGGGACCGCGGAGCTACCCGGCGGCGTACGGCGGCATCCAGCCGGTGGTGGCGATGAGCCCGACACGCCTCGAGCGCGCCGCGACGATCGGTTCCGACGACCCGCGGGGCCTGTCGCTCACGCCGACCTCGCTCGGCCTCGAGCAGAGTGCGATGCTCCTCGCCGACACGCCGGCCGACAGCCAGCGGGTGTGGCGGACGCTCCCTCCGCTCTTCTGGAGCGCCGACGTCGGCCCGGCCAAGCCCGCCGCGCAGGTCCTGGCCACGGGGGACGCGGCGCCGGGCGGAAGCGGCGCCCCGCCGCTCGTCGCCACGCAGTTCTACGGCGCCGGGCGTGTCGTGCAGCACGCGATCGACGAAACGTACCGTTGGCGGTTCCGCGTCGGCGACGTCTATTTCGCGCGTTACTGGGTGCAGACGCTGCGGACGCTCGCCCGCGGCAAGCGCGACCCGTCGAAGGGGGGCCTCGAGCTGCTGGCCTCGGCCCGCCGCTACGAGCCGGGGCAGAGCGTGCGCCTGACGCTGCGCGACTCGCGTCCGGCGGCCGCCGAGAGCGCCGCGCCGGTCGTCCTCTTGGAGTCCCCCGGGCAACCGCAGCGCCGTGTCGAGCTCGCCGCGAGCGGCGCCGGGGCGGGGCGCTACCAGGGGGCGATCGGCGACCTCGTGCCGGGGAAGTACCGAGCGACAATCGTCGCGTCGGGGGGCGAGTCGTCCCCCGGCGCCGTCGAGTTCGAGGTCGCCTCTCCCCCCGGCGAGCTGGCCCGGCCGCAGCGCGACGCCGCCGCGATGACCTCCGCCGCCGAGCGGACACGCGGCGCGTACTTCACGGAGAAGGACCTCGCGCGGCTCGCCGACGCGATCCCGGCCGGCCGCCCGACGCCGCTCGAGCCCCTCCCGCCGATTGAACTTTGGAACCGCTGGCCGCTGCTGACATTGCTCCTCGGCGCGCTGTGCGCCGAGTGGGTGCTGCGCAAGCGCCGTGCGATGCTGTAGGACGCAAAACGACCGTACCCTGACCGAACCCAAACGCCTCGCCTTGAACCCGCGCTTCCTCACCGAGCTCGACCGCGTCGGCCAAACGCTTAGGCGAACGGCCCAGCGGACCGCGCTGCGCTGGTGGCTGGTGGCGGCGATCGGCGGGGGGGCCCTGCTCGTGGAGATCGACGCCGTTGGCCGATTCACCGACCCGGGGCTCCGCTGGGTCTTCACCGGGATGTGGCTCGCGGTGGTCGGGTGGGCCGCGTGGCGCGTACGCCGGGTCGCCGCGATTGGCGCCACCGACGCGCTTGCCGTCGCGCGGCGCGTCGAGACGGCGAACGCGGCGCTCGGCAGCAGGCTGTCGAGCGCCGTGGCGTTCGCCGCGAGCAACGCGGACGACTCGTACGCGGGGTCGGCCGAGCTGCGCCGCGCGGTCGTCGTCGGGGCCGACCTCGAGGCCGAGGGGATCGACTTCGGCGCGGTCGTCGATCGCCGGCCGCTGCGTCGCGCCGGGCGGTCCCTGGCCGCGGTCGGCGGCGTCGCGGCCTTGCTCGCTGTCGTTGGACCCGGCACGGCCCTCACCGGCCTGGCGCGACTCGCCGCCCCCTGGAGCGACCTCCCCTGGCCGCGACGCAACCACTTGCAACTCGTCGAGCGCGTGACGACGTTGCCGCTCGGCTCGGCGCTCGAGGTGGCCGCCATTGACGAGCGCGGCGAGCTGCCGGACGACGTGCGGATCGAGTACCGCGTCGCATCGAGCGAAGGGACGCCGCGCGTCGAGTCGGCGCCGATGTCGATCGTCGGCCGCGAGGCGGTCGCACGCCGCGACGACGTCCGCAAGGGGTTCGCTTACCGCGTGGTCGGCGGCGACGACCAAACGATGGAGTGGGTCGAGCTCGCGGTGGTCGATCCCCCCCGTGTGACGGCGATCACGATCAACGCGACGCCCCCGGCGTACACGGGGCTGAAGCCGACGGGCGTCGATGGCGCCCTGCGCGTGGTCGAGGGGACGACGCTCTCCCTCACGGCCGAAGTGAACGAGGGGCTCGAGTCGGCGGCCGTCGAACTCCCCGCGGGAGAGCGGATCGACGCTCGGTTGATCGAGGGCCAAGGGGACGCTCCGTGGAAGGTCGCGATCGACGCCGCCGACTGGGTTGCTCGCGCCCCGCAGGCGAAGGCGCCGGCCGCGGATGCGAAGCGCGGCGCCGCGACGCTCGCGTTGACTGCATCGACCTACCGCCTTGTGCTGAAGGGGAACTCGGGCATCGACGGGGGCGCCCCGCCGCGTCCCTACGAGGTGCTCGCCGACGCCCCGCCGAGGCCCGAGTGGCAGTCCCCGACCGGCGACACGTTCGTCACGGCGAAAGGGCTCGTGCCGCTGAAGGTCGCCGCGGTCGATGACCTGGCGGTCCGAGGCATTGCGGTCCGTTGGTCCGCCGAGTCCCCGCCCCCCGGCGCGGGGGACGTCGAAGCACCCCCGCGGCAGCGGAACGGCAGCGTGCTCCTCGCCGACTACGGCGCCGACCCGCCGCCGCGCGAAGCGCTCGGCGACTCGCCCCAAGCGGTCGCCGAGCTGGAGTGGGACGTCGCCGAGTTGGCGCTGGCGCCCGGCGCGCGGCTCGAGCTGGTCGCCGTCGCGGGGGACTACAAGCCGCAGGAGGGTCGCGCCGCGCTGCCGCGCCGCGTGACGGTCGTCACCGACGAGGAGTTCGACTCGCTCCTCGGCGAGAAGCAGTCGCGCCTGCTGGCCGAGGTGCAGCGGGCCGTCGATCGCCAACGCGACGCCCGCGACCGGGGCGTCGAGCTGCTGGCCGACGTCGATGCGGGGAAGCCCTTGGACCGCACGACGGTCGATCGGCTGGCGTCGCTCGAGTTCGAGCAGCGTGCCGCCGAAGGGATCGTCGCCGACCCCGCGCGGGGGGCCGCGAAGCTCGCCCGGGAACTGGTCGACGAGCTCCGCCGCAGCCGACTCGAGCGCCCCGAGCTTGCCGAGCAGCTCGCCACGGCGGGGGCTTCGCTCGACGAGCTCGCCCAAGGGCTGCTCGCCGACACGCGGCGCGAGCTCGGCGCCGCGCGCCGAGCCGCCGAGCGCCCCGGCCCCGAGCGGAGCGAAGTCGGCGGATCGCTCCGCTCTGCTGCGGGGGGACAGGCAACGGCGGTCGAGCGTCTCGAGCAGATCGCTCAAGGGCTGACCGGCTGGTCAGACTTCCAGCGGTTCGCGGACGAGCTGGCCGAGCTTGCTCGCCGCCAAGAGGGTCTCGCGGCCGCCACGGCGACCGAGGCGGCCGCGGCGGCGCAGCGCGCGAACGAGCCGCTGGGGGCCGTCGAGTCGAAGGCCGAGCGTGGAAAGCTGCTCGGCGCGCAAGCCGAAACCGGAAGGCGTTTCTCGAAGCTCGCGGCGGCCATGCAGGGGCTGCTCGACGAGGCGGCCGCCGCCGAGCGCCAGCCGGGGGCCGCCGACGCGGTCGAAGACGCCCTCGCCGAGGGGCGCGACCGCGACGTCGCGGGCACGCGGCGCGACGCTTCGCGCGACCTAGCGCTGGGGCGGACGGGTCGCGCGGCGGCCGCGCAGGATCAAGCCGCGGAGGGGCTCAAGAGCATGCTCGAGGCGCTCCGCCAGCGGGCGCCGTCGAACCCCGAAGAGCTGGCCGCCGCCCTGCGCGAGGCGGCCGAGCGACTCGCGAAAGTACAGCAGCAGACCGACGAGATCGCGAAGGCGCCGCGGCCCGACCAGCAGGCGGCCAGCGAAGCCGCGAAGGAAGCGGAGCGTGTCGCGCGGCGCCTCAAGCGGCTCACGGCGCCCAAGGCGGGGCAAAACGCTCAGCAAGGCGCCAAGAGCTTGGCCGGAGGCGACCCCTCGGGCGCGCAATCGGGGGGCCAATCGGGCGAAGGCCAGCAGGGGAAACAGGGGGGCAAGTCCGACCCCCAGCAAGCGCAGGAGCAATTCGACAGAGCGCAGCGCGAGATCGCCAAGCGGCTCGACCAGCTCGAGGACCAGATCGTCCAGCGCCTGCTCGACCAACTTCGCGAGCGGATCGACGGCATGGTGAAAACGCAGCGCGAGGTGCTGCAACAGACGCTGCGCGTCGAGGCCGACGCGGCGGGGGAGACCCCCGAGGGGCGGCTCGCCACACGGGTCGCGAAGCTCGCGAAGCGCGAGGGGTCGCTCGGCGAGGAGGTGGCGGCCGCCGCCGCTAAGCTGTCGCGCCGTGCGGTCTTCGAGGTCGCGCTGCGCGGCGCCGCGGACGAGCTCGAAGCGGCCGCGGCGCTGCTCAACCGGCGCGACGTCGGCCGCGACACGCAGCGCCGCGAGGCCGACGCGCTCGGCCGCCTCAAGCACGTCGCCGACGTGCTGCGCGACAACCAGCAACAGCAAAAGAACCAGCAGCAAGGGGACGGGGGAGGGGAGGGGGCGCCCGGGAAGCCGTCGCCGGTCGATGTCGCCGAGCTGAAGATGCTGCGGCTAATGCAGCTCGAGCTGATCGCCCGCACCGACAACTTCGAGGCCGACGTCGCCGCCGCACTGCGACAAGGCCGCCCCGCGCCGCCGGACGGACCGGTGCGAGCGGAACGGCTGGCGGCCGAGCAGCGGGCCCTCGCCGAGCTAGCCTTGGAGATGACGCGCAGGAATAATGACCCCGACGCCCCGCAGGCGCCGTGACAATCCTTACGCAGGCCAACGGCCAGAGGGAACGATGACGCAGGAATCGACGCGGCGACGAGCAGCGCTCCGAGCGACTTGCGTCGCCACGGCGCTCGCCTTGTGCGTGTTCGCGCCGACGATCGTCGTCGCGTCGCCGGCCGCCGCCGCGAAACCAGCGGCCGACAACCTGGGTGACGGCCTGCTCGAGGGGCTCGACGGCGCGGCGTTCGCCCCGGCGCCAAACCCCACGAAGGGGCCCGCGAAGGGGCCCGACGCGCAGCCCGCGGCCGCCGACAAGCCACTGGTCGATCTGGGCGAGGTCGAAGCGCAGATGAACCGTGCGGCCGGCGCAGCCCCAGCGGGGGAGGACGTCGGCGAGTCGCCGCTGCTGTCGGTTGTGCGGACGATGGAGAAGGCCGAGTCGATGATCGCCGACGAGTCGAACGCCGTCCCCGAGCAGCGCAAAGCGGTCGCCGAGCTCGACAAGCTGATCGCGCAGATGGAGAAGCAGTGCCAAGGGGGCGGGAAGTCGGGCAAGCCGTCGTCCAAGAAGAGCCCGCAGAAGAGCCAGCGGAGCGGCGCGAAGCCGGGCAAGGGCTCGAAGCCGGCCGGCCTCGCCGAGGGGGCGCCCTCGTCGGGGGCGAAGACCTCGAGCACGCAGGTCCGCGCGCAGAAGGCGACCGACCCCAGCGGCAAGGCCCCGGCGGACCTCGTAAAGGCGGCCTGGGGCCACCTACCGGCGCGCGTCCGCGAGCGGATGCTGCAAGGCTCGGCCGACGAGTTCCTCCCCGAGTACCGCGACGAGCTCGAGGCGTACTACAAGCGGCTCGCCGAACGCGAAGCCGAGCGATGAGCGGCGCCGAGAGTCGCGTCGAACGGCCGTCGAGTGGGGGGGCCGTTGAGTGGGGCGGTCGTCGAGTTGGGGTGCATCGAGTGGGGCGCTTCCCACCGAGTCGTGTGCGTAACGGGAGCTGACGGCGTGAAGACTCTCAAGGCTTTCAGTTCCCGCGTGCGCTTGAATCCTCCGCCACGCCGCGCTCGTTTCACTCGCCGCGAACGGAGGCATTGGGCCGCTGCGGCGATCGCGGCAAGCGTCTGCTTGCTCGCCGGCACGGTCGCACGCGGCGCCGAGGGCCCCGACGCGTCGGCGGTCGAGATGATGGCCCCCGCCAACGGGGCGATCGAGCGCGGGCTGGCGTTCCTCGCCGCCTCGCAAGAGGCCGATGGGAGCTTCGGCGGACGCGGGCTCGGGCGCAACCCGGCGATCGTCGGCGTCTCGGGGATGGCGTTCCTCTCGGGGGGGAGCACGCCGGGGCGCGGGCCGTACGGCAAGCAGTGCCAACTGTGCGTCGATTACCTCGTCGAGCACACGCAGCCGAGCGGGTTCATCGCAGTCGAGGACGCCTCGAGCCACGGCCCGATGTACGGCCACGGCTTCGCCACGCTGTTCCTGGCCGAGGCGTACGGCATGTCGCCGCGGCCCGACCTGCGCGACAAGCTGGCGTCGGCCGTCCGGCTGATCGTCGCGGCGCAGAACGGCGAAGGGGGTTGGCGTTACCAGCCGACCCCGACCGACGCCGACATCTCGGTGACGATCTGCCAGATCATGGCCCTGCGCGCCGCGCGGAACGCGGGGATCCACGTCCCCGCCGAGACGGTCGATCGCTGCATCGAGTACGTCAAGCGCTGCCAGAACGTCGATGGGGGTTTCGGGTACACGGCGCAGGACCGCTCGAGCCTGTTCCCGCGCTCGGCGGCCGGCGTCGTCGCGCTCTACAGCGCCGGTGTGTACGAGGGGGACGCGATCGAGCGGGGACTGGCGTACCTCGAAGCCCAGCCCCCCGCCGGGGCGATCAATCAGTCGCCTCACTTCTTCTACGGGCAGTACTACGCGGTGCAGGCGATGTGGCAGGCGGGGGGCGAGCGGTGGCGGCGTTGGTACCCGGCGATCCGCGACACGCTGCTCGCCCAGCAGCGCGCCGATGGGGCGTGGCCCGACGGCAACGGCCCGCACTACGCCACGGCGATGGCGCTGGTGGTGCTGCAGCTCCCCAACAACGCGCTCCCGATCTTTCAGCGATAGCGCGATGAATCGCTGCATCCAATCCTGCCTTGTGGTGGCCCTTGGCGTGGTCGCGTGGTCGCCCGCCGTGGCGGGCGGCTCGATGGCCGGTTCGGTGGTGCTCGTCGGCGGGGTCCGAGAAGAAGCAAAGCTTGTCGCGTTCGCCTACTCCTCGGCACAGCACGACGAGGCCACGGGGACCTTCGCACGCCCCAACGGCGAGCGGTTCGAGGCGGGCCCAGCGGACCTGGTTCGCTACGGGCGGCTCGTCGATGACAAAGGGGCGCCGGTGCTGGTGCTCGCCGACGGGTCGCGCCTGGTCGCGAGTCGCGGCTGGGCCCCGGGGGGGATCGCCCGCGCCGACGCGGAGATGGTCTCGGTCCAGCGAAACGGGGGGTGGGCCTCGGCGCCGCGCAAAGCGGCCGCGCTGCTGCTGCTCGACCCGAGCGCGGTGGTTCTCGCCGACCTGACCTCGGCGGGCGACGACGAGCTCGCGGCGGACGTCGATCGGGTGTGGCTCGCCGACGGCGACTTCGTCGAAGGCCGGCTCGTGGCGATCGACGCCGAGGGGGTCCGCGTCGAAGTCGCCGGCGCCGAGGTCACGACGCCGCTCGACCGCGCGGTCGCCGTGCAGTTCGCCTCCGACCGCGAGGCCGCCGCCACCACGCCTTACTGCCTGGTGGGCCTCGACGACGGCACGCTGCTCCGCGCGGTGCGGGTGGAGATCGACGGCGAGACGCTCGGCGCGACGACGGCCGGGGGCGCCGCCCTCTCGACGCCCGTCGATCGCGTGACGCTCGTGCAGCCGGTGGGGGACGCTTCGTCGCGGGTCGTCTACTTGTCGGACCTTGAACCGGCCGACTACCGGCACACGCCCTACGTGGCGGTCGCCTGGCCCTACGCGCGCGACGCCGGGCTCCCGCGGCCGGAGGCGCCGCAACCCGTTGGCCTCGCGACCGGCGCCGGCCGTCAGGCGAAGGGACTCTCGATGCACAGCGCGTCGCGGGTCGTGTACGCGCTCGACGGCGGGCCGCGCACGCTGCGGGCTTCGCTCGCCGTCGCGCGAGCGAGCGAGTCGTCCGCGTCCGGCAGCGTGGTGCTGCGCGTTTACGGCGCGCGCGACGGTCGCTTTGAACCGTTGCACGAGAGCGACGTGGTGCGCGGCGGCGACGCCCCGCGCGACGTGGAGGTCGATCTCAGCGGCGCGACCGCCGTCGCGCTGGTGGTCGACTACGCCGACCGCGGAGACGAAGCGGACGAAGCGCAGTGGCTCGACGCGCGGCTTGAACGTCCCGAGCCGTAGCCCGGGCCGCTACTCGGCCGCACGCGCCAGTGGCGTCGGCCCGATCCGGCGGCAGCGGTCGCTGCAGTAGCGGACGTTCTCCCAGTCGCGCTGCCACTTCTTGCGCCACACGAAGGGCCGGCCGCACGAGGCGCACGGCTTGGTGGGGAGGTCGCGTTTGTCGCGGTGCTTCATGGATGGACCACCCCGCTAAGCGACGAGTCGCGAATGGGCATCGCGTCGTCGTCACAAAGTCTACCCCGGCGTGTTCGCTGTTACTCGCCGACGCCCTTCACGGACGTCGGTCGGAGGGCGACCTCGCCGTAAGGCACAAGACGCACGGGGCCGATTAGACCGGCCGGCAGGAGTGGCGTGTCGCGACGATGGTAGAACCATGACGTGAAGGTAAGGCGGTCCCCCGAGGGACGTGGTCCCCCCTTCAGTAGCCAATCGGGGAACGCGGCGAGGCCTCGGCCCAATTCCTCGCCCTTGTCGCGTCCCGTGGTGAAGTCAGCCGCGAACTGCTCGTCGCCGGCCAAGCGGTTGTGCCACGTGTTCCAGACCACAACCCGGAGCTTGTTGCGGCCGGGCCGCAGCATCGGGCGAACGTCGCGGGACATCGGGGGACGCCACATCACCCCGGTCGTTCCGTCGTTGACCCAGACCTCAGCGAGATCGCCCACTCGACCTAGGTCGATGTCAACGCGCGAGCAGCGCTCAAGGGTCTCTCGATCCACGATGAGCTCTGTCTCGTAGGTTGCTTTGCCCGAGAAGTACT
>JBOFFC010000025.1:0-16168 GCA_051648405.1 Lacipirellulaceae bacterium
CGCACTCGACCCGGTTTGCTGATGGGTGGCCAGGCGTTCGATGGCGAGCGTCAGCTCGGCGGCGGCGCAGAGCGCGTCGCGGCGGCGCGGCATCAGGACCCCCCCGGCGTGCCCCCCCTCCCCTTCTAGGTGGAACACCAGCGAACTGGGGGCGGCGATCGCCGACACCACGCCGATCGGCACGCCGAGCGCTTCGAGCTCCGGCCCCTGCTCGATGTGCAGCTCGACCCAGGCGTCGTAGGCGCCCTGCGGCACCAGGACCGAAGCCAGGTCCCCCGTCACGCCGGCCGCTTTGCGGGCGTCGTCGAGGGAGACTCCGTCTTGCCCCACGAGGCTACGGAGCCGTTCTGGCGTGAGGCTTCCGACGAGCGCCCGGCTCCCCAGGCAGCCGATTCCAAAGCGAGTCGGCTCCTCGGAGGTGATCATCACCACCTCGATCGACCGCCGCGGCTCGTAGCCCGAGCGCTGTAGCGCGCGGACCGCCTCGACCCCCCCCAGCACGCCGACGGTGCCGTCGTACATCCCCGCGTGGGGGATCGCGTCGCAGTGCGAGCCGGTGGCGACCGCCGGCAGCGTCGGGTCGCTCCCCTCCCAGCGGGCGAACACGTTGCCGACCGCGTCCTCGCGCACGGCGAGCCCCGCCTCCTCGTAGACCGACCGCAGGTAGGCCCGCGCGGCGACATCCTCCGGGCTGTAGACGACGCGCGTCACCGCCGGCGGCGGCTCGGGGCAACTGCTGAAGGTCGCCAGTTGCTCGAGCTCCGCCTGCAGCCGCGCGGCATCGACTTCGATCGTCGGGAGTTCGGGCATCGCGGCGGGCGTTCGGGAGTCAGGGCTGTAGCGAGTCGCGGTGGATGTCTTTGTAGTAGACGTATTGCGCGGGGCCCTTGCCCATCGCCACGAACCACTGCGGGCAGTAGGCCGCCATCCAGATCGAGTCCCCCTTTTCGACCGGGTACCAGCGGTCGGCGAGGCGGTAGACCCCCTCCCCCGCCGACATGTAGAGCCCGTGCTCCATGACGTGTGTCTCGACGAACGGCAGGCGGGCGCCCGACTGATAGGTGAAGACGTTCACCGCCATGTCGAAGGCCGGCTCGATCGGCAGCAGCGTGGCGAGCATCGCGTCGGAGTCGCCGAGGAACGCCTCAGTCGGCGAGTCGGCGAGCCGCCCCGTGCGCGCCGCGGGGGGCGCCACCCCGGCGAGCGGGGCGTAGGGCTTCTCGAAGACCAGCATCCGCGTCCCCGCGGCGAGCTCGATCGGCGTCGTGTCGCCGGGGGGGGTGTAGACGAACGAGCCCTCGGCGAGCGGCTTGCCGCCGTACGACCCCGTCCCCGTGAGCAGGTACCCCAGCCGCTGCACGCCGGGCGAAGCGGGGGCCGACTTCACGGCGTCCAAGGCCGGTACCAGGTACATCGTGAATCGCGGCGCCCGCGGCGCGGCGCCCATCGCGGGGCTGATCAGCACGACGCACTTCGCCCCCGGCCACCCGGCCAGCGGCGACGGCACGTGCCCGTCGGGGGCGATCAGGGCGTGGTCGGCAGCGACCGAGGTCCGTGTCGAGCCGTGGGGCCCCGGCAGCGGTCGCGAGAACGTAGGTTCGGGCATCAGGTGCTCGCGGCGAAGTCGCTCGCCATCCGCTCGAGGAATCGGACCATAACCGCTAGCGCGGCGGCGACGTCGGGCTCGTCAACCCGCTCGTCGGGGTGATGGCTGACGCCGCCGGGGTGCCGAATGAAGAGCATCGCGACGGGGAACCGCTCGGCAAGGGGCGCCGCGTCGTGCCCGGCGCCGCTCGACAGGGGGTAGGGGTCCAGCCCCACGTCGGCCGCCGCGGCGCTCAGCTGCGCGCGGAGCAGCGGGTCGAGCGTCACGGCGCAGGACTCGTTGCGGTCGGTGACGGTCAGCTCGAGGCCTTCGTCAGCCACGATCGACTGCGCCGCTTCGAGCAGCAAATGTACCGCGACCTCTCGAACGTCGTCGTCGATGTGTCGCACGTCGAGCGACAGGTCGACCGCCCCGGGGATGACGTTCGACGCGTCGGGGGCGACGCGCAGCGAGCCGACGGTCGCCCGTAGGTTGGGGCTTTCGCGGCCCACTTCGCGGACCGTGGCAACGAAGCGGGCGGCGCCGACCAGCGCGTCGCGGCGAAGCTCCATGGGAGTCGTGCCGGCGTGGCCTGCCTCCCCCGCGAAGCGCAGCCGCAGCCGGCTCTGGCCGGCGATTGCATCGACAACGCCGATCGGCCGGTCGGCGCGCTCGAGAACGGGCCCCTGCTCGAGGTGCGGCTCGACGTAGCCGATCACGTTGGCCGGGTTGTACGCCGCCGCGGCGAGCGCGTCGGGGTCGAGCCCGAAGGCGCGGATCGACTCGACCATCGTGCAGCCCGACGGGTCGCAGCGGACGAGCCACTCCTGGCGGAAGGTCCCCGCGACGGCGCGGCTCCCCAGGTACGGCAGGGCGAAGCGGACCCCCTCCTCCTCGCTGAACCCCAGCACGTCGACCGCGAACGGTAACCGGTCGCCGACCAGCTCCACCGCCGCCAGCGACAGCAGCACGCCGAGCACGCCGTCGTACTTGCCCCCCCCGGGGACCGTGTCGAGGTGCGAGCCGAGCAGCAGGACCCGCTGCGTGACGGCGCCGGCGCGGCGGCCGATCAGGTTCCCGACGGCATCGACGCGCGTCGTCAGGCCGGCGCGCTCCATCCACAATCCGAGCTCCGCATGAACCCCGTGCATCGCCTCGCAGAGGTAGCGGCGCGTTGTCCGGTCGGACTGTTCGGAATAGGTCGCGAGCACGTCGCAGCGCCGCATGACCTCGGCCGCGTGGTGGCGGATCGCGTCGGGCGAGATCGACGGGACCGGCTGAGCCGAGGCGTTCGACATCACGGCTTGGTTTTGGGTGGGCTCGGCTGGTCCCGGAGGCTTCAAGTTGTCGTCCACCCCCTGTGTGGGTAGGGTAACGAGACAGGCGGAGGCGACGCGAGGGGCGACCGGCTGTCCCTTCGCCCGAGGCGACAACCCACGTTACCCCCCATGCGGCGCCCCCGCCCCGCCTCGATGCGCGACCACCTGGTCTTCTACGTCAACGGACGCCGCCACGAAGTGCGCGGTGAGGCGACGCTGCGGTCCCTGAGCGACTGGTTGCGGTCCGACTGCGGGTTGGTTGGAACCAAGGTCGTCTGTGCCGAAGGGGACTGCGGCGCCTGCTCGGTGCTATTGGGACGGTTCGACCTCAGCACGGGGCGGATCGTCTACCGTACGGTCGATGCGTGCATCGCCTTTCTGTACCAGCTCGACGGGGCCCACGTGGTCACCGTCGAAGGCCTGAAGCGCCACGGCGCGCTGTCGGTTGTGCAGCAGGCGATGATCGACTGCCACGGCAGCCAGTGCGGGTTCTGCACGCCGGGCTTTGTGGTGGCGCTGCACGGACTGGTCGAGCAGAGCCGCGACCGGGGCTCGCCAGCGCTCGACGACGAGGGGCTCCGCTACGGCCTGTCGGGCAACCTGTGCCGCTGCACGGGCTACGCCCAGATCCTCGAGGCGGGTCGGACGATCGACCCGGCGAGCGTCACGCCGATCGCCGCGCTGTACGACGCCTCAGAGCTGGTCTCCGACATCGCGGGACTGTCCGCCGAATCGGTCGCCGTCCCGTCGGCGACGGGCGAGCCGATCGCGCTCGTCCCGACGACGATCGATGAGGCGCTGGCGCTGCGAGCGAAGCACCCCAACGCGAAGATCGTCGCCGGCGCGACGGACGTCGGCGTGCAGCGCAATCACGGCAAGATCGATCCGCGATCCGTCCTGTGGCTGGGTCGCGTCGAAGGCTTCGACCGCGTCGAGGCGCTCCCGGTAGGGGTGCTGGCGCTCGGCGCGGGGGCGACTTGGCGACAGGTCGAGCTCGCCGCGCTCGAGCACCTGCCCGAGTGGTGGGAGGTCCTTTCGAGGTTCGGGAGCCCTCAAATCCGCGAGCTGGGGACCGTCGGCGGCAACCTGGCGAACGGCTCGCCGATCGCCGACGCGCTGCCGACGCTCTACGCGCTCGGCGCCGACGTGATCGTGGCGAGCACGCGCGGCGAGCGCCGAGCGCCGATCGACCGCTTCTACCTGGGGTACAAGAAGCTCGACCTGGCGGCCGACGAGCTGATCGTCCGCGTCGAGATTCCGTTGCTTGCGAGCGACGAGCGGCTGCGCATCGACAAGGTCTCGAAACGCCGCGACATGGACATCTCGACGGTGACCAGCGCGCTGTGGTGGCGTCTTGCTCCCGGTGGCGAGACGATCGCCGCGGCGCGCTTCGCGTTCGGTGGCGTCGGTCCCACGGTCGTCCGTTGCCGACGGGCCGAGGCGAGCGTCGTCGGTCAGCCCGCCAGCGAGGCCCTGTTCCGCGCCGCGGGGCGCGTCGCGCGCACCGAGGTGACCCCGATCTCCGACGTCCGCGGCGACGCGTCCTACCGGCTTCAGCTCGTCGAAAACCTGTTCCTCAAGGCGTGGCACGAAGCCGCGCCGCAGCCGGTGGGGGTCTAGTCCATGGCCAACATCGGTAAGCCGTTGCCCCACGATTCGGCGCCGGGCCACGTCGCGGGCGAAGCGCTCTACATCGAGGACCTGCCGCCGCTCGCCGCCGAGCTGTGGGTGACGCTCGTCCCGTCGCCCGTCGCGGCCGGCGTGGTGCGCGGTATCGACCCGAGCGCGGCGCTCGCCATCGAGGGGGTCGTCGGCGTTTACACGCACGTTGACCTGCCTGGACACAATCGCTTCGGGCCGATCTTCCACGACGAGCCGTTCCTCGCCGACGACCGCGTCGAGTACGTCCATCAAGCGGTCGCGGTCGTCGCCGCCATCAGCCGCGAGGTCGCCTACCGCGCGCGCTCGCTGGTGCGTCTGGAGATCGAACCGACCCCGCCGATCCTTTCGATCGACGAAGCGGTCGCGGCCGCGAGCTGGCTCGGCCCGCGGCGCAAGATCGAGCGCGGCGACGTCGATGCCGCGTTCGCTAGCGCGCCGCACTTGCTGGCGGGGGTCTTCGAGTCGGGGGGCCAAGAGCAGTTCTACTTCGAGCCGCAATCGTCGCTGGCGATCCCCGGCGAGGGGGACGCGATGCGCGTCTTGTCTTCCACGCAGAACCCCACCGAGACGCAGACCGTGGTCGCCGAGGCGCTCGGCCTGCGGCTGCACCAGGTGGTCTGCGATTGCAAGCGGATGGGAGGGGGCTTCGGCGGTAAGGAGACGCAGTCGGCGATCCCTGCGGCGATGGCGGCCCTCGTGGCGCACAAGACACGCCGCCCGGCACGGATCGTCCTGTCGCGCGACGACGACATGCGGATGACCGGCAAGCGTCACCCCTACAAGTCGTCGTGGCGAGTGGCGTTCGACGACGACGGGCGCATCCTCGCACTCGAGGTCAAGGCCTACAGCGACGGCGGGGCGTTCGCCGACCTGAGCACGTCGATCATGGAGCGGACGATGCTCCACCTCGACAACGCCTACTACCTCCCCGCGGCGCGCTTCGAGGGCCAGGTCTGCCGCACGAACCTCCCGCCGAACACGGCGTTCCGCGGGTTCGGCGGGCCCCAGGGGATCGCGCTCGTCGAGAACGTGCTGCAAGAGGTCGCGCAGACCCTGGGCCTCGACGCCTGGGACGTGCGTCGCGCGAACCTGTACCGCGACGGCGACCTTCAGCGGAGCCTCACCCCGTACGGCCAGATCGTGCGTGACCACGTGCTCGAGGAGACGTTCGACCGGCTCGAAGCGTCGAGCGACTACCGCCGGCGGATACGCGCCGTGACCGAGCACAACGCAGCGCAGCGCGCGAAGCTCCGCGGGCTGGCGATCTCGGCGGTGAAGTTCGGGATCTCGTTCACCACCAAGTTCCTCAACCAGGGGAACGCCCTGGTGAACGTCTACACCGACGGCTCGGTCCAGGTCTCGACCGGCGGCACCGAGATGGGCCAGGGGCTGAACACCAAGCTCCGGCAGCTCGTGGCGGATGAGTTCGGCGTCGGGCACGAGAGCGTCGTGCTGATGACCACCTCGACCGAGAAGAACCACAACACGAGCCCCACCGCCGCGAGCGCCGGGACCGACCTCAACGGCGCCGCGGCGATCGAAGCCTGCCGACAGATCAAGCGCCGGATGGCGGACTTCGCCGCCGAGCTGTTCGCGAACGCCGCGCAGGGGATCGTCCGCTCTCCCGAGCACGTCCGCTTCGCCGGCGGCGCGGTCTACGACGCGCGGATCGCCGACCCCGGCGACCGCATCCCGTTCGGCGAGTTCTGCAACGCGGCCCGTCGCGAGCGCGTGGACCTCGGGGCCCGCGGCTTCTACGCCACCCCGGGGGTCGATTTCAACCGCGAAACGGGCCGCGGCTCGCCGTTCTTCTACTACACCACCGGCGCCGCCGTCGCCGAGGTCTCCATCGACCGCTACACGGGGGACGTGACCGTCGAGCGCTGCGACCTGCTGATGGACATCGGCCGCTCGATCAACCCGGGGATCGACCGCGGTCAGGTCATCGGCGGGTTTGTGCAGGGAGTCGGCTGGTGCACGAACGAGGAGCTCCGCTACGCCCCCGGCGGGGTGTTGCTGTCGAACGGCCCCACGACCTACAAGATCCCCAACATCACCGATCTGCCGCGCGACCTGCGCGTTGACTTCATCGAGAACCCCAAGCACGCGATGAACGTCGGCCGCAGCAAGGCGGTCGGCGAACCGCCGCTGATGCTGGGGGTCGCCGTCTGGCTGGCGGTGAAGCACGCCCTGTCGCAGGCGGTCCCCGACGACGCCCCCCCAGCGCTGCGCATCCCGGCGACGAACGAAGAGGTTTTGATGACGCTCACCGAGTCGCTCGCGGCGACAGAAGCAGTCACCGCCTACGTGCGGCGCTGACCCCGGCCCTTGCGACCACGAACCCCTCTGCTGATGGCTAGCACGTCGCACCTCGAACGAATGGTCGAGCTCGCCGCGGCGGGCGAGGCGTACGTCGTTGTGACGGTGGTCGATCTGGCCGGTTCGACTCCCACGGCGGTGGGGGCGAAGATGATCGTCACCCGCGACGGCCGCAACCACGGGTCCGTTGGGGGGGGGCGGGTCGAGGCCCGGGCGATCGACGAGGCGCAGGGGCTCCTTACGTCGGGAGGGTCGCACCTCTATGTCGACTGGAGCCTCAAGGCCGACGTCGGCATGACGTGCGGCGGCCGCGTTCGGATGTTCTTCGAGTCGATCGGCGGGGCCACGTGGAACGTCGTCGTGTTCGGCGCCGGGCACGTCACGCAGGCGCTCGCCGCGGTGCTCGCCCCCATGCCGTGCCACGTCACGTGCATCGACCCCCGCGCCGAGTGGCTCGACGAGCTCCCGGTCGGGGTCAGCACCGTGCGGACCGACGACCCGCCGGCCGAGGTCGATCGGCTGACCGACGCCGACTACGTCCTCTGCATGACGCGCGGCCACGCCAGCGACCTGCCGGTGTTGCTGCGTGCCTTTCAGGCGGGCCGCCGGTTCGCGTTCCTGGGAGTGATCGGCAGCAAGGCCAAGGCTGCCGTGCTGCGACGGGAACTCGAAGAGGCCGGGATCGCGCGAGACCGCCTCGACTTCCACTGCCCGGTGGGGCTCCCCATCGGCTCGAATCACCCGGCCGAGATCGCCGTGAGCATCGCGGCGCAGTTGCTCGCCGTACGCGACGCCTCGGTGGGGCGATCTGCGGACCGGCCGATTGCGTAGCGCGACCGCTCGACGCTCAGGGGGCGACGGGCATCACCGCGTCGAGCGCCGCGAGGATCTTCCCGACGTTCTCGTCGCGCGCGCCGTGGCCCATCACGCCGATCCGCCAGCACTTGCCGGCCAGAGCGCCGAGCCCGCCACCGATCTCGAGCCCGTGCTCGTCCAGCAAACGGCGCCGCACCCCGGCTTCGTCATCGACCCCCGCGGGGACGTTCACCAAGTTCAGCATCGGCAGCGAGTGCGCGGGGTCCGACGCGTAGGTGAAGCCGCGCTCTTCGAGGCCGCTCTTCAGCAACTCGTGCACGCGCCGGTGCCGTGCGAAGCGGTTCTCGAGGCCTTCCTCGAGCGCCAGCCGCAGCCCCTCGTGCAGCGCGTAGTTCATGTTCACGGGCGCGGTGTGGTGGTAGGCGCGGCTCCCCGACCAGTAGTTGCCGACGAGCTTCAGGTCGAGGTACCACGAGTTGCACGGCGTCTTGCGGCCGTTCGCCTTGTGCATCGCCCGCTGGGAGAGCGTCACCGGCGACAGCCCCGGGGGGCACGAAAGGCACTTCTGCGTCCCCGAGTAGGCGGCGTCGATCCCCCACTCGTCGATCTTCACGGGAAGCCCCGTGAGCGAAGTGACGCAGTCCATCACCAGCAGGCCGCCGTGCTTGTGGACCGCGTCGGCGAGGCGGTCGAACGGCTGGTGTGCGCCGGTCGAGGTCTCGGCGTGGACGAACGCCACGAGCTTCGGCTTCAGGCGCTCGACCTCGGCCAGGATCGCGTCTTGGTCGAACACGTAGCCCCAGTCGGCGGTCATGGTGTGGACCACCCCCCCGGCGCGCTTCGCCTTGTCGGTCAGGCGACCGCCGAACACGCCGTTGACGCCGATCAGGCAGGTGTCGCCCGGCTCGACGAGGTTGTCCATCAGCATCTCGGCGCCGGCCGACCCGGTCCCCGAGCAGGCGAGCGTCATCTGGTTCTCGGTCTGGAAGACGCGCTGCAGCATCTCCCGCACTTCGTTCATCAGCCGCAGGAAGACGGGGTCCATGTGCCCGATGCAGGGCGCCGCCAGCGCCTCAAGAACCGAAGGGGCGACCGGCGAGGGTCCGGGGCCGTGCAGCAGGCGGTGCGGGACGCTCGGCATCGTGAGGGGGCTCCGAAGAAAGGGCCGAGCCGCAGCGGCGCGGCGGGCCTGGGGCGGCGACGATCCCGAGAGAAGGGCTGTCCTGCGGAGTCGAGCCCCAACGCCCGCCAACTCCGCACAATAAATGACCCCGGCTGGATTCGAACCAGCAACCTTCGGCTTCGGAGGCCGACGCGCTATCCAGTTGCGCCACGAGGCCGCTTGATGGTTCGAAGGTACTGCCGCAGCGGCAGATACGCAACGCCCTCGGCGCCCGGCAACGAGTGGCGGGGCGTCCAGTGATCGCCAGCATTCGACACGGCGGCGAGAGGCTACGGCTTACGATCCGTCGCCAATGCGTGATTGCCTTGGGCAGGCCTCACGGAGCCGGCCATCGGGGTCTACCGAAGACCGTGCGGAGTTGTGGTCACGTTCCTCAAGTCGGGTTGGAGGACAGCCACCCGAACACACGCAGTGCCGTGAAGGGAAGTAATCCAACCATCCAAGAGCCCGAGTGCATCAAGCATCGCGAGCGACACCTGAGCCCGCCGCGCCCGCTCAGCGTTCACAGCGGCTTCGGCTGCAAGCCGATTGTTCAATTCAATCGCTTGGGCCCGCGGATCGACGGCGTAGATCGCAAGCGCATCGTTCGACATCATGCTAAGCACGTTGGCGTACGGCGACGGCTGAGGCTTGGGAGCTCGCAGCCGTGGGTAACTTCGCCAAAGCCGCCTCTCTCGCCTTATTGCCGCGAAGTTAAGGGCGGCAGCGTTTCCTTGCCGGTCCTTGACGACTCCTCGCACGACTAACGCAGGCTTGTCGTCACCGTCACGTGTTCGCAGCTCGAGCAGCGTCTGAATACCAACGTGGGTTGCCTGAGTGAACCAGTGCGTGACGGATTCTCCCATCCGCAGCAGTGTGTCGGTCGGGCCCGAGGACGGGTCGCTCGCATCCTTGGTAGAGGTAGTCTTGTCCGTCCCGCTTAAGCCGAGGACCCGAAGCTGACTTGCCTCGATCTTTGGCCATCCAAGACTCGGAAAGAGGTCCTCCAGAAAAACAATCGTCCGCTCGCGCTCGAAGTCCAGTTGGATAGTTTCTGACGCGATCGCCAGATCGCTGGTCAAAACGGGAACAAACCCAGGTTCGACGGGCCGATCCGGATCGTCTTGGCGATCTGTTTTGCTCAAGACCGCATCGGGCATGACGCGCCGGCTAGGGCGCCGGACCGCATCGCTCGCAACGGGGGACGCGACAACAATCCGCTCGCGTTCGCGCTGGGCTAGTCGCTCTGGTGCCGTCGCTGGTCGCTCGCTCGACGCGTCCTCCCGTACGATGATTACAATCGGCTTTCCCGAAAGTACCACGTACGCTGCGGGAACGAGACAGGTCGCGAACATGCTGAAACCCACGAATGCGCGAAGCCACGCCGTTCGAGCTTGACGCCGACGTCGATACATGGATTCAGTTATCGACATCGTTACCTCCCAAACCGCATTGCGCACGCCGAAAGGATTTAGAAGCCGCATCCTCGGCCGCACCAACCCGGCCGTCAACGGTGGTTTCACCGTTCCGCGTTCGCTACCCCGGAAAGTTCGTTATCAGTGCCTGGATCTGCTGGTTGGGCGATTTCGGATCAATCTGTTCCCATCGCGAGGCCCCGGAAGGGCGACAGTTGGCACGAGCCGTGTCTGCCGCCCCTCCCGGGCTATCTCTTCTTACGGATTCGCGGTTCGCCGCTCACTCGGCCGCGCGGCGGCGAGCTCCATTAGAACCGCACGCAGCCGCGACGGCGGCAGCCGCCAGGGCGAGCGAGGTCCCCTCGGGCACAAGCTGCGGCTCGGCGTAAATGAAGTCGTCAAGCACCACCGTGTCGTTGCTCCCCGTGATGTTGCCGTTGCTGACGATCACCGCGTCGCCTAGCGTCAGCCGCACGCGGGCGATCTGCTCGCCGGCGGTCGCTTGGACTCCCACGAACGAGAACCCGCCGCTGGAGCTCGTCGGGACCCCCCCCGAGAAGAGCAGCGTCCCGTCGATTGCGAACGCCTCGAACACCGAGGTCGCCGCGCTCTCGACGTCGCTGAACACCGCTCCGAAGGCCGACACGGTCGCCGGCGAGCCTTGCCCGGGGACGGCGAAAGTGACGTTCACCACGTTGCTACCGATGGGGGTGAACAGCCGCTCGGCGCTGAACGGCACAAAGTCCGCCGAGAAACCGAAGCCCAGCGAGGTGCTCGTCGGGTTGCTGGCGTCGGCGCTGGTCAGGAAGCCGGTTCCCGGGGTCGTGAAGATCGCCCCCCGCGACCGGCCCGCGACGGTCGTGCTGTTGAAGAAGTCGCCCGGGAACAGGTTCGGGTCGCTGGCCGTGTCGGGGACGGCGTCCCAGTTGATCTCGCGACGACCGCTGGCGAACGACGAGCCGTTGTTGGGGTTCAGCGTCCCCAGCGCCGCCCGAAAGCTATCGACCGTCCCCTGGATCGCCGCGGCGTTCGAACCCGAACCGGAGAAGACCGCCAACCCGGTGCCCCCCTCGGCGGGCGCCCCATTAAGCGTAAGCAGCAAGGCGATCGCGGAGCAGTTTCCAGTACGGCAGAGGCTACGTTGGGCAAACATTCGGGTGTTCCTGGAGGAGGTGGGGGGCGCCGACAGGCGGTAAGCCGCAGAGTGTAGCGAAGAAACGCAGGAGTACCTAGCGTTTTTCTCTTTTCTAGCCGTCACGCCGGGTGAGGCCCATCCTCGCCCGCGAGCGTATCCACCGCGTGCGGCAGTACGTCGGCCAGCAAACGCACCGTGTCGGCGGCGCCGCGGGGGGAACCGGGGAGGTTCACTAGCAGCGTCCGGCCGGCGACCCCCGCCACCGCGCGGCTGAGGAAGGCGTGCGGCTTGCCCGGCAGGGAGCGGGCGCGGGCTAGCTCGATGAGGCCCGGCGCGGGGCGCTCGATCACGGCGGTGGTCGCCTCGGGGGTGACGTCGCGCGGGGCGAGGCCGGTCCCCCCGGTGGTGAGGACGAGCCGCGGCGCGTCGGGCGCGTTGAGCCAAGCGCGAAGCTGCGAGACGATCGCGTCGAACTCGTCGGCAACGCAGGCGCTCGCGACGACGGTCGCCCCCAAATGCAACTCGGCCGCCTGCGCCACCGCGGGCCCGCCGAGGTCGAGCTGTTCGCCGCGCGAGCGACGGTCGCTCACCGTTAGCACGGCGACGGTGAGGTTCTTGCTCAGCGGCGCCGTCGGAGGGCCACTCTTGCCCCCCGACTTCTCGACGACGCGGATCGTGCGGACCTCGATCCGCGGGTTGAGCGACTTGCCCATGTCGATCACGTTGAGCGCCGCTGCCGACACGGCGGCGAGCGCCTCCATCTCGACCCCCGTTTGTGCCGCGGTCCGCACGGCCGCGCGCAACACGACGCACTCGCCGTCGAGCTCGGCCGTCACGTCGATATGGGCGAGCGCCAGCGGGTGGCAGAGCAAGATCAGGTCGGACGCGCGCTTCGCCCCTTGGACACCCCCCAGCCGCGCGACGGAGAGCAGGTCTCCCTTGACAAGCGTGTTCGCGCGGATCGCGGCGGCTACCTCGGGCCCTACCCAAACGGCCCCTTCGGCGACAGCGCGTCGATCGGTGACCGGCTTGTCGCCAACATCGACCATCCGCGCTTGGCCCGAGGCGTCGAGGTGCGACAGGCGTGGTTCGTCGGCGCTAGGCATCGCAGCGGGGCTCACGGGGGACTGAGTCAAAGGGTCCAACGATAGAACGGGAACGGACCGGCGCCGGTCGTGTTCGCGGGGATGACGACGAAGCCGTCGCTCGTCGCGCCGCCGACCACGTCGCCCGAACCTCGCACCGGGGCGATGCGGGCACGACCTTCTGCGCCGAGCACCGCCGGCCGGCGCCACTCCAGCGCCAGCGGCTTGTCGTGCGGCGGGTCGAGCGTCACGAGCCGCGGCTTTGGCTCGGGGTCGGCGTGCCCCGCGCGCTTCCGCAGCACGGGGCCGAGCAGCGTCCGACCGGTGACCATCACCGAGACGGGGTTTCCCGGGAGCGCGAGGACAGGAACGCCAGCGAGCACTGCGCCGAAAGCCGGTTTCCCCGGGCGAAGCGCGAGGCCGTGGAATAGGACCTCGCCTCCGAGCTCGCGGACTACGTCCGGCACGCAGTCGTAGTCCCCCTTCGACACCCCGCCGGTGAGCACGACAAGGTCGGCCGAGTCGTCGCCTGTGAGCGCCCCTTCGAGCGCGGCGCGCGTCTCGGCCGCCGAGTCACCGGCGTGCCGGAGCTGCGCCAGGGTGGCGTACGGCAGCGCGCGCACGAGCGCCGCGAGGGTTGGGCCGTTCGAGTCGCGGAGGCGCCACGGGTCGATTTCGACCGCGCTTTCGTCGGCGCCGGTGTCGGCGTTCGCCGCCACGAGCTCGTCCCCCGTCACGATCACTGCGACGCGCACCCTGCGATGCACGCGCACGCCGCCGGTTCGGAGCGACGCGAGCGCCGCGACCGCCGCCGGGGACAACGCCTGCCCCGCCCCGAGCACCGCCGCGCCGGCCGGGGCGTTCTCGCCGCGGCGACGGACGTGGTCTCCGAGAGCGACCCCCACGCCGGCGCGGAGCGACATCGCGTCGCGATCGACCACGGCGTCCTCGACGCGGACCACGGCGTCGGCGCCGATTGGCACGGGGCTGCCAGTAAAGATCCGCAGCGCCACCCCCGGCGGGAGCTCGCGCGGAGGCTGGCCGATGCGGCACTCGCCGCCGATCGGCAAGGGCCCCGCCGCCAGCTCGCCGGTGCGAACGGCGAATCCGTCCATCGCGCTGGCGTCGAGCGGCGGGCTCGGGCGGTCGGTGGCGATCGGCTCGGCGAGCACGCGGCCGCCGCAGTCGGCGATCGCGACGCGCTCGACGCCCACAAGCGACACCCGCGCGAGCAGCAACGAGATCGCTTCATCGACAGCCGTCAGCTCGGGGGTCATCGGGCGCCTGGTTTGCCTGCGCTTGCGGGGGTTGGTGCGTGGCGAGACAGTATACGGGAGCGAGGCGGCCGCGCGCGGGTGCAGCCCCCTCCTCGCCACGCTCGTCCGCTGCGACCCCCGGCCCCTGTTTCGACTTCGACCCCCGAGTCTGCCTGCCGATGCGACGGACGGTGCTGGTGTTTGGACCGCAAGCAGTCGCCGTGGGAACGCGGTCGATCGAGATCGACCTCGTCGATTCACCTTGCACGGTAGCCGACGTCCTGGAGGCGATCGGCGCCGCCTCCCCTGCCCTGCTCCCCTCGCTCGCGGCAAGCCGGTTGGCGGTGGACCACGAGTTCGCAACGCCCGAGCGCCTTCTCACGGGGGGCGAGGAGCTGGCGCTGATCGGCATGGTGTCGGGGGGATGAGCGGCGTCGCGGTGACACTCGTCGAGGGGCCGCTGGCGATCGCGAAGCCGACGCTCGCCGCCGACGGCGTCGGCGCGAGCCTCGTGTTCGAGGGGGTCGTCCGCCGGATCGAGAACGACCGACCCCTGGCGGCGCTCGTCTACGAGGCGTACGAGCCGATGACGACTCGCGAGCTCGACCGCTTGGCCCACGCGGCGCGCCAGCGGTTCGGCCTCGCGTCGATCGACGTCGAGCACAGCGTCGGGCGTGTCGCCGTCGGCGCCTGCTCCTTCCGGGTCGCTGTATCGAGCGCGCACCGCAGGGAGTCGCTCGACGCGGTGGCGTGGTTCGTCGATGAGATGAAGCGCACGGTCCCGCTGTGGAAGGTCCCCGCATGGGCTTGAGCGGCGCACACCCGGTGACCGACGCGTCGATCGACCTGGCGGCAGACCTGCTGCGGCGCGGCGAGCTCGTCGCGATCCCGACCGAGACGGTCTACGGCCTGGGGGCCAACGCGCTCGACCCGATTGCGGTGGCGAAGGTCTTCGCTCTCAAAGGGCGGCCGCGGTTCGACCCGCTGATCGTCCACGTCGCGTCGCGCGACGACCTGCGGACGCTCGTCGCGGGGGGCCTTCCTGACGCGGCGCGCGCGCTAGCGGACCGTTTCTGGCCCGGTCCGCTAACGCTCGTGCTGCCGAAGACCGACCTCGTGCCGGACATCGTCACCGCAGGTTTGCCGGACGTCGCCGTGCGCGTCCCCGACCACCCTGTTGCGCAGCGGCTGCTGCGGTCCGCGAAGCTGCCGATCGCGGCCCCCAGCGCGAACCGGTTCGGTCGCGTCAGCCCGACCACCGCCGAACACGTCGTCCAGAGCTTCGGCGACGAGTGCCCGCTGGTCCTCGACGACGGCCCCTGCCGCGTGGGGGTCGAGTCGACCGTCGTGTCGTTCGTCGAGGGTCGCCCGGCCGTGCTCCGACCCGGAGGCGTTGCGGTCGAAGAGATCGAAGCGCTCGTCGGGCCAGCGGATCGCGTTTGGGAGCGATCCGGCGGCGGCGAGGACGACCCCCTGCCCGTCGCGCCGGGGATGCTCGCGAGCCACTACGCGCCGCGCGTGCCGTTGGTGCTCGCCGAGGCGTGGGGCGATCGCCCCGTCGTCGCTCCACCGACGGGCGGCCGCTGGGGACTGCTCTGCGTCATGGCGCCAGGCAACTCCGCGGGGTTCGCCGCGATCGAGGAGCTCGCCCCCGGGGGGGACCTGACGCTGGCGGCGGCGAGCCTGTTTGCGGCGATGCGCCGGCTCGACGCGTGGCGCAGCGCTGGGGGCGCCCCACTCGACGGGATCCTCGCCCTCGCACCGCCGCAGCGAGGGCTCGGCCTCGCGATCGCGGACCGCCTGCGCCGTGCAGCGTCGCGCTAGCCGCGGCTACTGCGCTCTTGCAATGCAGGCGCCCTTGCCGGAAGCTGTGACGGCTCTCGTTGCTCTCGTCGCTCAGCCCCCTCTTTGAACTCGTCATGGCCGCCACTCCCACCCGCGACGCTGCTTGGGCGAAGGCCGAGGTGAAGGGGGTCGGCCTGCGTGGCACCGCCGCCCGCGTCGCCGTGCTCCGCTCCCTGGCCGGTTCCCCTCGGCCGCTGAGCCACGGCGAGCTCGTCGACCTGCTGAGCGAGATGGGCTTCGACCAATCGACCATCTACCGCGGGCTGAACGAGCTGGCCGACGCCGGCCTGCTGTCGCGGCTCGACCTGGGGGACCAGGTGCGGCGCTTCGAGTGGAAGTCCGGCGGCGCGCACCACGACGGCATGCACCCGCACTTCATGTGCGTCGATTGCGGCTCGCTGCGGTGCCTCGAGGACTTCGAGTTCCGCCTAACCCCCGGCCGCGGCCCGCGCCGCGCCGGGGTCGGCGAGATCACCGAGGTGATGCTCCGCGGCCACTGCCCCGCCTGCCAGCCAAGCTGACGCGGAGAGGGCCATCGGCGAGCTCTACGCCGTCGAACGCGAGGCGAA
>JBOFFC010000026.1:0-44074 GCA_051648405.1 Lacipirellulaceae bacterium
CTCGCGGCGGCGCCCGCCGACCAGACGCTCGAGGGCGCCGAGCTCGCCGCGATGCTCCGCGACGCGCTCTGCGACGCCGATCGCACGGCGTCGCTCCCGCGGCACGAGGCGGCGCTCGCCGCGATCGAGCTCGAGCAAGCGATCGGCTGGGCCGAGCAGTACGGCGAGCAGCAAGACAAGTACACGGCGGAGCTCGGCAAGCTCGGCGTGACGCTGCGCCCTACGTTGCTCGAGGTCCGCTTCGGCCCGCGCCGCAACGAAGACTCCCCCGAGGACCCGCGTTCGACCGACGACCCCCTCGCGCTGCCGCTCCCCGGGGGGGAGACGCTGCTCGTCCAGGGGCGGATCGACCGCGTCGATATCGACGACGCCGAGTCGAGCTTCGCCGTGATCGACTACAAGACGGCCCGCGAGGTGTCGGCCGCCAAACCGCACGAGGTTGAGTCGGGCGTCAAGCTGCAACCGCTGCTGTACGCGCTAGCGGTCGAGCGCCTGCTCGTCCCCGGCGCCGTCCCCGTGAAGACCGGCTACTGGGGCGTCCAATCGAAGGGCTTCGTCGAGGGGGGGGGCGTCCCCCCCGCGGAAGCCGCGTCCGGCGGTCCCGCGAAGTCTAAGCAGTGGACCGCGCACGTGGGGCGCGTGCTCGCACGGATCGAGTCGCTGATCGGCGCGCTGCGCCGCGGCGAGTTCCCGATGGACAACCCCAACGACGACTGCGGCCAGGCGTGCGACTACCGGACCGTCTGCCGGGTCGGCCACGCGCGCTCGCTCGGCAGGTCGCGCGCCGCGGCGAACCCCCCCAAGCCGGTTGAGGGGGCGCCGTGACGACCACTCCCGCCCCCGTCGCTACGCCGCAGTACACCCCCGAGCAGTCGCGGGCCCTCGAGACGCGCACCGTGAGCGTGGCGCTCGACGCCGGCGCCGGCTGCGGCAAGACGTTCGTGCTGACCGAGCGTTACCTGTCGCACCTCGACCCGGCCTGGGCCGAGTCGCTCGGCGAGGCCGCGGCGGACATCAAGGAAGTCGTCGCGATCACGTTCACCGACGCGGCGGCGCGAGAGATGCGCGGGCGCATCCGCAAGAAGTGCCGCGACCGGATGGCGGCCGCGACCGGCCCGCAGCGCGCGTTCTGGCGCGGTCTGCTGCGCTCGCTCGACGGGGCCCGGGTCTCGACGATCCACACCTTCTGCGGCGACTTGGTGCGGCGCTACGCGGTCGAGCTGGGCCTCGACCCGGCGCTGCGTGTGCTGGCGCCTTCGCAGTCCGGTGTGCTGCTCGGCGCGGCGGTCGATCGGGCCGTGCGCGTCGCCCTCTCCGACGAAGACGACGAGCGCCGCGAGGGGGTCGTCCGTGCGGTGGCCGACCTCGGCTTCCGCGATCTGAAGCAGGCTGTTCGGTTGTTCGCGACCCACGCCCGGCGCGACGAGCTCGCCCCGTGGCGGCGTCGCACGCCGCAGGAGTGCGTCGAGCAGTGGGTCAAACACTACCGCGAAGTCGTCGCCCCGGCGGTGGTCGAACGTCTTCTAAGTCAGCCGCCGATGCGCGAGCTGTGCGAGATGCTGCCACTGGCGACTCCAACGAAGGCCGGCTTTGCTACGCGGATCGATGACCTCAACCGCGCGATCGAGGCTCTGCGAGGCCCCGAGGGATCCGAGGCGCTCGCGCGCCTCGCGCCGCTGCTCGGGTCGAAGCACAGTGACGGCACGCAGGTGTATGGCGTGGGCGACTGGCCCGACAAGGAAATGAAGGAACGCTTCACCAAGGTGCTGACTGCCCTACGCGAAGGCCTGAAGAAACAGAAGAGGCCCGCGTACGCCGACCACTCGACGCGCTCGGCCGAGCTGGGCCTCACGGCGCTGCGACTCGCCGACTCGGCCCACAGGGAGTACCTCGCCGCCAAGCGCGAGGCCGCCGCGATCGACACCGACGGCCTGCTGACCCTCGCCCACCGGCTGCTCACGAGGCCCGAGTTCGCCGAGCCCCGCGACCGGGCGCGCGCCGCCGTCCGCGTGCTGCTCGTCGATGAGTTCCAAGACACCAACCGACTGCAAGTCGAGATCGTCCGCGCACTGGTCGGAGACGGCGCTACGCCGATCGACTCGGAGAGCGACAGCGGCGGTCCCTTGGGGGCCGGCAAGCTGTTCTTCGTGGGCGACGAGAAGCAATCAATCTACCGCTTCCTCGGCGCCGAGCCGCGGGTGTTCCGCGACCTGCGTGGCGCGGCCCTCCCCGAGGGGCGCCTGCCCCTGTCGCAGAACTTCCGCAGCCAGCCGTCGGTCCTGGGGTTCGTCAACGCGCTCTTTGCCCCCGAGTTCGGCGCTGGGTACCAGCCGCTCCGCCCGGCCCGCGCTCAGGCGACACCCGGCCCGACGATCGACTTCCTGTGGACCGCCGCCCCCCCGAAGGAGACGGGCAACCCCGACACCAACGTACGGGCGAACCGCGAACGCGAGGCGCGGGGGATCGCCGCCTACCTGCGCGAGCGACTCGACGCCGGCGCACGGCTTGTCGCCGACCACCAGACGGGCGAGCCCCGCGCGCTGCGCCCCGGGGACGTGGCCATCTTGTTCCGCACGATCACCGGGGTGACGCACTACGAGCGCGCGCTGCGCGACGCGGGGATCGACTACTACCTGGTCGGCGGTCACGCGTTCTACTCGCAGCAAGAGGTCTTCGACGTCGCCAACCTGCTGCGCGCGGTCGCCAGCCCGAGCGACGAGGTCGCACTGGTCGGCGCCCTTCGTAGCCCGCTCTTTGGCCTCGCCGACGAGTCGCTCTTCTGGCTCGCGCGGCGCGGCGGCGTGTCGCGGGCGTTGTTGCAAGGGGAACCCCCGGCCGAGCTTAGCCCCACGCAGCGCCAGCGCGTCCTCGCTGCGCGGCGCGTGATCGGCGAGCTCCGGGGGGCCAAAGACCGCGTCGGCGCCGCCACGCTCCTAGCGCGGGGGATCGAGCTCACCGGCTACGACGCGACGCTCGAGGCCGAGTTCCTCGGCGAGCGCAAGCGGGCGAACCTCGACAAGCTCGTCGAACAGGCGCGCGAGAGCGACGCCGCCGGCGGGGGGCTCCCCGAGTACCTGCGCCTGCTGTGGGAGTACGTCAGCGGCGCCCCAAAGGAGCCGCTCGCGGCGACGACCGCCGCCGACGCCGACGTCGTGCGACTGATGACGGTCCACCAGTCGAAGGGGCTTGAGTTCCCGCTGGTGGTGCTCGCCGATATCGACGGTAAGCCGAACAACACGCGGGACACGGCGGTCTTCGACCCGCGGCTCGGGCCGCTCGTGACCCTGCGCGCGAAGCGCGGCGAGGAGGTCGCGACCGGGATCGACCTGCACAACGCGCTCGAGTCCGACGCCGAGCGCGACGAGCGGCTGCGCCTGTTCTACGTCGCCTGCACGCGCGCGGCGGATCGCCTCGTCCTGTCGGCCTGCCTCAGCGACACGTCGAAGCCGAACGAGGGGTCGTGGCTGAAAACACTCGCGCGGCGCTTTGACCTCGACACGGGCAACGTCATCGACATCGAGAACGCCGTCGAGAATGCCGTCGAGAACGACGCGCGAACCGGCGAACCCCTGGCGCGTGTCCTCGACGGGAACGCCGACGGCGCCCCGCTCGCCCCCGCCAAGGAGGACCGCCGGGCGCCGCTGGGGGACGTGCTCGACGAGGCGCAAGCGCTCGCGGCGGCGAGGCCGCCAAAACCCCCGGCAGGCGTGGCGTCGATCGCCCCATCGATCGACCCCCACGGGTGGCTCTCCGTGTCACGGATCTCGGGCCGCCTGCGACGCCCGCGGCGCGACGCCGACCCGATGCTCGAAGGAGCGGATGACGAAGCCGACACAGCGCAGCCGCACGGCGGCGACGACGCGGCGGCTCGCGCGCTCGGGACGCTGGTCCACGCCGTCGTCGAGCGGCTCGACGCGTCGGAGCCGGGCTCGTGGAACGACGACGCGGCGCGCTGGTCGGCGGCGCTCGCCCCGCGCCACGCGGCGCGCGGTTGGAAGGAGCTAGAACGCGAGGCCTGCGACCTCGTGCAACGTTTCGTGGCGACCGATCGCTGGCGGGCGATGACCCACAGCCCCGAGCTGTCACGCGAGGTCGAGTTCCTCCTCGCCTGGCCCCCCGCAGGTACCGAAGCGCCCCCGAGCGCCTCGGCGCAGATCACCGGCTTCCTCGACGCCCTCTACCGCGGTGACGACGGCCGGCTGCACGTCGTCGATTACAAGACGAACCGCGTGACGGCGGCCGGCGTCCCCAAGGCCGCCGCGCAGTACGACCCGCAGATGCTGCTCTACGCGCTTGCCGTTGAGCATTCGCTGGGAGAAAGCCCCGCGACGCTCACGCTGGCTTTCCTGCGTCCGGGGGTGGAGCATACGCTGCCGTGGGACGACACGACGCGCCGCCGAGGGGTCGAGCTGGTGAACGCGGCGATCGCCGCGGCACGGGGGTGAGGGCTTGCGACGCGATTTGGATGATGACCGAGGGTCGGGTATCCTTCCACTGTACGGGTGCCACTGCTGGCTTGCCCAGCAGTGCGACGCGGGTACACGGTCGCTGACTCAATGGCACGGCAGCGGAGCGCACGGTGACACTCGTTGCTCAATTGATCACACTCGCTTCGGATGACACTGCGCCACTTAGCCGCTGCTTATTGAGAGCGAAAGTTCTTGCGGACGAACTCAACAGCGACGACCTCGCCGCATGGGTTGATAGGGAGCTAACTGGCTATCCCAATGCGAGCGATCTCCCACAGTATCGGTATGTCAGCGCGGCCTACTTCGGCCACTTCGACGGGCCGTTCGGGTCTGGAACTCGAAACGTCCCGATGCCAATCCCGGCAGATGCTCGCGAGTATCTGGCGACTCGGCCGATGCTCGAGTCAGTCTCAGCACTCGAAACGTTGGTCGTAAGCGGAAACGCTGCCATCAAGTTCCTACCCGTCGTGGGGCTCGATTTTTTTCGGAAGTATAGTTGCTACATCGACGGGCAAGTCCTCAATCACGTTGTCGGAAAGTTCAACACTTCTGACGTTGTTGAGGTTCTGGCGTCTGCCCGAAGCGGGCTGCTTGACTTCCTGCTTGCGCTTAGGAAGAGCCACCCTTTAATTCGATCAGACGACGCTGCACCGAACGACGTGCTGCCCGACCAAACCAAAGATCTGGTCGCAAAACACATCTACAGCAACTGCACGTTCGTTGCGGGAGACAACCGCGTGGGAGACCACTACAGCATCAAGGGTCAGGCTGGAGTCGTTGGCCCGAACGCGAGTGTCCAGATCGACTCTTTCGACCAAGTCTGGAACGAAGCTGAGTGAGCAATCGACCTTGTTTCGCTCGCGGCCGAGCTAAGGTCGTTAGCTGTCAGACTTCGGGATCTCGTCGAAGCGCCTGAGCATCGAATCGCGGTCGCGAACGTTGAGGCTGCGGCAGACGCTGCCGCGTCAGGGGACGGCCCGAAGTCGCTCGAGTACCTAAAGCAGTGCGGCGAATGGGTCTGGAAGAAGGTCAACGAGATCGGCGTGCCCGTTGCTGTCGCTGCGGCGACCAAAGCATTGGGCCTCTGAGCACGCTCGTTCCTACAGGGCGATTCGATCCCGCGTACGGCAACCCGAGTACCCACGTCACACTGCTGGACTAGCCAGCAGTGGCACACGAACCGAGTTGACGGGATGTCGCTCTGTCCCATGTCCACCCCGCACGGTGCCATGCCCACGCGCTTCAGCGTGGGCATGTGAATCAGGATCAAGACAGCATGCCCACGCCGACGCGCTTGGACATGGCACCCGAACCTTGAATGACCACCCCGCACGCATCCCCGCAGGCCCTGTTCGCCCTGGCCGTCGTGCGCCGGTTGCGTGAAGCGGGGCACGGGTCGCTGTGGGCTGGGGGCTGCGTGCGGGACGCGCTCTTGGGCAAGACGCCCAAGGACTACGACGTCGCCACCGACGCCCCCCCCGAGCGCGTGCGCGAGGTGTTTGGCAAGCGGCACACGGTCGCCGTCGGGGCTTCGTTCGGCGTGATCACGGTCCTCGGCGCGGCGCTCGGCGAGCGCGGCGCCGCGTCGATCGAGGTCGCCACGTTCCGCAGCGACGGCGCCTACAGCGACGGCCGCCGCCCCGACGCCGTCGTCTACAGCTCGCCCGAGGAGGACGCCCAGCGTCGCGACTTCACGATCAACGGCCTGTTCTACGACCCGATTGAACAGCAAGTGATCGACTACGTCGGCGGGCAGGAGGACATCGCGCGGCGTGTCGTCCGCGCGATCGGGGTCGCCGACGACCGCTTCGCCGAGGATCGGCTGCGGATGCTCCGCGCCGCGCGGTTCGCGGCGACGCTGGGGTTCGCGCTCGACCCGGCGACGGCCGATGCGGTCCGCCGCCACGCGGGGGCGATCACCCAGGTCAGCCCCGAGCGGATCGGCGCCGAGCTGCGGCGGATGCTCGTCGATCCGTCGCGCGGCGCGGCGCTCGGGCTGCTCGCGGAGTTACGGCTGCTGGGAGAGGTGCTGCCGGCGCTTGCGGCGGTTGGGGCGGATGTGCTTGGCCCGCTCGGCGAGCGTGTGCGGCGGTTGGATGGGCCTACGGTGGCGCTGGTGCTGGGTTGTTTGGTGGTCGATTTCATCGACCCTACGGGTGCGGCAGAGGCGGCGCGGGCGCTTAAGTGGACTGCTAAGGAGGCTGAGCGGGTGCGTTGGTTGTTGGAGAACCGAGACGCACTGTCGGGCGCGGCGGCGGCGCCGTGGTCGCGAGTTCAGCCGCTGCTGGCCCACGACGGGGGGGGAGAGCTGGTGGCGCTGCACGCCGTGCTGGGGGTGCTTTCGGCTGAGGACGAGGTGCTGTGCCGCGAGCGGCTTGGGTGGCCCCGGGAGCTGCTCGACCCGGCGCCCCTGGTGACGGGGGCCGACCTGATGGCGGCGGGCCTTTCGCCGGGGCCGACGTTCGCCGGGCTGCTCGCGAAGGCCCGCGCCGCGCAGCTCGACGGCCTCGTGGGGTCCACGGCCGATGCGCTCGCCCACGTTGGGCTCGCTCGACCGTAAGCGCGACGGGGCCCACCGCAAGCGGGAATGGGCCGACCGTAGACGCCCCGTCGCCGCGCGCCGTACGATCAGCGGGCGAAGTTCGATCCCTACTGCACTTCGACCCCTACCGCACGAGGCGCCCCCCGATGCCGATGGATTCGCTGCTGCTCTCCGCCGTCAACCCGACGTTCGACCAGGGGTACTGGGTCGCGCTCGCGGCGCGCGTCGCCCACACGCTGTCGGCCGCCACCGTGGTCGGCGGGCTTGTGTACCTGCGGCTGGTGCTCGCCCCCGCGGCGGCGAGCGCCGCCAACCCGGCCGAGGCCCTCTACGGCGAGCGCCGCAAGGCATGGGCCGGCGCGGTGGCGCTGGCGACCACCCTGCTGCTGGTGAGCGGCTTCTACAACTTCTTCACGTTTATCCGCGCCTACGACAACCTGCCTAAGCTTTACCACCCGCTGTTCGGCGTGAAGTTCCTGCTGTCGCTGGGGGTGCTGGTGATCGCCGCCCTGCTCGCCGGGCGGACCAATCTTGCCGAGCGGATGCGCAGCGGCCTGCGCGGCTGGCTAAACTTGGCGATCGTGCTCGCGCTGGGGGTGTTCGTCAGCGGCGCGATGCTGCGGTCGCTGCGCGACGTCCCCGGCGCGCGTTCGCTCCCGGCGACTAAGGTGGCGAACGATGCCCCCGCGTTCGGCGCCGCGCCGGAGATCGAAGGAGCGCCGGCAGTCGAAGGCGCCGCAGCGAGCGACGAGTCCCCCGCGACCGAATCGACTCCTTGATCGATCCGTCCCGCAGCGCCCCGCACCGTGTAGCGATCGACGAGCAGGCAGCAATGGACAAGAAAGCCAAGAAGCGCGTCGAGGTGCTGCGCAAGCGCCTGGAGCACCTGCAGCAACAGCTTAACGGCGCGAAGCAGCAGATGGACGACCCCCGCGAGGTCCGCCAACTCGAGGCCGACATCGCCGCCGCCAAGGCAGAGATCGCGAGCCTCAAGGAGGCGTGACTCGCCCGGGGGCGACGCTCGATGAAAGGAGATTGGGAGATGACGAAGGGATGCGGGGGATAGCGTTTCGGAGCGGGTAGCTCCGGAGCAGCGTTTCCCGTATCTCCCCTTGATCCCGCTATCTCCTTCCCGTCGGCGTCGTCCGGCTCGCTACCCAGCCTTGCGCGGCAAGCTCGCCTCGCGGACCGTTTCGTCGGCTTCACCCGGCGTGAACAAGCCCGGTTCGTCGCGCCCGTCGCCGTCCCAGTCGCCGGAGATCGGCAGCGTGCCCGACGCCCCGGCGGCGCGGGCCGCGTCGCCGACGGTCGCGAATGCCTCGTCGCGGACGAACTCCGAGTCGGCCGCGGTCAGCAGGCCGTCGCCGTCGCCGTCGATCAGCCACTGGCCCCCATCAACGCCGGGGCGGAAGACCCCCAGGTCGTCGATGCCGTCGCCGTTCCAGTCGCCGACCACGGGCAGGTCCCCCTTGCCGCCGAGGGTGACCTGGCGGTCGTCCTCGCCGAAGCGGCCGTCGCCGTTGGTGTCGAGCGTCCAGGCGCCGTCGCGGAACACGCCGATCGCGCGGATCCCGTCGCCGTTCCAGTCGCCCGCCACCGCCGCGTCCCCCGCGTCCCCGAACAGGTAGACGTGATCGATGCGGTCCATCCGCCGCGCGAGCTCCTTGGCGCGCCGCAGCAGGCGGGCGCCGCTGGTCGCCTCGTCCTCGGTCGGGGGGAGGTTTTTCTCCTTCGCCGGGTCCTCGGCGATCGGGCCGGGGAAGTTCGCCAGGTCGGGCTGCCCGGGGTCGAGCGGGATGGCGTGCGGGTCGAGCGGCCAGGCCGGGCCGAAGATGCCGATGTCGGTCTTGCCGTCGCCGTCCCAGTCGCCGGTCACGGGTTGGTCGTCGTCCGAACCGAGGTGCGCCCACAGGTCGCCGGCGCCCCAGCGGCCGTCGCCGTTGAGGTCCAGGTACCAGTCCCCCGCAACGAACACGCCGACGTCGGCCGAGCCGTCGCCGTTCCAGTCCCCCGAGACGGGGACCGCGTCCTCGTCGCCGAACAGCAGCTCCGACAGGTCACGGGCGCCCTCTTCCCCTTCGAGCAGGCGCCACTTCGCGCGGCGCAGCTCTTGCGCGTCGCGGTCGGCGTTGCGCCACGGAGGGTCACCCTGGCCCGTCGAAGCGAGCAACGGCTCGACCTCGGCGCCCTCGGCGGTGGCGCGCGGCTGCCCGGCGTTCACGACGCTCAGGTGCCACGTGTAGCCGATCACTTGGCTCGAACCACCGAAGCCCGACTCGGGGGTCGGCGCCACCGCGTTCAGCGGTCGCGGGGCCCGCGGCGGCAGCGCGCTGGGGCCGGGGAGCAGCGGTTGCGGCGGATCGGGATTCGGGTCGTCCGGCGGCAGGAAGAACCCGGCGATCCGGACTTCGCTGAAGTTGTTCTCGATCGACGACTGGCCCCACCCGAGCGCGATCCGGTAGATCACGTCGTTGCCGTACCCGTTGCGGAACTGCTGCAGCTCGTGCGGTTCGAGCTCGTCGCCGGGGCCGAGTACGGGTCGGATCACGGGGTTCACGGCGATGCCCCCCGTCGAGCCCGCCGTGTCGATGCCGTCGATCAGGCCGGCGGGGCTGATCTGCACGACGCCGTAGGTCCCGGCGGGCAAACCGAGGAACTGATAGTAGCCGCGCGCGTCGGTGCGGGTCTCGATCGGGCCGACGCCGTAGTAGCCCGGCAGGGCGACGCTCGGGTCGATCGGCGCACCGGTGACGCCATCGACGAGGATCATCCGCACGCCGGCCAGCGGCGTGTCGTCGGCGGTCCGCTTGCCGTCGCGGATCGTCGCGAGGTCTTCCGGCAGCGCGCCGTTGGTGACGATCGGGGCGCCGTCGATGAAGACGTAGCCCGACAGTTCGGCCGGGAGCGCCTCGCAGAAGTCGTACTTGTCGAGCAGCGACCCGGAGCCGACGACGATGTTGGTCATCGTGTTGTTATCGAGGAAGTCGCCGCCGCCCGAGCCGAGCGTCGTCGAGCCGTCGAAGTAGTTCGTGGGCTGCACCTGGCGAACGGTGTAGTTGCCGGGCGCCAGGTCCACGAACGAGTAGCGCCCCTGGGCGTCGGTCGTCGTGCCGCGCAGGACGCGTCCCTGCGCGTCGAGCAGCTCGATCGTCACGCCGGCGAGCGGCGTCGATTGGTCGTTGCCGTCGTGCGTCGGCAGGCCCGTCTCGGGATCGATGTCGCCGCACTCGCACGGGCACTGGCCGTCGGGGGTGGCGCGCACCAAGCCGCTGATTGCGCCGGGGAGCAGCTCGCCGAAGTTGTACTCCGTGGCGTTGTCGCCGTAGCCGATCGTGATCTCGCAGATCATGTCGCCCGGGTTCATCGCCTCGCCGCCGAGCGAGCCGGCGGTGTCCTTGCCGTCGATCCAGCCGGTCGGCTGGACTTCCATCACGCAGTAGGTCCCCGCGGAGAGGTTCGAGAACTTGTAGAAACCGTTGGCGTCGGTGATCGCCCGAGCGCCGGTGTCGGTCCCGTCGGGCCGCATCAGCTTCAGCATCGCCCCCGGGATCGGTTCTTCTCCGGGGTCGCGCACGCCGTCGTCGTCGCGGTCGTGGTAGACGTAGCCCGACAGGTCGGCGCCGATCTTCTCGCAGAAGTCGTAGTGCACGGCGTCGACGTCCGAGTCGAGCCGGACCTGGCTGATGAGGTCGTTCGTCGCCACGCCGCCGGCCGAGCCGACGCGCTCGCCGCCGTCGTAGTAGCCGGCGGGCTGGCGCTCGCGGACCTGGTACACGGCGGGCGCCAGGTCGTCGAAGCGGTACTCGCCGAGCGCGTTGGTGAGCGTCGTCCGGAGGACGTTCCCCTGGGGGTCGAGCAGCTCGATCGTCACGCCGGAGAGTAGTAGGTCGGGGTCGTCGAACTTGCAGTCCGCGCCGCGCGAAGCGCCGACCCGGCCGCTGATCGAGGCGGGTAGCAGCTCGCCGAAGTTGTACTCGACCGCGTCGTCGCCGTAGGCGAGCGTGATCTCGCTGATCATGTCGCCCGGGTTCTCGGCGGTCCCCCCCTTCGAGCCCGGCGTGTCCTTGCCGTCCAGCCAATCGGTCGGGTGGACCTCCATCACGCGGTACGTCCCCGCGGCGAGGTTCAGGAACTCGTAGAAGCCACGGGAGTCGGTGACCGCCCGCGCGCCGGTGTCCGTGCCGTCGGCGCGGAGCAGCTTGAGCGTCACGGCGGCGATCGGGCTCTCGGGGGAGGCCGCGCGGTCGTAGACACCGTCGTTGTCGCGGTCGTGGTAGACGTAGCCCGCGAGGTTCGCCCCGATCTTCTCGCAGAAGTCGTAGCGAACGGCATCGACTCCCGACCCCAACACGATCGCGCTCAATAGGTCGTTGCTCACCGTCCCGCCGACCGAGCCGGCCCGCTCGCCGCCGTCGTAGTAACCGGTGGGCTGCGTCTCGCGGACCTGGTACTCGCCCGGGCGCAGGCCGGTGAACTTGTACTCCCCCTGCGCGTTGGTGCGCGTCGAGGCGAGCACGGCGCCGCCGGGGGAAAGCAGCTCGATCAGCACCCCCTCGAGCAGCACGTCGGGGGCGTCGAACTTGCAGTCCGCGCCGCGCGAAGCGCCGACGCGGCCGGCGATGCTCGCCCCCAGCAGTTCGCCGAAGTTGTAGTTCTCGCCCCGGTCGCCGTACGCGAGCGTGGCGCCGGTGATCACGTCGTTGGCCGCCACGCCCCCCTTGGACCCGGCCGTGTCCTTGCCGTCGAACCAGCCGCTCGGCTGGGTCTCGCGGACGCCCCAGACCCCTGCCTCGAGGTTCGTGAACTCGTAGAAGCCCTGCGCGCCCGTGACCGTCGTCACGCCGGTCCCCTGCCCCGCCCCGTTCAGCAGCTCGAGCGTGACCCCCGCGATCGGCGCCTCGCCCGAGTCGAACACGCCGTCGTCGTCACGGTCGTGGTAGACGAAGCCCGACAGCCGAGCGAGCTCGAGCTGTTTGGCGTTCGCCGCGGCGCCCGCGGTGCGGTCGGGGCGATTGGTCGCCTCGTCGTAACGGTCGGGGGGGAGGTTCGCGAGCGTCAGCCCCGCGGCCGCCTCGGCGGCGTCGAAGTCGTCGTCGAACGCGTCCCAGTACGTGCCACCCAGCGTCAGGTCGACGAAGCCCGGCGCCGAGAACTCGCCGGTCATCTTGCTGCGCTGGAATTCGGCGCCCTCGGCCAGCGGGTTGGTGTCGATTGCCCCGCCGCCGACGAACGACACTTCATCGACATCGACCGAGAAGACGAGCTTCTCCCCCGCATCGAAGCCGCTGAAGGTGAAGATGACCTTCGATCCCCCATCGACGACCTCGACGCTGTTGACCGTGAACCCCTGGTTCGAGACGATCGACAGCGGCACCGAGCCGAACGAACCGGGGTCGCCCGACGAGACGTCGAAGAACACGTCCCCCGTCGTCAGGCCGTCGCCGAGCTTGTCGGTGTCGATCACCAGTCGATCGAGCGTCGTCCCGGCGGCGCCCCCCACGAACGACACCTGGATGACGTCGGGGCGGCTGTCGTCGCCGGTCGCTTCCTCGAAGTAGACCGAGCCGAGCAGCACGTCGGCGGCCATCAGCCGGCGATCTTCGCACTGCTCGAAGCGCCCGCGCAGCGCGCGGTCCTTCGACGGCGTGACGGCGCGGGCCGCGGCGGCCCGCGGGAACAGCGAGCGGAACATGCCCACGTGCATTCCTCCCTGAAACGTCGGATTGACCGCATAGGCGGTCGGTAGTCGGCTCGCGCCCCAGGGTTCCTTCCCCGGAGCGCGGTCTTACTTGGTCGTCGTGTCGCCCAGGGTCGCCCTAGCGGCGACCGCTTCGATCCCCAGGTCCCACACCCGCACGGTCGTGTCGAACGACCCCGTCACCAGCACCTTGCCGTCTGGGCTCGCGGCGAGCGACGAGACGGTTCCGGTGTGCCCGCGGAGCGCGGCGCTCAGCGACTGCGTCGTGAGATCGAAGAGCCGCACCTCGTCGGCGGTCCCGGCGACGGCGAGCAGGTTCTCGGAAGCGAAGGCGATGGCGTGCGTCTTGCCGGGGCGCGTGAGTAGTTCGGGGGCTTCCGTGGCCACCTGGCCCGCGTTGCCGAACAGCGCCGCGCGGGCGTCGAGCTTCCAGAGCTTCACGGCCGGCCCGTCGCCGGCGGCGGCGAGCGTCTCGCCCGAGGGGGAGAACGCCAGCGCGCGGACCCGGCGGCCGTCGGTCGACAGGTCGATCGGCGCCGCGCCGGACTCCAGGTCCCACAATCGCACCACCCCGTTGCGTCCGGCGGCGGCCATCCAGCGCCCGGTCGACGCGATCGCCACGGCGCGGGTGTCTTCGCACGGGCAGTCGAACGTCTGAACCGTCTCGCCCGACGCGATGTCGCAAAGCCGCAGGTCGTCGCCGAAGCCCACGGACGCAACTTGCTTGCCGGCGGGGTGGATCCCCACCGCGAGGAGCGCCCCCTCCGCGAGCCGCGTCGGGCGTCCCGCGCGGGTGGCCGACTCGAGGTCCCAGACACGCAGCGAGTGGTCGGCCGAGACCGTGGCGAGGGACTTGCTGTCGCTGGCGAACGCGGCGCCGCGTACCCAGTCCTCGTGCCCCGAAAGGACTTCGCCGCGGTCCCCCGTGCGCGCGTCCCAAAGGCGCACGCGGTGGTCGTCGCCGGCGGCGGCGATCGTCGTCCCGTCGGGCGATAGGGCGACGGCGGTCACGACGGGCGCACGCTTGTCGTCGGGGAGCGACGACCGCAGTGTGTAACGCGGCGCCAGCACGTCGGCGGCCGGCGCCGACGCGGCGACCAGCAGCGCGAACCAAGCGGGCGCAGAACTCGGGATCAATCGGAACACGGGGGTCGGGCCTCCGCGCGGAGTTGGTCGAAGGGAATCGCTCTTCTTCCCTATCGACCCCCCACCCTGCGCACCCGGAGGCAATCCGCGCACAAGCCCGCGCAACCCTCAAAGTCGGCGCCCCCCGGAGCTGTCGCTGCCAGCAGCGAACGCGCACCCAAGCTGGCGGATCACTCGGGCGTTGTCGGCGCGGGATCGGCCGCTTGGGGCTGCTCTCCCTCGGCCGGCTTCGTGCCGTCCGGGTTCAGACCGAGCGTCGCGCGGCGGGCCGTGAGTTGCTCGACGAACGTCTGCTCCGAGTCGAAGTCCTCGATGATCTTCCACAGCGGGAAGTCGGCCGGGATCTCCTCGTCCAGTTGGTCGAGCACCTTGCCGTACTCGTAGACGTACACCATGACGTCGTCGCCGGTCGTCCCTTCGGTGTCGTAGAGGGCCGGGAACTTCTCGAACACCTTGGCCCAGCGCTGGAACGAGTCGTCGTAGAGCTCCTTCGCCGTGATCGGGTCGGCGTCCTCCTTGAAGGCGCGCTGCGCCCGGAACGTCAGCTCCCGCGCGGCGACCGCCTCGGCCGACTGCTCGAACTGCGTCCGCAGCAGCCAGTAGTCGTAGTTGGTCGTCGACTTGTAGTTCCGCGTGAAGCTCAGCAGCCGCTCGGCGTCGCGGAGGTCGGCCGCCACTTCCGACGCCTCGCGTTGCTTGTCAGGGGACTCCTTGCCGATCGCGGCGGCCAGCTTGTCCCCCGTCACGGCGAGCTTCTCGTTCGCCGGGTAGATCAGTTCGTTTTGCGCGTCGGTCCGCTTCTCGGCCGCGGTGTCGATCGCCTCGGCTTCCTCCTTGGTAAGGAGCGCGCGGTTCTCGGCGGCGACCTTCTCTTCGATCCCGGCCATCATGCCGCGGAGCCGCTTGCCGAGCTCCTCGACGCGCGACGTGAGGTCGGCCTCTTCGCCGAGCCTCAGCAGCGGGCCGGTCGAGTGCTCGATCGGGTAGCGGCCAAAATCGACCCACTCCCGCTCGGCCTTGGCCCACGCCGCGACCCCCTTCTGGAACAGCCCCTCCTCTTCGATCGCCTCGGAGTAGCTCATCTGGCTCTTCGAGGGGGCGCTGTAGAAGACGGCGGGGCTCTTCTTGCCCAGGTCGCGCCCCTTCTCGTCAACGGCCGCGATCGCGTTCAGGTTCTCGACCTTGCCGCACAGCCAGTTGTCACGATCGGCCGGCGGGCGATCGACGGGGTGGTACTCGTCGTCCGACTTGAACAGCCGACGGTACTGCAGCTTCTCGTCGCTGCGGCCGATCTTCTGCCCCAGCACCCAGCCGAGCTCGGCCAAGAGGGCCGGGTTGTCGCGGTTGAAGCGCGTCCCCTGCTCGAGGAACTCGATGCCGCGCCGGACCCAGTAGTAGCGGTCGTTGTAGTCGTCGAACTCGACCGACACGTTGTACGACAGGTTCCACGACTGGTACTTCCAGAACGTGACGAAGTTCGGCTGGAGCTTGGCGAGTTGCTCAAGCGTAGCGGCGAGGTTCGTCCAGTCTTCGACCTTTTTGTAGTGGGTCGCCTTCTCCCACAGCAGGTTCACGGCCAGGCCGCGGAGGCCGAGCGTCGCGAGCTTGATCGTCTCGCTCGCCGGATCGACCTCGCCGAGGTCCCCCTGGCCGAGACGGTTCTCGGTCCGCAGCTTCGCCAACACGCCCCCGGGGGAGTCGATCGTCGCCGGGGCGCTCAGCAGCGACAGCGGGAACAGCAGCGCCGCGATCAGCACGCCGTAAGTGACTTTGCGGACGAAGCTCTTGCGTTGGTTCATTTGGCCACCTCACGCGTCCGCAGGCAGAAGTAACCGGCCACGGTCAGGCCCACGACGTAAGCGAGCGTCACCGTCAGGTCCTGGGCGACCGCGTCGGACGGGATCGAGAAGCCCTCGGCCACGTAGTCCACGCGTCCGAGGAACGCGCTGAGGTCGGGGAGCACGTACGACACGGCTTGCATCGCCCCCTTGAACACACCGTCGGCGCCCTTCATCGCGTCCACGGCCGGGGAGGCCTCGAACGGCACGATCTGGTTCATCTGCGTGACCATCCGCACCAGCGACTCGATCGGCCCCCCGCCGAACGACTCGCCGACGGCGATCTTGACGAAGAAATCGCGGAAGAAGCCCAGCACAAGGAACGCCACCGTGAACACCATCGCGATCGGCCCGCTGAGGAACGTGCTCGCGGTGACCCCCACGGCGATCACGATCACCATCTGCATCCAGATCGACAGGAAGCCCTTTACGAAGTTCCAAAGCGGCGAGCCGTCGGGGAGCCTCAGGTAGCAGTCCGCCTGCGCGAACCCGAAGTACTGGGCTCGGTCGAGGGCCTGAACGATCACCTCGACACGCCCGTCCTTGGTCACGATGTCCTTGAGAAGGTTCACCGGCTGCTGGTCGGCGTCGGTCTGCTCGACGCCAAAATCGAAGCGGTCGATCGTCGCGTCCTTCGCCCCAAAGACGCGGACGGTCGTCTTGCGGCCCGTCTCGGGGTTGCGGAGCTGGACGCTCCCCTGGATCGGGCGTTCGAGGTCCCCCTTGTACGAGCGGTAGACGCGGACGATCAGCTCGACCGGCAGGTACTTGCCCCCGCCGTCGGCGTACTCGGCGAGCGTCTGCTGGGTGACGTTCGAGAACGTCCAAACCGCCGCCGCCTGCGTCGCCCCTTGGATGAAGCTGCGGTATGCCCACTCGTTGCCGACGCTGATCCCGCGGGCCGTCTCGACCCCCTTGTCGTCGAGGAACCGCAGCTTGCCGCGTTGGGGGACGCGGGCCCGCAGGTAATCTTCGGCGGGGCCGATCACGAGCTCGTCGCCGTTGCGGGTGACGGAATGCCGGTGGCCGCTGGCCGCGTCGGCCAGGCCAACCCCGTCGGCATCGACCGAGAGCTTGTGCCGGTGGAACGCGTCGAACGAGGTCTCACCTTCCTGGCCGATCGAGGCGCCGTCGGCGTCGCGGATCGCCTTGAGCGACCCCAGCTCGACGGCGTGCGTGTGGGCCAGCGAACCGCTCACGAACACCCAACTGGAGACCCCCATCAGGGCCAGCAGCAGGGTCCCCACCGCGGTGAAGCCGACGATCCGCCCGAGGACGATGTCCCCCGACCGGACCGGCTTGGTGACGATCGTGTAGATGGTCTTCGACTTGAAATCGCTCGGCAGGCTAAAGGCCGCCAAGACCAGCGACAGCAGCAGCACCAAGTACGAGGTGGCCGTCATCACGAAGCTCAGGTAGAGCCTCGCCGGCTGCAAGTTGTCGGTCTTCAGGTACCAGCTCGCGAAGAGCAGGATCAGCCCAAACACCACCAGCGCCACAAGGACGCGACGGCGTAGCGACTCCTTCACCGCGAGCGAAGCCAGGGCCCCGACGCGTCGCGGCGACAGCCGCGACAGGTCACCGACGCCATCGACCAGCGTGCGGTACGCGATCTCGCCGGCGCGCATCGGCCCGTAACGGACCAGCGAGACGATGAACCCCCCGACGAGGGCGACCAGGAAGATCGTGAACGCGACGATGACAAACCGCACCAAGGCGCCTTGGCCATCGGCCAGCGACGCGCCTTCGCCGCGCAGCAGCCAGGTCAGGTACGGGAGGAGTTCGTTCTCAACAACCATAGGAGGTGGGCGCTTCGGCTGTCGGCTTGCGTGCGCTGGCTAGCGAGGACGGGGGGGTCAGGCCCCGGTGGCGGAAGTGGCGGGCGCCGCGCGTCGGCCGGGCCGCTCTTCGCTGTCGCGCACGATCGACAAGAACAAGTCCTCGAGCGTCGTCGTCGGGTTGTTGAGCTCCAGCAGCTCGCCGTTGTGGCGGGCGATCACCTGGCGGATCTCGTCCTGGCAGGCGTCGGACAGGTTGCGGGCCCGGACCTGGGTGACGTCGGCCACCTTGAGCAGCGTATCGACGCGGCCCAGCTCCTTGAGCTCCCCCTGGTGCAGGATCGCGATCCGGTCGCACACGTCCTGCACGTCGGCCAGCAGGTGGCTGCACATGACGATCGTTTTCCCCTGGTCGCGGAGCTGCAGGATCATGTCCTTCATCTCCCGCGTGCCGATCGGGTCGAGGCCGCTCGTGGGCTCGTCGAGCAGGATCAGCTCGGGGTCGTTGATTAGCGCCTGGGCGAGGCCGATCCGCCGCGTCATCCCCTTCGAGTACTCGCGAAGCTGCCGCTTGCGGGCCCGTTCGAGCTTCACCAGCTTGATCAGGTCGTTGACGCGCTGCTTACGGACCTCGGGGGTGATGTCGAACAGCCGCCCGTAGAAGTCGAGCGTTTCCTCGGCGTTGAGGAACCGGTACAGGTACGACTCTTCGGGGAGGTACCCGATCCGCTCGTTCTTGCTGACGTCAGTAGCTTCCTTGCCCAGCACCAGCGCCTGGCCGTCGGTGGGGAACAGCAAGCCCAGCAGCAGCTTGATCGTGGTCGTCTTGCCCGACCCGTTGGGCCCCAGCAGGCCGAAGATCTCGCCGCGGTTCACCTCCAGGTCGAGCGCCTTGAGGGCCCGCACCTTCGTGCGCCCCCAGAAGTCGCGGTAGACCTTTGACAGGGCTCTTGTCTCGATGACCGCTTCGCCGGGCATATCGCCGCCTCGAACGCTTGGGTGTTCCGGTGCCGTCCCCCCGAGGCCATTGGCCCCCCGTTGGGTTAGCTCGACAGTATACCCGCGGAAAATCGCCGCTCGCAAGGATCGAACGCGGCCGATTAGCCGACGCCCTCGTGAGGCCGCTGGTACCGAAGCACCACGGAGCGGCGCCGCGAGCGGGCCGGCTAACGGCGCTGGTCGTCGGGGTCACACGAATCGCAGCAGGGCGTAGCGTTTGCGGCCGCTGCGCAGGACCATTACCGACTCGCTCGCTAGGTCGGCCGCCGAGAGGGCCGCATCGACCCCCTCCACGCGGCGGTTGTTGACGTACGCGCCCCCCTGCTCGACCGTGCGGCGGGCTTCCCCTTTGCTCTTGGCGAGCCCCGCGGCGACGAGCGCCTCGGCCACCGGCAGGCCGTCGCCGCCGAGCGCCGACCGCGGCAGCTCGGCGGTGGGGACGTCGGCGAACACCTGCCCCAGGGCCCGGTCGTCGAGCCCCGTCACCTCGGCGCCGAAGAAGATCTCCGTGGCGCGATGCGCCGCGGCAAGCCCCTCGGGTCCATGCACCAGACGCGTCAGCTCCTCGGCGACACGCACCTGGCTCGTGCGAGCAGCGGCGTTCGCTTCTCGCTCTCGGTCGAGCGCCTCGCACTCGTCGAGCGACAGCTCGGTTAGCTTCCGCAGGCTCGCCCCCACGTCGGCGTCATCGACGTTGAACCAGTACTGATAGAAGGCGTAGGGGCTCGTGCGCGCGGCGTCGAGCCAGACGGCGCCCGACTCGGTCTTGCCCATCTTCGTGCCGTCGCTCTTGGTCAGTAGCGGCCACGTCACTCCGTGGAGCGACGCGCCGTGCATCCGCCGCCCCAGGTCGATGCCGGCGGTGATGTTGCCCCACTGGTCGCTCCCCCCTCCTTGCAGCTCGCAGCCGTGCTCCCTGAACAGGTGAACGAAGTCGTACGCCTGCAGCAGCATGTAGCTGAACTCGGTGTAGCTCATGCCGGCCGAAGCGGCGTCGTCGTCGCCACGCCCGAGGCGGCTCTTCACCGAATCCTTCTGTAGCATCACGTTCACCGGGAAGTTCTTCCCCACGTCGCGCAGGAACTCGAGGTACGACCAGGGCCCCGTCCAATCGAAGTTGTTGAGCAATAGGGCCCCGCGCGGCCCGTCGAAGTCGAGGAATCGCCGCATTTGCGCGGCCAGCCCGGCGACGTTCTTCGCGAGCTGTTCCTTGTCGAGCAGGTTCCGCTCGGCGCTCTTGCCGCTGGGGTCGCCGATCATCCCCGTCGCCCCGCCGACGACGGCGATCGGCCTGTGGCCTGCCTTCTGAAATCGACGCAGAGTCAGCAGCCCCAGCAGGCTCCCCACGTGCAGCGAGTCGGCCGTGGGGTCGAACCCGACGTAGATCGTGCGCGGCTTCTCGGCGAGCCACTTCCCTAGCTCGGGGTCGGTCGCCTGGTGAACCAGGCCGCGGGCTTGTAGCTCGTCGAAGAAGTCCATCACGCCGCTCTTGATTTGGTCGTTGTCGGTTAGAGAGCCGCTCGCGGCTTAGCGCCACACGTCGTCCCCCGCGAACGGGTTCGCGAACCCGTCGGGCTTGGGTCGCACCCGCGTCTTAAGGATCGCCTCGGCCAGCTTCAAGTCCGACTTGGTGGTGATCTTCAGGTTCGCCGGCGAGCCCTCGACGATCACAACTTTCTGGCCGAGCTCCTCGACCAATCCTGCGTCGTCGGTGGCGACCCCCCCCTGAGAATGAGCCTTCTCCAGCAGGTCGCGCCGGAAGCACTGGGGCGTTTGCGCCTCCCACAGGCCGTCGCGGGGGACCGTCTCGACGATCGCACCTGCGGATACCCGTTTGAGCGTCGCGCGGACCGGCGCGGCGAGGATCGCGGCGCCGTGCTCGAGGGCCGCCGCGAAGACGCGGTCGATCTCGGCGTCGCTGACGCACGGGCGGGCCGCGTCGTGCACCGCGACCCACCCGACGTCGGAGGCGACCTTCGCCAGCCCCGCCCGGACCGAGTCGCTCCGCTCGGCGCCCCCGACCGCGAGCTCAACCCCCGAGAACGCCAGGTTCGCCCCGTACTTCCTTTGGAACTCCTCTAGGTCATCGGGGCCCACGACGACGATCGTCTGAGCCACGTCCGGGCGGCCGGTGAACCGCTCGCTGGCGTGCAGCCACACGGCCCGGTCCGCCAACGGGGCGAAGGGCTTCTTGTAGTACGAGTCGCCAAAGCGGGTGCTCTGCCCGGCGGCCAACAGCAGTACGGCGAACTTGCTCACGACCGAAGAATGCGCGCAAGCAGGCCCCGCCGAGAAGGGGCCACTACGCGAGCGCTTCGTCCACGGCCGGCGCCGAACGCCCCGCGGCGATCGCCTCGAGCACGATCCGGAGGGCGTGGGCCGACAGCTCGGCGGGCATCGACGGCAGGTCGCGGCCGCTCTCAGCAACCTGGGCGGGCTCGAGCGGCAGATGGACGAACGCCGCACGCTGCTCGCGGCCGAGCTGCTCCGGCAGAAAGTGCGACCAGTACAAGGCCGCGTTGCAAAGGTAGTCGCCGGCGTGCAGCGACACCTCGGCCGGGATCCCCTGCCCGCGAACCAGGGAGGCCCACTCGCCGAGCGGCAGGCTGCTGCGGTAGGCGGCGGGCCCGGTCGGTTCGAGCGTGCGGACCGACTCGGCGGCGCCGCCACGGTCGCGGGCCGCGTTGAGGGCGAACGCCTCGAAGCGGATCACGCCACTCGACGGCGCCTGCCCGAGGCCGAGCACGACGTCCCACGGCTGGGCAAGGTCGCTCGCCAGCTGTTCGCGGACCACGGCGTAATCGACCGGGTAGAGCCGCGTTGTCAGCTCGACCGACGTTGAGGGGCTGGCGACGAGCGCCCGCAGGGCGAGCCAACTGGCGTTCTCGCGCCACTCGCCGTACGGGCCGAACGCCGTCATCAACACACGGGGCGGGTTCAACGGCGGCGCTCGGCGGTTATGTGGTTTAGGTAAACAGCCGTTTCGCGGCGGCGACGCCGCGCGTCGCGATCGCCGCGTCGATCCGATCGCACTGCTCGGGGGTCAGGCGCCAACCCATGGCGGCGGCCGTTTCGGTGATCTGCTCGGGGCGTTTGGCGCCGCACAGCACCGTCGTGATCCCGGGCTGCGAGAGCGTCCAGTTCACGACGAGCTGCGCAACGGTCACCCCCGCCCAGGCCGCGATCAAGCGTAGCTCATCGACGAAGTCCTGGTTCTTCCGCCACTCGTCCCCCTGATACATGGGGTACCCGCGGCGGCTGTCCGTCTCGTCGAGCGCCCGGTCACGCTCCAGCCGCCCCGCGAGCAACCCCTTCATCAGCGGCCAGTAGGCGGCCACGGCGATCCCCCGCTCGCGGCACCAGGGGATCGTCCGGTGCTCGATGTCGCGCTGCAGCATGTTGTACGGAAGCTGCACGGCGGCGACGGGGCAGGCCGCAGCGAACTGCTCGAGCTCCTCGAGCGAGGCGTTCGACAGGCCGACGGAGCGCGTCTTCCCCTCCTCCCTCAGCTCGGCGAGCGTGGCGGCCGACTCGGCAATCGGAACGCCCTTGTCGGGGGAGTGCAGGTAGAGCAGATCGACCGCATCGACCCCCAACCGCGCGAGCAGCGTCTCGCACTCGAGGCGCAGCGTCGCCGGGCGTGCGTCGCCGGCCATCGTCCGCTTCTGGCCCTCGACCGCCGGCTCGAAGTGGATCCCCACCTTCGACGCGACCGTCACGTCGCCCCAGCGGCCGCGGAGCCCCTCGGCGAGGATGCGGTCGCTCTCGCCGCCGGCGCCGTAGACATACGCCGTGTCGAAGTGCGTGACCCCGGCGTCGAGCGCCGCGTGGACCGTCGCCACCCCGTCGGCGTGGGTCGCCCCCGCCGTCGTGACGCCCGCCATCGGCCAGCAGCCGAGCGCCACGCTCGTGGCGCGGCGCCCCGTGCCGGGGAGCTCGCGGAGGTCGTCGGGGAGCAGCGACGGGTTAGGCAACGTGGGTTACCGTGGAGGAACCGTGGAGGAACCGTTCAGGTGGCGACGGGCCGACCGCCGCCACTAATTGCGGGATTAAGGGCCGCAGGGCGTTGCGGCGTGTAGAGGCAGCAGTTCTCGGGGCAGACGTCGTGACTTGGCCCGAGGGCGCCCAGCGCCGGCCGGTCGAGCGATTCGCCGCGATCGACTGCGACCCGCTCCTCGATCAGCTCGCGGACCATGCGCACGAAACGAGGGTGCGTGCCGACGGTCGCCGCCCGATGAAACTCGAAACCGAGCTCGGCGCACAGGTCGTGGGCCTCGGTGTCGAGGTCGTACATCACTTCCATGTGGTCCGACACGAACCCGATCGGCAGCAGCACGACGTCGCGCAGCGACCCCTCGGCGTGCCGCGTGCGGAGGTGGTCGCACACGTCGGGCTCGAGCCACGGCTGCTGGGGAGGCCCGCTGCGACTTTGGTAGACGAGCTCCCACCGCGTGTGACCGACCCCCTCGGCGACGAGGCGGCTCGCTTCGAGGAGCTGCTTCTCGTAGCGGCAGTTCTCGGCCATCGACATCGGGATGCTGTGTGCCGTGAACAGCAGCAGCGCGTCGGCCCGGCGCTCGGCGGGGACGAGGTCAAGCTTCTGCCGCACGTGCTCGGCGTTCGGCTCGATGAAGCCGGGGTGGTTGTACGGCATACGCAGCTTCTCGACGCGCGGCGCCCCGTCGCCGAACCGCTCCCGGGCCCCGGCGATGTTCTCGCGGTACTGGCGGCAACCGGAGTAGCAACTGAAGGCGCTCGTGAAGAACGCGAGCGCGCGCCGCTTGCCGTCGCCGGCCATCGCTTGCAGGGCGTCGTCGAAGAAGGGCGCCCAGTTGCGGTTGCCCCAGTAAATCGGCAGGTGCGGCCCGTGCGCGTCGAGCTCGCTCCGCAGCGCCGCGATCAGAAGCCGGTTCTGCGCGTTGATCGGGCTGACGCCGCCGAAGTGCTGGTAGTGCTCGGCGACCTCGAGCATCCGCTCGCGCGGGACGTTTTTGCCGCGCAGCACGTTCTCGAGGAACGGCATCACGTCGTCGGGCCCCTCGGGCCCGCCGAACGAGACGAGCAGCACCGCGTCGTAGGGAATCGCAGCCGACATCGCACCACGCATGGCAAGTGCGGGGCGAAGGGGCGGGCCGCCGCGACCCGCGTGGCGCCAAAGCCCGCTGGGCGCAGTGTAGCGCTCGCGGCGACGCTCGGCCATTCTCCACGCCCGACGGCGCCGCGGAGCGCGGTGAGCGGCGAGCAATAGTGACCCCAACGGGGTTCGAAGAATCGCGCCATTCCCGGGGAATACGCGGTTCCGGGGCTGGGTCGGACACGGGGTCGGATACAAGCCGCGACGAGCTGGCCCTTCTCGTCGCCGCCTGGCCGCACCTGAGCCCCGAGGATCGGCGTGAGGTCCTGGCGATCATCCGGCGGGCTGCGCTCGGGGGGGGTGACCGCGTGACAGGTGACGGAACCCCGATTCGTAGGGATCGAACGCGGTTGTGTCACCCAAGTTCTGCGGACACGGGCACCGGTCCCGAGGCAAGGCGCCTACAAGGCGGCAGACGCCATGCTCTCGATCCGATCGACCAGCGATGCCATCGCCCGCGCCGAGTCGTAGCCCGCGAAGTGGCGGGCGTACTCTTGGGCGTTCTGGCCAAGGTCGCCCCCCTCTAGCAACCGCTCCAGGGCGGCCCCCGTCGCGTTCAGGTCCTCGCGCGAGGCGATCAACCCCACTCCCAACTCGACCAGCCGATCGCCGGTTAAGCGTTGCTCGATCTGCATCGGCAGAACGAGCATCGGCACTCCCGCTCTGAGGCACTCGCACACGGTCCCTAGCCCGCCGTTGATCAGCGCAGCGTCACAGCTCTGTAGCAGCGGCTCGAGATCGACCGGCGTGTTCGACACGCGGACGCTCGACCCAGCGAACCGTCCGATCGTTTCGGCTTGCAGCTTCGGGGCGCAACAGACCGTCGAGACCCCCTTGTAGGCCAGCCCTTGCAGCACCGGCAGCACGTGCGGGTGGTCGTGCAAGTAGACGAACAGCTTTCGGACCTCAAGCATTACCGCGCCCGTGCTCGGCCAGTCGACTTCTACGCCGCGGAATGCGTCGAACACCGGGCAGTAGAAGGGGTCATCGCCGGACGCGTGACGCAACGCGCCGTAGGGGTCGAGCACCGAAGGGACGAGGAACAGCCGTCGGCTCGCCTCCGAGTACAACGACGCCACGGACCCGAGCGACATAGCCCCGCGGTCGAGGAGCACACGGTTCATTGCGTCGAGCACGGCCTCTTCGGCATCGCGACTCGACGGGGGCGCCGGCTGCTCGCAGCGGAAACCCGGCAACGGCGACACCGGGGGAGGGCAGAGGAACCCGCTCCCGATCACCGCCGCGGGGAGGCCGCGGACGCGGCTAGCCAGAAGCGCCGTCGGGCTGTGGTCCGCGACCACCGTGTCGGGGGCGACCCCTTCGATGAGACGCAGCCAGCCGGCCAACGCGCCGCCGAGCCGGTCCGGATCGGCGTAGCCGCAATCGTGGAGGACGTCGGCGAAGGTTGCCGCACGCGGTATCGGGATCTCCGCCATGGGCAAGTCGGGCGCCATGACGACTTCCGCCCCCGTTCCCGCGAGCGCCTGCCGGCACAACTCGACGTTGCGCGTTGCGAACACGACCCGGCGACCACGCCGGACAAGGCCTTCGCAGACAGGCCGCAACGGCGCGACGTGCCCCAGCCCCGACCCCAGCTCCCAAGCGATCAGTGTGGTTGGCATGGGGTGCAATAGGCCAGGGGCATGCACTACCGGCGGTACCGAACGGGACCTTCGTCGTACGCGCAGCCTACCGTGACGGCAAGGCTCCCCGTGAGCTCGCCGGGTTGCTCGTGGCGGTCATGTTTTGGAACTCGACGCGCGACGAACCGCTCGCGTCCGACGCGTCCTCCAGCAGGCCCCGGTGGTCCCGCACGTACGTCCGCTCGGCGCCCGACCCCGGCAACCCCCCCCCCAGCCGGCCTTCCGCGTCGTAAGAACGCCCCCCGCCACCGATCGAGAGCAGCCGGTTCTGCGCGCCGTACACCGGCGTGCCCGGCAGCGCCTCCGCGTTCCCCGTCACGAGGTTTCGTCGCCCCGCGCCCAGCGGGTCATGTTGTCGGAGAGGGCCAGCGCGTCGTCGAACTCCAGCGGCGCGCTGCTGCCGATCAGGTAGACCCCGCCGGAAAACAGTCGCACGTCTTCGATCCGTCCCGCCAGTCGCGCCGCCAGACGCTCCGGCGTCACGCCGAACGCTCGCCAGCACAGCGTCTCGTCGTAGAACGAAACCGGGGCAACTCGGTACACCCCGTGTCGCTCGTCGGGAATCTCGATCCGTGTTTCCGCTGGCTCGTCTTGCGAGCCGCGCTTGAAGTCTCTCAGGCCGATCTCTTCGTCGATGACTTCCGCTCGGTAGGCTCCGAAGCCTTCGATGTAGACCGGCAGCGCCTCGCGAACCAGAGCGCCGTATTCAACCCGCTTGGGGTTGAACGTCATCAGCAGGTAGTCGTCACGAGCGTGAATGTCTTCACTGAGCCACGCTGCGCGGTACAGGTAGAATATTGACGCGCGAACCCCTTTGCCTATCAGCCTCCCGAAATCCACGCTGTCCCGTTCGCTACGCATCCGCGGGCAGAGGGGAAGCTCTTTCCTTTCGAGCCCCCACGGCCCGGGAAGCTGCGCAAGCCGCGCGAAGAACCGCTCGTGCAGGTCCTCGAACGGGTCGCCAGGCTGCGCCCGTGACTTTACGAACACGTCGTACCTCAATCGGGCGCCGCTCATGGGACCACTCGCACGCTGAACAGGTTGCGATCGACCCTCGCGGCGCGGAGTGCCCGGTTCGCCGCTGTTTCCGCGGCCGTGTTGGGGACCTCGATCCGCAGCGAGTACCCGAGGTTTTGCTTCATGGCTTCTTCTTGTCGCTGCAGGGCGCGGATCTGGCCGCTTTTCGTTGTCACGTTGAGCTTCCGGTCGATCAGCTCGCGTTGGTTCGTGGGATCGGCACCGTCGAAGCGGACGTACCCCTTCCCACGAGGGTTAGTGTTGTTGTATAGCAGCGCGGGGACGACCCGCCGCTGCGTCGCGACGTCGCTCGCCGCGCCGATCAAGCCGTCCTCGTAGGCCTGCGATTGCGTCACCCGCGCCCGTCGCACGGGGTCGCTGAAAGCGCTCGGATCGACGCGGCTCTCGAACGCCTCGACGAGCCGGTCCGAAGGGTCCCCCGCACGCCGCGTAATCCGCAGCCCGCCGGGTCCCCCCAACCCCGAGCCAAGGTACACCCCCGAGGGGTCGAGCGACACCTCGAAGTTGCGGTGGAAGGCCCGGGCCCCGCCGACCAGCCCGCGCGCGACCCCCTCCCCCACGACGCTGCCTACGGTGTTGACGAGCAGCGACTCGCGCAGGCCGCGGCCGCTCACCCCCACGTCGTAGGCCGTGTCGCCGCCGATCTCGATCCCTTGGCGGGCGGCGTAAGCCGCCACGCGGCCGGCGAGCTTGGCCTTGCCACCGATCCCCCCCGTCGCGACGTTGATCCCAAAATTCTTGCCGAACGTCCCCAGCGCCGAGAAGCTCTCGACGTCCTCCTGCGAACCAAAGCGCCGCGTCACCGCGTACTCGACCCCCGTCTCTCCCGCCGAGAACGCCCCCTGCCAGCCCAGGTACACCCCCGCCGCGTAAAGCGCAGGGATCGCGATCGGGACCCGCCCATCCGGATCGACGAAGTTAACCGGGTCCCCCCCCGCGTAGTGGTAGAGGTTCGTCGAGCCGCCGGCTTCGCCCAGCGGGTCTTCGCTGAGGAACCGCTGCGTGCCCGGGTCGTACCAGCGGGCACGGGCGTCGTAGAGCGCCAGGTCGTCGTCCCACTGGTGGCCCGCGAAGGTGACCGGCGCGGCGAGCAGCGCCGCGTCGGCCGTGTCCCCCAAGAGGCCCGTCGACTTGGCGAAGAAGTCCTCGGCGCTGCCGAACGCGTCCAGCGAGCGGTGCAAGACCTTCCAAGTCGAGCCCTCGAGCCGCCCCACGCTCCGCACGGTCCCCACCTCGTCGGCGAACCGCCACACCGTCTTCCAGCCGGTCGTCGTCCACTCGTCGGTCGCCAGCGTCTCGTTCACCAGCGGCCCCGCGAAGTACGAACGCTTGACCACCGGCGAAGTCGCGAGCGCGTCGATCTCGAGCGCCAGGTCACCCCCGTCCCACGCAAAGGCCGTGTGCTCGATCACGACCCCTGTCGTGTTCGTCTCGCGCCGCGCAACCTTCCGACCCAGCACGTCGTAGTGGAACTCGACCAGCGCCGCCCCGCTCACCTGCGAAGCCTCGCGCAGCAGACCGCGGTGGTCCCAGGCGTACGTCGTGTTCGCCAGTTGGTCCCCCGCGTGGTCGATCCGCACCAGCCCCCCTTCCGCGTCGTAAGAACGCCCCCCGCCACGGATCGAGAGCAGCCGGTTCTGCTCCTTGTACACGGGCGAACCCGGCAGGGCCTGCGCGTTCCCCCGTGTGTCGAGCACGTACGATGCCTCGTTCGCCGGCGCCGTCGGGTCATCGGTGTCCCCGCTCACCCGCTCCAGCCCCGAACGGAACTCGTACGCGCTCGCCGTCTCGTGTAGCCGGACCCCCGTCCCGTCGCTGTAGTCCGAACGGACCCCCTTTGCCCGGCCCATCTCGTCGCGCCCGTACTCGTGCAGCGCGAACGTCCTCCGCGTCGCCTCGTTCCCCCCGTCCGAGTGCGCCAACCTCTCCAGCGATCCGTCGGCGCCGTAAACGTACGAGCTCCGGCCGATCGCCACCCCCGTCGTCCCCCCCGAAGCAAACCGCTCTAGCGTGTCTCGACGACCGTCGGCGTCCAGCGTGAGCCTCACCGACTTCGCGCCCGGGAGGCTCAAGCCCCCCTTCCACTTGGCTGCGTTCGACATCGTCTGCGACAGGCCGGCCACCCGCCCGCGGGTGTCGATCGCCTGGGTGTTCGTCGCGACGATCACCGGCGTCACCTCAGGCGTTCCTGTCGTTCTCCGGAGCGACCACGTCGTCGTGTCGCGCAGCCCGTTGCCATACCGCAACGTGTTGTCCACCAAGAACTCCGGCGCCGTCACGCCGTTGAACGTGTGGCGCGACTTCTCCGTCTTCACCCTACCAAACTCGTCGTAGGTGTACTCGACGCGCGACGTGTCGCCATTCTTGTCCCCCGCCGTCCACGAGTCCGACGCCTCGTTCAGCGTGCCGTCGGAGTTGTACCGGTACGTCGCCGTGTAGCCCGGCGCCGTCACCGTCACCTGCCGGCCGTCGGGCGTGCGCGTCGTGGTGACCGTCACGCCGTTGCGGTCGACGGAAGTTGTCACCAGGCCGTTGTAGGAACCGCTCCGCGTGACGGCCGTCGCCTTCGCCAAGCCGCCCACGTTCGCAGTGGTCGTCTCCCCCGTCACGCGCGAGAGCGCGTCGTACACCCAAGTCTTGACGTCCCCCTCCTGCGCCTGCCGCACACGGTTCCCCGCCGAGTCGTACGCGTAGTAGACGGTCGCCCGGTGCGGGCCATCGACGCTCGTCACCAGGCCCGTGCCGCTCGCCGTCGTGTCGTAGGCGTAGGTGGTGGCGTCGCCATCGGCGTCGATGTCACGGGCGAGTCTGCCCGCGTTGTCGAACGCCCGCTCGGCGCGGACGTCGTACGACACGGTGGCCGCCGTCGGCGAGTCCCAGAATCTTCTCGTAGCAAAAGCGCCCGACAGCGTGGCGTCGGTCTCCCCCAAGGCGTCCGACCGACGGACCCCTTCAAGGAGGACATCCCCGCGGATGTTCTCGACGCGGCGCGACACGCGCGTCTCGTCAAAGGCGCGACTGCCGGACCCGATCTCCGACTCGCCGCGCGGGCTCGTCTGGCGGGTGGTGACGGCGGTCAGTCCGGTCGCCGCGTCGTAGGCCCGCGAGACGAGCGCAGTCGCATCGCTGTCGAGCTCGTTCGCCGTTCCTTCGCGGGTCGCCACCAGGTTCCCCAAGGCGTCGTACGCCTGCTTCACCACCCGCCCGCTCGGCTCGGTCGTGATCACGTCCCACACGCTGCCCACCGGGTACTGTGTCGTCGTGACGAGCGCGGCGCCCGACGCGGGCGTCGCCCCGTGGTCGGTGACCGTCGTTACGCGGTTCAGCGCGTCGTACGCGTACACGACGACGCGCGCCGTGGCCGCGTCGGGCGGCGTGTCGTCGGGCGTTCCGGCCGGCGCGAAGTCCGTTCGCGTCAGGTTGCTCGCCAGGTCGAACGTGTTCGTCGTCTGGCCGCCGGCCGCGTTCTCCTCACCAACGACCCGCCCGGCCGCATCGACGTACTGCTTGGTGACGAACCCTTCGCGGGACGTCGACTTCACCTCACGCAGCTTGCCTCCGAGCGGCCCCGTGGTCGGCGTCCCAGCGGGCTGAACGGGGCCGAACAGCGTCTCGAACGCGTAGTCGATCGCCGCGGTCCGCTCGACGGCGTCGGTCTCGGCCGTGTCCTTCACACGCCGCAAGCGGCCCGACTCGTCGTACTGATAGTCCGTGACGATCTTCGTCGGCGCCGACGCGCCGGGGGTCTTCCGCTGTTCGGTCTGCGTGACGACGTTGCCGGCCGCGTCGTGCGTGTACGCAAGCTCGGCGCCGAGGCTCGTCAGGACCCTCGTCCCGGTCATCCGTCCCAGGGCGTCGAACACGTAGGCCCGCGCCGCTTCGTCGGCCCGCTTCTCGTACGCCACGTTCCCCGCCGCGTCGTACGCCAGCAGGCTCACCACGTCCGTCTTGGCAGCCGAACCCACAAACCCCGCCAGGTTCACCTTCTCGGTCACCACCGTCGGCGCGTCGTGCCGCGCGTCGAAGTACGCGTAGTCGACCTGCGCCCCGGTCAGGTTGTCGGCCTCCGAGACCACGCGTCCCGCGCGGTCGGTCCTCCGCACCGTGACGGCGTTCACCTTGGTGAACGACACGGCGCCCACCGCGTTGGTCGCCGTGTTGATCGTCGTGTCACCCGCAACGCCACCGCCGGCGGGCGCCCCCACAGCGACCACCGTGGTCGTCTCGGTGAGGCCGGTCGTTGCGAGGACGTAGGTCTTGGAGACCTTCGTGCCGGTCGGCGCGGTCAGCCCGTCGGGCAAGATCGTTTCGCGGAGTCGCCCGTCGGTGTAGTAGGAGTAGGCCGTCGTCCTCGCTTCGGGGTCGCCCTGCGCCTCGACGACGGACGTGAGCGCCCCGCGGAGGTTGTAGTTGTACGCCGTCTCGTTGTCTCTGCCGTCGGTCGTCAAGCGGACGAGCCCGTCGGCTCGATGGCGGTAGTCGATCTCGGAGAGCACCGCACCAACGCCGTTCTGTACAACTTCCCGCTTCAGCAGCCCCGAGGCGTCGTAGTCGTAGTTGACGACCGACAGCTTCTGTTGAGCGGCCGCGGCGTCCCCGGCGTAGGTCGTTATCGTGTCAACGAACCCGAACGCGTCGTAAACGTAGTCGGTGCGCGTCGTCTCAGCAGTGCCGGAAACGCCTTGGACGCCGTCGTCGACGGTCTTCGCCGACTCAACGCGCCCGCGGCTGTCGTAGACGTACTCGGTTCGCAGCCCGAGCGCGCTGGTGTAGCTCAGCGGCAGGAGGCGGACGCCGGTCGCGGTCGCCAAGTCGTCGTACTCCCACTCCTCGACCGACAGGGGCGCCCCCTCCCCGATCGACCGCGTGACCTTCTTCAGGCGCCGAGTGTCGTTGTCGCGCTCGTACCGCGTTGTCAGGCCCCCCGGCGTGACCGACTTCACGAGGGTCCCCATCGCCCTCCAGTCGTCGGTCTCGTACTCGTACTGGGTCACCCCCGCGGGCGAGACGACGCGCGTCACGTTGCCGCGGAAGTCGTCCTCGTCGTACTTCGGCTCGGCGTCGCTCCCGTTGTCCCCCGTCTGGCCGACGTAGCTGACTTGGGTCTGGTAGTCGTGAGTGAAGTACGACACGCGCCCCAGCGGGTCGGTGTGCGACGTCGCCGCTCCGAGGTGGTCGCGGGTCCACCGCTCGTCCCGCAGCAGGGTGGCGCCGAGCTTCTCCTCCAGCAGCACGAGGCCCCCCTCGGCGTCGAACACGTACTCCGTCCGCAGGGACCCACCGGCCACCACGTCGGTCGCCCGCGACACGATCGCCCTGCGATCGACCAGCGCGGGCTTTCCTTGCGTGGCCGGGGTGGTGACCACTCGGAACGCCGCGGGAGTGAAGTCGCTCGCGACGACCGTGGCGCCCGACGGGGCGGTAACGCTGGCGCTCCCCTCAACGACCCGCCTGATCATGCCGCCAAGCGGCGACGATGCCGTCGGCGGCACGGTCGCCGCGCTGTACTCAAAGGACGTGACGCGCCGTGTATCACCCGTTCCCCAGGTGTCGCGGATCATCCGACTCGACGTGTCGTACTCGAAACCGCGCACTCGATCCGGAACAGAAGTCGATGGCGAGTCCGCCGGAGGCAGCTCAGGAGACTCAACCGCCACGAGTCGTACTCTGACCGTTTGGTCAGTCGCACTCGGCACTGGGGTGAACGTGCTGCGCTGCAACGTCGCCAGACGTGAAGGGTTCGGCACAGTGGCGTCGTGGACTCGCAATGCTCGCGAGGCGTTGCCCGTGGCGCTCGACCAAGCACCTATCTCCACCCAAGCGACGGCGTTGTTGCTCTCAGGATTCCTGCTCCGGCCGCCGGCGTAGTACTCGATCTTCTCCAGGGCCGGTGTCGCGATCACGACAGTGCTGCTTGGCGCCGTCCGCGGCGAATAGACGAACTCAATCACCCCCGGCGCCGCTGGCCGCTGGACCCGCTTGAGGAGCCACTGTGGTACATACCGCTCCACTTCGGACTGGGTAGCGTCAGCCAACGCGCGATTCACGTCCTGCTCGAACACATAGAGGTTGTCTTCACCGTCGGTGTACTCGATCCGATCGGGCAGACTCGACTCAGCCAGCCGGAAACGCAGCACGCCGTACTCGCGCGGGTCGCGGAGCCCCGTCGCCGTGTCGATCGGCACAAAGGTCGGGACAGACCCGGAGGGTACGACGCGGAACGCTCGCGGCGACTCGCCAGGGAACCACAACACGGCGCGGTCGTCCGTGGTCAGGGCGGTTGGGGCCTTGCCGATGGTCAACTGCGGGGCCCCTTCGAGCGCCCACCCGTCGCCGAAGTCGGGGTCCTGGTTCCAGTAGACGGGCGGACTCGAGCCGAAGTCGGTGGAGCGGAGCTTCTTCTGCGCGACGACCGCCGTCTCGCCCGTCTGGACAAACGTGATCGTGTCGGTGTCGGTTACGATACGGTTCACCGTCGTCCGTGCTTCGACCACGAACTCCACTTCCCACTTGTAGACCCCCGTCACCGCGACCTCGGGGGACTCGAAGCGGAACACCCATTCGCGCTCGTTCAGCGCGATCCCCGTCCGCACAATCGTTACCTCGTCTGGATCATCCTGAGGGAGGCTACGGTAGTGGTCCCGCCATTTGAGCTTCGCTGTGACCGACGTGATCGACTCACTCGTTCGGGTCGATGAGTTGTTTGGCAATACGAACGACGGCGGCAGCGCAACACGCGCCTCGACGATCGCCCGCGGCGCAGCCGTGGCGGAGTCGTACACCAACCCCGGCAGGGCCTGCGACGACTCGCCCCCCGCCCCGTCGAGCGCCAGCGCGTGCCGCCGCAGCAGCGAGCCCGTCACGGGATCGACCAGAGCGTCACCGACTTCGACACGGCGATCGACCCCGCGCGGCGACTGTAAGTCGCGGGCTTCGGTGAGCCAGTTCGCGGGGTCCAGCAGCGACAGCGGGTCACCCGTTCCCAACACAACCGATGCCTGTTCGACCACATCGACCCAGGCGGGGCGCTGCTTGCGGTACACCTGCACCGTGTCGATGTCGGGTTCCACGGTAAACTCAAACGTGGCCCGTTTGGCGCCGGCAGGAAGCTTAACACTGTCGCCAATCTCGACTTCATAGGAATAGCTGTTGACGAAGCTGCGTTTTGCAGACACGACCTCTGTAGAAAAACTTCCGTTCGCCGCTGAGCTAAAGTCATCTGCAGTCACGTCGTGGTGGATCGTGAGTACGCTCGACATCGGCGGCAAACTGCCCGGAGTATTCGGACCACTCGCCGGTGGCCCCTGAGCTCTAACATCAAGGCGTCTCAACGCCGAGACGCCGTCCAAGTTGGACATCGAACTCGATCTGCGAACTAGATAGCCGATGCCCGTCCACAGCGTGGGGATGGTCGCGGAAGGGTCGCTCGAAGCTGGGTCCGTTGGAAGGCGATTGACGCCAGTCACACCGGCCCCGTGGACTTCACCGACGGTGGTCACGTTCGTGTCGTGGTTGACGGGCGTCTGCAGGCTCGTAATCTTCTTGATGCTAACTGCGTCGCCGTCGGGATCGATGAGCAAGTTCGCGAGGTCGATCTCGTACGAGCGCTGCCGCAGGACCTCGAACGTCTCGTCCAGCACCAAGTGGTTCGCGCCGCCCCTGTCGAGCTGGGCGGTGTACTCCGAGCGGAACACCGGGAAGCTGTTCGTCACGCGGACGGTGAACGACCGCTCGCCGCCGACCGCTCGGCCGTCGACCTCGATCGAGTACTCGACCTTGTCGTCCTCGTACACAAAGGCGCCCCCGGGACCCAGTTGGGCTGGGGTCGTTCCCGTGCCGAGTCCGTTCGTCGGGTCGTAGCGGAAGGTCCCGTCTTTCCGGACGAACAAGTTGCCGCGCGTCGACTGCTTGACGAGAAGCTCCTCGCTCGACCCCCACGCGATGTTTGTTGGTTCCCCTCCGTTCGAACCAACGCGTTGCACCTCGCCGTCGGGGCGGTACACCAGGTGGAAGCTGGCCCCTTTGATCGCCACAGTGTAGTTAGCGGTTGCGCTGGGGATGGCCTCGGCGAGGGGGTTGAACCGCAGCTCGCGGGCGTGCGAGACGCTGAAGTCGGTCGGTGGGGCGGTCGGAACGGCGACCTCTCCTCCGGTCCCCGGGGGAGTGACCGTCGGAACTCCCGACGGCGACGCGACCACGGCGATCTCAACGGTCGTGGAGGCCGAGCTCACGCCGTCACGCACCGTCACCGTCACTGTCGGGGGGACGCTCACCGCGCGCAGCTTGCGACTGTTCTCGACGTAGACGCGACCCGTGCTCCCGTCGATTCCGAATGCCCCGTCCCCCCCAGTGAGCGTGAACGTCAGGCCGCTCCCCTCGGGGTCGCGCGGGGTGACGTAGCCCACGGTTTCGCCGTTGATCGCCGACTCGGAGACCGAGAACGCGTACGAGCCGGGGAACGTCGGCGGTTCGTTGACGTCGCTGAGCACGACGGCGAGCGTCACGGGAGTGGTCGTCGAAGCAGACCCGTCCACCGGGACCCCTTCGACCCGCAGCGCGAACCGCTTGACCCCCTCGTAGTCGAGTTTGCTCTGGTCGGCGACCGTGATTTGCCCGGACCTGGAGTCGATCGCGAACGCTCCCGAGGCGTTCCCGGAAACGATCCGGTAGTCCAGGCGACGGACAGGGGGATTCGCCCGGACGGTCGCGACGAGGGTTCCTGCTGCGGCGTTCTCGGAGACGCCCTGCGGGGATAGATCGGCGACGAGGGTGATCGGTCCTGTGTAAGTTTCCGCGACGCTCTCCACGGCGCCGATGTCGATGTTGTCGCGAACAGGTACAACCGGCGCTGGCGTTGGTTGCTGCGTTACGACTGGTGGAATCTGACCTCTCTGGTCAAGTAACAACGACCAAAACAGGTGGTCGTGGGGGATCCGGTTGAGGGCCGGGTTGGGGTCTGGGACAACAGCGCTCGTTGTGAGCGCATGGTAGCGAGGATTCCAACCAACTTGGGAAGCTGGTTGATCGACGACCACGTCCGTGGCCGTTGAAGTCGTCTGGTTGTTGTTGCCAGTGGGCAACCCAGGGGCGGAACCACCTACCAGGTTGTAGGAGCTCGCACCGGCGAAGGTCGTGCCGCTGCCGACGTTCGCGTTGCCGGGTCCGTTGTTCTCAACGACCAGGACGCCGTGCGCGACGACTCCAGCGCCGACAGCGTTCAGCGCGGCGCCGACGTCGGAGTTCGAGCCTGTCGCCGTGTTTAGCGCGATCGTGCTTCGCGTAATCGTCAGTCGCGGCGAGGGCGACGCCACCGTTGCGGCCTCGACAAACACCCCAGCGCCAGACGCCGCCTTGTTCGTGGAGATCGTCGAGCGGATGACATCCACGATGGCGGTCGGGGACTGCCACACGCCGCCTCCCTTTTGAGCGACGGGGATCGCCGGAGCTGGACCAACAGCGGCGATGCCCAGCCCGTTCATGTACAGCGTGCTGCCGTCGATCAGGACGCTCCCCGAGAGCACCGCCAGCCCGGCGCCCCGCGGCGCGTTGCTGCCCTCGATCTGGCTGTCGAAGACCTGCGCCGACGTCCCCGCGAACGCGACGCCGCCACCGTGGGCCGAGGCCGTGCTCGTCGCGACGACGACGTTTTGCAGCCGCAGCTTGCCAACGGCGTAGATCGCGCCGCCGCGGCCGGCGCCCGTATCGCCGGTCACACTGCCGCTCTCAATCCTCGACCGCTCGATCGTCAGGGCCCCCAACGACTCGACGACGCCGCCGTTGCCGGTGACCGTGCCGGTCGTGCCGGTCCCTCGGAGATCGACGTCGCGAACGGTCAAGCTCGCCCCTTGATCGACGCGGAGCACACGCTGGTTTTCCGCCGCCGTGATTCGGGTTCGCGTCTGCGTGTCGTGATCGACGAGGACCACGTCGGACAGCACCTCTAGTTCTCCTAGCCCCAGCACATACTCGACTCCTGTCAGTCGGATCTCGTCGACCTGCGGGTCGGTAGAAGCAAACAGCAGCGCCTCGCGTAAGCTCAGGCTGAGATTTGAGAGGTTCACCTCGTCGACCGTGGTATCGACCAACAGCGACAACGGCTTCTCTTCGCGCCGGAATACGACTGGCGCCACGGGGCGGTCTGGCTTCCCTTCGACGTCCTCGATGGTCGTCCCGGGCGTCAACTCGAGCGTGACGCCGTGGTCGTCCGCCGGGTCGCTGCCGGAGCCGATCGTCTGCCGCCCGGTTCGCCCGAGGAGAAACCTCATCGGCGCGTCTCCCTCATCAGAATCGACGAGGACCTCGTCGTTCCCCCCCGCGTCGTCGATCGTGATCGCCGCGCCCACAACGCCGTTCGCGAGGACGTAGCGGTCGTCCCCGGCGCCACCCGCAACACGGACCGCTGTCGCGGGGCTGTCGAAGCGCGACAGGTCGAACGTCTCGGCGCCCTCCCCCCCGACGACGTGGAGCGTCGTCACCCCGGTCAGGTCGAAGTCGGTCGGGACCCCGTCGACCGCCAAGAAATCCTCGCCGCCGTACCTCAGCGTCGCGATCGCCACCGCGTTCACACCCGACGGGAGCCTTACGGTCGCCTCGGGGGTGTTGACGGCGCGTTCGATCAGAACGGTCGCCGCGGGCGAGTCGCCGGCGTAGCGCTGCATCAGCACGTTACCGCCCGTTTCGCGGGCGACGAGGGTGAAGCGGCCGTCGGGTGTGCCGCGCCACTCGAGCTGCGCCCACGCGGTCGGGCTGGCCGCCAGCACTTGGTTCGAGCGTTCCTTCTTGTTCGCGTAAGTCCAATCGGTCCACTCGGTGGTGACCACCCTCCGCTGGACAACGTTGGCTGACGACTCGGTCCACACGAAGGCGATGGCGAGCTCGCTCGAAGAGCCGGTCGCCGTGACGCCGTCGATCCGTCGGCCATTTCCTCCCGTCGACGTGTAGGGGGCCGTCACTGCATGCACGCGCCATTTGTCGTTGGCCTCGCTTTGAGCCCGCACGACCTGTGTCTCGTCTCCAACGGAGCGCCGCCAGACCGCAGCCCAAGCTCCGGTATCGGGGACGACGATTGACACGTCGGCAACGGCGCCCGGTACCTCGCCCGTCACGGGATCACGCGTCACGAGTGTCGTCGCCAGAGTCACCGAGTCGAGCTTGTAGAACGCCGGGGCGCCCGACGCGGGCGTGACGGCGGCCACGAGATGGTCCCCCGACGGCGACGCCGCGACGGTGACGTCGCCGCTCGTTGGTAGGACGACCGGGACGGCCAGCTTCGGCGCCCAGACCTTGTCGAACAACGTGACAGACTGCGTCGCCGCGCCACGTCCGAATCCCACGAGCAGGTCGCCGCTCGCTAGAGCGGAAACAGATAGGCTTGTGACTGCGATGGTGCTTGTCGGGACACTCAGCGTGACCGCTGTGTCGGGGGTCACGGTCTTGAACGGGCCTCCCGGCGTGGGGCGCGAGACGCTGAACCGCTGCGCCTTGAGGCTCGCCCCTTCGCTCCACACAACGACGAAGGCGCCGTCTTGCCAAGCGGCGACGCGGACGTTCGTCGCGCCGGGCGCGGCCGCGACGGCCACGTCGATGCCGAGCTTCACGCCGGCGGCGTCGTAGCGACGGACTACGATCCCGGTGTTCGTCGTCGTCGCGTGAATGCTCGTCCCGACGACGTCGACCGCGACCGTCGTCGCCGACGCCCCTCCCGTGATCGAAACCGCGTTCCCCAGTTGCCGCGAGACACTGACCCCGATCTGGTCCTTGCGGCCTTCCGTGCTCGTCTCCACGACGCTGAGGGACGACTCGACGAGCGTCGTCTTAACACGCGTGCCGGCCCACTCCGCCCCGACCGACTGGTCCCACACGCGGTACTCGATCTTCCCCACGGGACGCGTGGCGGAAGCGTCCGCCGGCCGGACCCGCAGCCGCGTGGTGGGGGTCAGCAGCAGCGTGGTGGGCATTGGCAGCAGCACGGTGCCGCCGGCGATGTCGCCCACCAGCCGCCACCTGGCCCCCGAGTCGGTGCTGTACTCCACGTAGCCGTAGTCGAGGAGGGTGGCATCGACTTTGGTGATCGCGATCCCGAGCGACTGGCCGTCGTCGTCCCGCGCCCCCGCCACGAGCGACGCGACCGACACCCCCTCCCAGCCGGCCGTGAACGCGTCACGCGGCACGTCGAGCTGAGGCGCCTCCGGCGGCAGGAGCGGCAGTTCGTTGAGGTTTCGGACCTCGAAGCCAACATCGGCCTCGGCTTCCCGGTTGACGACGTTCGCCGTAAAGCTGTCGATTTCCGTGACCTGCACGGTCAAGTCGATTAACGCACGCCCTTGAGGACGCGGAAGTGTCTCGAAGTCGAGCGTCACCCCCTCCTGGAGCCACACTTCGTGCGTGTGGCGACCGAGCGTCGCGCGACGGACCTCGAACAGCGACGCGGGAACAATCGTGGGCGTCGAGGAGGTCACCACGAACGTGAGTGGCGCCCCGATGTGGTTCTTGACGGTCAGCTCGGCAACCTTGATCCCCCCCGTGGGGATGATCCCTTCGGCGACCTCAGGAGCGACCACGCTTGCGTCCATCGCGAGATCTGGCAGCGTGCCCGAAGGACGTGCTGCGTACTCATGGGCGCCGATGTCGGGCAACGTGTCGCGTTGGAAGCCGCGCTGGTCCAGCAACGGAATCGCTGCGGGAAGACCGACAAAGATCGCGGGGCTCGGCGTGCCGCTCTTAAGGGGCGCGTGCGTCCTCGTCGGCCCGCCGTTGTAGGCGAGGGCGTCGAGGCGTGGGTTGACCTTCTCTGATAGACCGACACCCCCGATCAAGTTGGGAATCGCGACTGGCGCCAGACTGCCCACTTGCCAGTTTTCAGGAAGGGCGCCGGCCAATGTTGATACCTGCAGATAGCCGTACTCACCGTTGCCGGGATCCATGGCCACCAAGCTCTCGTTCGTGCCGATGATGCTTCCGCTAATTAAGAGGCGGTCAAAGGCGCAGGTCGCTTGGGGTCCGGGAATGTACTGCCCGCTTTCGTCCAAGACGTACATCGGCTTCCCGGAGTAGACCGGCGGCCTTGGACGATCGATGCCGTCGAAGCCGATGTCCCCGGGCACCTCCGTAACCACAGACGCGTTCACACCGTCGCTTACGTGCTTGAGCACGGTGTTACTCGCGACGACCGAGTTCGCCACGTCGAGCCGCCAGCCGAACACAGTCGTGTCACCGAGGCTCGACAACCGTAAATCAGAGGAAGCTTGGTCGAACGGGGCGTAGATGCCGCCGTTGACTGCTGAGTGGTAGGCCGGCCCATTGAGGCCGGCCTTGTTCTCGACGACCGTACTGGACTGCACACGGGCAGCGGTGTTACCCACAACCGCGATCCCTCCGCCGAACGCTTCGTGGATATCGTTGCTACCGGCTCTTATACCCGGGTCGTCAAACAGCCTCACCCGTGCGGTGTTGCTCGAGACTGTGGACTGCTCAATCACAAGTTCCCGAGTGGTCGGATCGTCGTTGATGACGAAGACACCGCCCCCGTGGCGGGCTTCGTTGTTGTCGATCGTCGAGTCGGTGACCGTCAGGCCGGAGTTCGACGCGTAGACGCCGCCGCCGAAGCTGGTCGTGTAGTTGCCGTCGTAGTCCGGAAGCGTCAAAGGCACAGGGAAGTAGTGAATCCCCTTCAACGAGTCGAAGATCGGCTCGTCGGCGTGGAGGGCGACGTTCCCGCTGACCGTTGTCCTTGTCAAGGACACGCTGGCTGTATCCATGACCGCGAGGCCGCCGCCGAAGACCGTCGAGAGGTTCTCTTCCGCTGTTGAATAGTCGGCACGCTCGATGCGCGGCGTCCTGCGGACGACGTTCCTCGACAGGTCGCTGTCTTCGATCTCGAGCAGGGCTGCCGACGCGACGTACACCCCTCCCCCGCCGCGCGTCGAGCTGTTGTCGATGACGTTCACGCCTAGAAGCTTGAGAACGCCACCCTCGCTGTAGACCCCCCCTCCGTACGGGTTCGCGACCTCGGGGCGGGCGCCGCGGTACCGCCTCTGGTCACCAACCCCTGAAGGTCCATCGTAGCGGTAGGTGACGAACATGCTGTGCGCCGCGTTGTCGCGCACCACGCTGTCGCGGATCGTCAGGTCCTCGCGCGAGAGGACCCCGCCCCCGTAGCCCTGGACGAGCCCGCCGCTGATCTCGAGCCGATTGAGTTCGACGGCGATCTTCGACGTGGCGCCGTCGTCGATCCGCAGCACGCGGCTCCCGGCGCCGCTCGCGCCGTTCGGCAGCATGTTCCGCTCGAACCCGTAGGGGTCGAGGTACAGCGACGCCTTGCCGGGGAGCCCGCTCACGAAGTCGTTGACGCTGACCGTGCTGTCGTCCGGGGTCACGCCGAGAGTCGGGGCGACGCGTTCCCCGAAGCCGTGGCTCTTTGCGGCGTCGATCGTGATCCGGCCCGTGGGCGCGGACGGAGCGACGTCGAGCGAATCGGAGATCAGCAGTTCGCCCCGCTCGAGCAAGAAGCGGTTTCCGGCCGCGACGCCCGTCGGCAGAAGCACGCGTTGCTGAACGCTGGGCGGGTTTGGGTGCAGATTCGCCAGCAGGATCGCCTCGCGCAAGGAGAGCTCGCCGTCATTGCCGTTGGCGCCCACATCGGTGCTGACGTTGACATCGACGACGTCCTTCCACGAGGTCACGGTCGCTGTCGGGACCGTGCCGGTCCATTGGAAGCCCTTCCACGAGGCGGGGAGCTCGAACGCGCCGATGTCGACTCCCAGCCCCGCGTTGCGTGCGAAGCCGGCGCCGCGCTGGTCGCCGACGGGCTTGCCCGCGAAGCGCACTTCGGCAACCTCCACGGCGCCTCCCGCTCCCAGGGCGCCGCTCGCTCCCGGCGTGTACGTCGCCCCGTGGACCTCGACGAACGTCACGCGCACACGGCTCGTCGCGACGTAACCGTTAATGTCGATAGCGGGGTTCGCGAGCGAGGGTGGCCCTGGGAGAAGGATGACGTCGGCTGTGTTGTTGAAGACAATGCTCTTCGAGTTCGGATCGACCGTCGCCGCCAATTGAAGCGGGTCAGTAACGGGGTTCTCGCTCCACTCCAGCTCACGGCTCCAGCTCTTGTTCGCGTCGTCCCAAAATGAAAGGCGGATCTGCCTCGGGCTCGCGCCCACCTTGCCCGACCGCCAGTAGATGAACCGGTCGATCTCGCGCCGCTCGCCGAGGTCGAAGACCACGGCTGTCTCGGCGAACTCGTCGCGTTCGATTGTAAGCGGATTGCCGTCCCGGTCACGGTCGCGGGCCGAGACCCAGGACCGCCCGTCGAGCACTCCCGGCGGGTCGGGTATCGGGTCCGTGGCCGTCAGCGTCACGCTCTCCGACAGCAAGTTGTACGCCGGGTCGACGTCCGCCTCGTAGCTGCTCGAGTCGGCAAATCGCGGCTTGATCAGCTCGTCGGTAGAACCAGCGGTTCGGGCGTTCCAAAAGCCCTTGTCGAGCAGGATCGAGTTGGTCCGCAATCCGTAGGTCGGCGACCTCCCGCCGTAGTCCGCCAGAGGGACGAGCCCCGCCATTTGGACGGCTGCGGCGCCCTGCACGCCCAGAACCGTGTTGGCGCCCTGCGTGACGAAAAGCGGCCTGAACCGGTCTTCGTCGAGTCTGTCCCACGTGACCGGCAGCGGGTCGGGCAGTGGGTTAGGGCGCGGGCCAGGAATCGGTAGCGTACCGAAGACGTTATTCCGGCTCTCCGCGGAGACGACCGAATCTCTCTGGATGTACGTCCAAGGCCCAGCTGGCGGAGTGCCGAGCCGGTCGGTTAAACCGAACGAGAACCACACATCGTGCGTGCTCGCACTATCGGTAGCGTAGACGCCGCCATCCACGATCCGCCCACCGAACCACGTTGTGGTTGCGCCGGCGGACCAGGGATAGACGATCGATCCCTTGGCGGTGTTGCCTACGACTACCGAGTTGACGATCGTCACGGCGTCGTCGTCGAACGGCTTGTACGGTTCGCCGACGCCGGCGCTCTGGACGAACAACCCTCCTCCTTGACCTTCGGCAACGTTCTCGACGATCGTCGTCCCGATGATCTCGAGTTGGTCGGTGTTCTCGGCGTAGACGCCCCCTCCGTGCTCCGGCGAGTGGTTCCGGGCGATCGTCGAGTTCTCGATCCGCAGGTTTCGCGCACTGACGACGGCGATTCCGCCACCAGACCCGACCGACGCAACGTAGTTGCCGACGATCGCCGTCTTGCTGACCACCGCGTCGATCCCGCCCTTCAATGTGATCGCGGCTTGCACCGAAGTGTAGTGTGGACCGTAGCCGGTCCAGTTGTCGCGGATCGACGAGCCGTCGATCACCACTCGGTACGGCGTCCTGTTACCGATCGCCGGAAACGTTGGCTTAGCCCCGTTGGGTTTCGGCGCAGCAGGGTCCCCGAACTGGTCTCCTTCCGACGGAACCACAGCTTCCTCGACCCATGTCGTGAGATCGACCAGGATCACCCCACCGAGCCCGGAGTTTCCCTCGATCAGGCTGTCGCGGATGGTGAGGCTCCCGTCAAAGCTCCGACCCGCTCCCGGTCCGCTCGATGCTTCACCCAGGCCACGTTGCGTCACCCTGACGTCAATCGCCGCGGCGGCGACGGGGCGAGCTACCGCAACGCTGGCGCGGTTCGAGTTGTGGCTGCTGTTGTTGAAGAGCGTGCTGCGATCGAGGAGCAGCTTCGAGTTGGCGTCGATCACGATTGGCGTTGATCCGACGTTCCCCGCGATCACGGTGTCGATAACCGACACCTCGGAGGCCTCGGCGTTGATCGTCGGCCCCCCTGCCGCGAAGTAGCCCAGGCGCTTCGTGGGCACGAAGCGACTGTCACTGACCTTGAGCTCCGACCTAAACGCCCCAATCGAGCCCCGACCCGACGCGCCGACGGCCGCCATTTGGTGGTGCGTCAGGTCGTCGATCGTGGCGTCGGCCTCGTAGAGAACGATCGACCCCCCTTCGGGGGGGAAAAACTCGCGTGTGACCGGCACTCCGGAGCTGTTGAGCTCGGTCCACTCCTTCTTCGTGAGCGTCATCCCGCCGATTGGGTCCTCCATCAGGACGCGCTCCATCGTCAGCGTGCTCTTCCGGAGCGGCACGGTGAATACAGCCGCCAGCAGCAGGTCGCCCGAGTTGTCCACAGCGGTAGGATTGAGGTAGAAGACGCCCGTATCCGGTTGGGCGAGACTAGAGAAGTGGATAGTTCGCGGGGGCGCCTTGTACCCGTTGTCGTACACGGCCGTCACGGTCACCGAGCCCTTCCGAGGCCCCGACGGCGTGCCGGTGGCGGGCTTGAAGCCGACCTTTGCGGTGAGCAGTTCGGCCGGCGTCAGCGAATCGACGGGCGTCCGGGCTACGGCGTCCGAGTAGACGAAGCTGTCACCTCCAGGCACGACGTCGTACCGCGCGATCGCCGCTTCGGGGTCGCCGGTCCGCAAGAATCCCGCCGACACGTTGCTGTCGATCGCGACGCCGCGCGTGCGAACAAACGACGAGTCGGTAACGGTAAGCACGACGGCCGCCTTCGCCGCGACGCTCGTAGCGTAGACCCCGCCGAAGGCGTAGCCCGAGGCGCCGACCGGTGGTTCTTCGGGCACATCGGGTGACGCGCCAGGGACCAGCACCCTGTCAGTTATACACAAGTCTTCCAGATGATCTTCCAGATGACCCCGCGCGTCCGGAGGCGATTCGGCACGAGATTTGCGCGGCGAGAGTGGTGGTGACTGGGACTGCCATTCTGGGGGGAAGGAGCGAGTCGATGA
>JBOFFC010000027.1:0-38861 GCA_051648405.1 Lacipirellulaceae bacterium
GTCGCTGGCGGCGGTCGAAGAGCTCGAGGCGATCGTCGCGGAAGCACTGCGGCCCCACCCGAAGCTCGCCGAGACCCTGTCCTCGGCGTTCCTCGACCAGCGGCAGCGGGTCGAGATGCTCGATCGGGTCTTCGGCGGGCGCGTCTCGGGGGACGTGCTCAACTTCCTGAAGGTGATGTCGAACCACGGTCGGATCGGCGTCCTGCCGAGCGTCGCGCGCGAGGCTCGCAAGCTGTACAACACGTCGGCCGGCCGCGCCGACGTGCTCGTGAAGCTCGCCCAACCGGGGGACGACGCGCTTCTGGCCGAGATCGCCGACGTGGTCCGCAAGCAGGCCGGCGTCGAGCCGGTGATGCGAGTCGAGATCGACCCGGAGATCGTCGGCGGCTTCGAGATCCGCGTCGGCGACGTCGTCTTCGACGGCTCGCTGCGGACCGCCTTCGCCCGAGCCCACAAGGAGATCGTCCGCCAGACGATCGCCGCAATCGAAACGAACCCACAGCGCTTCACCGCCGCTGGCTGAAGAAACTCACGACGACGCAATCGGCCCACGGCCGCCCGGAGAAATTCGATGAAGTTCAATAGCGACGAGATCGCGTCGGTCATCCAGCAAGAGATCACCAACTACCACGCGCAGGTCGATGTCCGCGAGGTCGGGCGGGTGCTCGAGGTCGGCGACGGCATCGCCCGCGTGTACGGCCTGTCGGGCGTCATGTCCGGCGAGATGGTCGAGTTCGCGTCGGGGGCGATCGGCCAGGCGTTCAACCTCGAAGAGAACTCGGTCGGCGTGATCATCCTCGGCGACTACCTGAAGATCGCCGAAGGGGAAGAGGTCAAGAGCACCGGGGCCCTGCTGAGCGTGCCGGTCGGCGACGAACTGCTGGGCCGCGTGGTGAACCCGCTCGGCGAGCCGCTCGACGGCCGCGGCCCGATCAACACGGCCAAGCGCCGCCCGGTCGAGATGATCGCCACCGGCGTGGCCGAGCGCAAGCCGGTCCACGAGCCGATGCAGACCGGCATCAAGGCGATCGACGCGATGACGCCGATCGGCCGCGGCCAGCGTCAGCTCATCATCGGCGACCGCAAGACGGGCAAGACGGCGATCGCGATCGACGCGATCATCAACCAGCGCGACTCGGGGGTGAAGTGCTTCTACGTCGCGATCGGTCAGAAGGAATCGACCGTCGCCGGCGTCGTCGAGAAGCTGCGCGAGTCGGGCGCGATGGACTACACGACCGTCATCGTGGCCGGGGCGAGCGACCCCGCGCCGCTGCAGTACATCGCCCCCTACTCGGGGACGGCGATGGCCGAGGAGTACATGTTCGGCGGCGGCCACGCGCTGATCGTCTACGACGACCTCTCGAAGCAAGCGGTCGCCTACCGCGAGCTGTCGCTGCTGATGCGTCGCCCGCCGGGCCGCGAGGCGTTCCCCGGCGACGTGTTCTACTGCCACAGCCGCTTGCTCGAGCGTTCGGCGAAGCTCTCCGACGCCCTCGGCGCCGGGTCGATCACCTCGCTGCCGATCATCGAGACGCTCGAAGGCGAAGTGTCGGCGTACATCCCCACCAACGTGATCTCGATCACCGACGGCCAGATCTACTTGCAGCCGGACCTGTTCTTTGCGGGCGTGAAGCCGGCGATCAACGCCGGCATCTCGGTGAGCCGCGTCGGCGGCGCCGCCCAGATCAAGGCCATGAAGAAGGTCGCCGGCGGCCTGCGGCTTGACCTGGCGGCGTTCCGTGAGCTCGAGGCGTTCGCGCAGCTCGGCACCGAGCTGGACCGCGACACGCAGGCCAAGCTCGACCGTGGTTACCGGATGGTCGAGCTGCTCAAGCAGGGGCAGTACAAACCGCTCGCTACGGTCGATGAGGTGATGCTGATCTACGCCGGCACGCGCGGGCACCTCGACGACGTCGCCGTGAGCGACATCGCGGCGTTCGAGCGGGCGTTCGCCAGCTTCCTGCAAGACCAGAAGCCGGAGATCCGCCAAGCGATCCTCGACACCAAGGACCTGAGCGACGACACGGTCGCCAAGATCGAATCGGCCCTCGTCGATTTCAAGGCGCAGTTCAAAGCCCCGTCGAAGGCCGCCGCACTGGCGGGCGCGGGCGCCTGAGTGCTGCCCTGCCGGCCGCGACCGAACGCTGTTCCTGAACGCTGAACGCTGACCGCTGAAAGCTGACCGCTCCCTATGGCCAACCCCCGCGTCCTCGACAAGCGCCGCAAGTCGGTCAAGAACATCCGCAAGATCACGCGGACGATGGAGCTGATCGCCACCGCGCGGTTCAAGAAAGCGATGGACCGCGCGTCGGCCGCGACCGGCTACACCCAGCGCATCACGCGGCTGGTCGCCGACCTGATGCTCAGCGGGCTCTCGGTCAGCCACCCGCTGCTGGTCCCCCGCGACAAGGTCCAGAACGCCACGCTGCTGCTGCTGACGGCGAACCGCGGGCTGTGCGGCGGCTTCAACGGCAACCTGGTCCGCGCCGGGCTCCGCGAATGGGATGCCCTGCAAGCAGCGGCGCCGAACTGCAAGCTCGAGATCAGCGGCAAGCGCGGGATCTCGGGCTTCAAGTACCGGGGCCACGCCCCCAACGAGGCTTACACACACTTCGAAGACAAGCCGCGATTCGACGAGGTCGATCAGATCGCGTCGCGCTACCTGGACGACTTCGCCGCCGGCAAGCTCGACCGCTTGGTGGTCGTCTACACGCGGTTCCTGAACCCGGCCCGCCAAGAGGTCGCCGTCGAGACTCTCCTGCCGCTTGGTGGGCTGAGCCTTGGTGGGGCCGAATCGGCGGGGGCGCCCGCGGCGGACACGAAGGGGACGGTCAACTACGAGTTCATCCCCTCGCCCGAGAGCATCCTCGAGGAGGTCGTGCCGACGAGTTTCAAGGTCAAGCTCTTCAAGTGCTTCCTCGACTCGGCGGTCAGCGAGCAGATCGCCCGTCGCGTGGCGATGAAGGCCGCCACCGAGAACGCCGGCGACCTGATCAAGCAACTGAGCATGCAGTACAACCGCGCCCGGCAGAGCCGCATCACCAGCGAGCTGATGGACCTGCTGGGGGGCGTCGAGGCATTGAAGTAGTCAACCACACCGGCGGGACGGAGAAGCGTGGCGCACCCCCTTCTCCAACAGCCCTACCAATTCTCCTTCCGTAACGAAGCACGTCATGTCCACCGCCACCTCGGTCAACGGTCGCATCACGCAGGTCATCGGCTCGACGTTCGACGTTGAGTTCCCCGAGGGCTTCCTCCCGGCGATCTACAACGCGATCAAGATCGACGCCCAGAACAAGGGGATCCACGTGAAGCTCACGGGCGAGGTGCAGCAGCACCTCGGCGGGAGCCGCGTGCGTTGCATCGCGCTCGGGAGCACCGACGGGCTGGTGCGTGGCCAAGAGGTGTTCGACACGGGGGGGCCGGTGACGGTCCCCGTCGGGACCGCGACGCTGGGCCGCGTGTTCAACGTGACCGGCGACGCGATCGACGGCCGCGGCGAAGTCAACGCCGAAGAGCGCTGGGCGATCCACCGCGACGCGCCGGACCTCAAGGACCTGAAGACCGACACGCAGATCTTCGAGACGGGGATCAAGGTCATCGACCTGCTGACGCCGTTCGTCCGCGGCGGCAAAGCGGGCCTGTTCGGCGGCGCCGGCCTCGGCAAGACGGTCATCCTTACCGAATTGATCGCGCGGATCGCGACGCAGCACGGCGGCTACTCGGTCTTCGCGGGGGTTGGCGAGCGGACCCGCGAGGGGACCGACCTGTGGCTCGAAATGCAGGAAGCCAAGATCGGCGACACCGGCAAGAGCGTCATCGACCAGACCTGCATGGTGTTCGGCCAGATGAACGAGCCGCCGGGGTCGCGTCTGCGGGTCGCCCTCTCGGCGCTGACGATGGCCGAGTACTTCCGCGACAAGACGGGCGCCGACACGCTGCTGTTCGTCGACAACATCTTCCGCTTCTCGCAGGCGGGCTCCGAGGTGTCGGCCCTGCTGGGGCGTATGCCCTCGGCGGTCGGTTACCAGCCGACCCTGGCGAGCGAGATGGGCGCCCTGCAAGAGCGGATCGCCTCGACCAACAACGGGGCGATCACGTCGGTGCAGGCCGTGTACGTGCCAGCCGACGACCCGACCGACCCCGCGCCGGCGACGGCGTTCAGCCAGCTCGACGCGTTCATCTACCTCGAGCGCTCGATCTCGGAGAAGGGGATCTACCCGGCGGTCGATCCGCTCGCCTCGTCGAGTCGGATCCTCGATCCGCAGTACGTCGGCGCCGAGCACTACAACGCGGCCCGACGCGTGCAGACGACCTTGCAGCGGTACCGCGAGCTGCAAGACATCATCGCGATTCTGGGCGTCGATGAGCTTTCAGAACAGGACAAGCAGGTCGTGCACCGCGCGCGGCGCATCGAGCGGTTCCTGTCGCAGCCCTTCTATGTGGCCGAGGTGTTCACCGGCAAGAAGGGTGAGTTCACGTCGATCGCCGACACGATCCGCAGCTTCAACGAGATCTGCGACGGCAAGTGGGACCACCTCCCCGAGAGCGCGTTCATGTACGTCGGCCCGATCGAGCAGGCCGAAGAGCAGTGGAAGAAGAACAAGAAGTAAAGCGGCGGTCAGCTTTTCAGCGATCGGCTGTCCGCTACCCAGGATCGTACCGTCTGAACCGCGGGCCGACGTCTGTCGCCTAGCGACGGGTCGATCCCGTCAATCGATCGAAGCGAGCAACCCATCATGGCCGACAACGCGTCCAAATCGACCGCCGGACTCTCGCTTAGCGTCGTCACCCCCGAGGAGACGGTGCTCGAGACGGCCGTTGATTCGCTCGTCCTGCCGCTGGTGGACGGCGAGATCGGCATCCTCCGCGGCCACGCCCCGATGATCGGCCGCCTAGGGTTCGGCGAGATGCGCCTGACGGCGGGGGGTCAGACGACAAAGTACTACGTCGATGGCGGGTTCGTCCAAGTGGTCGCCAACACCGTGAGCATCCTCACCCCGCGGGCGTTCGACCCGGCGAAGCTCGACGGCGAAGCGGCCAAGCAACAGCTCGCCGAGGCCCTCACGCGCAACGCCCCGACCCCGGCGGCGATGGCCGCCCGCGACCGGGCTCTCGACCAGGCCCGGGCGCAGGTTCGGCTGGCGGCGAAGTAGCTGTAAGCCCGCGGCCTCAACCATCGGCTGCTATGCCAATCCCGAACGCCGACGCCGCTTTCGTTCCGGAAGAAAAGCTCGTCGGCTACCTCCTCGACGCGACGCACGCCGTCGGGGGCGCCAAGGCGAGGTGGTTCGCGGCCCGCGGTTTCTCCACGGAAAACGCCGCCGAACTTGCAGCCGCACCGCTCGCATTGGTGCGGACGAGCGACGACTTTGTGTCCGAATCGACCCCCTACGGCGACAAACACTTCGTCCGCGGGCGGCTTGAGTGCGCGGACGGCCGTCGCGATGATGTGGTAACCGTCTGGTTTACCGAGACGTGGGCCGTGCGGCCCCGACTCGTCACCGCGTACCCGACCGTTGCGTCACCATGATCGCCGAGCACGAAGTCGTCGTGTTGACCTGCGACCTACCGGCGCACGCCCTCCGCGCCGGGGACGTTGGCGCCGTTGTGTACGTCCACGATCAGGGAGCTGCGTACGAGCTGGAGTTCGTCGGCGGGAGCGGGGCGACCGTCGCCGTTGTGACCGTCGAAGCGTCGCTGGTCCGCCCCATTGCGGCAACGGAGATTCTGCACGCTCGGACGATCAGCGCCGCTTGAGCAAGTGCAGGCGGCATCGAGATTCGGCCCGTCGGTTTTCCATCCCCGCGGTCCCAGCAGGCAGGCGTCCCATGGCAAGCTCTGCTCTTCGAGTCATCGCCCGCTCGTGTCTCAAGGCGCTTTGCGCCCTCACGCTGGGCGCCACGTCGGCGCTCGCCGCCTTCGTCCCGCAGGTGCACGAGGCGCGTCGAGCCTCGACCCCGCCGCTAATCGACGGGTTGCTCGACGACGGCGCCTGGCAGGGGGCCGACGTCGTGCAGCCGTTCTACGCCTACCAGTCGGGGGGCGCTACCGCGGCGGCGGAGACGTCGCTGCGGGTCCTTTGGGACAACAACTACCTGTACGTCGCGATGCGGGCGGCGGACGTGAACATCCGCTCGTCGTGCGCCAGCACGGGGGCCTGCGGCAACGACGCGGCGCTCTTCAACGGCGACGTCCTCGAGCTGTTCGTCCGCGAGAGCGCCCGCTCGACGCGCTACCACGAGTTCGAGTGGAGCCCCCTGGGGGAGTCCTTCGACGCCCGCTTCGAGACGCGCTTCGGGTCCCCCGGCGTGCGGTGGCAGTCGGGGATGAACGCGTCGGTCTCGGTGCAGGGGACCGTCGATAACGCGTCCGACACCGACGTCGGCTGGACGGTCGAGGCCCGCATCCCGCTCGCCGCGTTCGAGGCCGGCCCCGTTGGAGTCGGTTCCGAGTGGACGTTCACCGGCGCCCGCTACGACTACCTCAACCCGGGCAACCCCCGTGGCCCCGAGCTGATGATGTCCACGCGCGGCGACCCCGACGCGCCGCGAGGGGGAGTCACCAACGGGTTTCACACGTACGAGATCTACGACCGCCTGAAGTTCACCGAGGCCGTCCCCGAGCCGCACGCCGGGCTGCTGGCCGCGGTGGCCGCCGTCGGGTTCAGCGCGCGGCGTAGGGCCTCGATACTCGCATGACCGTGTTCTTCGACCGCCTCGCCGACGCTGTCCGCACGAAGCGCAGCCCGCTAATGGTGGGGCTCGATCCGCGTGCTGCGTCGCTCCCCGAGCGGCTAAGGCCGGCGCCCGGCGCGCCGCTCGACGTGGTCGCCGAGGCCTATCGCGCGTTCTGCTGCGGAGTGATCGACGCGGTCGCGGACCTGACGCCGGTCGTCAAGCCGCAAGCGGCGTTCTTCGAGGAGCTCGGGCCGACCGGGATGACCGCGTTGGGAGACGTGATCCGCCACGCCAAGGGGGCGGGGCTGCTCGTTTGCGTCGATGGCAAACGCAACGACATCGGCTCGACCGCCGAGGCGTACGCCAGCGGATGGCTCGGCGGCGAGAGCCCGTGGGGCGCCGACGCGCTGACGGTGAGCCCCTACTTGGGAGACGACAGCCTCGAGCCGTTCACGCGGATCGCCGCCGAGCGGGGCGCCGGGGTCTTCGTCCTCGTGAAGACGTCGAACCCCGGGGGCAAGCTGTGGCAGGACCGCGACGTCGAGGGGCGTACGCTCTACGCGCGTGTCGGCGAGCACGTCGAGCGCGTCGCCGCAGCGACGGCCGGACCGTGCGGCTACGGGGTCGCCGGCGCCGTCGTGGGGGCGACCTACCCGGCGCAGCTCGCCGAGCTGCGGGCCGCGATGCCCCACACGTGGTTCCTGGTTCCCGGGTTTGGCGCGCAGGGGGGGACGGCCGCCGACACGGCCGGCGCGTTCGACGAGGCGGGCCTGGGCGCCGTCGTGAACAGCTCGCGCGCCGTGATCTTCCCCTACGAACGGCCGGGGGGCTGCTACGGGCCGGACGACTGGCGACTGGCGGTCCGCGCCGCGGCCGAAGAAGCGGTGACACAGCTCAGGGCCGCGACCCCCGCGGGACGGCTCTGACGCAGCAAGCTCGCTTCACGATTGCTCGTCATCTACTCAACGAGCTCGATCCTCAAGGCCTCGTCCCAGCCTTTGGAAGCCACCCGGAGCGCGGCCAGCTCGAGCGCCGCGAGGTCGATCCCCGCGACGACCGGCCCGAGTGTCGCGCGGGTCGCGGCGAACAGCTCGGCGGCGCGGCGTGCGTGACGCGTGACACCGCCGGGTCGCCCCGTGCGGTGCTTCACCCCCGCGGCCGCGAGCTTGATGAGCCCCTTGATGAAGTCCGCAGTCGGACCCGCGCGCCCGTGGGCGATCCAGAGGCGTTCCCACGCCTCGTGGGCTTCCCAGCGGTAGCCTGCATTGAACAGATCGATCGCGTAGCGGTGCAGTGGGTTCGCGGCGCCGGTCGCTGCGTCGAGCGGAACGGGGCAATCGGAAGGATTGGTGAATGCGTCCGCGCGATGGGCGTCTGGCGGGCGTGGGGTTTGCCCCGGGACGTACGCGTACGCGGGGAAGGGTTCCGCGGAATAGCGACGAACGCGCATGGTGGTTGCTTGCTGGAGTTGGGTCGGCGCCCAACAATCAGAGCATGGCCAAAGCCCGCTTCACAATCCGCACCGGCCTCTTGTGGTTGACGGTCGCGGCGATCTTCTCGATTGCGCTGCGCGGCGCCGCGCTCAACGAGGCGTGGGCCGTCGGCGTGGCGGCGGCGGTGGCGAGCGTCGCGCTGCTAATCGCCGTACACGCCGCGCTGTACGGCGCGTCGCAGGTTCTGGCGGGTCGCGGTGCGTCCGCCGCGCGGGATTCCGTTCGCGAGCGCGGAGCCCCCCGTTGAACAGCTCCCCCTTCGGCCGCTGGGGACAGGTTGCGCAGTGCTGCGCAGTCGCCGCGATCGCGTTGTCGATCGCCTCGTCGGCGTCGGCCTTCGACAACCTCAGTGGCTCGCTGCCTCCGGCGTTACCGTCGGGCGTGACGGCAGGCTCGACGTACCGGCTTGGCTACGAGATGAGTTGGTTCGACGGTGTCGGCTACCGCCCGATTCGGGTGAAATTCGTGCGGCCCGCCACGGCGAACAAGCAACGTGTCGAGGTCAAGGTCGTTGTTTCGAGCCAGGAGTCGCCCAGCGGCGGGCCGGTCACATCGACGTCGCGGTCGTTTGCGATCGAACCCGGAAAGTCTTCCGAAGGAACGTTGCTTCTCCTCCCCCAGGGTAACGACGCGTTAGCGGCGATCGAGTGCTCGGTCGATGGCGTGTCCGAGCCCATGCTGTCGATGCCTCCCGGCGCCCTCGGCATGTTCGGTCGGAACGCGACTCAGCGGCCCGACCTTCGGCTGCTTAGCCCGTGGGATACACCGGCGCAGCCGGGCTCTGGCGGACCGTTCGCCTGGGTCGGTGGCGCCTCGATCCGCAGCGGCACGACGAAAAGCTATCCGGCGCTCGCGAACGTGCTGATCGACGAAGCGAGCAGCGAGCTGTTCGACACGTGGCGCGCGTACACGTCGGCCGACGTGCTGGTGTTCGACCTTGCAGAACTTAGCCGCATGGCCGCCACGGACCCGGGCGAGTTCAAGGCCGTCCGTGCTTGGGTCTTCGCGGGGGGGACGTTGTGGGCCGAGCGGGTCGGCGGCAGAGTCGAGACGCTGAACGAGCTCGGCAAGCTCTTGGCGATCGACGCCTGGTGGTTCGATCGTCAGACGCCGATCGCGCAAGACGACGACCCGCCCGCTGATGGGGGCGCCGCGCCGCCCCCCTCGGGGGGGGTGGCGACGCCCGATGCGCCCGACCCAGCGACCACTGCTCGGAGTCGCCCGCGGAGCGTGCCGATCGCCGAGGCCCCCGGCTGGGTGCACGAGTCGCTCTCCGCGGGGCCCGGGACCGCGTCCGCCGGCGTGCTAGGGGGGATCGCGACCTACACAGGGCCGGACTTCAGCACGCTGCTCGAAGCGGTCGGACCACCCCCCACGAGCCGCGGCTGGTTCGCGTCGCATCCGATGGGTTTCGGAAAGGTCCAGGCGTTCCAGCGCACGGCGTTCGACGCCCCCTCGTCCCTCCGCGAGCGCAGCCTAGCCGTAGCCGGCCAGCGTTGGCGCGAGCGCGGTTGGACCGCGCGGCACGGCGTCGAGCCGGGGAAGGGGCATCCCGACTTCGGCAAGATGCTGATCCCCGGCGTGGGGGTCGCGCCGGTCGTCGAGTTCCAGATGCTGATCACGCTGTTCGTGCTGGCGATCGGGCCGCTCAACTACTGGCTGCTCAGCCGAGCGCGGCGTTTGGACCTGCTGGTGCTGACGACCCCCCTCGCCGGGGCCGCCGTGACGCTGGGGCTGCTCGCGTACGCGATCGTCGGCGACGGCTTCGGCACGCGTGTCCGCGCTCGGAGCCTGACGTTCCTCAACCAGCCCGAGCGGACCGCCGCGAGTTGGAGCCACCTGTCGCACTACGCGGGCGCCGCGCCGAGCGACGGGATGGTGTTCCCCGACGACTGCGCGGTCTACCCCATCGCGCCCTTCTGGGAGACGGCCCTCGCGGCGCCGCAGCGCGAGTCGCGCGCCGTGACTTGGAAAGCGGGCGTGCAGCGGCTGGCGCCGGGGTGGCTGCGGTCACGGACCGCGACGCAGCACCTGGTGGTCCGTAGCGGCGCCTACGCGGGGTCCCTCGAGTTCGACGAGTCTGCCAAAGGGCTAGCCGTGCGCAACCGCCTCGACGGCGACGTCGAGCTGCTGCTCGCTTCACCTGCCGAAGGGGAGTGGCGGCTGGCGCGCGGCCTGGCGAGCAGCGAGGCCGCGACGCTCGACCCGGTGACGATCATCGCGGCGACGAACGAGCTGCGTCTGCTCTTCGTCGATAACCGCCCCGAGTTCCCGCTCGGCGCCGGCAGCGCGATCGAGGAGACGCTCGACAACTTCGGCGCCGCCGGGCCGATGCGTCGCCTGATGCGCGAGGCGTCGGGCGCGGACCTCGACACGAACCTCCTCAACGCCGGGATCGACCGCATCGCCGGGCTCGACGGCGGCCCCGCGCTCGACCTCCCGCCGCGGACTTACGTCGCGATCACTCGGAAGCGGGTCCACACGCCGCTGGGAGTCGAAGGGGCCGAAGAAGAGGAGAGCTTCCACGTGACGGTCGGGAGGTGGTGATGAACCGAGCCGCGAGCGTCGGCCCTCGTCTGCCAAGCCCCACTGCGGGGCCGCCGATCGAGCTGCGCCGAATCCACCGCTGGTTCGGGCCGACGCACGCGGTCAACGACGTGTCGTTCAGCGTCGAAGCGGGGGAGGTGTTCGGTTACATCGGGCCCAATGGCGCCGGCAAGACGACGAGCATGCGGATCCTCGCGACGCTCGACGAGCCCTCGGCCGGCGACGCGTTCATCGACGGCTTCAGCGTCACCGAGGACCCCGACCGCGTCCGCGCGCGGCTGGGGTTCATGCCCGACTACTTCGGCGCCTACCAGAACGTCAACGTCGGCGAGTACCTCGACTTCTTCGCGCGGGCGTACGGCCTGCGCGGCGCCGAGCGCCGGCGGGCGATCGACTTCGCGATGGACTTCACGGGCCTGGGGACGCTCGCCTTCAAGCCGATCGACGGGTTGTCGAAGGGGATGAAGCAACGGCTTTGCCTCGGGCGGACGATGATCCACGACCCGTCGGTGATGGTCCTCGACGAGCCCGCCGCGGGGCTCGACCCCCGAGCGCGGATCGAGCTGCGAGAGATGGTCGTGCGGCTCGCGGGCCTGGGCAAAGCGGTGCTCGTCAGCTCGCACATCCTGACCGAGCTCGCCGAGATGTGCGACCGCGTCGCGATCATCGAGCAGGGGCAGCTCGTAGCGGTCGGCACCGTAGCCGAGATCAGCCGTCGCGTCGAAGAACGCGTGACCGTGCGGATGCGCGTCAGCGAGCACCCCGACGCGAACCTCGCCTCGCTTGCGCGGTGGCTCGAAGGGAAGGGGGGGGTGGAGGGGGTTCGCCTGACGGCCGACCGGACCGTGACGTTCGTTCATTCTGCGCAAGCCGACGACGGGGTCCTCGACTCCCAGGAACCTAAGGCGGCAGGTCACGAAGCCCACGACGCGCTGCTCGCGGCGCTGTTGGCCGAGTCGCTCGCGGCCGGTTTCCGCGTTTGCGAGTTCGCCTCCCAGGGCAAATCGCTCGAGGACGTCTTCCTGCACGTCACCCAGGGGCGCGTGCAATGACCGACCTCGAAACTACGGTTGCCGCCGCGCCGCCGGCCCCGGCCAAGGATTCGCCGCTCACCGGCGCGATGCGCGCGATCGAACGACTGCTTGAAGCGGCCGGCGATCGGCTCAACCCGCTGCTGGTGAAGGAGACGCGCCAGGCGCTCAAGAGCCGGCAGTTCACGCTCTGGTTCGCGCTGCTGCTCGTCGCCTGCTGGGTGATCACGGTCGGCGGCGTGGCGCTGATCGGGCCGAGCGTGCTGTTCGTGTCGGCGGGTCCCTACTTATTGCGGGCGTACTACGCCGTGCTCGCGTTGCCGCTGGTGGTCGTCGTGCCGTTCGCGGCCTACCGCTCGCTCGCCATGGAGCAAGACGACAACACGCGTGACCTGCTCGAGGTCTCGAGCCTGACCCCCCGGCAGATGATCAACGGCAAGCTGGGGAGCGCGGCGCTGCAGGCGACGCTGTTCTTGGCGGCCGTCGCCCCCTGCATCGCGTTCACGTACCTGCTGCGCGGGATCGACGCGACGACGATTATCCTGGTCTTGGCGTACGCGATATTCGCGTCGCTTGGGCTGTCGATGCTGGGGCTGCTGGTCGCCTCGGCGACGCGGCAGAAGGGGGGGCAGGTGCTGCTCAGCGTGCTGCTGGCGGGGGGGCTGTTCTCGGCGCTCTGGGCGGTCCTGGGGATCGCGAACGCCGTGCTGACGTTCGAGCTGGGACTGCGGAACGAGGTCGGCTTTTGGCAAGCGCACGCGGCGTTCGCGTGCCTCTACGCGACGACGTTCGCGGTCGCCTACCAAGCGGCGGTCGGGCTTTCGACCTTCGCCAGCGCGAACCGCTCCACCGGCGTACGCGTTGCGCTCGTCGTCCAGCAGGCCGTGTTCCTTGGCTGGATCGTTGGCGTGATCTGGTCGGAAGCCGTCCCGGTGCAGGTCGCCGCCGCAGGCATGGTGATCGCTTCGGTCTACTGGTTCGTTGCCGGCGCGGCGATGACGGGCGAGCAGCCGACCCTTTCGCAGCGTGTGCGCCGCACCCTTCCTCAATCGGCGCTGGGGCGTGCTTTAGGCGCCTGGTTTAGCCCCGGGCCCGCAGCGGGGTACGTGTTCGCCGTCGCGAACGCGGCGGTCGCGACCGCCGTGTGCTGCGGCGTTAGTGCTCTCCTGTTGCCCGGCGGATTCTCTTGGTTTGCATCGGTCAACTCGGGTCCCGAGCTCGGCGGAGTCGTGCTGCTCGGGTACTTGGCGGTTTACCTGGGGCTGGGTCGCTTCGCGATCATCGGCTTGCGGCGCTTCGCCCCCGTGTCGGTGCTGGGGTGCTTCCTGGTGCAGCTCCTGATCGCGCTCGCCTGCAACGGCCTCCCCTACGTCATCGAGACGATGAACGACCGGATTCGCGTCGCGAACTACTCGGTGCTCCAAGCGCCGAGCCTCGTGTGGGTCGGCACGCGGGTCGCGAACGGCGGGCTCTCGGCGACGCAAGAATCGACGATCGTGGCGTCGGTCGTGACGGTCGGCGCCGCGATCTTCTTGGTGAACCTGATGCTCGCCGGGATCGAGCAACGGCAGTCACGCGTCGCCGCACCGCGCCGCGTGGTCGAGGACGACCTCGAGCTCAACCCTCCGCCGGCGCCGCGCGTTACGAGCCCCTGGGGAGACGTCGAGCGCGGGCCGGGCCCCGAAGCGATCGTCGCCGCGGGAGACGGCTGACCGTCCGCCACGACGTTGCGTGGCGCGTCGCACGATCGACGTGCTACACGCCGACCTGCTACTCGATCGAAGCCGTCCAGCGGCTTCGTCCGCGCTGCAGCACGGCCTTCGGCGGTTCGACCGAGATTACGCGCAGACCGTTGAGCTCGGCGCCCTGCGACATCGGCGACACAACCCCATCGATCGCGAGCACGACCTTCAGTGAATCGACGTTCGCGAAGCCCATCAGCACGACGCTGTCGGTCGAGTCGTTCCCGGCGGTCCGAACCGCGCGCGGCGCCTGCTTCGGCGGGGCGAACAGTTCGTTGCGATCGGGGAAGGGGGGCGTGTAGGGGTCGGCCGCTTCGGCAACGGTCGCGGCGGGTGGCGCTGGCGCGGCGAGTTCAGCCTTCTGCCCCGCTTCGGGCGCGTCCTTGGACGTGCCCTTCCCGTCCGCTGGCTCGGCGCCCTCGGACTTCTTCGCCGCAGCGGGCTTCGCGCCGCTCGCGCCGGGGGCGCTCGCCGTTGGCGGCGCTTGATCCGAGCATCCACCGGCCAGCAGAGCGAGCGCAGCGGCGCACGCCAAGCGGCGGAGTGGTGCGTACGTAAAGGTGCGGGTCATCGGCGGGTTCCTCGACGCGGTCACGCGGCGTCGGGGAAGTGTAGGCCGCCGCGGCGAGCGACACGCGTCCGAGGACGTCGCCGCGCTGTTCCCACCCCGGGGCATCCGGCGCGACCGCTACGATCGGCGCTAGCGGAGCAGCAAGCGGTCGATCATCGACTTCTTCGGCTTGGCCGGCTTTGCCTCGGGCGTGGCCGCCGCGGCGCCTTGCAGCTCGGCGGGGAGTGTCGCCAGCTTGGCGCGGTCGGGGTAGACGTTCCCCGTCGCGCGGAACCGCGAGTCGTAGTCGCGACGCATGCCGCGCGGCTCGGGGGCGAACACCGCTTCGGTGACGCGATCAGAGGCCGACTTGTTCGCCGAGCCGATTGGGGACGTCGCGTCGACTGGCCGGCTCGCGACCCGCGCCGTCGGTAGGCGACGGGGATTCTTAGTGGCGATTTCCGGGTACTTTAGCAGCGCCCCCGCCGACTCGGCCCCGATCGGCAGCACTTCGTTGACGTCGTCGGCGGGTTCGGTCGGCAGCGCGTCGGCGGGTACGACCCGCGGGTCCGTCGCGCCGTCCGGTGGCGTCATCCGCTCGTCGGCGAGGCCCGCTTCGTGGGGCTCGCCGGTCTCGCACGGCGCCGCTGACGGAGCGCACGCGTCGCACGTCGGGCAGCCCTCGGCCCCGGGGATACGCTCGAGCCGGCAGCGGATCGTGTCGGCCGTCATGCGGTCCCGCGCCCCCAGTTCGTCGGAGTAGCCGACGATCTCGGGCGTGAGGAACACGACAAGCTCACTCTCTTCAATCGTTGTCGAGCGCGCGCGGAACAGGTGCCCGAGGTAGCGGATGTCCTTCAGGTAGGGGATGCCGTTAAAGTCACCGACGTCGGAACGCTGACGCATGCCAGCGATCATCAGTGTCTGGCGGTCGGCGATCCGCAGCCGCGTCGTCGCGCGGCGGGTGTCGATGATCGGCTGATTGTCGCCCGGCGTGAAGCCGGCGAGGCGGCTGTACTCGGGGACCACCGTCAGGTCGATCGTCCCGTCGCGGGCGATGTGCGGCAGCACGTCGAGCTTGATGCCCGCCTGCTTGAACGACGTGGTGCCGATCTGGCCGCCGGCGGCCGTCTGCGTGAGCTGCTGGAAGGGGATCTCGGAGATGCTCTCGATCGACGCCTGCTCGTTGTCTTGCACGGTGACGTTGGGGTCGGCCAGCAGCCGCGAGTCTTCGGCTCGTTGCAGCGCGCGGATCACCGCCTGGAGGTTGAAGTTCGAGTTCAAGCTGAAGAACGAGAACGTGTTCCCTGGCGACGCGCCGCCGAACGGCTGCTTGGTCACGGAGTTGGCCAGCAGGCCGTTGCCGGCGGTCGGGGCGCCGGTCGTCGGATCGACCGTGCCGCTCGACAGGGCGTTCCAGTTGATCCCGATCTCTTCGAGGTCCGATAGCGCGATGTCGTAGATCAGCGCCTTGATGTTCACCTGCGGGCGCGGGCGGTCGATCCGCGCGATGACCGCCTCGACCATCCGTACGTTCTCGGGGTAGTCGATCACTACCAGCCGGTTCTCGGCGTCGACCGAGGCGATGCGGCCCACGGGGCTGAGCACCGCGGTGAGCGCCGCCACCGCGTCGGCCGCCGGAACGTAGTGCATGCGGGCGTACACGACCTCGACCTGCTGCGGCCCGTTGACGTTTCCCGTGGACCGCCCGCGACCAGCGGACGTTGCGGCGATCTGCTTGACGAGGTCGCGGATCTTCTGCACGCGGTCGGGGAAATCCACCACCAGGATCGCCCCCGCCGCGGGGAGCGCGCGCACCTGCCCTTGGGGCGTGCTCATGAGCCGCGCCGCCTCGACGACTTCTTGGACCTCGGCGGCCCCCACGGGGATCGTCTCGGAGACGAAGAACGGGTTCACTTGCCCGAGGTCCGCCAGCTTGCTCACCACCAGGCTCGCCCCAACCGGGCGGTAGGCGTACCCGTTAGCGAGGAGGATTGAGTCGAGGATCTCGCGGAGGGGGGCGTCCTTGAAGACGCCGTTGACGGCCCCTTCGACCCCCCCGGCGACGATGTTGATGCCCCAGAGCTCACTGATCGTGAACAGCGCCCCTTCGAGCGTCGAGTTGCGGAGCGTGAGGTCGCCTCGCCGGTCGAGGCTGGCGAAGACCCGTTGCTCGCCGTCGAGGGCCTCCGCGGCGCGCACGGCGGTGGCGGCGTCGCCGAGCGCGGGGGACTGAGCGTGCGCGGCGTCGGGAGCGCCGATAGCCGCGAGCAACGCCAACGCGATCGGGCCGGTCATCGACCGGATCTCGCGGCGCCAGGGCCCGCTAGAGGCTCGCATGGGGTCATCCGTGACGGCTTATCGAGAACGTCCCGTCCTCGGGACGCGTCGCTTCTATCGTTCTTCGGTCGCCCTCTACGCAGCGGCGGGGGTCGCCTTTACGAGGGCGAAGTACCACAGCGTTACGTCGAGTTGCAGTTCCGAACCGGCGCCCGCGGTGGGCTTGAGCTCGAGCTGCTGCGTGTGCTTCGCCCGGGGGTCGGCGTCGATCGCCTTCAGGAGCGACCGGACTTCCTCGGAGCCCCCTGTCACGGAGACCGTGACGGGGCGGGTCTCGAGTTGGAACGGAGTCCGCTCGTGTGGCGCCAGTTGCCTCTTCGCCTCCTGCAGGGGGTCGTCTTTCGCCGCCCAGTCGCGGCGTGTCGATGCTCCCAGGTCGAGCCGCCGCACTTGGCAGCCCGCCTGACGGACCGCCGCGACCATCCACGTCCGCAGGTCATCGACGCGCGTCTCGTCGACTTCCTGGCGGCGGAGCAGCTCCAGCGCCTCGGTCCTCTCGACAACGCGTAGTTCGTACTTGGGGAGCAGATCGGCGGTGCGGCTAGCACGTTCGATCTGACCCTCCAAATCGGAGCGTTCGGAACGCGCCGCGATGAGAACATCGACCTGCGGCAGCACACTCGCCAACGCGAGCAGCAAGGTGACGCCTGTAACGATTAGCCATCGCTTTGGGCTCGCGCAGAGGCGTTCGAGTGCGGTTTCACCCATTGCTTGGCTCCTTGGTTGCTGGCGTCGCTGCCGCGCGGACGGCGAACTCGAGGTCGAAGCTCGTCGTGGGGCCCTCGTTCGTTTGGTCGATCCCGGTCCCCCGCAGGGCGATCGAGTCGAAGCGCTCGACCCCTTCGAGGTAGTGGACGAAGTCGTACACGCCCCCTTCGGTGTAGCTCGCCCCGGTGATGGTTGCGTTCCGCCGTTCGTCGATGCGCAACTGCTTCAGCCACACGTCCTCGGGCAAGCAGTGAGCGAGCAAGTCGATCGCAGGGTCGAGCGTTTCGTGAGGGGACACTTCGAGCATCTTCGAGACATACTGGATCTCGGTGTCGGCGTCGGCGACCTGCTTGCCGAGCTGCTCGCCACGGAGCTCGAGCGGCGACAGCTCGGCAAACCGCATGCGGAGGGCCTCCAGAGCGGCCTCTTGGTGGACGTTGTAGCCCCCCATGCCGGCCGCCGCGAGCAACGTCGCGGCGATCGGCGCCGCGGCCCGCAGCAAGAACGGCCGTACGGGCGTGCGCGCGCGGGCGTGGATTTGCTCCATCAGGTTGGGGCTAACGCCGAGGCCGTCGGACCGGCCGCGGAGTGCGAGCCCGAGCGCCGCGGCGAACTCACGCCCGCACGTCGCGTCGAGCGATCGCCAGTACTCGTCGAGCCGGACGATCGGCAACGGGGCGACTACGATGTTGGTCTTGTTGCGCGAGTTGGTGGCCGCGAGGTCCGCTTCGTCACCGACCAGCCACAGGCGGTCGAGGTTCATGGTCCCCAGGCCGTACTGCCGGCGGCAAAAGCGCTGCAGGCGCGAGAGGTGCTCATCGACCACGCTCCCCAGAGCCGCGGGGGTCGCGTCGTTTGCGGGGCGGTACTCGAGCAGCAACTGGCCGGCTTGGCTGACTCCGACTTCGAACCGGTCGGCGTCGATCTGCGCCAGCATGACGGCGTCCTGCTCGTCCGGTTGGGTCGCAGCGTGGAAGCGCGCCAGCGACACGAGCGCCGACTCGACGACGTCCACCACCAACCCGACCGACTCGGCGGCGCCGAGCAGCAGGTTGAGCGTGGCCTCGTTGGCGACGGTGACCAGCGCGTGCTCGTGGCGGGCGTCGATCGCCTTGCGACCGACCGCGGTCACCTTCGGGCCCGGGCCGAGCGAGAGATACATCTGCGCCCGTTCCTGGAAGGCGGCGATGTCCTGCTCGACCTTAGCGACCGCCCCGGACGTCGCGCGATTGACGCACAGCGCGCCGCTGACGGCGAACGAGACGCAGCACCCCGCAAGGCGGTCCTGCGCGACCAGCGCGCGGAGGGCGGCGGCGAGCTCGGCCTGGCCTTGGTCGGAGAAGAAATCGCTGGCGTCGTAACGCCATCGCGTCGAGCGGAGCGTCGCCTGCGGCGCCTCCCCTTTGCCCGGATCGACAACGACCACGGCGCGGAGGCTCGTTTGCCCAAGTTCGACGCAAACGCGTCGCGAGTCCGCGTGACTGCGGCGTCCCGCGACGTGTCGGCGCTCGCCCGGCTGGCGGCGATCGGAAGGCTTTGTCATGTCCACTTCTCTCAGAGCTCGACGTTTGCTTCGACGGTGCGGGCGCCACGCCCGGAGTACCCGGTGCCGCGGACGGTGACCCCGCCGAGGCCGTTGTCGGTGGCGGTGACGCTAAAGCCGAAGGGGTTGGTGTTGGGGGGGATGGCGCCGTCGGTCAGCGTCCCCCTCCAGGTAGCGTTTGCAGTGAGTTGCGCGCAGGCGTGGTGGACCCCCGCGTTGGCCCAGTACAGGGCCTGCTCGTACTCGATCGTGTTCCGCGTCGCCGCAAGTTGCAGCGTCTCGACCCCCAAGATGTTCATCAGCAGCGCGCTGACCATGAAGACCACGAACAGGCACATCAGCAGCGTCGCGCCGCGGCGGCGGGGGCCCCTCGAGGGTCGTCGCGCGATCACCATGACCTCACCCAGGCGAACGAGGACACACTCCGCGTACCCGCCGCGGGCATCGCGACGGTGACTACGGTGCGAACCGATTGAACGTCTGCCGGCGCGGCAGTCAGCGTGACGCCGTCGGCTCCGTATCCCTGGAACGCGAGCGAGGCGAGCCCCGTGGCCAGGGGCTGGCTCGCCCCGCCGTCCTCGGAGTAGTTCACGTCCCCCGCCGCGAAGGCCCACGTTGCGGTAGTGCCGTCAGCGCGAGAGATGGTGAGCGACCCCGCGGGGTTCGCCGCCGCCGTGATCGCGATCACACCGCTCGATTGGCGTAGCCCGCGCACCACGTGCCGCACCACGGCGTGGGTGGCGGACGCCTTCTCGAGGTCCGCTTCTTGGGCTTGCCAAGCGGCGTAGGACGACCGGATCACGACCATCGACGACGCCATCATCCCGGCCGAGACGGCGAGCGCGGTCATCACCTCGAACAGGGTGACGCCAAGACGGCTTTCGGCGGATGGCAGACGACGGGGCACGATTCGTGTGTCGGGGCGGGGTTCAGTTCGCGAGGTTCGTGTACGTTGCGAAGCGGCCGATCTTAGTGCGGAACACCGAGCGGAGCTCGCCCGAGTCGAGCGCGTCGTCGTCGTCGGCGTCCCAGTAGCACGTCGTGCGGATGTCCATCAACGAACCGACGATTCCGCCGCTCGCGACCGCGTCGGAGCAGACCGTCACGAAGCGGACGTCGGCTAACCCTTCGGCCGCGTAGTCGCCCGTGTAGGAAGCGTTGGCCCAGGTGGCCGCGGTGACGCCGAGCCGCTGCTCGATCTGCGAAACCGCGAAGTTCGCCAGTAGCTGACGGCGGTCGGTCTCCTGGCTCAGGTCGAGCGCGTCGCGCACCAACTCCAAAGCGGGCGTCAACGTGGCCCCCATCAGGGCGATCCCCAGCACCACCTCGACCAGCGAGTGGGCGGGGCGACGCGAGCGCGGGAGGCGAGTTGGTCGGGGGCAGAGCATGGACAACCCTACGTCGGCCCGACGACACGTGCGGCGTCGGACGGCCGTCGCAGCAGGCTCAGGGGTCGTACGCCTTCGTGATCTGCACGTGCCCCGTTGTCGGGTACACGGTGAGCTCCCACTCCCATAAATCCGAGGTGACGTACGCCGAAGCGCCGGCCGCGGGTGTCGTCATCTGGCCCGTGTAGTCGAACTGCCACCTGCTGTCGGTGATCTGCAACTCAAGGGTCCCGGGGACAACGACCCGGTCATCGACCGGCTGGTCTCCCCCGTCGATCCGAGCGAGCTGCCACGAAGTAACGTTGGAGCCCGACTTCGTAAAGACGATCGCCGCGGGTTCTCCCTCGCTGATCGCCTGCCGCCGGGCGCAGTGGACCGTCCAGGCGAGCTTCCGCGCGATACCTTCGGCGTCGATCGTCTCGACGCCGCTGTGCCCGAACCGCATCACCGCCAGTCCGGCGACCATGCCGACGATCGCGACGACTGTCGTCAGCTCTAGAAGCGAGAACGCACGCCGCTCGCGAGGAGGGCGTGCGTTCGCGGTTGTCGCTTGGATGCCCGACACGTCGCGCTCAGTTCACACGACGGGTGGTCGTGTTCATCGTGTAGGCGGCGTTGGTGATCGGGTTGACCGGGATGCCGTCCGGAAAGTAGGCGGGGACGTTGATCTCGGCCATCGTGGCGGACGGCCAGGAACCGACCTCGATGTAGTAACGCTCGATGGCGGCGTTGATCGTTCCCTTGTTGTGGGCGTTCACCTTCTGCTTCGCGGTGTCGCTCGACGACGTGACGCGGGGAACGATGATCGCGGCGATGATCCCGAGGATCGTCACGACGGCAAGCAGTTCCATCAACGAGAAACCACTGCGACGGTTCTTGCGGACGCGGTTCATGGGCGGGCTCTCTGATTCCTCGGGCTTTGTTGGGCGATCCGCTCGCCAATCGGCGGGCGGGATTTGGTCGGCTCTTCGGGCTACTTGACGACCGCTCGATCCTTCGTTGAGAAACACTAGGTCGGATTCGCGTCGTGAATCGCCGCGTACGCGCCTCGTAGGCCTTTGGTGAGTCCGGTTCTAGTGATCGTGCCCGACGACGCGGCCTGTGCCGGCGTCGATCGTGTAGGCCGAACCATCGACCGGGCAGGGGGGAACCCCCTCGGGGAAGTAACTCGCGTTCGTCCCGATTCCCGTCAGGTTCGCCGCGGGCCAGGCGCCCTGGCTCCGACGCCACAGGCGGCACTGGATCTCGACTTCGGCGCGGTTCACGTGGCACGACGCGCGCTCGCCGTCGGCAATCAGCGAAGTGTGCCGCGCAAGGGCCATCGCCCCGAGGACCCCGATGATCGCGACCGCGGCCATCAGCTCGGTGAGCGAGAAGCCACACGACCCGCGCGTCGGTGGAGGCACGGCGACCGGCATGCGACTACTTCCCAACCGTGTTGATCATGTCGAACATCGGCAGGTAGATCGCCAGCAGGATCACCGCAACGCATCCGGCCATCGAGATCGTCAGCGTCGGCTCGATAACGCCAATCGCGATGTCGCTCTTCCGCTTGATCTCTTCGGTCAGGTGCGAGCGGATGTGCTGCGTGGCGCTGGTGAGTTTGCCGGTCTGTTCGCCGACGATGATCAACTGGCTGACCATCGGCGGGAACAGGTCGGCGTGGCGTTCGACCTCGCGGCTGAACTTCTCGCCGCGCTGGACCGCCTTGCGGAGGTCCCCGACACCCGCCTTCATGGCGCGGTTGGAGACCGAGTCGGCCGCCTCCTCGAGCGCCTCGGCGAGGGTGAACCCCGCTTCCATCAAGCACCCGAGTACTTCCATCAGTTGCAGCAGCGCGACGTCGCGCAGCCACGGCCCCAGCAAGGGGAGCTTCAGTAGGCGAGCGTCGAGCTTGCGGGCGATCGCCTCCTGCTGGCGCACCTGCTTGAGAACGAACGCGCAGGCTACGATCGTCCCGAGGATCGCCCACCAGTAGCCTTTGACGAACGCGCCGACGTAGATCATCGTCTGCGTGATCCCGGGCAGCGGCACCTTAGCGCTGCTGTAGGTCTTCTCGAAGACCGGCACCACGTACCCGAGCAGGAACGCCACGACCCCGCCGCCGACGAGCGCCAGCACGCACGGGTAGGCGAGTTTCTTGACGATGTCCTCTTGGATCTTGCCCGCTTTCTCGCGGCGTTCCGCGACCTGGTTCAGCGTGTCGGGCAGCGTCCCAGAGCGTTCGCCGACACGCACTTGGCTGAGCGTCACCTTGTCGAAGGACGACCCGTAGTGCGCGAGCGCCGTGCTGAACGCGTCACCGCTCTCGATCCGGCGGCGGATGTCGTTCAGCAGGTGCCGCTTCTTCTCGAGGCTGCGCTCCTCGGCCATCGCCCCCAGCGCCTTGGGGAGCGGGACGCCGTTGGACACCAACGTCGCGAGGTTCCGCAGGACGAACGTGACTTCGTCCTTCGTGAGGCGGTCGGCGTGCTTTCGCTTCGCGGGCGCGCGCCTCGAGGCCTGCCCGAGCGCTGACACTCCGACGGCGACCGCCGTGACGGGGGCGAGGCGTTTCTTGGTTGCGGCGCGCACGGCGGGGTTCTCTCGGCTTTAGCTCGACAGCTTGTAGAAGACTTCTTCCACGGTCGTCCGCCCGGCGAAGACCTGCTCGATCCCCGCGTCCGCCAGCTCGATCATCCCCTCTTTGAGGGCGATCTGTCGGAGCGTGCTGGTCGGGGCGCCCTTCTCGATCGCCTCGGTCAGCGCGGGGCTCATGACCATGATCTCGTAGATCGGGATGCGCCCCGCGTAGCCGGTCCCCAGGCACTTCTTGCAACCGCGGCCTTGGAAGAAGAACTTGTCCTCGGGGATCGCCTTGCCCCCCGTCATCTTCTGCCAAAGGTTCTCGTTCGGCTCGACCGGCTCCTTGCACTCGCCGCAGATCTGCCGCAGCAGCCGCTGCGCGACGGCCCCCAATAGGGCGCCGCCGATCTTGAAGTTATCGACCCCCAGGTCGTTGAGCCGCGCGACCGAGCCGATCGCGTCGTTCGTGTGCAGCGTGCTGATCAGCAGGTGGCCCGTGAGCGCGGCCTGGACGGCGGTCGTCGCCGTCTCGTGGTCGCGGATCTCGCCGAGCATGATGACGTCGGGGTCCTGACGCATGATGTACTTCAGCGCGTTGGCGAACCCCAGGCCGTGGTCGTTGTCGCTCGCCACCTGGTTGACGCCCGTCAGCCGGTACTCGACCGGGTCCTCGACCGTCACGATGTTCCGGTTCACGCTGTTGAGCTTCGACAGCACCGAGTACATCGTCGTGCTCTTGCCCGAGCCGGTCGGGCCCGTGACGACGATCATCCCGTGCGGCTTGTCGATCAGGTCGTGGACCTTCTTCAGGTCGCGCTCGCTGAGGCCGAGCGTGCGGAGCTCGAAGCTCTTGCCCCCCTCGTCGAGGAGCCGCATCACGACCTTCTCCCCTCCGACGGTGGGGATCGTGCTGACGCGGAAGTTGACGCGCGCGCCCGCCTCGGTGATCGTCAGGCGGCCGTCTTGCGGCCGCCGGTTCTCGGTCGTGTCCATGTCGGCCATGACCTTGATGCGCGCGACGACCGCCTCTTCGGTGTGGTTGGGGATCGTCATTACGCTCTGCAGCTCGCCATCGACCCGGTAACGCACGCGCATCTCGGGGACGTGCGGCTCGAGGTGGATGTCGCTGCAGTTGGCGTTGATCGCCCCCATCAGGATCGACCGCACGAGTCGCACGACGGGGGCGATCTCTTCCTCGGTGGCTACGACCGGCGCCTCTTCGAGTTCTGCGGCGTCTTCGGCCGCTTCGAGGTCGGCGAGCTTCATATCAACGATCGTCTGTCGAGCGACCAACCGGTCGTCGAAACCGCGGTCGAGCGCCGCTTGAACCGCCGAGTCGAGCGCCACGAACGGCGTCACGCGGTACCCGGTGATCAGCTCGGTTTCGCTGATCGTGTCGATGTCGTCGGGCGCTACCATCGCGAGCTGCAGTTGTCGCCCCCCCACCGACACCGGCACGCACAGCCGCTCGCGCGCCAGCGACTCGGGGAGCAGACGCAGGATCTGCGAGTTGATCGCCTGCGGGACGATGTCGATGTAGGGGACGCCGTACTGCTCCGCGAGGGCGTCGCCGAGCTGGGCGATCGAGATCAGGTTTCTGCGGAGCAGGATCTGCCCCAGCATCCCGCGTTCGGTTCCCTGCGCCGCAAGCGCAGCCTCAAGCTGGGCCTGCGTCACGAAGCCGCGTCGTACCAGGATGTCGCCAAGCCGCGCCATTGCGTCGCTCGTGGGGGTCGTTCGGCCGCGATCCGCGGCAGCGTTGTTACCGTGTGGCGGGCTGCGGACGCAGCAGGCGCCCGAGCTTCTTCTCGAACACGATCGGGTCGTACGGCGTCACGAGGAACTCGTCGGTCCCCGCGTTGAACGCCTTCTGCACGTCCTCTAGCTCAGCTTTCGGCGAGAGCAGCATCACCGGCAGCTCACTCGTGCGGACGTCGTTGCTGAGGCGATCGATCAGGTCCAGCCCGTCCATGTCCGGCAGGTAGTGACCAACGACGACGACGTCCGGGAGCTGTTCGCCGAGCCACACGAGCGCGGCCTCGCCCGACTCCTTCGCAACCACGCTGTGCCCCAGCAGCTCGAGCCGAAACGACGTGATGTCGCGGAGGGTGGGGTCTTCTTCGATCAGTAGGACGGTTCGTCGCATCGGCGTTTCGGGTGACGCGCATCGGAGGGGGGGTGGCCGCAGCGGTGCGCACCGCCACGGCCTAGCTGACCCTAGCTCGCGGCCAGCGGCCGGGCGCCGTGTGGCCCGGGAACGAAGGAAGACCGCGACCATCGGCGGTCGCGGGCTTCGGAGTTGTCGGGATACGCGGGTTGTCGCGGTTAGCAGCCGGTAGATTTTTCGAAAGGCTGCGTCGCCGCACGGAGGCGAGCTCGAAACCGTGGAGCGTTCGCCGCGGTTTCGCGAGCCACGAGCGGCTCGGCCGTGAGCTTGGCGAGGTTGAGCAGCGCCACGACGGCGTTTCTCAACGGCTGTTAGACGCCCACGGGCGCCTTCGCGTGCAGGATCGCCTCGATCACGTCCCGTCGCGACACGAGCCCCGCCAAGCGCCCTCCGCGGAGGACCGGCAGGCGCCGCACGCGGTGCACGATGCACAGGTCGGCGACCTTCGCGACCGAGTCCGCGACGTCCACCGTCAGCACGTCCCGCGTCATGTGCTCGGCCACGGTCTGGTTGGCGATCTCGTCGTCGTACGCGAGGGCAAGCAGCGCGAACTCGGTGAGGATCCCCACCAGTCGCCCGTTGTCGTCCACCACCGGGAGGCCGCTGATCCGTCGCTCGATCAGCAGGTCGATCGCCTCGCGGATGGTCGCGTCGGGATGGATCGACACAACGCTCGGCGTCATGATCTGTTCGACGTTGAGCATCGTGAGCTCCGACTTGCGAAACGAGGGTCTGCCGACCGGTAGCGGAGCGCGACGTTCTGTCGCTCCGACAACGTGAAGGCTAGCTCGAAAGTCTCGCAAGAACGCGGTCGAGCGCGGTTGCGCCGAAGGATGGCGTCGCCAGCAACGCTCGAACAATCCGCACAGCCGGAGCGTTCCGTACAACCGTCTCAGTGGACGAAGTCGCTACGGGGCGAGCGTCAATCGATAGGCGACCGCCTCGACCGCGTTTCGCACCAGCAGCAGGTCCCCCACGATCACCGGGTTGTTCCAGCAGATCTGCTCGGTGTCGAGCGCTTGGAGCGCCGCGCGTTCGCGGTAGCCCTCGGGCGAGGCGTCGATCAGCACCAGCTCCCCCCCCTCGCTCAGGTAGAGCAGGTGCTCGCCGACCAGCAGGATTTGGCCGAACCCGAACGACGGCCGTCGGCGTTTCTTCCAGACGACCTTGCCCGACTCGAGCTCGACGCAAACGAGCACGTTGCCGTCGAGTCCGTAGGCGTACCCGTCGCGGACCACGACGTTGCTGAACTTCGTCTCGAGCGTTGGCAACACGGCGGGAGTCCACAACGGCTCGGTCAGGAACTCGTCTTCTTCCCGTCTCACCGACACCAGCGACGCCCCCGAGCCGTACCCCTTGGTCAAGAGGAATCGGTCCTCCGCAAGCGGCACCGGCTGGCTGCAATTCGCGTTGCCGCCGCTCGATCCGGGCCAGGGGTGTTCCCACAGCAGTTTGCCCGTCTCGACTGCATGCGCCGACAGGAAGTCCTGGTTTACTTGCAGCACCGCGCGCGTGCCGGCGACCTGGGCCTCGACGGGGGACGCGTACGACGTCACGCGCCAGCCCGACTTCCAGCGGACGTCGCCCGTCTCGAGGTCGAAGGCGACAAGCGACGAGTCGTAGCCCGCCTCCTCGGTCGATCCGAGCGGCGCGCCGACGTTCACGACGACGATCCCCAGGTCCTGGACCACCAACGGCGAACCGCTGGCGCCCCAGTTGAGGTTCGTGGCCCCGAACTCCTCGAGCGTGTCGCACGACCAGACGCGCTCGCCGGTCGTCGCGTCGAGGCAGTTGACGATCCCCGTGCCGCCGTGCGTGTAGACACGCCCGCTGGCGAACGTCGGCGTTGCGCGGGGGCCGACGCCCCCCATCGCCGACTGGAACGTCTGTGGGTCGAACCGGCACGTGTCGCTGTGCGTCCAAACGACGTCGCCGCTCGAGGCCTGGTAGCAGGTTACGTGCTCCTCCTCGCCGCGCTGCTCCTGCGTGTACGCCAGGTCGCCAACGACGGCGAACGAAGACCAGCCGGCGCCGATTGGCTTCCGCCACAGCTCCTGCGGCGGGTTCTTCTCCCAGTCGGGGTCGAGCTTCACCCCCTGCGCCTCGGCCCAGTAGCCGGTCCCCAGGAACCGCGGGTAGTCCTTGGACGATGCCTCGACCACGGGTGCTGCGACGGCTGCCTCCTCGGGCTTCAGGTCCTCGAGCAACTCGTCGGGCTGCGTCGCGCCACGCCAGCGGACGCCGACGAACGCGCCGGTTCCGTCGTGCGTCGTCTCGAAGAGCGTCGTGAACACCATCGGAAACGCGAGCGCCCCCGCGAACACGCCGAAGCGGAGCCACAACGGGCCGCGGCCGCGGATCGCGTACCACGCGGCGAGGCCGAAGGCCCCCAGCGACACCGACACCAGGGTCGCGACCTGATGGAAGTCATCCGTGACGTCGAGGCTCGCGAACCCCAGCCGCGCACCGACCAGCAGGCCGATCCACGCCCACGGGAAGATCACCCGGCGTCTTGTTGCGGGGGCCGCTACCGGGGCTTTCGTCGGGGCGTTCGTTGAGTCCATGTCGTCGGCGCCGTTTGGGCGGGGCCGTTTCGGCGTGCGAAAGAAGGCGATCCGGTTGGCGAGGGGCTACGCAGCGCGTCCCCCGCGAGACGACAATCGTAGGGCTGCCCCGCCAAGCGGACAACGCGCCACGCAATGCCCTCGCAACCCCCCGCCGCTTGCCCCCCACCGCTCGTAGCCGAGCTCCCGCGCGGCCTGCGTGCCGAGGAAGTTTTTCGGCGGCTCGCGACACTGCGGCACGCCGTCTGGTTCGACAGCGCCCTGCGTCACCCGGAGCTCGGCCGCTACTCGTACGTCGGCGCCGACCCGGTCGAGTGGTTCGTCCGTCCCGTGGGCGCCCTTGCGCCGCTGGCGGATTGGGACCATTGGGTGTCGGCGCACCGCGCGGAGCGCGTCGAGGGGCTCCCTCCCTGGCAAGGAGGGTTCGCCGGCCTGTTGTCGTACGACCTCGGTCGGTCACTCGAGTCGATCGCCGCGACGCGGTACGACGAGTTCGCGCTCCCGGCAATCGCGATGGGACTGTACGACACGTGCGTCGCCTTTGACCACGTCGAAGGACGCGCATGGGCCGTGTCGCACGGGCTGCCGGAGGCCGACCCGGCGCGAAGGCGCGACCGCGCAAGCCGGCGTCTCGAATGGCTGATGGACGTCGTATTGGCCGACGTCGTCGAGCGCGACGCTCACGTGCTCGCCACGGAGGAGCCCCTCGCGCGCGATCGACTCGCCCCCTGCTTCGAGGCCCCGGGGCGCGCGGGGGTCCTGAGCAACTTCTCGCGCGACGACTACTTGCACGCCGTCGCGTGCGTCGTCGAGCACTTGCGCGCGGGCGACGCCTTTCAGGTGAACCTCTCGCAGCGGCTGCTGACGCCCGACCGCGGCGACGCCCCGGGTGCGTACCTGCGCCTGCGCGAGCGGAACCCGGCCCCGTTCGCGGCGTACCTCGACGGGGGAGGGTGGTCGATCGCGAGCGCGTCCCCCGAACGCTTCTTGCGGCTCGACGGCGAGAGGATCGAGACCCGCCCGATCAAGGGGACGCGCCCCAGGGGGCTTACCCCCACCGACGACGACCGCCTCGGCCGCGCGCTCGTCGATAGCGAGAAAGACCGCGCCGAGAACGTGATGATCGTCGATCTGATGCGCAACGACTTGTCGCGCGTTGCGACCGAGGCCTCGGTGACGGTCTCAACGCTGTTCGGCCTCGAACGCTACGCCCACGTGCAGCACCTGGTGTCGGTCGTCGAAGCGGAGCTCCGCGCCGACGCGGGGGTCGCCGATCTGCTGACCGCCGCGCTCCCCGCCGGGTCGATCACCGGCGCCCCCAAGGTCCGTGCGCAGCAGATCATCGCCGCGCTCGAACCGACCGCCCGCGGCGCCTACTGCGGGTCGATGGCCTGGGTCGGGTTGGCCGACAAGGCCGGGGGGCGGCAGATGGACTCGAGCGTGCTGATCCGGACCGTCACCGCGGCGCGCGGCTGGCGCCAGGCGCCGGTCGGTGGGGGGGTGGTCGTCACCTCGGACCCCGAGGCCGAGTACGACGAGACCTGGCAAAAGGCGGCTGGTCTGCTCGACGAGCCGTGACCGCTGCGCTCGCCACCGACGATTCGCCACGCTTGGTACAATCGCGCCGCGATGCTCCTAGTCCTCGACAACTACGACAGCTTCGTCCACAACCTGGCTCGGCTGCTGCGCGTTTGTGGAGCACCGACGCAGGTCGTGAGGAGCGACGCGATCGACGTTGAAGGGATCGAGCTTATGGCGCCCGAAGGGATCGTGATCTCGCCGGGGCCGGGCAGGCCCGGTGAGGCGGGTTGCTCGGTCGAGGCCGTCCGGGCGTTCGCCGAGCGGATCCCGATCCTAGGGGTCTGCCTCGGGCACCAGGCGATCGTCGAGGCGCTCGGCGGCCGCGTGGTCGCCGCCCCCGAGCCGCTCCACGGCCGAGTCTCGCCCGTCGTGCACTCGGGCGAGGGGGTGTTCAACGGGGTTCCCAGCCCATTCGACGCCTGCCGCTACCACTCGCTGGCGATCGACGAGGGGTCGCTGCCGCCATCGCTCCGCGTGACCGCACGGTCAATGGACGGGGTCGTGATGGCGATCGAGCACCGCACGCGGCCCGTGTACGGCGTGCAGTTCCACCCCGAGGCGGTGCTCACCAGGTACGGCGAGAGTCTGCTCGCAAACTTTGTCCGAGCGGTCAACGAAGCCGTGGCCGAAGCGCCGCGCTAGCGCGACGCCTCGGCGATCAACCGCTTCATCTCGCGCACCGCCGCGTCGAACCCGACGAACAGCGCCCGCGCGACGATGCTGTGACCGATGTTCAGCTCCGCCATGTTCGCCAGCGCCGCAACCGCGCCGATGTTGCGGTAGTTGAGCCCGTGCCCCGCGTGCAACTGCATCCCGGCATCGACCGCCTGCTTGCCGGAGCTTGCGAGCCGGGCGAGCTCGGCCGTGGCGTCGCCGGCGGCGAACGCGTGGGCGTAGGGGCCCGTGTGCAGCTCGACCCCGTTCACTCCGAGCGACGCCGCGGCCGAGAGCTGCTGGGGGTCGGCGTCGATGAACAGGCTGACGCGGATCCCCTCGCGGTGCAGGCGATCGACGGCCGAGCGGACGCGGTCGAATCCGCCGGCGACGTCGAGCCCCCCTTCGGTGGTGACTTCCTCGCGCCGCTCGGGGACCAGCGTCACCTGGTGCGGCTTCGAGCGGCACGCGATCCCCAGCACCTCGTCGGCGCACGCGCACTCCAGGTTCACCGGGACCGCGACGGACCGCAGCAGCACCTCGACGTCGCGGTCCTGGATGTGCCGCCGGTCTTCGCGGAGGTGGACCGTGATCCCGTCGGCGCCGGCGAGCTCGGCGAGGGCGGCCGCCCACACCGGGTCGGGCTCGAGCGCGCGACGCGCCTGACGAACCGTCGCCACGTGGTCGATGTTGACGCCGAGCAGTGCCATACAGCGGGCCCGACCCGCGGTCGGTCAAGGAAGGTGGACGGAATTCGAAGCCAGGAGTTTACTGGCCGATCGACCCGCAGGGGCAGGGCGCCGGGCGTCAGGACGCCATGCGGGTCGTGCCGATTGTTCGGCTGGCGACTCGGAAACGAGCCCCCGCTTTCCGCCCAAGACACGCCGAGTTGCACGGGGGTTCAGGCCGATCGTGCCGCGCCTAGCGGCGGCGGTCCGAAAGTTGGTCCCCCGCGCGCCGGCCATCGACCTAGGTTTGTCCGATCGAGGGGCACAGCCCCATAGCAACTTTGCCGACGCCGCAGCTTCACGACCGCCCCCAACCGACGGCGGACCACCATGACTTGCCAGCAACTCGCCGAACGTATCGAGCGGATGCAGCCCGAGGCTTCGGCGCAGGACGTCGCGCGGCTCTGCCTGCTACTCGCGAACAACCACCAGGACCTGACCGACCTGGGGGACACGCGTTCGCTGCAAACCGCTTGGCAGCAGATGGGGCTCAAGCTGCAGTTTGCGACCGACCAGCACGCGGCGATGACGCACGAGCTCGAGGAGCTCGCGAGCAGCGACCCCAAGTCGTTCAGCCAAGAGCAGGTCTGGGTCCTGATCCGTGCGATCAAGGTCCAGAGCCAGATCCTGCAGATGTACGTTGGGCACCCGTTGCTGGATGTCTGACGACGGAGATGCTAGATGACAGATGGCAGATGATGGAGAAAGGGCGAGCGCGGCCCCGCATTCGCAGCAAGTCTCGCGTCACCACCTCTCTCTATCATCTAACCTCTGTCATCTGCTATCTCCGCCGTCAGAGTCCCTCGATCATCGCCACCGCGACCGTCATGTAGATGACGATCCCGGCGATGTCGATGATCCCCGTCACGAACGGGTGGCTCATCAGCGCCGGGTCGAGCCCCAGCCGCTGAAACAGCAGGGGCAGGGCGCCGCCGCACAGCGTGCCGCACACGACCACCAGCAGCAGGGTGATCGGGACGACCATTACTTCGGCGAGCGTTGGTGGTGCGTCGGCCCCTCCGACCATGCCGGGCAAGCCGCGTGTCAGCAGCCACGCGCTGCCGAGCCCCACGACGGCCAGCACCGAGCCTAGGCAGAGGCCGGTCACCAGCTCGCGGCGCAGGACGCGGGCCCAGTCGCGGAGGGTCACCTCTCCGTCGGTCAGGCCGCGGATCACCAGCGTCGCCGACTGGCCCCCGGTGTTCCCCCCGCTCGAAATCACCAGCGGGATGAACATCACCAGCCACGCGGCTTTCTCGAAGTCCTCGTCGTAAGCCCGCAGCGCGAGCGCCGTCAGCAGCGCGGCGATGAACAGCACGCCGATCCACAGGCCGCGGTTGCAGGCCAGCGTGAACCAGTGCGTCCGCAGGTAGCCGGCGACCAGCGGGGCCACGGCGGCCGACCGGAGGGCGTCCTCGGTCGCTTCGGCCCGCAGGACGTCGATGACGTCGTCGTGCGTGATGATCCCCAGCAGGCGGCGGTCGTCATCGACCACGGGGATCGCCAGGAAGTCGTAGTCGGCGACCTTCTCGGCGACCAGCTCCTGGTGGTCGGTCGCGCGCACCGTGACGACGTCACGCTGCATCAGGTCGCCGATCGGCTGATCGGGGTTCAGGTAGTGCGTCACGAGCTGTCGCGCCGAGATCAGCCCTAGCAACCGGTTCCCGTCATCGACGACGTAGTTGTAGTAAACGGTTTCGAGGCCCTGCGCCTGGCGGCTGATTTCGGTCAGGGCCTCGGCAACGGACAGGCCCGCCGGCAGACGCGCGACTTCCGTCGTCATCAATGCGCCGGCGGTCCCCTCGGGGTAACCGCTCAGGCGCAGCGTCTCGTGGCGGTCCTCGTGGGCGAAAAGCGGCAGCAGCTCGTCGACGACCGCCTCGTTGATCCCCTTCAGGAGGTCCACCCGGTCGTCGGCCGGCAGGTCGGCGACGAGCTGACTGATGGGGAGGCTCCCCCCGGCCGCGGCGACCGTCTCGACGATCTGCACCTGTTTGTCGTCGTCCAGGTAGCCGAACACCTCGACCCGCCGGTCGGGATCGGCCACGCGAAGCACGGACCAGGACTCGGCCGCGTCGAGCCCTTCCATGAACTCGGCGGCCCGCGCCGGGTGCAGGGCGTCGGTGAACTCGCGCAGCCCCGCCTCGTCGTCGGCTGCGATCAACTCGCGCAACTCGGGGAGGTAGAGCGTGTTCATCAGGCGAGGCCCCTGGGCCAGAACGAGGGGGGGAGCGTGGCCGGGGAGGCCGGGGCGGGCGCAACCCTCAGGATAGCCTCGACCGGCGGCGGCCGGGAGTTCAATCTGCCGCAGCTCGGGCGCCCCACCTCGGCGGTTGCTCCCGTTCACGGGGCCGGCTAGCCTGCTCCCTGTGGCTTCTTGGCACGAAGCGCCCGCTTCCACTTGTCGAACGTCGATGGCCGACTTCGAACCCTCCGCCGCCGACGATTACGACGCCTGCGAAAGGGCGCTCGACTACCGTTTCCGCGACCGGGCGCTGCTCGAATCGGCCCTCACGCACGCCTCGGGCGCCGACCACCGGCTCGAGTCGAACGAGCGGATGGAGTTCCTCGGCGACGCGATCCTGGGGGCGGTCGTCTGCGAGCGGCTCTACACGCAGTACCCGGAGTTCCTCGAAGGGGACCTGACGAAGCTCAAGAGCGTCGTCGTCAGCCGCCTGACCTGCGCAAAGGTCAGCCGAACGATGGGGCTTGAGCGGTTTCTGATCCTCGGCAAGGGGATGACGACCTCGCCGAGCGTGCCGCCGAGTGTGCTTTCGGACGTGTTCGAGTCGCTCGTAGCGGCGATTTACCTCGACGGGGGTCGCGAGGCGGCCGAACGCCTGATTGACCGCTGGATGGGCCCCGAGATCGAGGAGGCGGCCGCCAGCGGCTTGGGCGCCAACTACAAGTCGCAGCTCCAGCAGCTCGCCCAGCGCGACGAAGGGCGGACCCCGAGCTACCACTTGCTCGAAGAGCGCGGGCCCGACCATAGCAAGTGCTTCCTGGTCTCGGCCGAGGTAGCGGGCCGACGGTTCCAGGCCGCCTGGGGGCGGACCAAGAAGGAGTCCGAGCAACGCGCCGCCCACAACGCCCTCTGCGCCCTGCGCGACGAGGACCCGCCCCACGGCGACGACGCCCCGGGTGGGGCGACGTCGCAGCGCTGACCCGCGAACCAACGCGCCGCCGGCCACGTCCTGCGTAGGCGCAGCGCTCGGCAGCGGCGTGCGGCGATTTGACTCGGGGGGCGAAGCCTCCAGGGCCATCGCCAAGCCCCCTTTCGGCCGCTACGCTTTTGCCTTCGCCGCAAGGCCGGTGGGCGTCCTCTGTAGGGGGACATGACCCGGCAACGGCCTCCCTCCCCTCCCGCAGGCGTTTCCCCCCCGATGGAAAAGCGAGTCTTCAACTTCGCTCCCGGCCCCGCAACGCTCCCGGTCTCGGTCCTCAAGCGGGCCCGCGACGAGCTGTTGTGCCTCCCCGGCGTGGGGGCGAGCGTCTTGGAGATCAGCCACCGCAGCGACCCGTTCCTGGAGATCATCGGGGCCGCCGAGGCGAACCTCCGGAAACTGCTCTCGATCGGCGACGACTACGCGGTGCTCTTCATCCAGGGGGGGGGCGGCTGCAGTTCTCGATGGCCCCGATGAACCTGATCGGCGACCACGGGGCGCAGAAGGGGAAGGGGGGGGACTACCTCGTCACCGGCACGTGGGGCAAGCAGGCCCTGGGCGAGGGGAAGAAGGTCGGCCCGACGCGCGTCGCCTACGACTCGTCGGCCACGAACTTCGACCGCTTGCCCGCGCCGTTTTGCCCGGGCGAGCCGGCGATGGACCTCGACCCCAACGCGGCGTTCGTTCACTACACGTGCAACGAGACGATCCAGGGGGTCCAGTTCCACACCGAGCCCGAGACCAACGGCGTCCCGCTCGTGTGCGACGCGTCGAGTGACTTCCTGCACAAGCCGATCGACGTCAGCAAGTACGGGCTGATTTACGCCTGCGCCCAAAAGAACGCCGGCCCCGCCGGGGTGACGATCGTGATTGTTAGGAAGGACCTCGTCGCCGGGGCCAGCGACAAGCTCCCCGTCTACCTGAACTACAACACGCACATCGTCGATAAGTCGCTGAACAACACCCCGCCGACGTTCGCGATCTACGTCACGCGCCTGGTGACCGACTGGGTGCTGCGTGAGTTCGGCGACCTGAAGGCGATGCACGCTCACAACGCGAAGAAGGCGAAGACGCTCTACGACGTGCTCGACGCCAGCCCCGAGTTCTACCAGGGGCACGCGATGCGCGAGTGCCGCAGCCTGATGAACGTCCCGTTCCGGCTCCCGAGCGAAGACCTCACCAAGGCGTTCCTCGCCGGCGCCGACGAGCGCGGGCTCTCCGACTTGCAGGGGCACCGCTCGGTCGGCGGCGTCCGCGCCTCGATCTACAACGCGATGCCGCTGGAGGGGGTCGAGACGCTGCGCGACTTCATGGTCGAGTTCCGCGACAAGAACGCGTCGTAGAGCCGCTTTCGCGACCCCTGAACCGGATCCGCGGAGCGTCTCGCCGCTGTGACGCGGCTACGGCGCCCCCCGCTTGCTCCTTACTGATTTCCTCTTTCGCACCGCCGCCGCAATGCCTTCGATCATCGTCCTCGACAAGCTCGCCCCCGAAGGGCTCGCCCTGCTCGACGCCGCGGAGGGGATCACCTACGACGTCCGCACCGGGCTCAAGGGAGACGAGCTCCGCCAGGCCCTCACCGAGTACGACGGGGCGATCTGCCGCAGCGGCGTGAAGCTCACCCCCGACGTGCTCGAAGGGAACACGCGTCTGAAGGCCGTGGTCCGCGCCGGCGTCGGGACCGACAACATCGACAAAGAGGCGGCGACCCGGGCCGGCATCGTCGTGATGAACACCCCGGCGGGGAACACGACGAGCACCGCCGAGCACGCCATCGCGTTGATGCTCGCCATGAGCCGCAACCTGGCGCCCGCCTACCAAAGCCTGTGCGACGGGCGCTGGGACCGCAACGCCTTCATGGGGGCGCAGCTCGCCGGCAAGACGCTCGGCGTGGTGGGCCTCGGGCGGATCGGCATGGCGGTCGCGCTGCGCGCGAAGGCGTTCGAGATGGACATCCTCGGGTACGACCCGTTCATGTCGGCCGAGCGCGCCGCGCAGCTCGGCATCGAGCTTGTGGAAGAGGTCGCCGAGATGCTGCCGCGCGTCGACTACCTGACCGTCCACACGCCGCTCACCGACGAGACCCGCGGCCTGATCGGCGCCGCCGAGGTCGAAGCCTTGAAGCCCGGCGCGCGGCTGATCAACTGCGCTCGCGGCGGGATCTACGATGAAGCGGCGCTGGTCGCGGGGCTCAAGTCGGGCAAACTCGGCGGCGTCGCGCTCGACGTTTACCCCGAAGAGCCCTGCACTGACAGCCCGCTGTTCGGCATGAGGGGGGTGATCTGCACGCCGCACCTGGGGGCCAGCACCGAAGAGGCCCAGACGCAGGTTGCCGTCGAAGCGGTCGAGCTGTTGACCGCCTTCCTGAACACGGGCGCAATCCGCTGCGCCGTGAACGCCGCCGCGCTCGACCCCCAGACCCTCGCCTCGCTGCGCGGCCACCTCGACGTGGCCCACCGCCTGGGGCGGCTCACGGCGGGGATGGTCCCCAGCGGCCTCGCCAGTTGCCGCCTGATGTACCGCGGCGAGCTCGCCGACCGCGACACGAGCCTGCTGACCGCCGCGTTCTCGGCCGGCCTACTGGAAGGGGCCATGTCGGAGAGCGCGAACCTGGTGAACGCCGAGTCGTTGCTCAAGGAGCGCGGCATCCGCTTGATCGAAGAGAAATCGACCCAAACGGGGGCCTTCCGGGCCGCGATGGGGGTCGAGGTCGAGGGGCACGGCAAGCGGCACTCGTTTACCGGGACGATCCTCGGCAACGACATGCCGCGGCTGGTGGCGATCGACGACTACCGGCTCGAGGCGTTCCTCGACGGCTGCCTGATCGTCTTCACGCACCGCGACGTGCCGGGGATCATCGGGGCGATCGGCACGGTGCTCGGCCAGCACGGGGTCAACATCGCGCAGATGGCGGTCGGCCGAAACCACCCTGGTGGGGACGCCGTCGGCGTGCTGAACGTCGATGGGGAACCCTCCGAGGCGGCCCTGGACGCCATCCGTGGGCTCCAGGCGATCTCCGGGGCGACCGTCGTCCATCTGCCCGCCGCCGGCAAGCTGCCCTCTTGGCTCGGCTGAGGGGGATTGGGCGCGGGGCGGCTCCCCCGCTCGCAAGGCGAACGGCGTCGCCGGCTCAGCCAGCGATCGCGGTTGACGCGGCGCCGAGGCGTCCGCTAGTTCGCTCTCCCCCGATCGGCCGCTGCGCCGCAAGCTTTGCCCCTCGGGCAGGGGCCCCCCAAGCGGCGCGTCCGGCGCCGGCGGCGCCGGCTGTCGTAGCAATCCAGGTTTGCCTGTCGGTCACGCTCCACCCGACCGGCAATCGCGACCGATGTTTGGGGGTGTCCCCCACGGCTGGGTCGCGGAAAACCGCCGCTCGGCGCCAGCCTCCCCCCGCATAAACCGTACAAGCCCCGCCATGCTCGCCTTCGACGCCCCCGCCGCAGCCGCGACGCCCGACGCAACACCCCTCGCCACGATGGTCCACAAGGCCCTGCACCAGAGCCCCTACCTGTCGGGCAACCGGGTGCGGGTCGAGCTCGGCGAGGGGGAAGTCCGGCTGCACGGGCACGTCGGGTCGTTCTTCGAGAAGCAGATGGCCCAAGAGGTCGTCCGCCGCCTGGACGGCGTCGAGCGGATCGAGAACTTGATCCAAGTTGTCTGGGCTTGATCCCAACACGATCCGTGCGGTGGGCAGTGATCTTCGTGGCCCCGTCGCGGTTAACTCACCAGCGGTCGGTTTGACGCAAGGGCCTCTACAGCCCGCGCCATCGGACGCGAGCGAACGTCTCCACATCGGCCCCGCGCCCCGGCACGGGGCCGTTGTGTTTTCCTAGGCGTCAAAGCCGCCAGTTGTCGTTGGTCGCGGCGCGGGTCGTCCATCGACTTCGCTCTCCCCACGGCCTTCCCCGGGCCGATGCTCCCCGAGCAACGGCGCTGTGCGCCTGCCCCTCGGCCGGGGGATGGCCTGACAGGAGCTCGACGGGCATGCCGCGACACATCCCGCGTCTGGCGGTAGCAGCGCTCGTCACCGGGGTGCTCGTGACCGGGTTGCTCGTCGCGTCGTCGGCGAGCGCCAACGGCCGCTTCAACATGCCGACCTCCGTCCCCCAGTGCGTGGGAGTCGGCTTCGGCCCCGGGTACCACGCGCCGATGGTCCTCGGGCCGTGGTGGAAGTCGTGGAGCGGCCAGCAGAAGCTCGACCGAGTCGGGACCCCACTGGCGCCCCCGACCGCTGCGGGAGACTTCTGCGGCCCTTCGTCGGTGGACTCGTCGTGGGACGCGTACCAGGCGCCCGCGACGGACGGTGGCTACGCCCCGCAGCCGACCCTGCCGGCGCCGGCGATCGGCTACTGAAGCCCCCCGCCGCGCGTATCGTCATGTGGCTTGCTTCGTCGTACGATCGGGCTGTGAGCGGTCGCCTGCCGTAGGCGCCCGCCGCTGGTGTTTCACCCGGGCGTCGGCGCCTTGTTCTCGTTGCTGCTCAAACTTTGCGGCGCCTTGGTACTGGTGACCGCCGCCTGGTGGTGGGTCCGGCGGGGCTATCGACGCACGCGGCGACTGACGGCCGAAGCCGCGGCGGCGCGGGCCGCGCTCTCCATCGCGCTATCGGGGGGGCTGGCGTCAGACTTCCTGTCGGCGGCAACGAAGACGGGCAAGCCTCGCGGCCTCGTTTGGTCGCGGGTCGAGTGGTCGGGCGAGCCCCTCTTCGCGCGCGACCGGCAGACGGGGACGCTCTACGCCCTCGTCGGAGCGTCGTTCTGGTTCGAGGCGGTCGCCGGCGGGGACATGGAGGACGTGGCGGCCGTCGGCGACGTCCGCGGCGGGACCGCGGTCTTCGCGTGGCGCGAGGGGGGATGGGCCTCCGACGGTCGCGCGGTGCTGAACCTCGAGCCCGCCGAGGCGCTGGTGCGGTACAGCAGCAGCCTCTGCGGAGTTTGATCGACCGCACCCAACTAACAGTTCAGGGGCCGTCGATGGGGGGCAAATTGCCGCACGCCCCTCGTTGTGTCGCTACTTTTCTTGACGCAGATTCCTATACTCTCCATGATGGCGGCTGAGCGAAAGGCCGAGCTGCTACCGGGCGTGCTGCGGCGCTCGAGCGGCCCCCTCGGCATCGCCAGCGTCAATCCTGGTTGGTACCGATCGCTGGATTGTCCAGCAACTCGGCGCCCTCCGGAACTTCTCGACTCCTCTAAAACTTCAAGGCGACCGGCCAATCCCTGGCGGCTGGGCGTCGGACTTATCACGGAGCGTTTGCAATGTTCGCCGAGACTCGCGTTTCCCCCCCCGCTTCGACTACTGAGCAGGCGCAACGAACGGCCCGCCGCCCGCTGGGGGCGTTCACGCTCGTCGAGCTACTGGTGGTGATCGCCATCATCGGCATCCTGGTCGCGCTGCTCCTCCCGGCGGTGCAAGCGGC
>JBOFFC010000028.1:0-19379 GCA_051648405.1 Lacipirellulaceae bacterium
CCCCTGAAGGGGGAGGGGGAACACCCATGGACTTCGCCACCTAAAGGTTGCAGCGGGAGACGGTCACTCGATCTCGTAGCCCCCCTCCTCTTTCTCGGCCGCCGGCGGGGTGGCGCCCCCGCGGGGCCGACCTTCAAAGCCGCCGCCACGTCCACCGGGGCCGCGGCCGCCGCGCCAGTCGGGCATCGGGACGTCGAACGCCTCGCCGGTCAGGGACTCGAACTTGGCCCGCTGCTCGCTCGTGAGCCCCTCCAGGAGCTTGTCCTGGGTCTCCTGGCGAATGGCGGCGATCTTGGCGTCCATCTCCCCGCGGAGCTCCTCGGCCCGGTCGCGGAGGGCATCGACCTCGTCGGGCGACAGGCCGACCGCGTCGATCACCTCGGGGCTCATCAGGGCCCGCGGGCCCTCCATCTTCAGGCGAGCCTGGAGCTCGATCTGCTTCAGACGGTCCATTTGCTCGGGGGTCAGCACCTCGGCGAGGCGGCCTTCGACCTCTTTGCGGGCCTCGTCCATTCGGGAGCGCATGTCTTCCCAGCGGCCGCCAGGGCCACCCTCAGGAGGAGGTCCCGGAGGCCCGCCCGGCCCCGGGCCACGCCCTTCACCGCGTCCGCGACCCTCGCCGCGGCCCCGCCCCCCGGGCCCGCCAGGGCCCCCACGACCGCCGAACATCTCACGCATCCGGCCGCGCATCTCTTCTTCGATCGTCTGGAGCTCGGCGACTTGGTCGTCGAGCAGCTCGAGCTCGGCCCGCACCTCCTCCGAACGGAGGAGCATCCCCATCCCCATTCCGGGGCCGCCCCCGGGGCCACGCCCGAAGCCGGGGCCCCCCGGGCCGCCGAAGGGGGGAGGGCCTGGGGGGCCGGGGGGTTGCGCCACCACCGGCGCCACGACGAGCGTCAGAAGCAGCGCAATCGACGCTGACCTCAGGACGCTCGTCGCGATCTGTGCAATAAACGCAGACATGGTCTTCGCCTACCTTTCCGTGGGGGTCGCGGTGATCGATTGTCCGTCAGGGGGGCGGGTCCCCGTGGGGCTCGCGTCGTCTCCCAACAAGCACTTCTACCCCGGCCGACGATCGAGGGCGCCGGCGATTCTACGCGGAGCCCGCGAATCGACGCGGAACCCGACCTTGTCAACGCCGCGGTTCCGGCTTGTCCGGCGGACTCGGTCAACCTAGGTTGGCGCGAGACAGCTAGCGCCGCCGTCGCCGAGCTCCCCGCCGAGGCCCAACCGATGATCGACCCCGAGTCCCTGATGGCGCTGGCCGTCGAGAAGTGCCGCGCCGGGCTCGCCGCCGGGCAGAGCCCCTTCGGCTGCGCGATCGCCATCGGGGACCGGGTGGTTTCCTGCTCGCACAACACAGTCGCCCTGACGACCGACATCACGGCCCACGCCGAGGTGAACGCGATCCGCGCCGCCTGCCTCGCAACGGGCAACATCCTGCTCGAGGGGGCGATCGTCGCGACCACCTGCGAGCCCTGCCCGATGTGCATGGCGGCGCTCCACTGGGCGCGGGTCGATACGGTCTACTACGGGGCGGCGATCGCCGACGCCGAGGGGGCGGGGTTCAACGAGCTGACGCTCCCCGCTTCGGAGCTGCTGCGGATCGGCGGCAGCGGCGTAAGGCTCGTCGGGGGGACGCTCGTCGAGCCGTGCCGCGCGCTGTTCGCCGACTGGCTCGCGCGGCCCGAGCGGATCGTCTACTAGAAGGCCATTGAGCAGGCCGTTTGCGGGAGCAAAGCCGCCACCATGTCGCACACACCACCACCCCACCCCCTCGCCGCTGGCGCGAACACGGTCACCAAGGAGTCGATCGCGCGCGACTGGCTCCCACGCTACACGGGGATGCCCCTCGAAGCCTTCGGCGACTACGTCCTGCTCACAAACTTCCGCGACTACGTCAACCGCTTCGCCACGCGGTTCGAGTGCGAGGTCCACGGCGTCGACCGCCCGATGCAGGCGGCGACCAACGCCGACGGGCTGACGATCGTCAACTTCGGCATCGGCTCGCCGAACGCCGCGACGATCATGGACCTGCTGACCGCACGCAAGCCGAAGGCGGTGCTGTTCCTCGGCAAGTGCGGCGGGCTGAAGCACTCGACCGAGATCGGGCACTTCATCCTGCCGATCGGCGCCATCCGCGGCGAAGGGACGTCCGACGACTACCTGCCGAAGGAGGTCCCGGCCCTGCCGTCGTTCAAGCTCCACAAGTTCGTCTCCGAGAAGCTCGTCGAGCGGCAGCTCGACTACCGCACAGGGGTCATCTACACCACCAACCGCCGCGTCTGGGAGCACGACGCCGACTTCCACAAGCGGCTGCAGCGCTACACGCCAATCGCCATCGACATGGAGACGGCCACGCTGTTCATCGTGGGGCACGCCAACCAGATCGTGCGCGGGGCGCTGCTGCTGGTGTCGGACGTGCCGACCTCGCCCGAGGGGATCAAGACGTCGGCGAGCGACGCGGCGGTAAGCCGCCACTGGTCGAGCGTCCACCTGGAGCTCGGCATCGACGCCCTCACCGAGATCGAGGAGAACGGCGAGGAGATCAAGCACTTCCGCTACTAGCAGCCTGTTGAAAAACGCCGTCGTGGCGTTTCTCAACCTCGCCAAGCTCGCGGCCGAGCCGCTCGCGGCTCGCGAAACCGCGGCGAAAGCGCCACGGTTTCGACGTCGCCTCCCTGCGGCGACGCAGCTCGTTGAAAAATCAACCGGCTGCTAGCCGGACGGCCTGCGGTGTGCGTCGTCGGGCGAGGGAAACGCGACCATAACGGCCGGCGGCGCTTGGCGTCAAAAATCTGCCCCCAGACAGTAGGCGGATCGAGCCGACCGCCGGTATGATCCCTCAGCAGTTCCCCCCTCCAACCGGGGGGGGTGCCCCGCCCGATCCGGATCGCTCCGACCCGTCCCCACCGAGTCCCCCCCTGTGCGACACCTTTCTAGTTGCCGCTCCGGCGATCGCGGCCTCCCCTTGCTGGTGGCCGCTGGACTCGTTGTGGCCACGCTCGGCTGCGGCGACGGGAAGATCGCCCGCCACCCGGTGCGCGGGAAGGTCACCATCGCCGGCAAGCCGGTCGAGGGGGCGATGGTTTACTTCTGCCCCGTGGGGGGGAGCGACGCACTCCAGAAAGAACGCCCCGTGGCGCTCACCGACGCGGCCGGCGATTTCCAGCTCACGACGTTCGTCAAAGGGGACGGCGCCCCCGCCGGCGATTATAAGGTGATGATCCGCGGCGGGGGCTCGAGCGTCGATCCGCGCCGCATGACCCCCGAACAGGCCCGCGAAGCGGCCAAGCAGAAGAAGCTCACCGTCCCCCCGCGGTACGGTTTCCCCGACCAAAGCGGTCTGACCGCGACGGTCGCCGAAGGGGACAACGCGCTCGCGCCGTTTGACCTCATGCCCGGCGCCCCCGGGCGTTAGCCCCGCGGTTCAAGCCCCGATTCGTTCCCCCGCCTCGGAGCGCCCGATGCCCTCGACCCATCGCCAGCCCATGCCGACCCCCCGCCGTAGTGCCGTCCCCGAGCGGGCGTTCACGCTTGTCGAGCTGCTGGTCGTGATCGCCATCATCGGGATCCTCGTGGCCCTGCTTCTGCCGGCGGTGCAGGCGGCCCGCGAAGCGGCGCGACGGATCCAATGCACCAACCAAATGAAGCAGCTCGGCCTGGCGATCGTCAACTACGAGTCGGCTATTGGCGTGCTGCCGCCCGCATACACGCCGAACTGGACCGGCAGGCCGCGCGTCGGGAGTTGTCCCGGCACCTTTGGAATCGCGGCGAAGTCCAACGGAAGGAAGGCGCACAACCTCATCACGTTTGTCTTGCCATACCTCGAGCAGCAGCCCGTATACGACCAAATCAACTTCCAGGCGGACTGGAGCGACCGCTTTAGCCCCAAAGCGGGCCGAATGAACCGCGAGATTGCCGCAACCGTGATCCCAGACCTCTTGTGTGCATCAGCCCCCCCGGCATCCGAGCGCGGCGGAGTAAGGTTTATCAACCAAGCTGGCGGGAACATCGACATCGGCGGTGCCGCAAGCGACTACGCCGTGTGTGTCGATATCGACGACTCAGCCACTGGCTTCTGCGCTCTCACCGCTACGGGTCTAGCGCAACCGCGAGATCTAAAGGACCTTGCCGGGCTCCTGCAAGACACGCCGACCTCGTTCAAGAAGGTCACCGACGGTGTCTCCAAGACGATCATGTTGATTGAGGACGCCGGTCGCCCGTTGCACTTTGTGCGTGGGGAAAGGCAGACGACTAACATTACCTCTGGAGGCCCCTGGGCCGATCCCGATTCCTATCTGATCTATGCCAATGCGCGTGACATTACATGCGGCGCTTCCACCATCATGAACTGCACCAACTGGGACGAAATCTACTCGTTCCACCCCGGCGGCTGCAACTTCCTCTACGGCGACGGCTCGGTGACGTTCCACGGCGAGGACATCAACCACGAAGTCTTCATCACCAAATTCACCCGCGCCGCGGGGGACGTGGCGAGCGAATGATTAGGCACCGAACCATCGCCGCTTGGGCCGTCGCCGCCACCCTGTGCCTGACGGCCCCCACGGCCCGTGCCGGCGAAGCGGTCCCCTTCCGCCTCGTCACCTTCAACGCCGAGATCCTCACGGCGCCGAAGGTCCGGGCCGGGGAGCTCGAAAAGTTTCGCTTCGACTACGCGCGTGGGGAGCACCTTGAGCGCGTCGCGCACGTCATCGAGACCCTCTCCCCCGACGTGCTGAACCTCGTCGAGGTCACCAGCATCGAAGCCGTCGATGCCCTCGTGAAGATCCTCCACGAGAAGGGGCACACCCAGTACCGCGGCTACCACGTCGAGTCGAACGACCCGATGAGCGGCATGGACGTGGGGGTCATCACCCGCATCCCGCTCGTCGAGGTCGATGGCAAGCCGATCCGCACCGTTTACTCGCAGGACGACGACCCCACTTGGCGCCAGGCCTACTCGTTCAAGAACTGGGACGGCGAGCCCGACAGTGACACCACGTCGCTGAGCCGCAATTCGCTCTACTTCGTCGAGGTCGCCGGGCGCAAGCTCGGGCTGCTGGGGCTGCACCTTAAGTCGAACCCCGACGACCAGTACTCGAACGCCAAGCGGATGGCCGAGGTCGAGCTCGTGCGTCGCGTCGTCCGCGCCGAGGTGGTCGCTCGCGGCTACCTGCCGATCGTGCTGGGGGACCTCAACGACTACGACCCCGACGTGCCGGACCGCGACGACTCCCGATCGACCAAGACCACGGCCGTCAAGTCGGTCAAGGACTTCGACCCCACGAAGCCCGGCGACGAGCTGGTGAACGCCGCGTCGCTGGTCGAGCGCAAGGCCGACCGCTACACGTCGCACTGGGACTGGAACGAGAACGGCGCCCACGACCCCCAGGACGTGTACACGATGATCGACCACGTCCTGGTGGCGAAGGAGCTCATGCCGTTCGCCAAACGGGCGTTCATCGCCCACGTTGTTGGGCCGGACACGTCGGACCACTACCCGGTGGTGGTTGATTTCGAGTTCCCAGCGCAGTAGCAGGACGCTCGTAAGACGCCAATGACCAAGCACCAATGACCAACGTGAGTGGGCAGCAGGCAGAGGGCAGACGGCAGTAAGCGGCTGCCCATTGGTCATTGGTCATTCCGTTCGGTCATTCCGTTCGGGGCGGGTACCAAACTCTTGGCACTGCGCGTACGCTGACGCTCCGCCAATCCGGCGTCATCGCCCGTGATCGCGCACCAACGAGGTAGTCGACGTGCTTGAACTGTTCGGCCAGATCGAAGAAGCGGTCGCCAAGGTCCGAGGCGTGTGGGGCAAGACCCCGCACGCGGGGATCATCCTCGGCACCGGCCTGGGGAACTTCGCCGAGCGGATCGAGGTCGAGGCGACGCTCGACTACGCCGACATCCCCTACTTCCCCGTCTCGACGGCCACGAGTCACCGCGGGCGGTTCGTGTTCGGCACGCTCCGCGGCCTCCCGGTGATGGTCATGGAGGGGCGGTTCCATCTCTACGAGGGGTACCCGCTCAAGCAGATCACGCTCCCGGTGCGGGTGATGAAGGCCATGGGGGCCGAGCTGCTGATCGTCTCGCAGGCCGTGGGGGGGATGAACCCCTATTACAGGGCGGGAGACGTGATGCTGATCGACGACCACATCAACCTGCTGGGGGACAACCCGCTGGTGGGGGTCAACGACGACCGCCTCGGCCCGCGTTTCCCCGACATGTCGCGGCCGTACGACTTCGAGCTGCTCGACAAGGGGCAAGAGATCGCCCGTAAGGGGGACTTTGTGGTCCACCGCGGCGTGACGGTCGCCGTCCTCGGGCCGTGCCTCGAGACGCGGGCTGAGTACCGCTTCCTGCGCGGCATCGGCGCCGACGTCGTCGGCATGTCGACGGTCCCCGAGGCGATCGTCGCGGTGCACGCGGGGATGCGGGTCTTCGGCATGGCGGTGGTGACCGACATGTGTCTGCCCGACGCGCTCGAGGTGGCCGACGTCGCGCACATCATCGCCACGGCGAACTCGGCCGAGCCGAAGCTGCGCACGCTCGTCGAGGGGATCCTCGACCACGAGCGTGCGAAGCTCGGGTGAAGTGGGCGTTCTCCCCGGGTCATGGACCCGGGGCCAAACCGTGTGGGACCACCACCTTGAACGGCCTTCACGAACAGGTCACCGAGGCGACCGAGGCGATCCGCTCCGCGATTGGAGATCGTTCGCCCCGCGCGGCGATCATCCTCGGCTCGGGGCTCGGGGGGTTCGCCGACCGGCTCATCGACTCGGTCGCGATTCCCTACGCCGAAATCCCCCACTTCCCGCGTTCGACCGCCCAGGGGCACGCCGGGCGACTGGTCGTCGGCACGCTCGCCGAGGCCGACGCGACGGTCGTCTGCATGCAGGGGCGGTTCCACCTCTACGAGGGCTGGAGCCCGAGCCAGGCGGCCCTGCCGGTCTACGTGCTGAAGAGCCTCGGCGTCGAGGCGCTCTGCGTCTCCAACGCCGCGGGGGGGATCAACCCCACGTACAAGGTCGGCGAAGTGATGCTTATCGACGACCACCTGAACCTGATGTTCCGCAACCCGCTCGTGGGTGTGAACGACGACCGATTGGGCGTTCCGCCGTATCCTAGACGAGGGCCCGACATGTCGGCGCCTTACGACCGCGAGCTGCTCGACGTGGCCGAGCACGCCGCACGCCGCGGCGGCTTCGCGGCCCCGCGCGGCGTGTACGTCGGCATGCTGGGGCCGACCTACGAGACGCGCGCCGAGTACCGCATGCTGCGCGTCCTCGGCGGGGACGCCGCGGGGATGTCGACCGTCCCCGAGGTCGTCGCCGCCCGCCATGCGGGGATGCGCGTCTTCGGCGTCTCGACGATTACCAACGAGTGCTCCCCCGACGCGCTCGGCGAGACCACGCACGACGACGTGATGGCGGCCGCCGCGTCGGCCGGCGAGAAGCTCGCCGTGCTGGTGACCGCCGCCGTGCGCCACGCGGTCCACGGGCCGGCTGAAGGGGGCGACCGATGAACGTCGCGATGCTGATCGCCAAGAAGCGTGACGGCGCCGAGCTCGCGATCGACGAGATCGCAGGGCTCGTGCGCGGCTACGTCGCCGGCGACGTCCCCGACTACCAGATGGCCGCCTGGGCGATGGCCGTCTACCTGCGTGGCATGACGGTCACCGAGACGGCGGCGCTGACCGACGCGATGCTCGCCTCGGGGGACGTGTTCCCCTGGGACGGCGCTTTCGCCGGCGGCCCGCCGAATGTCGATAAGCACTCTAGCGGCGGGATTGGCGACAAGGCCTCGATCCCGCTCGCCCCGGCGCTCGCCGCGTGCGGCGTGCGCGTCCCGATGATCTCGGGCCGTGGCCTGGGGGCGACCGGCGGGACGCTCGACAAGCTCGAAGCGATCCCCGGTTTCCGCGTCGATTTCGACGTCGAGGACGCGCAGCGGATCGCGACGGAGGTGGGCTGCGTGATCTGCGCCGCGTCGCCGCGCCTGGTCCCTGCCGACCGCAAGCTCTACGCCCTGCGCGACGTGACCGCCACCGTGCCGTCGATCCCGCTGATCACCGCCAGCATCATGAGCAAGAAGCTCGCCGAGGGGCTCGACGCGCTGGTGCTCGACGTGAAGTGGGGCTCGGGCGCCTTCATGAAGACCCGCGACGACGCCCGCGCCCTCGCCCGCTCGCTGGTCGATACGGGCAAGCGGATGGGGGTCGCCACCGCGGCGCTCGTGACCGACATGAACCAGCCGCTTGGGCGGCTCGCGGGGAACGCCGTCGAGATCGACGAGTCGGTCGACTGCGTCTGTGGTAGCGGGCCCGCCGACCTGCGCGAGTTGACCGTGGCGCTCGGCGCCGAAGGGCTCCGCCTGGCCGGCGCCGCGACGACCGACGCCGAAGGCCGCACACTGGTCGCCCGCGCGCTCGACTCGGGCGCCGCCTACGAGAAGCTCGCCGAGATGGTCCGCGCCCAAGGGGGGGACCTCGAAGCAGAACGGCCCCGCGGCGCGGAAGTCGTCGTCGAGTCGACGCGCAGCGGCGTCATCGCTTCGATCGACACCGAGGCCCTCGGCTACGCCGTGATCGAGCTTGGCGGCGGGCGCAAGACGATGGCCGACAAGCTCGACTACTCGGTCGGCCTGGAGATGCTCGTGCGGATCGGCGACACGGTGGAAGTAGGGCAGCCGATCGTGCGGCTCTTCGCCGGCGACCGCGGCCGCGAAGGCGCGCTCGGCTTGGTGCGCGGCGCGGTGTCGATTCGCGACGAAGCGGTTTCAGCACCACCCCTCGTTGTGGAGCGGATCGAGTGACGCGGACTCCGTCCCACAGGCACACGTTGCAAACGAAATCCCCCTTCTCTTCCAGGGGGAGGCCGTTTCTCTAGAACAGCAAAATGGGGGGACGGGGTGTGCCGGGTACCCGCTTCAAAACCCCCTCCCCTCGCCCCTCCCCCTGAAGGGGGCGGGGGATACGCGTACTAACGCGCCGCGAAACGACAGAGACCCCCGATGTCACCCATCACTGACGACCAACGCGACGCCCTTGTCGCCGCCGCCCTGGCGGCCCGCAAGAACGCTTACGCGCCGTTCTCGCACTTCCACGTCGGCTCGGCGGTGCTGGGAGACGACGGCGTCGTCTACGGGGGCGCCAACGTCGAGAACAGCTCGTACGGCCTGACGATCTGCGCCGAGCGTTCGGCCTGCGTCACGGCGGTGTCGGCGGGCGCGCGGGCGATCCACGCGGTAGCCGTCGTCACCGACGGCGCCGCCGCGCCGTGCGGCGCGTGCCGGCAGTTCCTCTACGAGCTCGGGAGCGACTCGCTCTCCGTGCTGCTGGTCGAGGCGAGCACCGGCGCCGTGGAGCGCATGGTCACGCTCGGCGAGCTGCTCCCCGATGGCTTCCGCCTCGGTTAGCTACGCCTTCGCCGTCTCGAGCACGTCGGCGAAGAGCGCATCGACGAACTCGTCGGGTACGAACGGCGCCAGGTCCTCGTGCCCTTCCCCCAGGCCGACGTACTTCACCGGCAGGCCCAACTGCTGGCGGATCGCGACGACGACGCCCCCCTTGGCCGTGCCGTCGAGCTTCGCGAGCACGATCCCCGTGCAACCGGCCGCCTCGGCGAACTTGGTCGCCTGGCTCACCCCGTTCTGGCCGGTCGTGGCGTCGAGCACCAGCAGCACCTCGTGCGGCGCCTCGGGGAGTTGCTTGCGGATCGCGTCGCGGATCTTGGTGAGCTCCGCCATCAGGTTCGACTGCGTCTGAAGCCGACCCGCCGTGTCGATCACCGCCACATCGACATTCTCCGCAAGCGCCCGCTCGACCGTCTGGTAGGCGACGCTCGCCGGGTGGATCCCCGACGGGCCCGTGACGATGCCGACCCCCAGCCGCTGCGACCAGATGGTGAGCTGCTCGACCGCCGCCGCGCGGAACGTGTCCCCCGCGCCGAGGACGACCGACTTCCCCTGCCGTTTGAAGAGGCTGGCGAGCTTTGCGATCGAGGTCGTCTTCCCGGCGCCGTTGACGCCGCAGACCATGACGACGGTGGGACCGGCCTCGGCGAACACCAGCGGCTCGGCGGGCTGGGCCATCAGCTCCTTGAGCTTCGCCTTCAGCACGGCGACCACGTCGGCCAGCTCGACCACGCGGCCGCGGAGCTTTGCGCCGACCTCGGTCACGAGCGCGTCGGCCGCCGCGAAGCCCATGTCGGTCTTGAACAGGATCGCGCGGACCTCTTCGAGGAACCCCTCGTCGATCAGTCGCCCCTGCGACTTGAACAGGTCGCGGATGTCGGTCTGCAGCAGCGCGCCGGTCTTCTTCAGCCCCTGTTTGAGTCGGTCGAAGAAGCCCATGGGGGAGAGGCGAGAGGTTGGAGGCGAGAGGCGAGGGGACGGACGACACAGCGGAGGGTGCGAGTCACGAAATGTCGTCGCGGGGATTGCCGACAGCCGATCGCCGACAACCCGCTTCACGCCTGCGCCGCTTCGGGCTTGTGCGGGAGCTTATCGAGGATGCCGTTGACGAACGGACCCGACTGGGCGCCGCCGAATCGCTTGGCGAGCTCGACCGCCTCGTTGATCGCGACGCGGAACGGGGTGTCGCCGAACAGGATCTCGTAGGCGGCGAGCCTCAGCACGGCCCGGTCGGTCCCGGCCATCCGCTTGATGCTCCAGTTGGCGGCGATCGCCGACAGCCGCTCGTCGATCTCGGCCTGGTGGCGTCGGACCCCCAGCACGAGCGACAGAGCGAGCAGCTCGGATTCGGGGTTGTTGAGCCTGCCGTGCAGGAACTCCTCGAGCTCGGCCACGCTGGCGCGCGTGTTGACGTCGTCCTCGAACAGGACTTGAAGGGCGACCTCACGGGCTCGGCGACGCAGTGGCATGGCCCCATTAGCCGCCAAGACGCCGCGAGCGCCAAGGGACAGAAGAATGGCCGCCGATGAACGCAGATGGACGCGGATGAAGGAGACGAGCGGGAACCGCTCGTTTCCGTCCGCTTCTATCTGCGTGCATCGGCGTCCATCTGCGGCTAATTCGTCGGAAGTGCTCTGAGCAGGGCGGTCATCTTCAGGGCGGCCTCGGCGCACTCGGCGCCCTTGTTGCCGACGGTCCCGCCGGCGCGGTTCAGGGCCTGCTCCATCGTGTCGCACATCAACACGCCGAACAACACCGGCAGCGAGTGCTCGGTCGCGACCTTCATCAGGGCCTCGGTCACGCCGTGGTTGATCCAGTGGTCGTGGGCCGTTTCGCCCTTGATGACCGCCCCCAGGGCGAGGATCCCCTGATAGCGGCACGTGTCGGCCAGTCGCTGCGTCGCGACCGGCACTTCCCACGCCCCGGGAACCCAGGCGACGTCGATCTTCTCGTCGGCGACGCCGGCCTTGACGAGCGTCTCGACGGCGCCGCCCAAGAGCTTCTGCGTGACGGCCTTGTTCCACTCGGCGACGACGACCGCGTAGCGGTCATTGGGCCCGGCGGCGACGGGGGGGGCGAAGACGTTGGGCATGGGGGGAAGGGGGAGAGCGGAAGGATGAAGGGAAGCCGAAGAAGGGGGACACTTGGTGCCACTGCTGGCTTGCCCAGCAGTGTGAAGTGGGTACTCAGGTTGCCCGTGACTCCGACGTGCGGAATCAGCTACTGCGAAAGCACTCCGGCGGAAGCGACTCGAGCCGCGGGAGATCCGAATCCACCTCTCGTTTGTCCGAAGCGTACCACCGAGCGCTCGACCACCTCCACTCAACAGGCGACTCGACGAGCCCACGGCGAACCGGGTTCGCATGCAGATAGTCGATCGTCGCAGTCACCGACTGACCGGTCGGCAGGTTCCGGTCGTACCCCGGGCCTTCTTGCCAGAACCGAAACGATGTGACGCCCGGCCGTTGCCGCACGGTCAGCTCGGCGAGCAACGGGTCCGCTGCCGCAGACAGGGACTCCTTCACTCGGTACGAGAAGGGACGCTTGATCGCGAACAGCAAGCGAGCAACGCTCGCTTCGGGGACGTCTGGAAAGACTAACAGGTGAACATGCTCGGGCATGAAGACGAACGCGGCGAGGGTCCATCCGGTCCCTTCGGTCGCCGCGTCGATCGACTGGACAAGCAGCCGACGCCGGCCTTCGTCCAACAGCAAAGGAAGGCGACCGTAGCAGGAGAAGGTCAGGCAGTGGGGCTCGGGGATCGTGTCGAAGTGACGGACGAGTTTGCGATGGGGAGCGGGCATCCGTCGGGGACCTCGGATCGATCGCAACGGTGCAGGCAGGCCGCTTCGCGGAGTCAAATGGGGCAAGCTTGGTACCCGCTTCGCACTGCTGGGCAAGCCAGCAGTGGCACCGGGCCAGCAGTGGCACCGAGCGACTTAGCTCAACATCCCACTGATCTCATTGAAGAACACGACGGCTTCTTTTCCCTGAAGCATTGCGACAATCGATGTTATCTCCGCATCTTCCTCAAAAACTAGTTGGCACTCGTGCTTTGGGCTCCAAAGCAACAGCACCAGGATGCCAGGGATGATGTAGAACAAAAACCCGAATATCACCGCACACCACCAACCTGGGCTGCGTTCTACACGGCTCAGCACAAGTCGTTGCCCCTTAACATTTACCGACACGTCCCAGCCCATCTGCGTAGCTCGCTTGAAACACTTAGCGTAAGCATCGGCTCTAGCAACCGACGTCTCAATGACTCGACGTTGAGCAGCGGCCATTGTTCGTCCCGTCTAGACTTGAGTGAACTTGGAATTGGTGCCGTGTGCCACCGCTGGCTTGCTTAGCAGTGTTAGACTGGTACACGGTCTGCCGTCTCACCACTGCCACACCTAACGGGATCGCACGCCCGCAGCGTACGGATGTCCGCCCGTCGAAGAGTGAAGTTGGTACCCGCTTCGCACTGCTGGGCAAGCCAGCAGTGGCACCAATCTTCCGCCCTCCCCTTCGTCCTACTCCTTCATGCTCATTAAGAACTCCGCATTCGTCTTCGTCTTGATCAGGCGGTTGACGAGCAGCTCCATCGCGTCGGGGGGGTTCATCTCGCTGAGGACGCGCCGCAGCAGGCCGACGCGCCGGTGCTCTTCGGGATCCATCAGCATCTCCTCGCGACGCGTGCCGCTGCGGGCGACGTCGATCGACGGGTAGATCCGCTTCTCGACCAGGCGGCGGTCGAGCACGATCTCTTGGTTGCCGGTCCCCTTGAACTCCTCGAAGATCACCTCGTCCATGCGGCTGCCGGTCTCGACGAGGGCCGTGGCAATGATCGTCAGCGAGCCCCCCTCCTCGACCTTGCGGGCCGAGCCGAAGAACCGCTTGGGCCGTTGCATGGCGTTGGCGTCGATGCCGCCGGAGAGGATCTTGCCGCTGGGGGGGCACTCCGAGTTCCAGGCCCGCGCCAGGCGCGTGATCGAGTCGAGGAAGATCACCACGTCGCGGCCGTACTCGACCATCCGCTTGGCCTTCTCGATCACCATCTCCGAGACCTGGATGTGCCGTGCGGCGGGCTCGTCGAAGGTGCTGCTGATGACCTCGCAGTTGGGGCCCTTCACCTCGCGCTCCATGTCGGTGACCTCTTCGGGTCGCTCGTCGATCAGGAGCATCATGACGTAGGCGTCGGGGTAGTTGGCCAGCACGCTGCGGGCCATCTTCTGCATCAGGATCGTCTTCCCCGCGCGGGGCGGGCTGACGATCAGGCCGCGCTGGCCGAAGCCGATCGGCACGATCATATCGACGACCCGCATCGCGACCTCGTCGGCCGTCGTCTCGAGGCTAATGCGCGAGTCGGGGTGGACGGCGGTCAGGTCGTCGTAGCTGACCTTCTTGGTCAGCATGTTGGGGTCGTCGTCGTTGATCGACTCGACGCGCAGCAGCGCGAAGTACCGCTCGTTCTCCTTCGGCGGGCGGATCGTGCCGGCGACCGTGTTGCCGTTCCGCAGGTTGAAGCGGCGGATCTGGCTCGGCGAGACGTAGATGTCGTCCGGGCAGGAGAGGTAGTGGTAGTCGGGGCTGCGCAGGAAGCCGAAGCCGTCGGGGAGGATTTCGAGCGTCCCCTGCCCGAACATCATCCCGTTGAGCTTCACCCGCTCTTTCAGGATCCGGAAGATTAGGTCCTGCTTCTTGAGCGCGGCGGGGTTCTCGACCCCCTCCTCGACGGCGATCTCGATCAGCTCCGGCATCGAGCAGGCTTGCAGCTCGGCGACGTGGACGTTGCTGTCGGGCTCGCCCGACTTGACGATCTGCGCGCCGGACCTGCGGACACGCTCGGCCGCCTTGTCGAGCTCCTCGGCGATCGACAGCGGTTCCTCACGGTCGAGCTGGCGGAGCAGCTCGGCGTCGATCGGCGTGCTCGGGGGCTGCGGGCCGAACGACCGGCGGCGCTGGAAGTGGTGGCCACCCGTCCCCGACGGACCAGCGCCCGACGCCCCGTGTCCGGCGAGCGGCCCGGGGGAGCGGTGGGTTTCGCGCCGGGCGTCGCGGTCGTTGGTATCTGCCATGACGGATAGCTCCTGGATCGCTACTGCCCGGCGCGAGCGGGGGCGCGGGCTGTTGGGGGAGTAGTGGGCGCGGGGTGCGCCGGGGGTTGCAGGTTGAAAAGAAGCGGCCGCAGCGCGGGGCGGCGGACGCTTTTCAGCGGAGGGGCCGTGTCGGAAAGATCAGCGTCGGGCGACGCCGTAATCGGAGGGATCGGTCGTGGAGAGAGCGGGGCGCTCGGCGGGATGGATCGAAGCGTAAGGACGACGGCGGAAGAACGCGCTACGACGGGATCGGATTGGTTGCCGTCGCGGCCGCGCGGGCGGCTCGCGACTGGCGAGGATCGAGGAGGGCGAATCGGCGGGATGAATCGGCGGGTGGGGCGATGAGAAGCAGCGTTGCCCCGAAGCTTGAGTATGCCAAACCAACCGATGCGTTGGTAGCGATTTCGGAGCGAGTTGGGGGTTTTCGCCTAAAATCGCTGCCCCACCACCTGCGTGGGGCCCTGTCGGTCGCAGGCCGTCGCAGGCCGTTGGCCCGGGCGAACGGCGCGTCCCCGAACAGAGTCGCCCGGGTGTGTGACGTCCGATCAGCCCGCGCCGCCGACGACGAACCGCCGCCAAGCGGCTTCTACCGCTTGCGAGGCCTCCTCGGGCGCCCCCCCCGGGACAACGAAATCGGCCCGCCGACGCTTCTCATCGATGGGCGTTTGTGCCCCTTCCCGCTGGGAGAACGCCTCGTCGGTCCACCCGCGGCGCCGAGCCCGCTCGCGGCGAACCTCGCCCGGCGTATCGACGAACAGCACGGCGTCACACTCCCGGTCCCAGCCCGACTCGTAGAGCAGCGGAACGTCGAGGACCGCCGCCGGGGCCTCGGCCAACCGGGCGGCATCGAGCTCCGCGCGGAGCAGCTCGCGGACCCGCGGGTGGACCAGCCCCTCCAGGAACTGGCGCTCGGCCAGCGCCTCGGCCCCGTCGCCGAACACCCGCCGGGCGACCTCCCCCCGCCGGACGGCGCCCGCCTCGTCGAGGACCTGGACTCCCCAGCGATCGACGAGCGCGCCAACAACGCCGGGCTCAGCGAGCACGGCGTGGGCGTGTTGATCGGCGTCGAGCAGCACGGCGCCGCGCTCGGCGAGCAGCCCGGCCACGAACGACTTGCCGCTGGCGATCCCGCCGGTGAGGCCGAGGACGATCACGCGTCAACCACCCGCCGCAAGGCGGAGTCGCTCGCAGAACGCGGCGTGCTCGGGTGAGGCAATGCCTTGCATGGCGACTTCGAGCACTCGCCGCATGTCCCCCGCTAGCAGCGCTCGCCCGTCGAGCCACAGCCCGGGGAACGTGTCACTGCGGAGCAAGCCCTCCCCGTCTTCGGTAAGCGGATCGTAGGCGGCGCCGCGACGGATGAACCAGTCGAGCACGCGGTCCTCGGTGCGCCACACGACGTACTCGCGGACACCGGCCGCGAGGAACACCTGCTTCTTGTCGTGGAGGTCGTAGCTCGCCGACGACGCCGAGACCTCGGCGACGAATTCGGGCGGCCCCGCGGCGTAGGCTCCGTCGTATGACGACTGGCCACCAGCGGTGGGGACGACCCGCAGATAGGCATCGGGCTGCGGGACGTTGCGCCGGTCGAATCGCACCGTCGAGTTGTCGGCGACCTCGACCAACGGGGTGTACGCTCGATAGACCGTGAGCCAGCCGATAAGGTCGGCGTGCGGAGCGCCGTGGTGGACGACGGAGACGGGGGAGGCCATCAGGTACACGACTCCATCGATTAGCTCCGCTTTCTTAAGCTCCGGCATCGCCTCGTGGCGGCGCAGGAACTCGTCCGCACTCAGGCGGTCGCCGGCCACGAGCGGTGGCGTCCCCGTCAGGCAGGGGGTCTCGAAGAACGAAGTGATCTCGGTTTCCGTAGCCATCGCTCGACTCGTTGTGTCGGTGCGCGGGGCAGTCTCTTGAATAGTCTACATCGGCCGCTGGTCGCGAGCCAAACCGAAACGCTGGTGCGGCCCCCCTCAGCAATCAGCCCACGTCAGCCCGGTCGCCAAGTCCACTGACAGCGGCACACGGAGCGACGCCACCCCCTGCATTTCTTCGCGGACGATCGCTTCGAGCTGCGTTAGCTCCCCCTCGGGGGCGTCGAGGACCAGTTCGTCGTGGATCTGCAAGACGAGCTTCGCGCGGAGCCCCTCGTCGCGCAGCCTACGGTGCACACCCAGCATCGCCAGCTTGATCAGGTCGGCGGCGGTCCCCTGGATCACCGTGTTGACCGCCGTGCGTTCGGGGAGGTTCATCTGCGGCGGCTGAAGGGCGCCGAACAGCGACCCGCGTGGGGCCTCGGGGCGACGCACGCCGCTGATCGCGCGGCGGCGGCCGAGGAGCGTCTCGACGTACCCCTGCTTGGCGCAGACTGCGAGCGTGTCGACAAGGAACTCCGCCACCCCCGGGTACCGCGCGAAGTAGTCGCCAATGAACCGCGCAGCGGCCTCCTTGGGGATCCCGAGCGCCTTGCTGAGGCCAAACGGGCTCTGGCCGTAAAGGATGCCGAAGTTGACGGCTTTCGCCGCGCGGCGCTGGTCGGACGTCACCTCGTCGAGCGGGACGCCGTTCACTTGACTGGCGACGATCGCGTGGACGTCGAGCCCGTCAGCGAACGCCCGGCAGAGCGTCTCGTCCTGCGAGAAGTGCGCCAGCACGCGGAGCTCGATCTGCGAGTAGTCGGCCGCCAGCAGCCGCCACCCCGCGTCACCGGCGACGAACGCCGAGCGGATCAGCCGCCCTTCTTCGGTGCGGATCGGGATGTTCTGCAGGTTGGGGTCGCTCGCGCTGAGTCGCCCCGTGGCGGCGACCACCTGGTTGAACGAGCAGTGGACGCGGCCGGTCGTCGGGTGGATCAGCCCGGGTAGCGCATCGACGTAAGTCCCCTTGAGCTTCGCGAACTGGCGGTGCTCGACGATCAGCCGCGGTAGCGGGTGGTCGTGCTCGGCGGCGAGCTGGTCGAGCACCTCGGCGTCGGTGCTGGGCCCGGTCTTGGTGCGCTTCAGCACCGGCAGGCGCAGCTCCTGGTAGAGCACTTCGGCGAGCTGCTTGGGCGAGGCGAGGTTGAACGGGTGGCCGACGACCGTCTCGATCTCGACCGCCAAGTCGTGCATCCGCGCGCCGAACCGCCCGCTGAGCTCGGCGAGGCGGTCCGGATCGACGCGGATGCCGTTCCACTCCATCTCGGCGAGCACCTCGACGAGCGGCGTCTCGAGGTCTTCGGCGAGCGGCAGCAAGCCGGCCTCGTCGAGTCGTTGGTGCAGGATCGGCCAGAGGCGGATCGGCACGTCGGCGTCCTCGGCGGCGTACTCCGCGACCGCCGCAACGGGCGCCTCATCCATCCGCTTCTGGTTTTTCCCCGAGCCGATCAGTTCCGCGATCTTGATCGTCTCGTGGCCGAGGTGGCGAGCGGCGAGGACGTCGAGGTTGTGGTTGCGTTCCCCCGCGTCGAGCAAGTAACTGGCGATCATCGTGTCGAACGCAACGCCGCGGAGCGTTACACCGGCGCCACGCAGCACGATCTGGTCGTACTTGACGTTCTGCCCCACCTTGCGGATCGCCGGGTCCTCGAAAATCGGCCCGAGCACTGCGAGCACGTCGGCGAGCGGCAGCACCCGATCCCCCGCCGGGCCGCGCACGGGGACGTAGCAAGCCTCGCCCGCACCCCACGCGAACGACAGCCCTACGAGCTCCGCGGCGCGGGGTGAGAGGGCGGTCGTCTCGGTGTCGATCGAGATCGTCTCGCAGCCTCGAAGCTTCTGCGCCAGCTCGGCGAGCGCGTCGGGCGTGTCGACCAGGCGGTAGTTCGCGCCCCACTCGCTCGGCGTGGTCGGCTTCGCCGCTCCGCCGCCGGCTAGCGCCAGGGCGCGCTCGGCGATGCTGCGGAAGCCGAAGTCCGCGCAGAGCTCGGCGAGTCGATCGGAGTCGTAGCGGCCGACGCGCCATGCCTGCCAGTCGGGGTCGATCGGCGTGTCGCGGGCGAGCCTGACGAGTTCACGCGACAACAGGGCGTCGTCGCGGAAATTCAACAGGTTCTCACGCCGCTTGGCGCCGGCGACCTTGTCAGCGTTCGCGAGGACCCCGTCGAGGTCGCCGTAGGTGTCGAGCAGCTCCTTGGCGACCTTCGGCCCGATCAGCGGCACGCCGGGGATGTTATCGACCTTGTCCCCCACCAGGGCCTGGAAGTCGATCACCTGGTCGGGGCGCACCCCCCAGTCGGCGGCGAGCGCAACGTCGTCGTACACGAGGTCCTTGCGCAGGTTGTAGACCGCGACCCGCGGGGAAATCAGTTGGCGGCTGTCTTTATCCCCGGTCACCAGGCGGCAAGTGGCGTCCCCCCGGTCGCAGAGCTCGGCGATCGTCGCCAGGACGTCGTCCGCCTCGTACCCCGGGACCCCGACGGCGGGCAAACCGAGGGCCGCGATCACGTCGTTGATCTTGGGAAGCTGCGAGGCGAGCGCCTCGGGCATCTCGCCGCGGTTCCCCTTGTAGGCGGGGTAGAGGCGGTGGCGGAACGTGTCCCCCGGCAGGTCCATCGCGCAGACCAGGCAGTCGGGGCGCTTCTCTTCGAGGATCTTCAGCAGGTCCTTCGTGAAGCCGAAAACGGCGTTCACGGGCTCGCCGCGGGGGCTCGTCATCTCGGGGATGGCGTGGAACACCTGGAAGACCAGGGAGAGCGTGTCCACGACGTAGACGGTCGATCCGGCCGGCGGGAGGGCCATCGCGGCCGAGTCCGGACCGGGAGCTGCCGGGGGGGAGGGGATCGCGTCGGCCGGGGGCATCAACGCGACCCTCTAGGGGGGAGATCCGGGGCGCGGCCCCCCTGCGCGGGAGCTGGGCCGCTCGCCAGAGAGGCCCCCAACCGTGCCGACCGTCGCAACC
>JBOFFC010000029.1:0-74672 GCA_051648405.1 Lacipirellulaceae bacterium
CTGTGCGTCGCGACGACGGGCGCGACCGCAGCGCCGCTGCTGCACTACGACTTCAACGAAACAGGGACGCAGGCGTTCGCGCAAGGGACGGCCGCGACCGCCGGCGCGCCGGTCCTCAACATCACGGGCAGCGGCGCAGCGCGCGGCGCGGCGGGCTCCGGGGTCAGCGGCGCGCCGTCGGACCGCGCGTTCGACAACCGCAACGGCAGCGGGATCTTCGACGGGGGCCGCGCCGCTCACGCCGGGGACTTCCAACCGATCGACGGCCTCAGCAACCTGACCCTCACCGGGTGGTACCTGATCCCGGCCGGCTCGGAGCGGATCGGCCGCCAGGCGAGCCTGATCGAGAACATCAACTTCCAGGCGGGCCAGCCGAACAACGGGGGCTTCGGATTGACCGGCGCGGCGCGGGCCAACGAAGGCGCCCTCCGCTTCCGCGTCAACGAGGTGAGCGGCGTCGAATCGGACCCCGGCACCTACTCCGAGGTCGGCCAGTACGTGAACTTCGCCGTCACCTACAGCAGCGCGGCCGGCGTCGTGAACTTCTACAAGGGGCTCGTCGGGTCCCCCGTGGCGCTCGTCGATACGGTTCCCTACAGCCGCGGGGCGATCGGCGACGAGACGCAGCCGCTGATCCTGGGGACCTCGCAGGGGGGCTCGTCGCTCACCTTCAACGGGTTCCAAGGGTTGCTCGACAACGTCGCGATCTACGGCGAAGCCCTGTCGCTAGGCGAGCTCGAGTCCCTGCGCCAGGCGGCGATCCCCGAGCCGACGACGGCACTGCTCGCCGCGTGCGGCCTCGCGCTCGCCCGGCGTAGCCGCCGCTGAGCGTGGCCAACCCGCGCTCGTCGTTAGTTGGTCGTTGAGGAACAGCCCCGGCTCCGTGTCCTACCACCGGGACAAGGAGCCGGGGCGTTGTTGTTGCGGAGCATCGACTTCAAGTGAAGGCGCTCACTCCCTACTCCGAGAGAGTCGCAACCCGCTCGCGAAGCTTCTTGAGCTTCTCTTCAAGGTCCGGCTTCTGAACCTCGCTCGACGAGGTGATCGCCTTCTCCAGCGCGGCAACCGCGGCCGGGGGGTCGCCCGCGGCTTCGAGCGCCGTGGCCAGTGTGTCGTAAGCCTGTGCAGAAACCTCCAGTCGCGCTTCGGCGACTGCTTCGCGCGCGAGCTGGACGGATCGCTGAGCGTCCCTTATCTGTGGGTCTTCGACCGTAGCGAGCAGGTACGCGAGGTTGTTCTTGAGGGCGAAGCCGAACTCGGTCTCTTGGTCGATCGCGGCCTCGTAGTCGGCGATCGCCTCTTTGTGGCGTTTCACCCGAGCGAGGAGGTCCGCCCGCAGGAGAAGAAGTCGCGGGTCTTTCGGCTTTTGCCCCTCGAGCGACTGCGTCAACCGCTCGATCGCCTCGTCGAGTTTGCCCTCCGACGCGAGGCGGCTGGCGGCTTCGAGCGTCGTGGCCGACCGCGGCCGTTTGCCGATGACGTCCTCGAGGTCGATCGGAAAGAGGAACGGCTGCTCGACGTCGCCCGCGGGGACTTCAACGCGGAACTGGGGGTATGCCTCGCTCGAGTCGGTGAACGGAAGATGCAGTTCGAGACCCATCCGCACCGCGCGGTTGTCGATCCGGAACTTGAACTGGCCTTCACGACTAACCTCCGTGCGCCGCGTCAAGCTACCGCCGTAGCGGTTCTCGCCCGCCAAAAAGTACCACCCGATCACTGTGATCGGCGCGTCAAACGTCAGCGGTTCCTTGGTCTTCCCGTTGACCAGTTGGAAGCGGACGACCCTGCCTTCCGAGACGACTAGGTCGGGCGCCGTCGCGGTTCCGCCGACGATCGCCTTCACGTTCTGCCCCGACACGTTGACGATCTTTCGGCGGTACGGCGCGGTCGCTTGTAGGTGGTAGTCGCCCGCGGGCAACGACTCGAAGCGGTAGCGCCCGGTCGCGTCCACCGGACTTGTCAGCGTGAACCACGCAGCCTCCTTGGCATGCTTCGACAACGGATCGGGTCCGATCTGGACCAGGAGGTCCTTTAGAGACTTGCCTTCGTCGTGCACCAGACGCCCTTCGACCATCGCCGGAGGCGCGAGTTCGACGTCCAGTTCACCGGGAACGCGTTCCACAGGCTTCTTGCAGAGCGCATGCTGCGGGTGTGTGACGGTCACCTCGGCGACACCCATGCTGAAAAAGACGGCGGTAGCGCCTTCGCCCCCCTGGAGCATGCGCTCGTGTTCCAACTCCTGTCGCCGGCTCTCTGCGGCGAAATCCCTTGGCGGTAGGTCAGAGATCGCATACCGGCCGTCGGCGTCGGTCAGCGCCGCGTGCATCGTCTGGTCGCCAAGGTCGATGCTCCCGTCGATCGTCACGGCCACCCTGGCGCCCTCGACAGGTACCCCCTTGGAATCAGCGACACGCCCCGCGAGTGTCGCCGCCCGCTGGAGTTTACACATGACGCTTGAGCCCCTTTGTGCGATCTGGAAAGGCGGTATGGCAATCGCTTGCGACGCGAGCCTCGCGCGTCGCACCACGACGTGGTACAGCTCCTCCACCGGCGCCATTGGCTCGAACTCGACCGAGTCAGGGTCGGCGACCACGTCCTCAAAACGGAATCCTCCGTAGGGGCCGGTCTTGACTCGGGCCACCTCCTTGGTTGGTCCAGAAATCGATTCCCGGTGCAGCAACAGGACCTCGACGCCGGCAATCGGCTCGTCCGCCGCATCAAGGCAACGTCCCGCGACGACGTTCGCCTCTCTCGGAAACTCCGCCGCGAACCCGGTGGCGACCGGGGCGAAGGCGTCCAGTGCAATGCCCCTCCGCATGACTCGCCCGTTGGGGGTTGCCGTGTCGGTCGCAGCCGACACCGCGGAAGCACTTTGGCCTTCCACCTCGGCGAGAGGGCTCGGAGCGTTTTCCTCAGCGGGCGCGAGCGTCACGAGCGAAACCCCCATCGCTAGCCACAGCCCCAGCAGCGTGGTCGTCACCCGCCAGAACCGGCTGCTGCGCCGCAGCACCGCGAACCGTTCATCGACAAGCGTCGCCACTCGGCGGCGCAGTTGCGAACGCCCTTCCCAGATGCCGGCGGCGCCGGCCAAGCGCGGCGGGGCCGAGAGGTCGCGGGCCCATTGCACCAGCCGCTCGGCGTAGGCGTGGCGGTCGCTGAGGTCGGCGGCCGCGGCGTCGGCGAGCGTCTCCTGGTCAAGCCGCACGCGCCGGCGCAGGGCCCAGTAGAGCGGGTTCGGCCACAGCACCACCATCAGCAGCCGCAGCGCGGCGAGCAGCCACAGGTCGCCGTTGCGGACGTGGGCCAGCTCGTGGGCGAGGACCGTGCGGAGGTCGCCCGCGGTGCCGCTGGCGACGAGCCGCTCGGGGAGCAGGATCGTCGGGGGGCGCAGGCCGATCGCCGCCGCCGTGCCGATCTGGTCGGTCACCAGCAGCCGCGGCCCAACCAGCGGGCCCGTAAGCGGGCCGGCGAGCTCGGCGAGCAGCCGGTTCGCGTCGTCGCTCGCCGGCTTCGCCTGCGCGACGATCCGCTGCGCCGCGATCGATCCCCACATGAGCCACACGATCGAGGCCACGGACCCAACAATCGAACCGAAGCAGATCACGCCGTACGAAGCGGCGCTCAGGCGCTTCGCAAGCGTGGGCGGCGGGACCTGCTGCACGGGAGTCGCGAATCCTCCGTCGAGCGGTGGCCTCGGTGGAGGCGCGACCTTGCCTTCGATCGCGTTGTCGGGAGTCGGAGGTCCCCAGGACTGCACTGTCGAGATGGGCGTGGTGGCGGGGATCGGCTCGCCGAGTGGCACGATCGACCAACCGGGAACCAGAGCGAGCAGCAGCACGACGACCACGCCGACCGCCGCGGCCCCGGCGACCGGCAGGCGGCGAACCGGCTGCCAAATCAAGCCGGTCGTGGCGAGCGCCGCGGCGAGCACGGCGCTCGTGGCGAGATGAAAATCGGCGAGCTCGGAAACTGGAAAGGGGAGCGAGGGCATCACTTGTCTCCCTTCTTGCGGGGCTGGGGTCGTTTCGTCACTTGCTGCTGGCGTGCGTGGGCGATCATCGCGTCGAGCTCGTCGAGCTCCGTGGCCGACAGGCGCCGACCGCCGATCGCGTGGACGAGGTACTCGTGCAGCGCGCCGTCGAACACCTTGTCGAGGAACCCCCCGGCGAGTTGGCGCAGCGTCTTCGTGCGCGCCACCAGCGGGTGGTAGACGTAAGACCTCCCGTGCCGGACGTGGTCCACCAGCCCCTTCTGCTCCATCACTTGCAGCAGGCTTAGGACCGTTGTGTAGGCGAGCGCCTCGCCCGCGGCGTTCATCCGCTGGGCGACGTCGCGGACGGTGGCGCCCGCCGCTTCGCCCGGGGGCGCCGAGTCGGCGGCGTCCCAAAGGACCTTGAGGGCGTCGAGCTCGCGGCCCGTGGGCTCGGCGCCGGGGGTTTCGTCGCGAGACGGTCGTTCGCGCGGCATGCGGAGGACTCCGGAGGGGCAATCTACTGCTCTGCCAGTAGTTCACCACCGCAAGATACTGGCGGGCCAGTATTTGTCAACAGGATTCTCCCGCGACGAGCCGGAACCGGGGGGGGCGCCGAGAGGCGTACGCCGCACCGTGCTTAGGAGCCCTGGGCGGAAGCGACCGGAGTGCGCCGGGTACCAGCGACAACTTCGGGGTTGCTGACGCTCAGGGATCCCGCCCACGCGAGTGGTAAGCGGAAACGTGGCGCTCGTTGGGCACGCTGAAAGTGGGCGATGAGGGACTCGAACGACTGCTGGAATCCCCGGAGATTCAGCGGGTTGTCGCCGACGCGCTGCGTCAGGCGCTGCACGACTTGCGCGGAGTGGGGGTCGGGGGGTAACGCCGCCTCGGGCCCAACCGCGGCGCCGGGGGCTGCGTCGCGGCGCGCGAAGTCGCGTGGGTTTACTGCCCAGTAGCAAACAGGAGGGTCGCCGGGACGTCTTGATTCGTAGGCTGTGGTTCGTCGAGTCGCAAGTGAACGCGACGAAGCCCATCCAGTCGCGTAAAGGCCCCCCTCCATGACCGCCGCTCCCACCCCGACGCCTCGGTACCTAACAAGGCCGGAAGCGGCGTCGTATTCAGCGATTTCGCTGCGAACCCTTGACGCGCTGGTCGCCGAGGGGAGCCTGCCGGTCGCGAGAATCGGGTCTCGGGTCGTCGTCGACCGCGACGACCTCGACGCGTTTCTCGCCGGCCGCAAGGTCCGGGCCGCCGCGACTTGACAGCGCCGAACGCCGCGGAGGGGTGGACCCCCCGGGGCGTTCTTTGATTCTCGGCCCGCGCGCGTTGCTTGCCGGCATCGCGCGGGCTCCCCGTGGAAGGACTCCCGATGCCCCCACAGCTTAGCACTCCCCCCGCGTCTCGGCAGCAGGCTCTACCGCCCCGCCGGGCGCTCGACGTGATCGCCGAGGCCTTGCGTCGCGCGATGCCGATGCTCGGCGACGACGAGGCGCTCGACGTGGCTGTCGCCGTAATCGTCGCGATGCGGCGATCGGGGGTGGCACGGTGAACCCTTCGGTTGCCAGCGAGAACGAAACTTGGGTTCTCGGGTCGCTGTTGATCGACCCGTCGCTCGCCGGCGAGGTGCTGACGGTTGTCGAGCCCGACGAGTTCCTCGACCCGACGCGGCGAGCAATCTGCGCGGCGATCGCCCGTCGCCACGCGGCCGGCGAGCCGATCGACGCGGCGCTCGTCCTGGCTGAGGTCCCTAGCGACTTGGCGGCCGACGCCCGGCTCGCCCTGACCCGCGCGGCCGAGGTACCTACAGCGGCCCACGGGCTGGCGTACGCGAAGCTGGTTGCTGACGCGGCGCGGGGCCGACGGCTCGCCGGCGAGGCCGAGCGGGCTCTGCGACGGACCCGCGACGGAGCATCAACGAGCGAAGTTCTCGAATCGCTCCGCGCGGTGGTCGATGCCGAGTCGAGTCGCGCGGCGCCCCCACCCCGGCCGGCCCCCGCGTGGGCCCCGTTCCCGGTTCACGCCTTGCCCGATTGTCTAGCGAACATGGTGCGCAGCGTGGCCCGGTCGGCCGGAGTCGATGAGTCGATCCCCGCGATGGCCGGCCTGACCGTGGCGGCGGCGGCGATCGGCGCCACGCGCTCGGTCGCGGTCAAGGAAGACCACCGCGAGCCCTGCATCCTCTGGGGCGCCGTCGTGGCCGACAGTGGCGACGGCAAGACGCCCGGCGCCGCGCCGATGATCGCCGTCGCGAACGCTCACGACATCGAGGCGGCGCCGAGGAACGCGGACCGGCTCGCCGAGCACGGCGACGCGATGCGAGAGTTCAAGGCCGATGAAGAGACGTGGAAGGCGCAACGCAAGAAAGGGGGGACCGAGCCGCCCCCCCGTCCCCCGGAGCCGCCGCCTATCGAGCGGTACGTCGTTCAGGACGCGACGCCCGAGTCACTCGGCCCGCTGCTGGCCGACAACCCGCGTGGGCTGCTGTCGCTTCGCGACGAGCTGTCGGGGGCGATCGGTGGCATGGATCGCTACTCGGGGGGCAGGGGGGGAGCGGAACGCGCTCAGTGGCTATCGCTCTGGTCGGCCGAGCCGCTGCGGATCGACCGCAAGACGGGGGAACGTCGCTCGCTGTTGGTCCCCGAGCCTCACGCCAGCTTGTTCGGCGGGATTCAACCGGGGCTCTTGTTCCGTTCGATCAGCGGCGACGACGTAGCGGCGGGACTACCGGCCCGGTTTCTCTGGGCTTGGCCCCCGCCGCAGCCCATCAAGTACCGCGACGACCGCATCCCCACCGCGCACCGCGAGGCGTATAAGGCCGCGATCGACCAGCTCTACGCGATCGAAGCGGACGCCGACGAGTTCGGCGCGTGGCGACCCGTCGTCGTCGGGCTGACCGCCCAGGCTCGCCGGGTCTACGCGGACTACGTCAACGCCCTCGGCGTTCGCCGCGAACAGCACAGCGGGCCGGTGAGGGGGGGGCTGTCGAAGATGCGAGGGCAGGTCGGCCGAGTCGCCTTGGTGCTTCACCTTCTGCGTGTCGTCGCCGGCGAAGTACACGACGGCGCCCCGATCGACGCCGACACAATGACGGCCGCCGTGCGGCTCGCGGAGTGGTTCGAGAACGAAGCGGTTCGCGTGTTCTCCCTGCGAGGCGAGACGACGCAGGACGCCGAAGCCCGCGAGGTCGAGAACAAAGTCGCCGCGGCGATCGCGCAACTTGGCGAGGCGACCGCTCGCGACGTGCGACAGAAGGTCGGCGCCCTCAAGACGACAGAGCAAGCCGAGGAAGTGCTGCGTCGCTTGGTCGAGGCCGGCCGCGTCGAGCGGATCGATCAACCCCCAGGTCCCCGCGGGGGACGCCCGACGTGGGTTTACCGATCGGCGACGGCTAAACCGAAACCAAAACCTCACCAAACCCGATGTTCCGAGGGTTTCGGTTTCGGTTTAGCGACGAGCGACACGGAATCTGATCCCGACCCCCTCACGTTTGCCCCCGATGGGAGCCTCGCGCTATGAACGACGACGCCCCCATCCCCGCCAACGCCCCGGTGATCGACACCCGCCACAAGGCCCGCGCCGTCGTCGAGGTGCTGGCCGCCAAGGGGGTCACCATCGAGGTCACCCCCGAAGGGGTGAAGCTCATGCACGCCGCTGGCAAGCTCGGGCCCCGCGACGTGCGCTGGCTGAAGCGAGAACGCGACAACCTGCGGCGTCACCTGACCGAGGTGATCGCTGAGCCCGAGCCCGAGGCCGCCACCCTCAACCCGTGGCGCTGCCCCAAGTGCGCCAGCCCCGAGCTGGTCTACCGCGAGGACCACGCCCGCAACCTGTTGCACCGTTGCGGCCGCTGCGGACTCACTTGGCATTGGGGCGACCCATCGCGGCTAGTCCGATGACGTGGCCGCCGCTGTTGATAGAATCCCCTCACCCTGGAGTTTCCCATGGACGACGAGAACTCGACCGCCTGTTCAGGGGGGCTTGGGGGGCAGCTGCGCGAAGCAGGGTCCCGCGACACTCGTCTGATCGAGCGGGCCCTCCGCGAGCGCTGGCCGATCCCTGACGAGTTGAAGGCCGCCGTCGTCGAGCGGCAGTTGCGGATCGCCACCGATCCGAAGTCGAGTAGCCGCGAAGCAACTTCCGCGGCACGCTGCCTAGCCGGCATGGAAGGTCAGAACGCCGCCGCCGCGTTCAAGGCGTTCGACAAGTACGAAGCCGAACTGTCGGCGCTTTCGGCAGGAGACGACCAGGTCGAAGTCTTCCGCGCGATGCTCGACGAGGCGTCGAGTGGCGCCGAGGCTCGCGTTCAAGCGCGGCGAGTGATCGCCTCGATGGTCACTTTGGATTCCGTTGAACCCGTCGATCCGAATCGAGCTGACGGCGATCGCCCCTGAGGAACCACCCAATGGCCTCCCTGTTCCAACGAAACGGAAAGGCTTGGTCGATCCAGTTCGATGACGCGCGGGGCGCTCGGCGGACGCTATCGCTCGGTGCCGTCCCCAAGCGAGCGGCTGAGGCGACGCGGCTGCGGGTCGAGCAACTGGTCGCCGCCCAGCTTTCCGGAACGGCGCCCGACCCCGAGACGAGCCGCTGGTTGGGCTCCGCCCCCGACAAACTACGGGCGAAGCTCGCGCGCCTGGGGCTGGTCGAGGATCGGCGTTCATCAACGCTGGGGGCGTTCCTGGCCGACTACGCAGCACAGCGAAGGGGCGACCCGAGCCTGAAGCCGGCGACGCTGGCGGCCACCGTGGCGGCCCACAAGAGCCTCCTGGCGTACTTCGGTGCCGACCGGTCCCTGCGTTCGATTACGCCAGGCGACGCAAAGTCGTGGCGCCTGACGCTCGCCAAGCGGTACGCCGAGAACACCTGCCGCAAGCGGACGGCGCAGGCCAAGACGCTGTTCAAGGCGGCGCTCGACCTGGAGTTGATCGACCGCAACCCGTTCGCGGGGCTGAAGAGCACACTCGTCGAGAACCGCCAGCGCGACTACTTCGTGACCGAGGCGGACGCGGCCAAGGTGCTCGCCGCCTGCCCTTCGGTCGAATGGCGGACGATCTTCGCGCTGTCCCGATGGGGGGGTCTGCGCTGCCCGTCGGAAGTACTGGCCCTCCGTTGGGGGGACGTGCTGTGGGCGGAGAAGCGAGTCGTCGTCCGCTGCGTGAAGACGGAGCACCACGAAGGGCACGGGACTCGCGTCATGCCGCTCTTCCCCGAACTGGCCCCGATCTTGGCGGAAGCCTTCGACGCGGCCACGCCGGGCGCCGAGTACGTGGTCGAGCGGACCCGCGACGCGGCGACCAATTTGCGGACGCACTTCACTCGGATTGTCGAACGGGCCGGGCTGACCCCCTGGCCGAAGCTGTTCCAGAACCTGCGGGCGACGAGGGCGACGGAGCTAGCCGACCGTCACCCCCAGCACGTCGCCGCCGCGTGGCTGGGGCATTCGGTCAAGGTCGCGCAGGGTCACTACTGGCAGGTTCACGACGAGCACTTCGACGCCGCCCAGCAGCGGCCCGTCGCGACGCCCGAGGCGGCGGTCGAGAACGTCGATACGCAGGTCACAAAAGCGCTGCACTGGGCGCTGCACGACGCGCTGCGGCAGGCGTTTGCGGGGGACTGCACCGAAGCGCGAGAATCGAAGAAACCCCGAGGAATTGCAGGGAAGAGCAACCCGACGCAACTACTGGCATTATGTACAGTGGGCGATGAGGGACTCGAACCCCCGACATCTTCGGTGTAAACGAAGCGCTCTAGCCGACTGAGCTAATCGCCCGGCTGGACCCTATCGTACGCCACGTAGCGTGGCTCGCCGAGGGCTTCGACTGGGGGGGACTGGGCGGCAGGCGCGTGACCCCGACGGACGGGGGCTGAAGCGCGGGGGCGGGGTTCGTCATACTCGGCGGCTCGCCGCTCCGCCCGACACCCGCCCGAGGCCCCCCGATGCCCGCTGAAGTCGTCCGCATCTACGATCCCCTGACCGGCGCCTCGGCCGAAATCCTGGTGAGCCAGGGGTTCAATTGCTTCCGCTGGATCGCGCCGTTCGCCAACGGGGGGCCGATCGGCGCCGAGCTCCGCGACATGCTGTGGGCCGAGCCCGGCTTCGAAGTGGGGGACAAGCGACCCTCGCGGTCGGGCAACCCGCTGCTCTTCCCGTTCCCAGGGCGGATCGCGCGGGGGGTCTTCGAGTTCGGCGGCCAGCACTTCGAGGTCGCGCAGGAGGACGGCCTGGGGAACGCGATCCACGGCTTCGCGGTGCGCAGCCCGTGGCGGGTCGTCGAGCGCGAGACGAGCCGTGTGGCTGCCGAGTTCCGACCGGCGATCGACTGCCCCGAAGCCGTGCCGCAGTGGCCCGGGGATTACACGCTGCGGTGCGAGTACCGGATTGCCGGGGGGCGGCTCGACTTCGACGTCGAGGTGACCAACGTCGGCGAAACGCCGGTCCCCTTTGGGTTCGGGACGCACGCGTACTTCCGCTTGCCGCTCGCCGAGGGGAGCGACCCCGAGGGGACGATCGTCCGCGCTCCGGTCGATGGTGAGTGGGAGAGCGTCGGCCTGATCCCGACCGGAAAACGGCTGCCGCTCGCCGACACGGCGCTCGCCGATGGCGCCCCGCTCGCGGGTCGTACGTTCGACACGCCGTTCCGTGTGGCCGAGCCGCAGGCCACCGGGCCGCAGCACACCGACCTCTACGACCCGCAGTCGGGCCGCCGGCTGCGGCAGACGTTCGATTCGACGATGACCTGCTGCGTCCTCTACACGCCGGGCCACCGCGAGGCGATCTGCCTCGAACCCTACACGTGCACTCCCAACCCGTTCGCGATGGACGCGGCAGGAGTCGCGAGCGGGCTGCGCGTGCTCGCCCCGGGCGAAGTCTACCGCACGACGATCACGCTCCAAGCGAGCACGCTGTCGAACGACACGCCCGACGAGATGGCCTGAGAGCAAATCCCCCTCCCCGGCGAGCGGAGGAGGGGGGAAGGGCGGCCTTCACTCGGCCGCGGGTTCCTTCGGCTCGGGTTCCATCTTGAGGGCCTCGAGCTCGCCGCCGGGGAGCTTGCCGTCGGCGATGATCTCGCCCCAGGTGGGGGCCCCTTCGGTCTCCGGCTTGGACGATTCGGCGGCGACCGTCGCCAGCGCGGCGACGATTTTCTCGACGTCCTTCTTGTCACGCTTGCCGACGTGGGCGTGCAGCGCCTCGCCGTAAGCGTTGCGGTTCTTCTTCGACTTCATCCCCTGGTGGCAACTGAGGCACTTGGCCTCTTTCGCCACGGCGGTGAACGCAGAGTCGGTCCCGTCGGCGTACTTCAGCAGGTACTGCTTCTGAAACTCGGGGAACGCCTCCGCGGGGGCGACAAAGGAGGCGACGACGGCGAGGGCGATCAGGGCGCGGAGCATCAGATTTCTCGGCGTGGTGTGGTGTTGTGCAGCAGGCGTTTAGAAGGGGCCGGCGACCCGTTAGCTGCCGAGCGACGCCGGCGTAGTTTACTCGGACGTCAACCGGGGGGCCAAGCGGCGCCCTACTCGGATTTCGGCGGCTCTTTCTTCGAGTCCACGAGCGACCCCCCCGGCAGCTCGCCCCGGGCCATCAGGGCGCCGAACGTGGGGGAGCCGGGTTCGTCGGCGACCGACTGTTGGTCGGCGACCAGCTTCAGGGCCGCGACGATCGCCTTCTTGTCCTTCTTGTGCTTCTCTTGGATGTGAACCCCCAGGGCGTCGCCGTAGGCGTTGTTGTTCTTGCGGTCCTTCCCCTGGTGGCACGCGTTGCACTTGGCGCGGCGCGCGAGTTTGCGGAATTCCTTGTCCTCGCCCCCCGCGTGGAGCTTTTGGAACTCCTTCTGGAACTCGGTGAACGCCCCCGCGGGACGAGCGCTACATAAGACGGCCGAAAAGGCGACGACGAGCAGCAGGGCGAAGCGGTTGATCACGTTGAGGCACAGAGTTGCGAGGTTGCGACGTTGCCAGCGGGGTCGTGTGACGCCACGTTCGGAAACAAGGGACGAATCCGTGAAACGGCCAATGACCAAGCCCCAATGACCAAAGCAGCCCACCCAGGGTCCTTGGTCATCGGAGCTTGGCCATTGGCGCTCGTTTCCGGATGGGGACGACAGGAATTGAACCTGCACTCCCGAAGGAACTGGAACCTAAATCCAGCGCGTCTGCCAGTTTCGCCACGTCCCCGGCGATGTAGGGCTAGTATACCCCACCGCCGGAGGCGAGACGAGCGCGCCTTAGGCCGTTGCAACTAGACGACCTGCGTCACCCCAGGCACCGGGACCGGGTAGCGGCCATCGGCGTCGGGGGTCACGGGGGGGGTGGCGTCGAAGGCGTAGACCTGCTCGGGGGTCGTGAGGCTCAGGTTCGAGGCGAGCGCCTCGTCCCAGCCGATCGCGCGCCCCGAGTAGGTCGCCATCCGCCCCAGGATCGCCGTCATCGTGCTGTGGGCCCCGACCCCCGTCTCGTTGTACGGGGCGTTGTCGCGGATCGCCTTTTGCAGGTCGATGTGCTCCTGCACGTAACCGGCCGGCTTGGGGCCCTTGTGCCGCCAGATGGCCTTGCCATCGGCGCCAAGAATTCGACCGGCGCCGACGTGGCACGAGCCCTTCGACCCGTGCGCGTGCTCGTCTACCGAGCTCCAGCAGCCCGCCATGTGGCGGCACTGGCTCATCATTGTCGAGCCGTCGGGGTAGGTGAACTCGACCGCGTGGTGGTCGAAGATCTGCCCGTGGTCGCGCCCCTTGCGGACCTCGCGGCCCCCCATGCCGTTGGCCTTCACCGGGACGGCGTTCTTGACCCAGTTCGAGACGTCGAGGTTGTGGATGTGCTGCTCGACGATGTGGTCGCCGCACAGCCAGTTGAAGTAGTACCAATTGCGCATCTGGTACTCCATCTCCGACTGCTGCGGCTCGCGATTGCGGACCCACAGTCCTTCCTGGTTCCAGTAGGTGCGGGTCAGCAGGATGTCGCCGATCGCCCCGTCCTGGAGCCGCTTGACGGTTTCCTGGTAGTGCGATTCGTGGCGACGCTGCAGGCCGACCCCCACCGCCAGCCGCTTCTCCTGCGCCTTCTTGCCGGCCTCGAGCACGCGGCGGATGCCAGGGGCATCGACCGCCACGGGCTTCTCCATGAAGACGTGCTTCCCGGATTCGACGGCCGCCTCGAAGTGCCGCGGGCGGAAGCCGGGGGGTGTGGCGAGGATCACCAGGTCGCAGTCGCTTTCGAGCACCTGCTTGTAGGCGTCGAAGCCGACGAACTGCCGCTCCTTCGGGACGTCCACTCGCCCCGGATGCTCTTCGGCAAGGATCCGCTCCGCTTCTTCGACGCGGTCGGCGAAGGCGTCGGACAGCGCGACGATCGCCACGTCGGCGCCCGCCTTCAGCGCGTCGCTCGCTGCGCCACGGCCGCGGCCCCCGCAACCGATGACACCCACACGCAAGCGGTGGTCGCCCGAAGCGTGCGCGGCGCGGGCGGTCGGCAGACCCGCCGCCAAGACTCCCCCGGTAACGGCGGCGGCCGCCAGAAACTCACGACGCGACGAACCGACGGCTTGGCACCCCGGTTCCCCCTCACGCGATGGCTGCGACATGATCGCTGCACTCCTTACGAGTTGATCGAGAGCGATCGCAGCAGCTCGACGATGCCGCCGCGATCAACGGAAATGAGACGCGTTGGGGGAGAGACGGCAGATTACCCACCGGAACGCCGCCGAGCAACCGAAACCCGGCTCCCGCCCGGGCGTCAGGCGGCGATTCGGCGGTGGTAGACCCACCACTCGGCCACCACCAGGCAGAGGGCGGCGACCAGCAACGGCTTCCAGGCGTCCACCCGCACCGTCGCTCCTGCTTCGCTCGCCGCTACCAGCAGGTCCCCCAGCCGCAACGGGGCCGCCGTGCCGGCCTCCTCGTCGGCGCCGTCGCCAGGCCCCGCGGCGGCTTGCCGGACGTCGCTCTCCTGCGGGTCGAACAGGTTCACCGCGACCCGTCGATCGGCGGCGCCCCCCTCGGCGATGCGGTAAACGCCCGTCGCGTCGGTCGAGCGGAGCACGAACGGGTCGGGCGCCCGCCTCGCGAGCCGCTCGGCGGCGCCGCTGGGGAGCGTCACGTCGAGGTCCGTCGTGCTCGGGGCGATGGGCGACAGCTCGACCACCTCCCCCGGCCGGACGGCGCTCGACTCGGCCGAGCTCCGCGCCGCGAATTGCTCGAGCACGTTGAGCCAGAACGTTGGGAAGCTGTGGCGGTTGATCCAGTCCGTGTTGCGCTGCACGCGGCCGTCTTGCTCGACGAGGATCGCGAAGCCGATCACCAGGTCGCGGAACGCGTCGCGTGGGGCGATGCTGACAATCGGACCTTCGGCCGCATCGACCAGCGTTCGTCCCCCCGCCGGGGGAGGGACGACCAGCGATTCGACGACGTCGAAGTTCCCGAGCTCGACGCTCGCGAGCAGAGGATCGACGCGGCTCCAGTCGATGATCCGCGGGGCGACGACCGTCGGCGACTTTGTCGCACGTTCGCGCCACGCCGCGCTCGGCGGAAGCACGCCGACGTACACCGCGTTTGCGCGGGGAGCCCCCTTGGGGGCCACCCGGTCGTAGATCACCACGTCGTACCCCTCGACCTTCGACGCGTCGTCGGCCGCGTCGGCGGCGAGCGTCGCGACCTCCGCGAGGAGTTTCGCACGCGCCGTCGTCAGCGCTTGCTCGAGCGCCACGTTGCCGGGCGTCACCAGGAGCGCCTTGCCGCGTCGAAGCGGGTTGATCGCGGCGTACGCCACGTCATCGACCGACAGCTTGTCGCCGGCCGCGGCGAGCGTCCCCTTCGAAAGCCGCGCTTCGAGCGTTCCCGGAGAGGGCTCGCCGATCGGGAAGGCGATCCCCGCCGCCGAGTCCGCCGCGACCGTCAGTCGTTGTGCGTCGAGCAGCGCCCCGTCGAGCCGCAGCTCGACGACCGCATCGACCGACTTCGCCGTGTAGTTGGCGACCTCGACGTACGCCGTGCGACGCGTCGTCCCCTCGATGGCGCGGGTCTCGAGCGCCGTGACGGCCAGGTTCGGCGTGTCGGCGCGCCCCATCGGCAGGTAGACGACCTCGAGGCCGCCGGCGGCGAACTCCTCGGTCGGGGCGAACCGCCCGTCGCTCAGCAGGACGGCGGTGGCCGTGACCCGCTGCGCGTCGCCCGCGGTGGCGGCGGGTTTGGGCGGCGCTTTAGGGTCCGGCTGCCCCGCGGCGTCGATTGCGGGCCCCGTATCGGCGCGTCGCTTGCTCTGGCCGGTGGTCGCGAGTCCCTCGACGAGCTCCAGGGCGCCGCGCACGTCGGTCCGGCGGGCCGACGGCTCGATCGAGGCGATCGCCTCGCGCAGTCGGCGACGGTTGTCGGTCAGCTCCTGGACGACGCGCGCCTTGTCGTGGAACGCCACCACCATCGCCGACGCGCCGCTGGGGAGCTGCTCGACGAGCTCGGTCGCGCGGGCCTTCGCCGCGGCGAGCCGTGTGACGCCGGCGGGTCCGTCGGTCGCCTGCATGCTCGCCGAGTGATCGATCACCAGCGCCACGCGCTCGCCGGCGAGCTGCTGGCCCTGCCACCCGGGGCGGAGCAGGGCCAGCATCGCCAACCCCACGACGAGCAGTTGCAGCAACAAGAGCACGCTCCGGCGCAGCCGCTGCCAGAGGCTGTTGACGCGCAGGTCCTCGATCGCCCGCGACCAGAGCAGCGTGCTGGGGACCTCCAGTGGCGCGCGCTTGAGCTTCAAGAAGTAGAGCGCAAAGATCGCCGGTGGCACGCAGGCGAGCAGCGCCCACGCGGCCGGCGACAACGCGCTGCGGAAGAGTTGCTCGGTCATCGCGACTCTCTTGCGGGAGCGACGTAAGCTAACCGCCACGACGCCACGAGCGCCAAGGACGCCACGGGGTTGATTGCGCGACGGAGTCGATCCGCTACAGGAAGCTCTTTGGTTGGGCATCGCACAAGGAGAGGAGCCAAGCGTAGCAAACGGCTCTTGGCGTCCTTGGCGCTCGTGGCGTCGTGGCGGTTCCCGTCCGTACGTCTCATCCCACGAGCCCCCGCTTCCTAAAAGCGCGAGTGACGAGGTCCTCGACCGGGTCGTCGCTGCGGGCTAGCAAGTGGGTCATGCCGCGCTTGCCGCAGAACTCCTGGGCGCCGGCGGTGAACGCGCCGACGGTCCGCTTGTAGCGCGCGAGGAGCGCGCCGCTGACGGTCACCTCGGCCGCGTCACCGTCTTCGCAGTCCACGAGCCGCAGGTCGCCGACCACCGCCGGGTCGAGCTCCTCGGGGCTCAGCACTTGGAGGACGTACGCATCGACGCGCTGCGCTACGAGGTAGCGTAGCGCTTGCTCGTACCCCTGCTTGTCGAGGAGGTCGCTCATCAGCACCACCACTCCTTTGCCCCGCGCGTTCAGGCAGAACCGCCGCACCCCTTCGGCGAGGTCCGTCGATTCCTCGGGCGCCAGGCCGCCGAGGAACTCCACCAACCGCGGCACGCTCACCCGGCCCCGCAGCGGCGGCGACTGCTTCCCCGCGAGCGTGTGGACGCGTACCCGGTCCCCCCGCGCGAGCCCCAAGAAGCCCAGCGCTGAGGCAACACGCTTCGCGAACTCGAGCTTCGTCGGCTCGCCAAAGCCCATCGACGGCGACGCATCGACCAGCAACGCGAGCTGCAAGTCTTCTTCCTCGAGGAACAGCTTGACGATCAGCCGGTCGAGCCGCGCGTACAGGTTCCAGTCGAGCGCCCGCAGGTCGTCGCCGGGGACGTAATTGCGGAAGTCGGCGAACTCGACGCTCTGCCCCTTGCGGTGCGACCGGCGCTCCCCCTTCATCCGCCCGCGAAACACCTTGCGCGTGACGAGCTCGAGTCGCTCGAGGCGAGTAACAAGGTCGGCGGGCAGGAGGTCGGTGGTGGGCATCAAGGTCCCAGGGAAGTCAGAGCCGCGACCGTCAAGGGAGCGTCCGGCGACGACGCTTTACGGAAAGCTAACCGCCACGACGCCACGAGCGCCAAGGACGCCAAGAAGTCGCTCGCTGCGCTCGAATCGTCTGTCAACGCGCATTTTTCGCGGGGAGTTCTGGAGAGAGTTTATTGATGATTGCGCGGACAAAGAACCGCTGCGGCGACGTTTTCCGCCCGTGGGCCGGGCTTCCGTTGGTCGCCCTCGGTTCATTGGCCGCGCGAAGGTCAATAGATGGTGCCGTGTGTTGGACCTCGTCGCGAACTTGGCGCTCGTGGCGTCTTGGCGGTTCCCCTCGTCGCATTCTCTAGGCAGCCTTCACTTCCGGCCCCTTCTCCGGGACGGCCTTCGCGATCTCGGTCAGCACCTTGTCGGGGTCGATCGCCTCGGCCTGGGCCTCGAACCCGAGGATCACGCGGTGCCGTAGCGCTGGCAGGTAGACGCGGCGGCAGTCGTCGAAGCTGACGTTGTAGCGGCCGGCCAACAGCGCGCGGACCTTCGCCGCGAGGGCGATCGTCTGCGCGCCGCGCGGGCTCGCCCCCCAACGCAGGTGCTGGTTCGCGGCCGGCGTCGCGAAATCGCCCCCGGGGTGCGTCGCCAGCACGAGCCGCGCGACGTAGTCCTGCACGTGCGGAGCGAGGACCACCTCGCGGATCAGTTGCTGGTGCTCGAGGATCTCGTCCCCCGCCATGACCTTGCCGGCCGTCGGCGACACGCCGCGCGTCGTCCGTTCGAGCACCGTGTTGAGGTCGGCGCGGCTCGAGTAGCCGACGACCAGCTTGAAGAAGAAGCGGTCGAGCTGCGCCTCGGGGAGGGGGTAGGTCCCCTCTTGCTCGATCGGGTTCTGCGTCGCCATGACGAAGAACGGCGGCTTCATCGGGTAGGTCACGCCGCCGACGCTGATCCGCTTCTCTTGCATCACCTCGAGCATCGCCGACTGCGTCTTGGGCGTGGCGCGGTTCACCTCGTCCGCCAAGCAGACCTGCGTGAACAGCGGCCCGCGCTGGAACTCGAACCGCCGGCGGCCGTCGGGGTCCTCGACGATCAGGTTCGTGCCGAGGATGTCCGACGGCATCAGGTCGGGGGTGAACTGCACGCGGTTGAAGTCGAGGTCGAGCACTTCCGCGAGCGTCTTCACCAGCAGCGTCTTGCCGAGGCCCGGGACCCCTTCGAGGAGCGCGTGCCCGCCGCAGAACAGACACGTCAGCACGCCATCGACGATCTCGGAGTGGCCGACGACCACCTTGCCGATTTCGTCGCGGACGGCCTTGTAGCGCTCGGCGAACCGCGCCGCGCGCTGTTCGATGGATTCGGCAAGGGACATTGGGGAGACGCTAGAGGTTAGAGGTTAGAGACGTTGTCGAGCCGCGCCCGAAGGAAGCAGAGCTCGTCGAGAACGCGCCCGAAAACCGTTGAACTCACTCCGGACGCGAGCCTATACTCGTTACATGCACTCGACCATTCAATCGCTGCTCCGGCGCCGCCCGTTCTGCTCGTTCGAGGTCCGGATGTCCAACGGCGATGCCCATCAGGTGCGACACCCGGAGATGGCCTTCTTGCTCAAGTCGAACGTCATCTTTGGCAGCCCCGACTCGGACGAGTTCGCGTTCGTTTCTCTGTTGCACGTCGTGGAAGTCAAGGCGATCGAATCATCGTCGTCGGCCGACGACGCGTGACGCGCTCGCGGATCGACTGTCTGGTTGGCGTCGCCGGTCACTCGTCTCGCTTCTTCATCGCGTCGCGCTTCGCCTTCAGCAGGCGCGAAGTGTACCCCGCTGCGGCGCCGTCGGCTTCGGCCGGCAGCGGTTCGGCGGGGAGCCTGTTCGGCCTCGATGGCCCGTCCGTGGGAACCGCGGCTTTCGCGAGCGTTTCGGCCGGCACGGCCGTGGGGTCGAACCGCGTCGCGGCGGCGGCGCTCCCCAGCGACTGGCGCACCTCCTCCTTGCGGACCCGCAGGCGGTCGATCGTCGCCGGCGATTCGGCGCTCGCGTTGCGCCGCGTCAATCGACGCCACAGCGGGGCGAGCCAACCGAAGCCGACTTGCACGCGGCGCACGAACACGTCGGCGAGGAACGCCACGCAGGCCGCAAACACCAGTTGCGGCCACAGCGGCGAGCTCGACACGGCCGGCGGCAAGCCGCGCCGGAACGGATCGACTACTGCGAGGCGCTCGACCGACTCGGCGCCGGTGAACTCGGCGCCCGACGCGGTCGTGACGACGATCCCCGGCGACGCTTTGGGAGGGGTCAGGCCGGCGATCGACTCAAGCAGCGGCAGGTTCGCCTCGCGTTCGCGGAACTCGTTCGACAGGCCGATATTGACCCCGGTGCGGATCGGCGCGCGACCCCCCCCAGCGTTCACCACCAGCAGGTAGCTCCCCGGCTTGGCCGTCGCGAACTCGGCGACGTAGCGCCCCGGGGCGACCTGCCGGAACGCCAGGGTTTCGCTCTCGAGCTCGGGCCCGACCGCGGCCCCGGCGATCGCCGGGAGGTCGAGGAACTCCCCTTTCGAATCGACGGCGTCGAGGACGACCCGCGTGCGGCCTCCATCGACTTCGGTCGCGACCGTCAGGTTTCCCGTTTCGCCCGTGGGACGCATTGCCCAGCGGACAAGTTGGCTCATCGCGCGGTCGTAGTCGCTCCACGACGTCCAGGCGTTCGCCCACCGTGCGCCGGCGTCGGTTGTTAGCACGGCTGTCTTGCCGAGGCCGTAGGTCCACGCCGCCAGGACGGTCGAGGACTCGGCCTCGGGGGGGAGGGGCGAACGGAGGATCACCTCGACCAGCGAGCTTGGCTTGACCGTCGTCTGCACGAAGCCTGCGATCGGCGGGACGGCGTCGATCCCCTGGAGGGCCTCGTGCCGCGTGACGATCGTCGGCGCGACGGGGGGGCTGAGCTCGCGCACCAGCGGCCGCGCGACACGCCGCGCCTCGCGCTGGAAGATCCGCGGCACCACGGCCGGGTTGTTCACAGCGTAGAACTTCCCCCCACCGGCGGCGGCGATCTTCGACAGCAGGCTGCGGTCGCAGTCCGCCCCAACGCCGACGCTGGTGACGGTGATCCCCTGCTTCTTCATCTTCGCGGCGAGGCCGACGTGATTGGCTTCGGGGGTCATGCCGTCAGTGAGCACGATCATGTGCCGCACAGCGGCGTCGGTCGCGCGGTCGAACGACTCGAACCCCTCTTCCATCGCCGGGTAGAGGTTCGTCCCCCCCCCTTCGGCGATCCGCGCGATCCGCGAGGCCGTGGAGCGTGGGTCGGCCACGCGGCGCATGGGGACGACCGTCAGCGGAAACTCGTCGAAGGCGATCACCGTCGCGTAGTCGCGCGGGCTGAGTACGCGCACCGCGGCGATCGCCGCCCGCCGGGCCATCTCGAGCTTGTCCCCCGACATTGACCCCGAGCGATCGACCACGATCGCGAGCGCGCCGACCGGCGTGACCTTCGAGGCCTTGATCTCGAAGTCGAGCGGCATCGCCTTCTCGAGCGGCGTCTCGTCCCACCCCCCGGCGCCGAGCGCGCGGTCGCCGCCGAGCAGCACCAGTCCGCAACCGAGCTCCTCGGTGTTGCGCACCAGCGTGTTGATCTGCTCGTCACTGAACCCGCTGATCGAGTCGGCGAGGACGTTCGCGTCGGCGTCGGCGCCGTAACCGCTCGAGCGCGGTGTGTTGGCGAGCACCACGGCGTCGAACCGCTGCAGCTCGGCGAGCGAGCCCCACAGTCGGTTGCTGCCGCGCAGAGACACCTCGAGCCCCTCGCCGCGTAGCGCATCGACGAAGCGGTCGAACTCGCCGGGGTGCTCCCAGTCCTCGACGACCAGGACCTGTCCCTTGCCGCGGACGTGGGTGAACGAGGTCGCGACGTTGTTCGCCGCCGAGGCCTCGGCCTTCGGATCGTCGGGCAGGAAGCGTGCTTCGTAGGTGTAGAAGTCGGCGCGGTCGAGTGTCTCGCGGACGGCGAGCGCGTTCTTGCCCGGTTCGAGCGCGACGCGCCCCTCGGAGATCACCGTCTCGGTCTCCCCCGACTTGCGCACGACGCGCAGCACGCCGGGCGTTCTCGACCCGGCGGGCGCCTGCACGTCGGCGACAACGCGGACCTCGAACGGCTGCCCGCGGCGGGCGTCGGCCGGCGTGGCGACCTTCTCGACCGCCACCTCGGTCCGCGCGAGCGGCTTCGCGGGGACGACGTCGAAGCTCACCCCGGCGGCGGCCATCCCCCGCGCCTCGGCGAGCGCGTCCCCCACGTTCTCGTTCCCGTCAGAGACCACGACAACGCGCTTCGCGGCGTCCGCCGGGAACAGGGCCATTGCCCGCTCGAGCGCCCCGGCGAGGTTCGTTTGCTGCCGATCGACGGAGCTCTCGACCCGCGCGACCTCGAAGTCAAAATCGACCGGCGGCAGCTCGACCGCCGGGTCGGCGCCGAAGACGATCACGCCGACGCGGTCCCCCGCGTCGTCACGCCGGTGCTCGCGCACGGCCGCGTTCACGAGCGCCGCCATCGCCTCGCGCTGCGGCTCGGGGACGCTCAACGACTGGTCGAGCAGGTAGAGGACCGTCACCCGGTCGCTGGTGCGCTGGAGCTGCGCATCGGCCAGCGCGAAGACGATCAGCGTGACCACAAGCGTCCGCACGGCGTTCGCCGCGATGCCCCGCCAGCGGCCCAAACCGGCCAGCCCGCGTCCGCCGATCCACCACACAATGGGGACAAACCCTAGCAGGGCGAGCCACCAGGGGCTGTCGAAGGCCAGGCTGCGGTCGAGCATGCGTCGTGCGAGCGCCGGAGGGGCGTGCTCGCCGTGGAGCAGCCTGGGGGCCGAGGGGACGCTCGGCCTCACTAGCACAATCTTCCGCCGCTTCACGGCCGCAAGCAAGCGACCGACGTTGTGAGCGGCGGCTCCCCCCCGCTGGTTGACCCTAAGGCGTGGCCACCGGTACACTTACGGTCTGCGACGTTTCGCCGCTGGCCCCACCCGGAACCGCTGATGCCGCCCCTGGTGATCGACGTCGCGCGGTCGGAAGACATCCGCGACGTGGTGCATCGCACGGTCCAATCGCTGGCCGAAGGGAAGCTCGTTGCGGTCCCGACCGAGACGGTCTACGGCATCGCGGCGCTCGCGACCGACGCCGACGCCGTCCAGCGGCTTGTGAAGGCGAAGGGGCGCAACAGCCCCTTGCCGTTCGCCCTGGCCGTGAAGAGCGCTGACGACGCCGAAGACTACGCCCCCCATTGGGGCCCCATCGCCCGACGCCTCGCACGCCGCTGCTGGCCGGGGCCGGTCACGCTGCTGGTCGATGCCGACCACCGCGAGGGGCTCGTGGGGCGCCTCCCCGAGGAGATCCTGCCGTACGTCTGCCCCGAGGGGGTGATCGGGCTCCGCGCCCCCGCGAGCCGCGTCCTGCAGGACGTCCTGCGGATGATCGCCGGCCCGATCGCCCTGACGAGCGCCAACCCAACCGGCGAGGCCGAAGCGGTCACCGCCCAGGAGTGCGTCGAACGGCTGGGGGATCACCTGCACCTGGTGCTCGACGATGGGCCGGCCCGCTACGGGCAGTCTTCGAGCGTGATCCGCGTCACCCCGACAGGCTACGAAGTGGTCCGCGAAGGGGTGGTCGGCAAACCGACCCTCGAACGGCTCGCGCGGCAGCTCGTGGTCTTCGTTTGCACGGGGAACACGTGCCGCAGCCCGATGGCCGAGGCCCTGTTCCGCCGCCGCCTAGCCGAGGCCGTCGGCGCCCCCGAGGACGAGCTCGAGCAGCGGGGAGTGGTCGTCGCCTCGGCAGGCGTGTCGGCCTCCCCCGGCAGCCCGGCGAGCGAGCAGACTACGGCCCTGCTGCGGGAGCTCGGCGCCCCGGCCGACCACCACGCCGCGCAGCAGGTCAGCGAGCACCTGGTGAGGCACGCCGACCACATCGTGACGATGACCAAGGGGCACCGGCAGGCGATCCTCGGCCTCTGGCCCGAGGCGGCGTCGCGCGTCAAACTGCTGGACCCGCGGGGGATCGACATCGCCGACCCGATCGGTGGGCCGATGGAGGTCTACCGTCGGTGCGCCGAGCAGATCGAGCAGGCCCTGGCGCCGCTCGTCGCGGAAGTCGCGAGGGGTCTTACCTAAGCGGTTCTCGAACTCAACCCCCGACGGGCGTCCGACCCAGCGACGCCTTCCCCGTCATGCGAATCTCCGTCGCCAGCGACCACCGAGGGGTTGAGCTCAAGCGGGCGGTCGTCGCCACGCTCGAGGGGATGGGTCACGCCGTCAGCGACGAGGGCGCCAATTCGAGCGAGAGCGTCGACTACCCCGACTTCGCCTCGGTCGTGGCCCGCAAAGTGAGCGGCCGAGAGGCCGACCGCGGCGTGCTGATCTGCGGGACCGGGATCGGGATGGCGATCGCCGCCAACAAGTTCCCGGGCGTCCGCGCCGCGCCGTGCAACGACGAAGTCACGGCCGAGATCAGTCGGCGCCACAACGACCTGAACGTCCTCTGCTTGTCGGCCGACCTGATGAGCCCGCGCGTCGTCGAACGGATGGTCCGCGTGTGGGTCGAGACCGAGTTCGAGGCCGGTCGGCACGCCCGGCGGCTCGATAAAGTCGCCGCGATCGAAGCCGAGCAGCGTGCGCCGTAGCGAACCGCCCGGGGGCAGCCAGGGGGATGGATCGTTCGCTCTCCGCCGACGCGCTCGCGATCTGGCGGGCCGGCGTTGACGCGGTGCGCCCCGAGACGCTGCTCCCCGCGGCGCTCCGCTACGAAGACGGTTGGCTCGTCGCCGAGGGGACGACCGGCGAGACGGTCGAGGCGTCGCTCGACTCGATCCGGCGAGTGTGGGTCGTCGGCGGCGGCAAAGGGGGCGCCGGCATGGCGCGGGGCTTCGAGCGGGCGATCGCCGGCTCGGCCGTGGCCCCCAAATTCGGCGGCGGCCTGCTGAGCGTCCCGACCGACTGCGTTGACGCGAAGGTTGACGACTCCGTGGGTGTCGCCCGCATTCGCCTCGTCGCCGGGCGGCCAGCGGGGGTCAACGAGCCGCGGTCCGAGGGAGAGCAGGCCGCGCGGGCGATGCTGCGCGTCGTCGCCGACGCGCACCCCGACGACTTGGTCGTTTGCTTGCTCTCCGGAGGAGGCTCGGCGCTGCTGCCGGCGCCGACGGCCCCCGTGACGCTCGCCGACAAGGTCGCCGTCGCGCGGAGGCTTGCCGCAGCCGGCGCGACGATCGACGAGCTCAACACCGTTCGGCAGCACCTGAGCGACTTCAAGGGAGGGGGGCTCGCCCGAGCGTGTCGCGCGCGGCGACTGTGGACGCTCGTCGTTTCTGACGTGCTCGGCGACCCGCTCGAGCTGATCGCCAGCGGCCCGACGCTCGCACCGCGGACTCGCCCTGCCGACGCGCTCGACGTCCTGGTGCGGCTCGGGCTCGCGAGCGACCCGGAACTGGCGAGGTGCGTAGGGCTGCTGTGCGCTCCTTCGCAGCGCCCGCCGATTCAGATCGAGAACCCGGTCGTCCTGCTGGCGAACAACGCCGCCGCGGTCGATGCCGCCGGAGTGATGGCCGAACGCCTGGGCTACAGCCACGCGATGACGAGCGCGCGGTCGTCGGAGGGTCCGGCCGAGGACGTCGGGCGGCAACTCGCCGCGCTGGCCGCGTCGATGCGTGCTGGGGTGTCGGGGCCCGCGGGCCCCGACTGTTTGATCAGCGGGGGAGAGCCGACTGTGACGCTCGCGCCGGAGGGCGTCCGTGGCGTCGGTGGACGCAACCAGCAGCTTGCGCTCGCGGCGCTGGGGTCACTCGACGACTGGCGACGCATCTCCCTCGTCAGCGGCGGCACGGACGGCGAGGACGGGCCGACCGACGCCGCCGGGGCCGTCGTCGATGAGGGGGTCGCACGCCGCGCCGCGGAGCAGGGGCTCGACATCGACCGCTACCTAGGCCGCAACGACGCCTACGCGTTCTTCGCCGCCGCGGGGGGGCTGCTCAAGACGGGCCCGACGCACACCAACGTCTGCGACCTTCGCGTCGTTAGCGTCGCGCGGTGACGGCGGCGAGGCGATGCGCGCCCTCAGTCCCACCACCAGCGATCGCTGGTGGCGCTCGGCGAGAGCTCCGAGCGTTTGGCGGCGAGCGACGCGTCTTCGTCGGTCCGCAGGTTGACGCTCTGCAGCGACTGCGTCGCGTCGATCTGCACGCCTCCCCCGATGGGGGTCATCAGCGTCGATCCCTTCCACAGGCTATTAACGGCCGTGGCGATCTGCTTTGGCGGGTTGAAGGTGTTGACCTTGTAGGTCTCCTCGCTCGCCAGGACCCCCAGGCCGCAGCCGGCCTGCGAGTAGAGGTCGTTTTGCTGCAGGAACGCGGCGGTCACCGCCAGGTCGATGCAGTTGCGGAGCTGGGCGTACACCGGGCTGCGCTCGGCGAGCTTCGTGTAGTTCTTGGTGAACTCGGTGACGAAGGCCTGGCTGGCGCGATTCGTGGCGCCGACCTGCTTCCGCTTGCCGTCCATCGAGACCATCTCGTCTTCGCCCACCAGGCGGACCCCTTCGCCGACGATCTCCATCGCCAGCCCGTCCTCGGAGACCTTCAGCCGGTCGTAGTCGGGGACGAAGTACCAGCGCTGCATCGCGTTGCGGCTGACCATCGCCGGGGCGGCGCGGTCGACGTAGCTCCGCATCCGGACCGGCGCCTGCTCGAGGCCGATTCCGATGAGCTTCATGCGGTAGTCGGCTTCGACGATCACCTGCGCGAAGTGCGACTCGGCCGGGATGCCGCCGACCGTCACGACCTGCAGGCCAAGGCGGTCGCGGAGCTGCTCGACGATGAACTGCGTGTCGCCGGGGGTTGCTTGGCGGCCGAACTGCACCAGGAACTGCTGCATCCGCGACAGCCCCTCTTCGGTCGGGTCGATCGAGCAGTAGATCAGCGGCGACTTACCACGCTTCTCGGGGGCGAACGCGCGCAGCGCCGTGACGAGGTCCTGCAGTTCGACCACCGGGGCGCCCGACTCAATCCCCAGTGTGCGCCCCTCGGGGGCGACGGCCCACGGCTCGGCGGGGCCGGCGAGGACGATCTCCCCTTCGGTCTCCCCCACTTGCGGCGGGTAACAGAAGACGTAGTCGATGCGGGTCAGGCCCGCGAGGTTCTTCATGACGTCGTCGGGGCCGCTCCCGGCCTCGAGCTTGGCGGCGATCGCCCGCTCGAGGCGCGTCAGCGAGACCTTGCGGAGCTCGCTCGCCCGGGCGAGGTCGCCCTGGAGACGCGACATCGCCTCGGAGACGCGCTGCCGGGCGAGTTGCCCGGTGGGGTCGTTGGTGCTCTGAAAGCGGACCACCCCTTCGGCATCGACGACGACACCCGAGCCCTGAAGCTGGCCGCCACCACCGCCGCCGCCTCCCCCCCCACCGCCGCCACCACCGAGCTGGGCGGGCGCCGACGACACGGTCAGCAGGACGCCCAACACGCCTGCGAGGGCGCAGCGGTACGGGGCGAGCGAGAACGCCATCGTCGGCAGGGATCGCATCGTCGGCCTCGGGGAGAACGCGGGGATTCCGCCCTCGGCCCAGACTAGCGGCCGCAGCGGAGCGCAAACGCGGTGGATTTACCGGGAGCGCAGGAGCCCGACCGGTAGTGTCGATCCTAATCGGGGGAGATAGGCAAAGCAAGAAATCACAGGGCTTTGGGCCGTTCGCCTCGCCTTTGCGGCCCCGCGCCGTGACAACCCCTCGGCGCAGCCGCTACGACCGGCGCCAGCCCTCCGACGATGCGCGAAAAACTCCCCGTAGGCGTTGCGTTTTGACAACGCGCCCCAACCCGGGCTGTAGATTTTCCAGGACCCTGCGGCGCGCTGCGCGGATGCGGCGTGCGTGAGTGTGGTCCCGGCTCTCCCAAGTCGTTTTTGGGAGGCCGTCCCCGCACGACGCCGCCGTGGCCCCGACCAACCTATCGCCGCCAAGCCCCGATCGAGGTCGCCCGGCGACCCGTGTCGCGGCACGCGTCGCGATGCTCGTGCTGCTCGTGGCGACGTCGGGCTGCGCGAGCCTGCCGCGGATCGACCCCTCGGGGGAGCGGTTCCTCCTGTGGCCGAACCAACAGCCCAGCGCCCCCGGATTCGCGACTCCCCCGGCGAACCTGCCGAGCCTGCCACCGCTCGCCGGCAACCAGGCAGCGCCCCCCGCGACCGGGACTCCGACGACTACCAACGAGAACGCCTGCCCCCTCTGCCCGTTCTGTAACCTCAGCGGCGGGGCGTGCTGCTTCTGCGGCGACGGCCAGTCGGACGTCCCCGCCGTCGCCGCGGCGCCCGGCGCGCCGAAGGAGCGGATGCAGCTCACCCCCAGTCGCGTGCTGGCCCCCGTCGGGAGCGAGGTGATCGTCCGCGCGGGGGTCTGCGCCGACGACGGCTACCTGCGCACCAACCGGCGCGTCGACTGGATGCTCGAGCCGCAGGGGACCGGGCAGTTCGTCACGGTCGGCGAGCAGGGCGAGATGGACATGCTCCGGCTCCCCTGGCAGCGGCCCGCGAAGCACGACAACAGCTACGCGGTCGGCTACGCGTCTCCCTACCACACGTGCCTCGACCGCGGCACGCCCGACTCGACCGACGACGTGCAGGTCCGTCCCGGGGACGCCTGGATCACCGTCACCAGCGCGACCGAGGGGGTTAGCTACGTGACGGCCCACGCCCCCGAGAGCGACAACTGGGACGCCCGCCGCGGCACGGCGACGATCTACTGGATCGACGCGCAGTGGGCGCTCCCCACGAGCGTCTCGGTCCAACCCGGACAAACGCACACGCTGGTGACGACCGTCACGCGCCAGAGCGACGGCGCGCCGGTCGCGGGCTGGTTAGTGCGTTACGAGGTGCTCCAAGGGGCGACCGCAAGGCTCGGCTACGAGGCGGGCCAAGCGGCCGAGGTGACCACCGACGCGAGTGGCCGGGCGAGCGTCGCCGTCACGCCGACCGACGACCAGCCGGGGACAGCGCTGATCAAGGCGACCGTAGTCCGCCCCGCGCAGAGCGGCGGCATGACAAGCCCGCGGCTCGAGGTCGGCAGCGGGGAATCGACCGTCGCCTGGTCGCCGATGGCGTCCCCCCTCGTTCCGCCAAGCACCGGACCACTAAACCCGGCCCCGTCGCTCCCCGCGGGGCCGCGACCCCCTGCGCCGTTCGTCCCCGCGCCCGGCGAGAGGGGCGGGCCGATCCCCCCCGACACCCGCGCGCCGCGGCTCGAGATCAACGTGACCCGCGACACCACGGGGCCGGTCCGTGTGGGGGACACGATCCCGCTGACGATCAAGGTCAAGAACACGGGCCAGTCGCCTGCCACGGGGATCGTGGTGTTCGACCGCTTCGACCCGGGGCTCACGAGCGAGCTCGACACGGCGGCTCGCAACAGCATCCGCTACGAGCAGATGCCGTCCCTCGCGCCGGGGCAGCAGGACTTGGTCCGGCTCGAGCTCAAGGCCGCTTCGCCCGGTCGTCAGTGCCACGAGGTGACCGTCACTGCCGATGGCGCCGACCGCGCGTTCGAGCGGCAGTGCTTCGACGTCGAGGCGCCCCTTCCGCCGGCGATGCCGAAGCTGCGGATTACGCTCGACGGCGAAGCGCGGCGAGTGAAGGACGACCTCTACACTTTCAAGGCCCGCGTCTTCAACAACGGCGGGGCGACCGCCAGCAACGTCCGCGTCGATATCGTCAACGACCCGCAGCTCGAACCCGAGCAAGCGACCGAGGGGCACGTGCCGATCCCCGGTGGCGTGGCGATCACCATCCCGTCGCTCCCCACCGGGCCCGAGGGCTTCCCGATCACCGTGCAGTACCGCTGCCGGCAGGCGACGCCGATGGCCCGCGTGACCGTGTACGCCAAGGGGGACGGGGTCGCCGAGGTGTTCGAGACGCGCGGCGTCGAGGTCCTCAGCTCGACCGCTGGCGCCGACGCGATCGCGCCGAACCCGCCGAGCGGTGGGCTCGGAACAGCGCCACCCGCCGCGCCGCCGCTCGCGCCGCCGGCCTTGCCGAGCGGCCCGCTCGTCGTGGCGATCTCGCCGACCGCGAACCCCCTCCCGGCCGGCAGATCGGGGGTGCTCAACCTCACGATCACCAACACGGGGACGAAGCCACTGAGCGCAGTCGCCTTCCGCGTCGTCCTGCCGAACGAGATCCGGGCGCGACCGATCCAGACTTCGCCGGCGATGGCGTACCGCGAGAACCTCAACACGGTCCAGTACGACGGCGTCGCGCGGCTCGCGGCCGGCGAGACGCTCCGCCTCGCCCTGCCTTACGACGCCGTCGCCGCCGGCCGGGCGAGCGTGCTGCTCGAGGCGATCTCGCCCGACGCTCCTGCGGGCGCGAACGCCTCGACGGTGATCCAAGTCGACCCGCGCTGAGCGCAGCGAGTGCGAGTCGCGTCGTGTCGACGCGGAAAGACACCAGCGAGGCGAAGGGGAGAGCACGCTAAAGTTCACCAGGGACCGCAGGGACTCCGCATTCCGCACTCCGACCTCGGACTTCCCGTGCGCTACGCCCTGCTCCGCCACGACTGCCCGGCCGACTACCGCGACGGTCCCCACTGGGACCTGATGATCGAGCGCCCCGGACTCGCGATTGACCACCGCCTCGCGACGTGGTCGCTGCTCGCGCTCCCCGCGGAGTGGCTTCGACTGCTGCGTCGCGAGGGCGCTGCGTCGGACGACGCCGTCGAGTGCGTTCGCCTCGCCGACCACCGCGCGGCGTACCTCGACTACGAGGGGCCGCTCAGCGGCGACCGCGGGAACGTTGCTCGCTGGGCCGGCGGCGAGTGCCGCGTCGTCGAGTCGAGCGACACGCGTTGGCGTGTCGAACTGCTCGCGCCGAGTCCGCTCGCGGCGGTCGTCACGCTGACGCACGCGGCAGGCGAGCGCTGGCGCCTCGAACGGTCGTAGCTTAGCGCTCGAAGCGAGTCACGGCGTGTCGCCGCGTTCGTGCTAGCACGCAACCCGACCTGCGCGGCTGGGCAACCCAGCGTGCCGCGGAGATCGGCACAAACGGCGTCGTCCCGCCAAGGCCGATGACTTGGGTAGACGCTCGGCAGGCGGAAATCCGCCGGGATGGCGGCGGCATCGCTGCTGGCGCCGAGCGGGATGGCTGCGTTCTTCCCCCTTCTTTGGTGCGCGTCGTCGCGGGCCTTCGCCGACGAACGGACACGACGACGCTCGGTGACACGGAGGTCACAATGAGGCGGACTCGATTCTTGATCGCCCTGGTGGCGGTCGGCATGGGCTCGGCCCGTGCGTCGCTGGCGAACACGGACGACGTCTACTTCGCCGCGACAAGCGGCGACGTGGGGGTCGTCGAGCAAGTCTCCCACGGCGCGCTGACGCCGATGGAACTGCGGATGCGCGAGCTCGAAGCGCGCCTGGCGCAGGTCGAGCAGACGTCCGTCGAGCAGGCCGGCTGCCTCGACTCGATCGAGCGCGGCGAAGGTTGTTGCGAGCCCTCGTGCGGCGCCGGGGACGGCTGTTGTGACGCCGGCTGCTGCGACGCGTGCGCCGGCGGTTGCTGTGGCGGATGCTGCGACAGCGCGTGGCTCCACCCCTGCGCGGGGTGGAACTTCGACGCCCAACTGGTGTTCCTGCGTCAGCACGACTCCGAAACGGAGGACGGCGGACAGACGTTCGACACCGGCTCGCGTTACGCGCTGGGCCACACCAACGCCTGCGGCCACAGTTGGCGCGTGCGGTACTTCGAGTACGACACCGACATCGAGTTCAACTCCGCCAACACCGTTCCTTCGGACCACCAAGCGCTCGAGTACGTGGACTTCGAGCACGGGCGGCGGTTCGCGCTCGCGGGGGGCCTGAACGGCGAGTTCACCGCCGGCCTCCGCTGGGCCAGCTTCCGCGAGAGCGACGACATTTTCTACGACGACTCGATCGGCCCGGTGCTCGGGCTGACGCTGCGCGGGTTCTCGATCGGCAAGTGGCAGTCGTACGCCCTGGCCCGGTACTCGATGCAGTTCGGCAGCCCGACCTCGGTGTCGGGTAGCACGGTGAATGACGAGGAGTTCGGCACGTTCAACATCACCGAGGTCCAACTCGGCGTCGAGCGCCCGCTCTGCGTGCTCGGTTGCGACGGGTTCGTCCGCGGCATGTTCGAGACGCAGTACTGGTCCGGCCCTGCGCAAGACGACACGCAGGACATCGGCCTCGTGGGCCTCGGCTTCGCGCTCGGCGTGAACCTCTGAAGTGACAACGACGCTTCGCGGGGCCCGGAGGGGGCTCGACGGGGTGCTGCCTGATCACGCGGGGCTCCCGGACTTCGGTCCGGGGGCCCCGTGGTCGTTTGGGGGTTGCGTGATTGAGCACAGCGCGACGACACGTCGCGACTCGCACTCGTTCACGCGACGCGGCGCTGGGCCTCGGGCTTCACGCGCAGCGAAGCCCGCTCGCCACGCCCTTCCCAGCGCCTCAGCACCACCGCCGCCAGGTGCCCGCCGAAGGCCAGTGACAGCTTAAGGACGTGCTCGAGCTGGCGGTCGCGCCCGACCAGCGGCGTGCAGTCGAGGTCGCACGCCGGGTCGGGGTTCGTCAGGTTCAGCGTCGGCGGCGCGAAGCCGTCGCGCAGGCTCAGCGTGGCGAGCGCCAGCTCGGCGGCGCCCGCCGCGTTCACCAGGTGGCCGATGGCCGACTTGTTGGCGACCACGCTGACGTCGTCGGCGGCGCGCCCCAGGGCGAGCCGCAACCCGCGCGACTCGGCGACGTCGTTCTGCTGCGTCCCCGTGCCGTGCGCGTTCACCAGTTGCACGTCCCGCGGCGCTAGCCGCGCCTTGGCGAGCGTCCTGCGGACGAGCTCGGGGATCGCCCCCGCGCCGTCGTCGATGCTCGTGATGTGGTGCGGCGCGTTGAGCAGCGAGCCGGCGACGAACTCCGCGTAGATCGGCACGCGCCGCGCAAGGGCGTGCGACAACCGCTCGACGACCAGCAGCGCGCACCCCTCGCCCATCACGAAACCGCTCCGCGCGCTGTCGAACGGCCGCGACGCGCAGCGCGGGTCGTCCGCCGTCGCCAGCACACGCATGTTGTGGAAGCCGCTCGCCATCAGCGGGTGGATCGACTCGACCGCGCCGACTAGAGCCGCGTCGCACTGCCCGTCTTGGATCGCGCGCACCCCCTGCACCAGGGCCACCGTCCCCGAAGCGCACGCAGTCGCGTTCACAAGCCGCGGGCCGTGGAGGTGGAACTCGCGCCCGACTTGCGCACAGGCCGAGCTCGGCATCCACTGCTCCCACCACGGCCAGTAGCCGGCCGGGACGTGCGCCGCGATCCCACGCGACTCGGCGACGTAGCCCAGGTCCCCCATGTGGCTGCCGATCAGGCAACCGATGGTCGAAGCCCGGGCGCGCTGCGCGTCGATTCCCGCGTCGGCAAGGGCCTCGGCCGCCGCGCGGCGGCACATCGGCAGGTGCTTGGTCTGCCCCGGGTAGTCGTCCGGCGGCAAATCGACCGTCGCGCCGATCATCCCCGCCGGGAGGTCGTCGCTCGGCGGTAGTTGGCGGACGCCGCTCTCGCCGCGCTGGAACGCGTCCCAAGTCCGCTCGCGCCCGACCCCCAGCGCCGTGACCAGGCCGACGCCGGTCACTACCACGCGGTCGTCGGTGTTGAGCGAGAGGATCAAACGCGTAAAGGCACGGTGCGCAGGGGGGAGGGAACGACGGGCCGGTGGTTTAGCCGAAGGGACGAACCGAAGCGATAGCAGTCACTGCTGGCGCCGCGGAAGTCTCACGCAGAAACGCAAACACGCAGGGAGGCCCCTCCCCTGAGCCGGGAGGCGCAAGCCCACGGAGCCGTAGGCGAGCCGCCGACGTAAGTCGTCGGAGTGGTAGCACGAGGGTTGAGTCACCCGCGCTTCCAAGACTCCGCCGGCTGGCGCCGCCGGCTCGCCTGCGAGCGGTCGATCGCGCCGCACCCCCCGTTTGAGGACGGACCGCAACGCCGATTTTGGTAGCGCCTCGCCGAAGCGCCATCGGGTACGATCCGGCGCCTCGCGGCCCGAAGATCGCCCACCCGCTCGACCAGGCTTCGCCCATGCCCCGCCGACGCAAGACCGACCACCCCACGCATCGCAAGCTCCGCGTCGAGCGACTCGAAGACCGCGCGATGCTCGCGGGGGAATTGGAGTTGGTGCGGGACATGAACTCGACACCTCTAAGCAGCGCCCCCTCCTACGTCACTGCAGTCGGGGGGATCGTCTACTTCGCTGCTAACGATGGCATAAGTGGCAGCGAGCTCTGGAGAAGCGACGGCACCCACGCAGGAACCGTCCGCGTCAAGGACATTGTACGCGGATCTGCCAGCTCCACTCCGACCGATCTCACGGACGTGGCGGGTACACTTTTCTTCATCGCCTACGACGGCGTTTCAAACCGGTCTCTCTGGAAGAGCGACGGAACAGACGCGGGAACTGTCCGCGTCAAGGACGTCAGCCAATGGAACAACGGATCTCAACCCGGCCGTCTTACTAACGTAGCCGGAACGCTCTACTTCGCTGCTAACGACGCTGGCGGTCGCGAACTGTGGAAGAGCGACGGCACCGAGTCCGGCACTGTCCGCGTCAAGGACATCGCATCGGGGGTAGTCGCGGGCAGCTTCCCCTTGTCATCGGACCCACGCCACCTAACAAACGTAGGTGGGAAGCTCTTCTTTTCGGCAAATGACGGCGTAAGCGGAGTTGAGCTCTGGACAAGCGATGGCACGGAATCCGGTACCGTTCGCGTCAAGGATATACGACCGGGCTTATATACCACTCATCCCACTCCGCGCAGCTCATTCCTCGACAGCTTTACCGATGTGAGCGGAACACTCTACTTTACCGCCAACGACGGGGTGACGGGATCAGAGCTCTGGAGAAGCGACGGCACGGAATCCGGAACCGTCCGCGTGAAAGACGTGAACCCCGGCTCCAGTGACTCCAACCTGCGCCAACTGCTGAATGTTGGGGGCACGCTGTACTTCGCTGCGAACCACGGAGGCGCTGGCTATGAGTTGTGGAAGAGCGACGGCACCGAGGGTGGCACGGTCCAAGTGACTGACGCCTTCGCGGTGTCGCGAATGCATCTCAGCGACCTAGTCAACGCAGGTGGGGTGCTCTACTTCATAACTCTCGACGGTGCGAGAAGAAATGCGATTTGGAGGAGCGACGGCACCGCGGAGGGTACTGAGCGAGTGACTTCATCAAGTTGGGCATTCGCCAGCTCGCTGACGACCGCTTCGGGCACACTCTATTTCACCGCCAACGACGGCCTGAGCGGCTACGAGCTCTGGAAGTCGGATGGAACCGAAGCGGGCACTACTCTCGTGAAGGATGTCCGTCCAAGGACGCTCGATGCGTCACCAAGTTACCTCACGAACGTGGGTGGGGCGCTCTATTTCACTGCCAACGATGCCGTCAGCGGAGCAGAGCTTTGGAAGAGCGACGGCACCAGGGCGGGCACTGCTATCGTCAAGGACATTCTCCCGGGCGCCAACGGCCCGCCTCCGAGCAACCTGACGAACGTGAACGGGACGCTCTACTTTACCGCCAACGACGGCCTGAGCGGCGTCGAACTCTGGAAGAGCGACGGCACTGCCGCCGGCACCATTCGCGTCAAGGACATCTACGCAGGCGCGAGAGGGTCCTATCCCCGCAATCTGACAAAGGTGCAGGGACTTCTGTACTTTTCCGCTAACGACGACGTGAGCGGCCGCGAGCTCTGGAAGAGCGATGGCACTGAGATCGGCACCGTTCGTGTCAAAGACGTAGCGCCGGGATTTTCATACTTCTATCCTCGCGACCTTGCGGAGGTGGGAGGGACGCTGTTTTTTGTAGCGAGCGACTACCAAAGCGGCGGCGAGCTCTGGAAGAGCGATGGCACCGAGATCGGGACCGTTCGCGTCAAGGACATAAATGTCGGCGTCGGCGGATCTAGCCCCGCATACCTGACCAATGTCAATGGTGCTCTTTTCTTTTCCGCTGACGACGGCCCTCGCGGCCGTGAGCTCTGGAAGAGCGACGGGACGGAAGCCGGAACCGTACTCGTCAAGAACATCCGTTCATTTCCCTACAGTGCAGCACGCTCTGATCCGCAGTCGCTTACGAACCTTGCAGGTACGCTGTACTTCACCGCCATCGAGCTCTACGTGTCTCCGGGCTCCCAGACGGTCTGGAGGAGCGACGGCACCGAGTCCGGCACGGTTCGCGTCAAGAACACCGGATCCACCGGGCTCGATTCGCGGCACTTAACAGGCGTGGGCGGTCACCTCTACTTCACTGCCAACAGGTCTCAGAGCAGCTCAAGTGATCTCTGGCGAAGTGACGGCACCGACGTAGGAACTGTGCCCATAAAGGAGTTCCGCTCAGGCAACTACAGTACTTCATTCGTAGCACTCCGGATTCTGACGAACGTTGGAGGGACGCTGTACTTCGCTGACACAAGCCGCACGGGGGACTCGGAGCTCTGGAAGAGTGATGGCACCGATGCGACCACAATCCCCGTGCGCTTTCGAGACGGCACCCAGGTTCAGAACCCGCGATCAATCGTGCCCGCAGGCGATCGCGTGTTCGTAGTCGGAAGCCGCCACGACGCCGGCGAAGAGCTCTTCTCCCAAGTCCTCATCGACCCCCCAGCGGTCGCCGGCGACTTCGACCGCAACGGCCTGATCGACCAGCTCGACTACGCCGTTTGGGTTGCAGACTACGGCTCGGGGACGCGGCTCCGCGCCGACGGCAACGCCGACGGCGTCGTCAACGCGGCCGACTACACGGTGTGGCGCGACAACTTCGTGGACGACGACCACGCCGACACGGCGACCGGCGCGACCCCGATCGCGCTCGGCAGCACGACGACTGGCCGGATCGGTTCCCCGAGTGACAGCGACTGGTTCTCGTTCGCGGTGGTCGCGGGGACGAAGTTGCGAATCCAGACGCTCCCCGGGGGGACCCTCGCCGACACTAGCCTTACGCTCGTCGGGACCGACGGCGTCACGCAACTGGCGTTCAACGACAACGCCGGCGCGCTGAATCGACTCTCGCAGGTCGCTTGGACGGCTCCCGCCAGCGGGACGTACTTCGTCGCCGTGCGCGGCGTCGGGGGGAACACGGGGACTTACACACTCCTGCTGTCGGACGACCACGCCAACTCGTCGGTCGGCGCGACTTCGGTTGTCGTGTCCAGCACCAACGGCGGGTTGATCGGCCCCGGGGGCGACAGCGACTGGTTCTCGTTCGCGGCGGTCGCGGGGACGATCTACCGACTCCACACGCTCCCCGGGGGGACCCTCGCCGACACGACCCTGACCCTGGTCGGCGCCGACGGCGTGACGCAGGTCGCGTTCAACGACGACTGGCCGGGACGCCTCTCGCTGCTCATCTGGACCGCCCCCACAAGTGGGACGTACTTCCTCACCGTGCTCGGCGCCGGGGCGAACACCGGGACCTACTCGCTCGCCGTCGTGCGGCTCGCGTCGCGCAGCGCCACGTCGAACGGCGAGGACGCCCCGTCGGAAGCCGACCCCCAATGGATCGCTCCCCTCGATGAGGCGTTCGCAGCGCTCGCCCCCGCGAAGAACGCGCGGACAAGGTTCACGCCGGCCGTTCGCGGACGGCTCTGACAAACAGGAGAAAAACCAGCCGCCGATGCACGCAGATCAACGCCGATGAAGAAGTCGGGAAGCAAAGCCCCCTCCCTTCGCTGACCTGCGTCCCTCCGCGCGCATCGGCGGCCAATCCCGTCCTTCGCGCTTCTTCGCGCGGATTCGCGGTTTCGCCGTCTCCGGTCGCTTCCTTGACGGTCGCGGCACGGGGGGCCACTCGCTAGCGTCAGCCTGCCATGAAGAAGAGAAAAGCGGGCGAAGGGGTTCGAACCCTCGACATCCAGCTTGGGAAGCTAGCGCTCTACCACTGAGCTACGCCCGCAGCGGCCTCTAGCATAGCGCGGCGGGGGGCGGCCGGCAACGGGCGGGCCCGGGGCGGGGGGGAGGTGCTGGCGTGCGGGTCGCGGCGCCCCGCGGGGGGAGCTTGCCGTTCCGGCGTTCGGGGAGGGTCTGTACCCTTCGCCGCGCCATGAAAACGCAACTTCTCGCACTCCTCGCCACGATCGTCCTGCAACCCGCGTTCGCGGCGGGGGGGGGTGGTCCGACGGTTGTCGTCGTCTGCCCTCGGGAGCTTGCGCAGGGGCTCGACCAGTGGCGCGCCTACCGACAACGGCAGGGGGTTCGCGTAGACCTCGTCGAACCACGCCGCGACCCGCCGACGACGGCTGCCGCGGTACGCCAAACGTTCGACAGGCTCGACGCCGAGCCGGACCAACCCGCCTCTGCGCGGCGGTTCGTGTTGCTCGTCGGCGACGCCTCGGCGAGCGGTGTGCAGCCCTTCTTTCAGCGCGCCGAAGTCGTTCAGCATTACGGCCCCGAGGGGTGGCTGGCGACCGATCATCCTTACGGCGAGTTGTCCGGCGACGACGACGCCGCGGTGGGGCGGGTTCCGGTCGACAGCGTGGCCGAGCTGCGCTCGTACTTGGCGCGGGTCGTCGTCGCCGAGACGCGGCCGGCCTGCGCGGGGGACGCCGAGCTGCGGCTCGTGGCGGGGGTCGGCGGCTTCGGCGCGGTGATCGACGGCGCGATCGAAGCGGCGGCGACCTCGGCATTGACGACCAAGATCGACCCCGCCGTGCGGATCCGGCTGACGCGCGTCGCGCAGAGCGCGGACGACGAGGCTGTGGGGGAGGGGGCCATCGACGAGTTGGCCGACGGCCTCTCGACCCCCGCTTTCGCTTGGGCGTACCTAGGCCACGGGACGCGCGAAGCGCTCGTCCCCTCGATCGACTCCGACCCGGAGCGCTCGCCGTTGAGCGCCGCCGAGCGTCTGCTTGCGTCGCGGTCCGGCGCGGCGGCGCACGGCCCAAACGTGGCGATCCTGCTCGCTTGCTACGGGGCGGCCATCGACTCACCGAAGCCGTCGGTGGCCGAGCGGCTGATCGGGTACGAGTCGGGCCCGCTCGCCGTGATCGGGTCGACCCGCGTCTCGATGCCGCTGGGGAACGCGGTCCTCGGCTCGGCGATGCTCGCCGCGGCGAACGACTCGGCGACGGTCGGCGAGCTGCTGCGCGCCGCGCGGCGCACGGCGCTCTCCGGCTCGGGCGACGACTCCGTGGTCGGGGCGATGCGTCGTGTAGCGGCGAGTGTCGGCGGGGCGCCGGAAACGCTCGACGCCGAGGTCCGCGACCACGTCGCGATGGTCACGCTGCTGGGGGACCCGCTGCTGGCGCAGCGGCCGATGCCGCAGCCGATCGACGTTGTCGGACCGCCTGCGGCCACACCCACCGAAGCAGTCACCTTTGCATTCGACGCGCCGGCCGCCGGAGAGTGGCGGGCCGAGGTCCGTCGGGCCGGTCGTGCGAACGAGTCGGGACCGGCGCTCCGCGTCGCGACGGCGAAGGTCGATCGGGGGACGCGCGTCGAGGCGGCGATCGCGACCGACGGCGACGGCCGCTTCGCTCCGCTGCCGGCCGGGCGCTACGCCGTGCGAGTGGTGCTCACGACCGGGGCGCCCGCGCCGCTGGTTGGCTCGACGACCTTCCGCGTCGCGGCCCCGCAGGTCGCTTCCCGCGGGTCGAACGTTCGATAACGCGCCCGCGACGGCCCTCCGTTCGGCGCCGTGTCGGGCCTGCCTGCGACGCCGTGTCGGGTAGTCAGCTCTGCTGACGGAACGCGCCCGCGACTCCGATCGACAAGCCGACGAGGCCGACGAGGCCGATCGCCGCGGGCTCGGGGATCAGCAGGCCGCTGATCGTCATCGCCCCCGAGGCGGTCGCCGAAGCGAGGACGTTCGGGCCACCTTGTGTTACCGGCGTGCTGGCCGTGAACGACACCATGACCGTCGGTCCGACGCGCAACCCCGACGGCAGCGACTGCGAGATGACCGCCGCCTCGGTCGAGAAGAACATGACCCCGGAGTTCAGCAGCACATCGACCGACTCGATCGACAGCCGCAGGTAGTCTCCCGTGCCGGTGAACCAATCGATGCCGAACCCGGCGACGCTCAGCCGCGGCGGCGACAGCGGGCCGAGCGCGGGGAGTCCGACGAGGCCGAGGTCGGCGAACGAACCCATCGACGCGGACGACGCGCTGGCGAGGAGCACGTTGTCGATCTCGAACACGGTCGAGGCGAGCGCGTCGGACTCGGCTTGGGCAAGGTTCCCCCCGAGCGGCGAAGCCGTGTCGTGCACGGTCTGCCCCGCGACGTCGTAAACGAGATCGACGTCACTCAGGATCAGGTTCACCTGCGCGGCGATCGCGACGGGGGACGCGGTGGCGACCAAGGCGGCGAGCGCCGCGATGCGCACAGCACACAGACAACTAGAGACCATCGGCGGGGTTCCTCCATGAAACGTGCTGGCGACCGCTGCGTCGTCGTGACGACTGCGTCAACGTATCCCGGTACCGTGGGACGCAACAATCGCGGTTTGGCCGCGTACCGCGAGCGCCGGCGCCGCTAGCTAACGGGCGCGGCGGCGTGAGCCGCGCAGGTGGATCCCGCTTGCCTCGGAACGCTTGCTCTTCGCGAAGCGGGCGGTCTTGGTCTTCCGGCGGGGGGACTCGACCGACCGGCGGCGGGGCGACCCGCTGGCTCGGTCGTCAGGATCGTTGGCTGGTTCGTCGATCGGATTGGCCACGGCGGGACCCTTTCATGGGTGGGGAATCGGCGTGCGATCTTCGCGCGCCCGTGGGACACTTCCCTTCGCATCTCGCCTCAGATTCCAACCGCTACAATCCCGCCGCGATGCAGCTTCTCGGCGATCGCCATCGCCTCGGAGCAGAGGGCGGTAATGTCTTCGCCGAGGGTCGCCTCGGGGAGGTACAACCACACGCCGACCTCCCGCGCCCAGAGCTCGGCAGCAGCGTCGGGGTCGTCGTCGCAGACCATCAGCAGCGGGCCGCTCGCCTCGGCGAGGCGTTCCGCCAACCGCCGCAGGGCCAGCTTCGAGCGCTCGTCGCCCGCGGCCCCGTCGCCGTCACGTTCGGCGGCGCCGAGGTCGATGACGGCGAGCTGCGTCCGCCAGCGCTGCGCGACCTGCCCCGCCTCCGAGACGCTGCGGCAGTCGATCGTGCGCCAACCTGCGGAGGCCGCCGCTTCACTCAGCCGCCGCCGACGCGCGTCGTCGATCGAAAGGACCATCGCGGTCCAGGAGGCGACGACGCGCGTCAAGTGCGGCGCCTCGACGTGTCGCGACGCACCGCCGCGCGGCGCGGGAGCGTCGAGGCCGATGCCCATCGTGTGTTCAACTCGAAAGTGACTCATCGGGTGCTCGTCGAGCGGGGGTGCGTCGATCCAACGACATGAGCGCGGCCGCCTGGGTTGCACGACAACGCGTCGGCAACGACCGCGCAAGAACCAACGCCACGCAGCAGCGGTCCCCCCGCCGAAGCGCCACGCACGCCGGTTACACATCGACTCGGGGAGCGACGCTTCCGCCCCTCCCGAAGCCGATCACCACGACATCTTGCGACGGCGACGGCGGTGCAGGCCGTTCACTGACTGCGGCGTCTTGCCACGCTTGCGACCCTGGACGGGACGCGCCCGCTTGGCGGCGCCATCACGAACTTCCCGCGGGAAGCTGTCGGAGCCGTAGGACTCTTGGCTGTGGTCGTACGATTGCTCAGTACTCATGGGCCTACTCCTCTTCGTGAAACGGTAGGGACCTCTGCTCCCCCGTCGCCCGCGATGCGCCTTAGCCCCGCTCCCCCGTGGCCCCTCTTTTCAAAGAGGCCCCCCTTCGGAAGTGCGGCGCCCGACGGCGCGATCGCAAGCCGGGTCCTACCCCCCCCTTAAGCGAGCCGTGTGCCAGACGCCCCGACGACGTTGTTCGTGCGTCGCAAGTGCAGGCAGCGGCAAGAGATGCGCGCCGATGAGCCGGATGGGGCGGGACCTCCGACACCGGGACGACCTTCCCCAGGATGGTGAAGCCGTTCCGACAGCGATCGCCTAACTCGTTGCCGCATTGAGGGTTGCGGCACGATTCACCGATCGGGTGAACCCTCCCCGGAACGGGGAGCAGGAGTCGGGCCGGCAGCGACCGGGTCGGCCGCCGCCCGACGGGCCCCGTTCTGGGCGCGTCGCCAATATGGGCGAGCCGGCGGCGGCAGCCGTCGGAGTCGTTCCCTGTGGGCGGAGTCGGCCGTGGCGCAATCACTCCGACGGCTGGCGTCGCCGGCTCGCCTTTCGCTGCGCGATGGTGCCGGTGTGCTTCGCAGCGAACGCAGCGCGGGGATCAGTCGCTGCGCAGGGCCGCGCTAGAAGAAGTCGCTGGCGCCGAGCGGGTCAGTTCACTGACGGCTTCTGCTGAGCCAGGAGGCGCGTCATCGTGTTGGGGTGGACCCCCAACAGCTTCGCGGCGCGGCCTTTGTGGCCGCTGGTGGCCCGCAGCGCCTGGCGGAGCGCCAGGTCGCGGAGGCGGTCGAGGTTCATCATCGGCAGCGCCGGCTCGCCGTCGAGCTTACGACGCCCCGAGGGGAGCTCCGGGTCGCAGTCGAGGACATAAGCCTGCTCGATGACATGCGACAACTGCCGCAGGTTGCCAGGCCAGGCGTACTCGCAGAAGTCCCGCAGCCGGTCCTGCGACGGGCGCCACAACTGCCGCCCGTACTTGGCGGCGAAGCGCTCGGAGAAGAACGCGATGAACGCGGGGATGTCCTCGACTCGGTCGCGCAGCGCGGGGACACGCAGCTCGACCATGTTGAGGCGGTAGTAGAGGTCTTCGCGGAAGCGTCCCTCGGCGACCTCGGTTTCAAGGTCGCGGTTCGTCGCAGCGATCACCTGGATGTCGATCCGCTCGGGGTGCGAGGCGCCGACCGGCGTGACCTCGCTCTGCTGCAGCACACGCAGCAGCTTCGGCTGCAATTCCAGCGGCATCTCGCCGACTTCGTCGAGGAACACCACGCCCCCTTGCGCGGCGCGGAACACGCCGAGGCTCTTGCCGGCGGCGCCGGTGAACGCCCCTTTTTCGTGCCCGAAGAGTTGACTTTCAGCCAGCGTGGCAGTGAGGGCGGCGCAGTTGACGGGGACAAACGGCCGGTTGCGGCGCGGGCTCAGGCGGTGGAGCGCCTTGGCCCACAGCTCTTTGCCGGTGCCGGTCTCGCCGGTCACCAAGACGGTGCATTGCACCTCGGCCGCCTTTTCGGCGTGCCGCGCGATCTGACGCGCCCGCGGGCTGTCCCCCAGGCGCCATGCGTCCGGTTCCGAGGCCGGGCGCGACACCAACGAGTCAATCGTCGGCGTGTCGTTCGTAGTTGCCGATGACGGCATGTAGCTACCACCCCTTCTCGGGGAGGCTCGTGCGAACACGTCGCGGCAGTGCGATCGGGTTCGATTCGGGGAGACGGCTCCGTAACGAACGGCGACCCACGCTGCGTGGGGGGCCGAAGTCGGTAGGGAGTCGTCTTTAGTCCGGGGTCACGAGCGCTCCTCGATGCTTGAAAGGTGAACGGGTTCCAAAAGAGACTCGACGAGCTTCTAGAAAGCCGCCCGCATCTTTGCGGAACCGGGGCGCTGCCAACGCCACGAGCGAACCTTCTCTGTCCACCCCTGATGGTAAACGGCGCGGCCCCGTTCTACAACAAATCCGTCTACGAAATCACTACGGATCAAGGGCTGCTAGCGGCTTGAAACGGCCGCGCCGATTGTCCCGAAAGCAGTGACAAACGTCCGATTTGTCGGCCGGGCGCAGGTGTGGATTTGCGCGACGGCGAGGCTCTGTGAGCGCTTTCAGCCCCGCGGAGCGGCGACTGTTATGCGGCAACCCGAATCCCGGCCCGTTCGGCGGGGAGGGCGACTACGGAAATCCGCAGTTTTTCGGCCGCCCGGCGGAAGTCGTCGCCATCCAGCAAGATCGTCCGCCCCGCCTCGATCGCCAGGACGCGACCTCCCGCGGCGGCGATCGTCTTCAGCGTCCGGATGCCGACGGTCGGCACGTCCCAGCGCATGTCCTGCTGCGGCTTGGCGACCTTCACAACGGTGAACCCCCCTCCCGAGCAAAGCTGCCCGGCGCGGGCGATGCACAGGTCGGTCCCTTCGATCGCCTCGACCGCCAGGACCGCCCGGTCCTTCACGCAGACGCTCTGGCCCACGTCGAGCCGTCCCATCTCCTTCGCCAGGCGCCAGCCGAACTCGATGTCGGCCCGGGCCGCATCGCTCGGGCGCTTTCCGGCGACGAGCCCTTCGGGAACGAGCAATTCGGGGGCGAAGTCGGTCGGGGGGACCATCTCGACCCCGCCGAGGCCGAACGCGCCGACGAACGCGCTGAGGATCGTGTCGTCGCGGCGGTCGGAGCTGCGCCCGAAGAAGTGCGGCGTGAACGTCCGCAGGAACGTCGCGTCGGGGATGTACCGGACCCAGGCCCACGGTCGGTAAAGATCGACCTTGTGGAACTTGCCTGCGAGCGACGCGCGCTGGACGCCGCGGCGCTGAAAGTAACGGATCGCGCCGCCGAGCTGGGCCGCCCCCATCCAGCGGAACTCATCGACGGCGTCGCGGATCGAGGCTTCGGCGTGGCCGCGGATCCCGAGGCAGCAGACGCGATGGCCCGCTTCGCGCATCCGCGTCGCCACGACGACCGGCAGATTCCCCCAACCCGCCACAAGGCCGAGCGGAGCGCCGTTGGTTGCTTGCAGAATCATCGGCGTGCCCGGGGGGGTTCTCAAGCGGCGCGCTCGGTCGAGCGGGGGTCCATCGTGCGCGACTCACCCAGGCGCGCGCGGAGCGCGTTGAGTTCCAGCCGCAGGGCGCGGACCTCTTTGCGGATCTCGGGGAGCTTGGCGATCGCCGCGAAGCGGATGCGCGATTCGCGGATCGGCACCGCCGGGGCGCCGAGCATCGTCTCCCCCGCGGGGACGTCGTTCGAGACACCGGCCATCGCCGAGATCACGGCGTGGTCGCCGATGTGGACGTGGTCGCGGACCCCCACCTGGCCGGCCATCACAACGTAGTCCCCCGTCGTCGTGCTGCCGGCGATCCCGACCTGCGAGCAGATCAGGTTGTGGCGCCCGATCCGGCAGTTGTGGGCGATCTGGACAAGGTTGTCGATCTTGGTCCCCTCGCCGATCTTGGTGGGGCCGTAGGCGCCGCGGTCGATCGTGCTGTTGGCGCCGATCTCGACGTCGGCCCCGAGCTCGACGTTGCCGAGCTGCGCGGCGAGCACATGACGGCCGTCGGCCTGGCGGTAACCAAAGCCGTCGGCCCCCAGCACGGCCCCCGAGTGCAGGCGGCAGCGGTCGCCGATCACGGCGCCCGCGTAGATTGTCACGCCGGCGGCGAGGTAGACGTTCGCTCCCAGGCGGCAGTCGTCGCCGATCACGGCGTTCGGGCCGATCTCGCAGCCGTCGCCGACGACGACGCGCTCGCCGATCACGGCCCCCGCCGCCACGCCCACGCCGCTGCCGAGCGACGCCGACGCGGCGATCGACGCGGTCGGATGGACCCCGATCGGCTTGCGGTCGGGACTCGGGCGGAACCGCTCGACGAGCCGGATAAAGGCGGAGTGGACGTCGTCGACCTCGATCGTCGGCAGGCCGGCGACGCGCACCCCGCGGGGGGCAACGACGGCCGACGCCGTGGCGTTGCCTAGTTTCGCCAACCGATCGACGTGGTCGATCATCGTGATCGTGCCGGGGGTCGCGTCGTCGAGCGGCCAGGCGTTGTGCAGGACGATCGTCGCGTCGCCGTGCGCCGTCCCGCCGACGTACGCAGCGAGCTCGGCGAGGGTGGCGGGGTTAGTCATCTTGGTCATCGCGGGAGCGTCCCTGCGCCAGCGGAGAAGAAGGGCGGGGGGTTGTAAGCCACCCCCGCGAAAGCCGACAAGAGCAAGCGGGCCACGCCGCCACGAGAACCGAGGAATCGGCCCGGCCGGCGCCGGAAGCACGACCCCCGACGACGCCTGACCTGGATGCCTGACTTCGACGTCATCGACGCCTTCGCGACGCTGTGGGTGCTAGCGCTAGCGTTCGGCGGCGCCGTCGCCGGCTGGGTGCTGATGGGGCTCGACTACCGGGCGTACCTGCGTTCGCTGCGGCGGGCGCTGGTGGCGATCACGGGCGTGACGTCGGGCCTCCCCTACTGGGCCCGCCGACATCGCCCGGACTGCTTTATTGAGCTTGGAGTCGAGCCGACCGCGAAGCGCAGCGAGGTCCTCGCCGCGTACCGACGGCGGGCCAAAGAGGTCCACCCCGACTTGGGGGGGGACCGGAAGAGCTTCGACAAGGTGCAGGCTGCGTTCCGCGAAGCGATCGAGGCGGTCGAGGCCGCCGAAACCGGCGGCCGCGGATAGGCCTTCGCTACGCCGCGCCGAGCTCGATCCCCTCGCCGAAGTAGTGCTTGCGCGCCTCGGGGTTGCGCAGCACCTCGTCGGGACGACCGTGGCACAGCACCCGGCCCGCCTTGACGACGTAGCTGCGGTCGGTGATTTCGAGCGTCTCACGGACCTGGTGGTCGGTGATCAAGATTGCGATCCCCGTGTCGCGCAGGTCGCGGACGATCGCCTGGATGCTGTCAATCGTCACGGGGTCGATCCCCGTGAACGGTTCGTCGAGCAGGATGATCTTCGGCTGGCTGACCAGGCAGCGGGCGATCTCCAGGCGCCGCCGCTCGCCCCCCGAGAGGCTCATCGCCCGGCTGCGGCGCAGTTTTGTGATGCCGAACTGTTCAAGCAGCTCGTCGCAGCGCCGGCGCCGGGTCCTGCGATCGACCCCCAGCATCTCCATGACGCCGAGCAGGTTGTTTTGCACCGACAGCTTGCGGAAGACGCTCGACTCTTGGGCCAGGTAGCCCATCCCCCCGTCGCGCGCCCGGCGGTACATCGGCCAGCGTGTGACGTCCTGCCCGGCGAGGCGGACCGTGCCGGCGTCGGGATCGACCATCCCGCACGTCATGCGGAACGACGTCGTCTTGCCGGCGCCGTTCGGTCCCAGGAGGCCGACGATCTCGCCCGGCTCGACCTCGAACGCCACGCCATCGACGACGCGTCGCCGCCCGTACGACTTCACCAGCCCGCGGGCTTCGAGTAGCGGCATGGCGTCCTCCGTGACGCGGTCGGGTGCGGGCGCGAGCGCGGGGGCCCGGGTCTGCTAGCGGACGAGTCGCATGTCGCCGAAGTTCGGCCACACGGGGACCCACCCGCGCGTAAAGGGCACCGTATACCACGGGTGGGGCCAGATCACACAGATCGCCTTGCCGACGATCTGGTCGCGCTCCAGGTAGGGCCCACCGGGGCGGCCGGCGTCGCGGCCGTTCCCGCCGTACCACAGCCGGGCGTCGAGGCTCTCGGCGCTGTTGTCGCCAAGGACGAAGTACTGGTCGGCCCCGGTCGTGAACTCGACGTGCTGGCGCCCGCCGTACAGGGCCCAGTCGTCGGGGGTCGAGGCGAGGCCCATCAACCGCAGCGGCCACGACTCGCCGAACCGGCTGCGCCAGGCGGCGAGGTCGAACTCGGTGACGAAGTCGCGGGTCGGTTGCTCCTTCCACGAAGTGGCCAGGTAGTACAGGTCGCGCGACAGAGTGAGCCGCTCGACGGTCAAAACGGCCCCGCGGGCGCCAACGGCCGCCGGCGCTAGGTCCCCCGGGTCGGCGCCCGAAGTCCGTGGCAGCCGGGCGTCGCTCTCGGCGAGGGTCGCCCCCGCGTCGTACCGGCCGTCCAGCCCCAGCAGCTCGCCATCGATCCACACCAGGAGCTGGTCATCAACGTTCGCCAGCCGAACCTCGTAGGCGCCCCCCCCCTGGAGCGGGGAGGCGCCCGAGTCGAGCCGCTGGTAGTCGTCCCCCTCGAACTGACGGCGCAACAGCGTCGCCTCGCCCGACGCGACGTCGAACTCGACGGCGTGATGGACCCCCGCTTCGACCAGTTCGAGCACGACAACGCCCTGATCGCTGGTCACGTCAAGGCGGGCTTCGAGGATCAAGTCGCCGACCCAGTGGACGCCGAGCTTCCCCAGGTCGTTCGCCCGTTCCGGAGCGAGCGAGTACTCCCGTCGGAACTCGACGCGTTCGCGCAGCAAGCGGGTGTTGTAAGGGAGAAAGTCGGTTACGAGCGACGGGGCCGGCTTGTCGAGCGCGGCCTTCGCGCCGCTCGCCGCGACGGCTTGCCAGGCGACGTCGGTGGGGGGGGTGTGTCGGTAGCGCAGCCACGCCGTCCGCTCCCCTTTGGCGTCGATCGCGAAGCGCTGCAGGAGATGCTCGCCGTCAACGGATGTCTCGACGCGCCACGCTTCGTCGTCAGCCGACCAGCGTAAGGGCCAACCGGCTTCGTGCAGGATCGCCGGGTCCTCCTGCGTGTCGTGGACCAGCGTGCGCATCGCCAGGACTTGCTTCGCCGGCTTGCGCTCGATCTTGAAGGCGTCGGGGCCGGTCCCGGACTTCACGAACAAGTCGCCGTGGTGCAGTCGCAGCGTCTCGTTCGGCAGGCCGACGATCCGCTTGATGTAGTTCATCACGGCGTTGCCGGGGTACTTGAAGACCGCCACGTCCCAGCGCTGGGGGTCGGCGAACGAGTAGGCGTACTTGCTGACGATCAGTTGGTCGCCGCGAAAGCTCGGTTGCTCGACGACCGGGTCGGCGCCCGCCGGGAGCGCGCTGGTGAGCCCGTCGGCCCGGAACGGCATCACCCGGCGGCACTCGGGGCAGGCGCCCCCGACGCAGTCCATGCCGCGGAGCTTGCGCTGCGCGTCGCTCCGCGAAAGGCGGCCGGCGCGGACTTCGCGGGACAGGGCTTCGGCCGTGTCCCCTTGCTCGTCGCTGGCGTTCACCTTGTAGCGCGTCCCGCAACGGTCGCAGAAGACGTCCTTGTGGAGTCCCATCAGGGTCGGCGCCATCGACCCCGTGGGGATCACGAAGGCCTCGGCCTGGAACGTGCGGATCAGGAACGCCAGCACGAAGGCCACGACGAGCGCATCGACCGTTTCGCGTCCGCCGCGGGCGCTGGGGTGCTGGACCGGCTTTGGCTTGCTTACTTTGGCGCGCGGCGCGGGGAGCGGCACGGTGGTCGCAGGCGCTGGCGCCTGCATCGGTCGGTACTGCTTCGCCATGTCGATCGATCTCGGGGAGCGGTTCTGCGGGCGCGTCGCGCGACTCCCAGGATATCCGCCCTGGCCGCCGTGCGGCAGCGACTGCCGAACGACTGACCGAACGGCCGATTCGGCCGCTGGCGTCGCTCCCGCCGGCTTGTTGGACGTTCGGCGAATCACCGAGTTCCGCCGCTCGTCGGCTCGCAGCGCCGATTCGCACGCCGATTGGCACGGGGCGTGCCTAGGGGGAAGTCGTTGATCGCGTTCGCCGGCAGGGGGGCACACCTGCTAGCACACCGCTTGTCATGTCCTACGGGATGTACCTCGCCGCCGAAGGGGCCCAAGCCCAGTCGCGCCGGCTCGAAGTGATCGCCAACAACATGGCGAACGTCGATACGGTCGGGTTCAAGCCCGACGTCGCCGCGTTTCAGGCGCGGTTCGCCGAGGCGATCCAGAAGGGGCTCGTTTCGCCCGGCTCTCGCACCCAGAACGACCTGGGGGGTGGGGTCAAGGCGATCGAGACCCGCACCGACTTCACCGCCGGCAAGCTGACCCGCACCGGGAACGACGCCGACGTGGCGCTGGTCGGCGACGGGTTCTTCCAGGTCGAGGGCCCCGCGGGCGAGCGTCTGCTGACCCGCGCCGGGAACTTCGCCGTCGATGCGCAGAACCGACTCGTGATGGCCGGCAGCGGCAGTCCCGTGCTCAGCCTCGGCGGAGGGCCCGTCGAAGTGAACCCGGCCGAGCCGTGGCTCGTGACGTCCGACGGCGCGGTGCAGCAAGGCGAGGAGCTGACCCCCCTGGCGATCGTCGAACCGAACTCGCTCGACGAGCTGAACAAAGTCGGCGCGAACCTGTTCCAGGCCCGCGGCGAGGTCAGTCCCGTGCCGGCGGAGCGGCGGAGCGTGCGCGGCGGGTTCCTCGAAATGTCGGGCGCCAACTCGACGCAGCAGATGCTCGAAATGATCGAGACGACCCGCGCCTACGAGGCCAACACCGAGATGATCCGCCACCAAGACACAGCGACCGGCTCGCTGATCGCCCGCGTCCTGGGTGGTCGCTGAGAGTAGGGCTGTCGGCCGTCTAGCGTCTCGCCTCTTACATCTAACCTCTATCAACTCGCCTCTCGCCTCCAACCTCTCGCCTCTCCGCTATGAGCTTTCAATCCCTCTACACCGCCGCCACCGGCATGCAGGCGATGGAGACCAAGCTCGACGTGATCGCCAACAACCTGGCGAACAACAGCACGACGGGCTTCAAGAAGGACCGGGCGAACTTCGAGGACCTGTTCTACCGCCAGTACCGGCTCCCCGGCGCCCAGGACCAGGATTCGAACATCACCCCCACGGGCCTCGAAGTGGGCCTCGGCGTGCGGGTGGCGAGCACCCAGAGCGACTTCGACCAGGGGGCGATCCAAAACACGGGGAACCAGCTCGACTTCGCGATCGAAGGGGAGGGGTTCTTCGAGGTCCAAGGCCCGTCCGGTGAGTCGCTATACTCCCGCGCCGGGAACTTGAACATCAACGCCAACGGTCAGTTGGTGCTCGGCTCGGCCTACACGGGCTACCTCCTGAACCCGCCGGTGCAGATCCCCGAAGAGGCGACCGGCATCCTGGTGACCTCCGACGGCCAGGTCCAGTTCAGCACCAGCGGCTCGCCCGAGTATCAGACCGCCGGCACGCTGCAATTGACGACGTTCGTCAACCCCGATGGCATGCTGAAGATCGGCGACAACATGTACCGCGAAACCGTCGCGTCGGGCTCCGCCAACCGCGGGCAGACTCCGGGTCAGCTCGGCGTGGGTGTGGTCCGGCAGGGGTTCCTTGAGGCTTCGAACGTCGAGCCGACGACCGAGCTGATCGACCTGATCAACACGCAGCGCAGTTTCGAGCTGAACTCGCAGGTGATCCGCGCCGGCGACGAGATCATGCAGCTCGTCGCCCAGCTCCGCCGTTAATCCCCGCTGTGACCTTCGCTCCTGTCGTCGCCGCAAGCGGACTCAGAACCCGAATGATGAACCGACCGCTACCGCTGGCCGCCGTGCTGATGGCCGCAGTGTCCTTGGCAAGTGGGCCGCTCGTCCCCTCGGTGGCGTTGGGCGCCGACGTGCTGCTACGCGACGAGGCCCGCCCCGCGGGCTCGATCGTACGCCTCGCCGACGTGGCGACCATCGAGTCGACCGACGCCGCCGAGGTGGAACGACTCGAAGGGCTGCCGCTCATGCCCGCTCCGGCGCCGGGCGAGACGACGTACCTTCGCGCGGCGGCGGTCCGCGAACTGCTCCAAGCGCAGGGCCAATCGCTCGCCACGATCCGCTTCGACGGTGCATCGACGACGCGGATCATCGGCAAGCGCGCCCCCGCGGGGGCGCCCCTCGAAGCGACCGCCGCGGCTTGGCGCCCGGCCGACCGAAGCAACCCGCTGCGCGCCACCCCGGTCAGCGGGCGTGGCCCGGGGCAAACCGGCTTCTTGCTGCCGCGCAGCGTGGCCTCGGCGCCGGCCCCGACGGCGTGGCCCGTGGAACCCGCGGCGCTCGGCCGCGGGGATCGCGAACGCACTAAGGAACGCGTCCGCGTCGCCGCCGAGGCGTGGGTAGCCGCCGCCGACGAGAACAAGGCGATCGAGATCGTCAGCGTGTCGCTCGAAGCGCCCGCCGCGAAGGCCGTGTTCGGCTGGGGCGAGGGGACGCTGAGCGTCGAGCCCGCCGACGAGCTGGCGATCGGCGACGAACCGACCCCCGCGACGTTCCGCGTCCGTCCAGGTCGGGCCGACCTGGACCAGACGGCGGAAGCCACCATCACGCTGGCGCGGATGCCCGTGGCCGTGGTCGCGACGATGCCGATCCCGCGCGGTCAGATGGTGGCGGCCTCGATGGTCGCGCTGCGGGCGGTCCCCATGAAAGAGCGCCCCCGCGCCCGCGGGGCGTACGGCGGCGTCGAGTACGCCCTCGGCAAGGAGGCGCTGACGGCGATCCCCAAGGGGGCGCCCCTGTCCGACGCGAACTGCGCAAGCCCGATCCTCGTCCGCCGCGGCGAGACCGTGACGGTCGTCACCGGCAGCGACGGGATCCGCGTCCGCATGGAGGCGGTCGCCCAAGCCACTGGCCGTGGGGGGGACATCGTCTCCGTGCAGCACGCCGAACGCAAAGACAAGTTCGACGCCCGCGTCGTCGGCCCGCGGATGCTGGCCGTGCTGGGGGCGAGCTCGGGGACCGCCGACGGCACGGCGCCCCTCGACGCGCCGGCCTCCCCCTACACCAACTTCACGGGATCAGGAGGGGCGCGATGAACCAACGAATCGTGAGCGCAGCGGCGTTGTCGACGGTCGTCGCGCTCGCCGCGCTGGCCGGCGCACAAGACTCGAGCCTGATGCTGGCGCCGGTCCCCGAGGTGCTCCCCGACACGGCGACGATGCAAAACAGCTCGTTCATCTTCCAGACGCTCCCCCCCGAGGCGGTGATCCGCCCACTGGAGAAGGAGAGCATCATCACCGTGCTCGTCGATTACCGGTCGATCATGCAGAGCGACGGCTCGGGCGAGACGCGGCGCACCGGCACGTACAACTTGCAGCTCCAGAACTGGCTGGCGTTCGACGGCAAGGACCTGTTCCGCGCCCCGCAGCGGCGTGGCGACCCGACGATCCAGGGCCAGCTCAATAGCCAGTACCGGGCTGAAAGCGACCTCGAACAGAGCGAGTCGCTCACGTTCCCGATCGCCGCGAAGGTCGCCGACATCCGCCCCAATGGCAACCTGGTGATCGAAGGCCGGCGGCGTATTCGCATCAACGAAGAGGTCTGGAACACGTTCCTCACGGGGACCGTGCCGCGGCAGGCGATCGGCCCCGACTGGACGGTCCGCGACACGATGATCGACGGCCTGCGGATCGAGAAGTACGAGGAAGGCGCCGTCCGCGACGGCTACGCGCGCGGCTGGCTCGGCCGCTGGTACGGCAAGACCAAGGCCCTGTGAGCCGTTTCGTCCGGCTCGGCACGAGTCGTGCATCAACAAACGCTGTCGATCGTCGAACGACTCACACGGCGGTTCGCTGGGGTCGCCAAACTCTCTAGTCCAATGCAGCTTCCCATGAACCGCGCCCTTTGCCTGCTGATCGCCCTGGTGACGCTAGCGGCGGCGATGCCCGCTAGCGGCCAAAGCAACACCCGGCTGCGCAACATCTGCCGGGTGAAAGGCCAGGAGGAGAACGTGCTGCGCGGCGTGGGCCTGGTGGTCGGCCTCAACGGCACGGGGGAGTCGAACGACCCGGCGACGATGCGGGCCCTCGCCCGGGCGCTCGAGATCATGGGGAACCCGGTGTCGATGTCGGGCCGGATCGACGACGACGCGCTCGAAGCCCTCAAAAAGACCAAGAACGTCGCGCTGGCGATGGTCTCGGCGACCGTCCCCGCGGCCGGCGCGCGGAGTGGCGACCAGCTCGACTGCTACGTCAGCGCGCTAAACGGCAAGAGCCTCGTCGGCGGCCGCCTGGCGTTCGCCGCGCTGCAGGGGCCCAACACCCGCGACGCCCGTGTGTTCGCCCTCTGCCAGGGGGCGATCGTCGTCGATGACCCCGAGCAGCCGATGGTCGGCCACATCCACAACGGCTGCCAGATGGAGCAAGAGGTCAAGACGCAGTTCGTCTCCGAGGACGGCTGGGTGACGTTCGTGCTCGACCGCAACCACGCCGACTTCATGGTCGCCAACGAGGTGGCCGAGCAGATCTTCAGCTACTACGGGCAGGACTTCGGCGTCGAGGCCCGGTCGGTCGAGTCCAGCCCGCGCGAATACGTCCAGGCGATCGACGCCGCGAACGTCCGTGTCCGAGTTCCCGAGCTGTACAAGGGCAACGAAGTCGAGTTCATCGCCCAGTTGTTCGACATCCGCATCTTCAGCCCCGAGCCCGAGGCCCGGGTGGTGGTCAACACCCGCACCGGGAGCATCGTGATTAGTGGCGACGTCGAGATCGGCGACGTCGTCTTCACGCACCGCAACTTAATCGTCGAGACCGGGGCCAAAGCGAGTTTCCTGCCGGTCGCCCCCGGCGAGTCGAGCAACCCCCGGCTCGACCGACTCGTGCAAGCGCTGGCGAACCTCAAGGTCCCCGCCGAAGACGTGATCGAAATCATCCGGCAGATCGACCGGATGGGAAAACTGCACGCCAAACTCATCCTGATGTGATCGGAACGCCATGAACGCGCTCAGCGGAATTTCGGCGATGCAGGCCGCGACCCCGGTCGCGGCCCCAACGTTTGCGAAAGGTTCGCCGGTCGGCGCCGCCAAGCAGGCGGACCAGGTCGCCGACGCGCAGAAGTTGCGCGACACCTACGGCCAGTTCGTCGGCGAGACGTTCTACGGGTCGATGCTGAAGGCGATGCGCGAGTCGGTCGGCGAGCCGGCGTTCTTCCACGGCGGTCGCGCCGAGCGTCTGATGCAGTCGCAGCTCGACCAGCAGATGGCCAGCGACTTGGCGTCGGGGTCGGGCGCCGACCTCGCCCAGTCGCTGTTCGCGAAGCAGTTCCCCGACGAGGCCCAGTTGCTGAACGAGCACGAGCGCGCCGCCCCCGGGCTCAAACCGCTGCGGCCGACGCTCGAATCGCTGAACGCGCTGCGTCGACTCTGACGCGCGCCCTTCGGCCGAGTACCCTAACCGATCCCTCCGCTGGACGCGTCCGTGCCGATCGCCGAAACGACACCCGCCGTGCCGACCCTCCCCACGGCGGAGTGGGAGTCCCCGCTCGCCGCGCTGCTGGGGGAGCTCTCCGAGACACAGGGTGCGCTGCTGGCGCACCTTGGGGAGAAGCGCCGCATGCTGCTAGCCGACGACCGCGCGGGGCTTGCCTCGATCGAGGCCGAGGGGGCGGGGCTCGCCGCACGGCTCGACGCCTGCCAGCGGAAGCGCCAGGAGTTGCTCGACCAAGCCGCCGCCAGCGGCGTCTCACACTCCAACCTGCGCAGCCTCGCCGAAGACCTCCCCGCGACGAGCCGGGCGAAGCTCCGGCCGGCGATCCACACGGCCCGCGCACAGGCCCGCATGCTGCAGCACCAGAGCCTCGCGAACTGGGTGCTGGTGCAGCGGACGCTGCTTCATCTTTCCCAAATGGTAGAGATTATCGCGACTCGCGGCGAGCAACCGCCGACGTACCAAAGGAGCGGCAAGGCGGCCGTCGCGGGGTCCCTCGTTGACCGCGCGGTGTAGGACGCTTTAGGGGGGTTGTGCGGATCGTGCGGCCCCGTGGTTCGGAGAGCCAGCGCGCGCTTCCATGAGTCTGTTCGGATCACTGCAGAACGCCGGCAACACGCTGCAGGCGATGCAGATCGGCTTGCAGGTGGTTGGCAACAACATCGCCAACGCCAACACGCCGGGCTTCATCCGCGAGCAGGTCAACTACACCCCCGCGCCGGTCCAGCGCCTGGGGACGCTGCAGATCGGCCTCGGCGTACGCGTCGAGAGCATCACGCAGCAGCTCGACAAGTTCCTCGGCGACCAGCTGCGCGACGCCAACGGCGACCGCTTCGCGGCTGACGTCCAAAACAAAGCCTACAAGGAGCTCGAAGGGATCGTCGGCGAGCTCTCCGACAGGGACCTCAGCACGGCGCTCACCGAGTTCTTCAACAGCATCAAGGGGATGACGAGCCCCACGTCGGGCGAGGCGTTCTCGACGCGCAGCCTCGCCGTCCGAGCGGGGGAGAAGTTCGCCGACGCGGTGAAGCGGCTCGACGAGCGCGGCGCCCAGGTCCGCGACGGGTACAACGCTCAGATCGTGCAATCAGCCAGCGACGTAAACCGCCTGGCGACCGAGATCCAAAAGCTCAACGTCCGCATCACCCAGACCGAGGGGGGGAGCGCCGGGACGAGCCAGGCCGGCGCCCTGCGGACCCAGCGGAACAACCTCGTAAACGACCTCGCGGAGCTCATCGACGCGACGGTCGTCGAGCAACCCTCGGGGGGCCTCAGCATCTCTCTGGGGGGTGAGTTCCTGGTCTTCGAGGGGCAGCGCCGCGAGATCGCGGTGATCGAGGAGAGCGAGTCGGGCCTGGCCGTAGCGCGGATCGAGTTCGCCGACACCGGCAAGGAGATCGAGCTCACCAAGGGTCGCCTCGCCGGCTTGCAGTCGGCGCGCGACGAGATCGTCGGCGGCTTCCGCGAGCGACTCGACGCGTTCGCCAAGACCATCATGTTCGAGTTCAACAAGCAGTACTCGCGCGGCCAGGGGATCACCGGCTTCACGACGCTCACCAGCCACGAAGGGATCCGCGACGCGACCCTGCCGCTGGACGAAGCGGGCCTGGCGTTCACCCCCCAGAACGGCGAGTTCTACCTGCGGGTCACGAACACCCGCACCAACACCACGACCACGACGCGGATCGACGTCGACTTGCTGGGGCTGGACGACGACACGACCTTGGGGTCGTTGGCGACGTCGATCGACGCCGTCAGCGGCGTGTCGGCCTCGATCGACGCCTCCGGGAAGCTGACGATCAGATCAGACTCCCCCGAGGTCGAGTTCCGCTTCGCCGACGACACCAGCGGCGCCCTGGCGGCGCTGGGGCTCAACACGTTCTTCACCGGGACGGGGGCGTCGAACATCGGCGTCAATCGCGAGCTCGAAGGCCTCGCTAACGCCGGCAAGTTCGCGGCCGGCAAGCTGATCGATGGCAACAGGGTCGATGAGCTCGGCAACGCGCTAGACCTCTACCGGCTCGCCGACAAGCCGATCGAGTCGCTCGGCGGCGCGTCGATCTTCGAGCAGTACGACCAGATGCTCGCCGAGTTGACGCAGGGATCGACCGTCGCCGGGAGCGTCGCCGAGGGGATCGGGGTCTACGCCGACACGCTGGCGGGCGAGTTCGAGGCGGTCAGCGGAGTGAACCTCGACGAGGAGGCGATCAACATGATCTCCCTCCAACGGATCTACCAGGCGACGGCCCGCTACATCCTCACGATCCAAGAGATGCTCGACACGCTCGTTCAACTCTAGAACGACCGCGCCCCTCCCGCACGAAGCCCCGCCGTGGCGTCGATCCAACCCATCTCGACCAGCCGAGTGACCGACGCGATGACGCGCCGGCGCTTGACGGCGCAGATCCAGTCGAACCAAGTCGACCTGTCGCGGCTGCAGAACCAGCTCAGCACCGGCTTCCGGGTCTTTTTGCCGAGCGACGACCCGTCGGCCGCGCTGCGCGCAGTCGTGCTGCAGCGGACGATCGAGCGAAAGACGCAGGCATCGACCAACCTGGCGGGGACGGTCCGCGCCCTGTCGAACACCGAGAGCTCGTTGCAGGGGGTCGCCAACCTGTTGATCGACCTCAACGGCGAGGCGCTCGGCGCCGTCAGTAGCCTCACCAGCAAGACGCAGCGCGACGCGCTGGTCGGGGAGATCGACCAAGCGCTCTACACGCTCACCAACACCGGCAACGCGCAGTTCGTCGGAACGTACACCTTCGCCGGAGGGGAGGGCGGGGGCACGCCGTACGCGCGGAACCAGGCGTACGTCGAGTACCAGGGTGGCGAGCGCCGGCCGCAGACCTTCGTCGATCTAGCGACGCTTTTCGACACTTCGGTCCCCGGGGCCGAGGCCCTGGGCGGCCTCTCCGAAGCCGTGCGCGGCGTCGCCGACCTGAACCCGCAGCTCGACCTGAGCACGACCGTCGCGACGCTCAACGGCGGCGCCGGGATCAGCCCCCGCGGTGCGATCGAGATCGCGTTCCAGCCGACGGTTGTCACCGACCCCCCCACCACGGCCACGATCGACCTCACCAGCGCGTCGAGCATCGGCGACGTCGCCCGGCTGATCGAGTCGTCGGCCCCGGCGGGGTCGGCGATCGAGGTGTCGATCTCGGGGGCCCGTCTCGTGGTCTCGACCCCCAACGGGGCGATCGCGATCCGCGAGGTCGGCTCGGGGAAGACGGCTTCGGAGCTCGGGATCCGCACGTCGGGCGCCCCCCTCGCCACCGTCACCGGGACCGACCTGAACCCCACGATCCAGGTCACCGACACAATCGACAGCCTGACCGGAACGAAGGCCCGCGGCCGCTTGGTGTTTGGCGGCGACAACAACGACGTCGTCATCACTGCGCGACAGAACGGCGCCGCGTACAACAACCTGACGGTGCAGGTCGTCGGAGGGGCGACCGCAGGAAACGAGTCGGCCAACTACTCGGCGGGGACGAACACGCTGACGATCGCGATCGCCGACGGCATCACGACGGCCGGCAGAATCGCCTCGGTGATCGAAGGGGCCGGATTGCCGTTCACGGCCGAGGTGGACTACCGCGACGCGGACGGCCTCGCCCAACCGGGCACGGGTCTAGCGACGATCGGAACGTACGCGAACGCGACGGGACCGCAGGGATCGGGGACGACGCTCGACCTGGCGTCGGGCCTCCGCGTCACCAACGGCGCGTCGACCGTGGTGGTCAACACTTCGTCGGCGCGGACTGTGGAGGACGTGCTCAACCTGCTGAACGATCCCGCGCTTGGCCTCCGCGCGGCGGTCAACGGGTCGGGGACCGGCATCGACGTCCGCTCGCGCCGCAGCGGGGCCCCCTTCTCGATCTCCGAGAACGGCGGCACGACCGCCGCAGGGCTCGGCATCCGGACCTACACGGCGAGCTCGCGGCTGGACGGGTTCAACCGCGGGGTGGGGGTCTTCGACGCGGCGAACCCCAACCGACTGCGGATCGCCGTTGCCGACAACGGGACGACGACCAACTACGACATCAACACGACCGGCGCCGTCACCGTCGGCGACGTGCTCGCGCAGATCAACACCCAGACAGGCGGCGCCGTGACGGCGACGTTGGCGACGGTGGGCAACGGCTTCGTGCTCCGCGGAGCGGCCGCCGCGGCCCCCGGCGCCGCCGCGTCGGGCGCGTTGACTCTGGGGGGCGACACGCTGACGATCACCGCGGGGTCGGTTGGCACGGCCGGCAACCGACCCTTCACGTTCGAGGTGGTCGATACCGGCGCCGGAGGCCTCGCTACGAGCGTGGTCGGCGACGTGATCACGGTCGATTTGGGGGGGGCGACCCCCACGACCGCGCAGGTCGCTACCAGCGTCACCGGTTCGCTGACAGGGTACACGGTTGTCTCTGGCGGAACGGCCACGCTGTCGGCGGCGGTCGCCGTTCAGCCCGCCGCGACGATCGGGGGCGCCAACGCGAGCGCCGCGGGGGCCGACTCGCTCACCGTCTCGGGCAACGTCGCAGGCCAGCTAGGGTTCTTCGCGAAGCCGGCCGACTCGGTCACCTCGACCACCAACGAGGTGGTCGCCGAGGATCGCAACACGCAGGAAGTCGATAGCGTGTTCACGACGCTGCTGAGGATGCGTGAAGCGCTGGTGAACAACGAGCCCGAGGCCCTCGGCCGCGAACTGCAGCGGCTCGACGACGACATCAACCGCGTGACGTTCGCCCGCGCCGACGTGGGGTCGCGGCTTCAGAGCCTCGATTCCCTGGAGAAGCGTCTCGAGGACGAGGACGTGACGCTGCGGTCGGCGCTGTCCGACGAGATCGAAGCCGACCCGGTCGAGACGATCACCGAGTTAACGGCCAAGCAGTACGCGCTGCAAGCGTCGCTGCGGTTGGCGTCGCAGCAGTTGCAGCAGACGTTGCTCGACTACCTCTGAGTACGCCGGCTCTGAGTACGCCGGCTCTGAGTACGCCGGCTCTGAAAACGCCGTCTCGGAGAGCGCCGGACGGCGGCGCGACGGTCCGGGCAACCCGCAGCGCGGCGTTTTATGCTGAACCGGCGCGACCCTTGCGGCCGATGCAATCGACAGCGCCCCGCTGCGCCGGGATCGAGGGCGACGTGCAACCAGGCTCGCAAAGGCTGTCTTCCATGCTGCTGCAAACGACCCGCTTTGGCGCCGTCGAGGTCCGCGAGTCGGACCTGCTGACGTTCCCGTTCGGACTGATCGGCCTCGAGGCCTGGAAGAGTTGGGTCGTGCTGGCCGATGCACACCAGCGGGGGCTCGGTTGGTTGCAGTCCGTCGAGCGCACCGACCTGGCGCTGGCGGTGGTGAGCCCGCGGCGGTTTGCGCCGGACTACAAGGCCCGCGTCTCGGCGCGGGACCTGGCGCCGCTCGAATTGCCGACGCCGCAGGACGCCCACGTGGTTGTGACCGTGAGCTGCCACGAGCAGTCGCCGCACGGCAGCGGATTGTCGCTGAACCTCAAGGCGCCGATCGTCGTTTGCCTCGAGACCCGCCGCGGTCGGCAGGTCGTCGCGAAGGACGACCACGCCGTGCGGCATTGGGTCGGTGGGTCGGCCCCGATGCGGCGTTCGGCGTAGGGGCCTCGCCCCGAGCGGGGGAGCGGCCTGCCGAGGCGGTACAACCGGCGCCGAGGTCGCCGCGCTAGATTCCGCGGCGCGAGCGAGTCGATACGTCACATCAGCGGGCGCCAGCATCGAGAGCTGGCCCCGCCCCCGCCGACCGATCCGCGCGAAGGCCACCGGGCCCGTGCGTCCACGCCGCGAGGGCGTCCCGGTTCGGGGACGGCCCGCCATTGAGGTTCCTTCTATGCTGGTACTGTCCCGCAGCCGTGACGAGAGCATCGTCATCGGCGACAACGTCGTGATCACGGTCGTCGACGTCCGGGGGGACAAGGTCCGGCTGGGGATCGAGGCGCCGATCGAGATCTCGGTCCACCGCCGCGAGGTCTACGACGCGATCCAGCGAGAAAACCGCCGGGCCGCCGAGATCGCCGCCGACGACGCCCGCCGCATCGGCGGCGACCAGGCGAAGTAGTCGCCCGGCCGAGGCCGCCGACCTCCTTGCCGCCCTGCGCTCGCGTTGGACGCGCCCCCCTGCGCTGCGCCCGCGTCGGCGCGAATCCTGGGCCGCGTCACGCCGACCCCCGCTGCTGCGGTCGCGCCGCGCGAGTCGCTCCACGCCGCAGCGTCGCGTCTGCGTGAACTTTGCCGCCTGGGGCGGTCGTGGGGGCGGACGGTGAGTTTGCCGAACGCCTGTGACGGTAACGACAGCGTTAACGCTGCGGGTTGCGTAACGGCGCCGGGATTCCCTGCTTGAACTCAGGCGCGCGCCGCTAGCGGACGATACGTTCGCTTAGGCCCGCGGTCCCCGGAGCAAGGGGGGAGTGCGTAAGCCGAGGTGGAGAAGCAGCGGAGATCAACCAGGATGGCTTTCCAAGCCCGAGGCCGTGTGGAGCGCGTGAACGCACGCTGCACCTCGCGAGCGCCCGTCGCAGGAAAGAGCGAACACCAAGGACGCAAACACCGCGACGGCGATCGAGAGGGAAGTTCCCCCGACGCCATGGCGCCGAAGCCGGCCTAACGCCGGTCGAAGCCCAGCAACAAACCGTTTCCTTCGTAGGGGTGAGATTCGATGTCACGCATCAACACGAACGTCAGTTCGCTCGTGGGCCGCAACAACTTGGCCCGCGCGAACTCCAGCCTGTCGCAGTCGCTCACGCGGTTGTCGACCGGTCTGCGGATCAACACCGGCAAGGACGACCCGGCCGGTTTGATCGCCAGCGAGAACCTCCGCAGCGACATCACCGCCATCAAGCGGGCGATCGGCAACACCGACCGCGCCAACCAAGTGATCGCGACCGCCGACTCGTCGCTCGGCCAGGTCAGCTCGCTGCTGAACGACATCCGCGGCCTGGTGACCGAGTCGGCCAACGCCGGCGCCCTGTCGTCCGCTCAGATCGAGGCGAATCAGTTGCAGCTCGACTCGTCGCTCGACGCACTGAACCGTATCGCCCAGACCACGACCTTCCAGGGTCGCCGCCTGCTGGACGGCAGCCTCGACTTCCTGACCCAGGCGGGAACGGGCTTCTCGAACGTTTCTGACCTCAAGATCGACCAAGCGAACCTCGGGGCCACCGGCCGCGTCGACGTCGCGATCAACGTCACCCAGGCCGCCACGCAGGCCTCGCTCAATATCGGCGGTATCGCCCCCGGAGTCCCCGGCGCCAACGCCGTTGGCTCGCTGACCTTCGCCGACAACGCCGTCGCCTCGACGGGCTCGGTGCTCCTCCCCGCTCAGACCACCGCCGCCGTCGCCGGCGCCGGCTCGCTCGCCTTCACCGTCGAGACCACCGCTTCGGTCCAGGGTACGGGCACGATCAGCACAACCGCCCAGGGCTCGATCGTCCTCGCCGGCCAGACCATCGACCTGACCAGCCTGACGGCCGGCACGGGCGGCAATCTGAACCTCGACGCGACGATCACCGTCAACTTCGCCCAGGCCAACAACGGGGCGACCCGGACCGCCGGCGCCATCGTGGTGAACGTCACCGCGGCCGACGGCGTGGCGACCGTCAACGACATCATCACGGCCCTCAACAACGGTCCTGACAACGCCGCGGGCGGCACGGACATCGGCGTCACCGCGGCGCTCCGTTCGGGCGGCGTCGGTGGCACGACGGTCAACGCGGCCGCCGTGACCGCCGCCACGCTGAACGACCTCGTCGGTGGCGGCTCGATCAGCCTCGCGGCAGTCGACAACAACGCCGCAGACGGCGGCGAGGGCGTCGGCGCGAAGAACATCACGGTCCAGTTCGGACAGGCCCAGAACAGCTCGACCTACACGGCGGGCACCGACACGCTGGTCGTCAACCTGACGGCGGCGCAAGGGGTCGCGACGCTGGCCGACGTGGTCTCGGCGATCGGCAACGGTCCCGACGGGGCCGGCTCCGGTGGCGACGCGGCCTTCACGGCCACGCTCGCGACGGGCACGGGGACCGAGGTGATTCGTGCGGGCTTCGCCCCGGCGACCGTCACGCTGGCGGGTGGCGTGAACGCCGTCACCGGCACGCGGACCATCAACCTGACGACGGCCGCGGCGGGAGCGCAGGACTTCAACCTGCAAATCGTCCGCGCCGCGACGTCGAGCATCACCGACGCGAGCCCGTCCGACGGCATCACCGCCGGCATCTCGGGCACCCGCGCCACCGGCTACACGGTGACGATCGCCAGCGACGCGGTAGTCGACCTCGACAACCTGACCCAGTTCCTCAACGACCAGATCACGGAAGTCGTCACGGCCACCATCAGCGGCTCGCCGGCCAACGACTTCGACGATCGCACGACCGCCGCCGCCGCTCCGGTGGGCCAGCAGAGCGTCACGGGGTCGCAGGCCCAGGTGACGGCCAACCGGACGATCGCAATCACCGGCGAGACCACCTCGGGCGCCCTGGGCAACGTCGCCCTGAGCTTCGTCCGCGGCGCGGTCGTCGGCACGGGCACTTTGGCCCAGCGTGTGGCCGTCGCCGGCACCGCCGCGAGTGGTTACACGATCACGGTTGACGACAGCGAGACCGTGACCTTCGGCGACATCGCGAGCGCCATCCAAGGGATCGGCGAGATCGCGACCGCTTCGGCCGGCGCCAACGCCGGCGACACGTTCGACACGTCGCTGTTCAACCCCTCGGTTGGCAACACCACCCTAACCGGTGGCCGCAACCAGGGTACCGACATCCTGACGATCCGCTCGAAGACCCAAAACGCCACGTTCAACGGGAACATCGCGTTCAACACGGCGAACGCTACGGCGGGCGGCATCGCGGTCACCAAGACGGGGTCGAACATCGCGATCTCGGTCGACGCGACCTCGTCCTACTCGCTGGCGGACATCCGCTCGGCGATCAACAGCCAGCTGCAGGATTACACCGCCACGCTGACCGCGGGCGTTGATGGTGGTGGCCTCTCGACCCCCGGCTCCGGGACGTTCGAGCAGGACGTCGCCAACAACAACACGGCGCCGGTGATCGTGAACCTCGCCGGGGGCCTTGCGGCGACCGGCGGCGTGGCGCGGGACGCGGTGATCGAGCTCGCCGGCCAGTTTGGCTCGGAAGTGCTCAACGTGCGTGCCGGAACGCAGCTCTCGGACCTGGTCAAGCAGATCAACCAGGTCAGCGACGCGATCGGCGTCGCCGCCGTGGCCGGCGCCGACGGGCGGACCCTTGAGATCAAGTCGACGGGATACGGCTCGGAGGCGGTGATCGACCTGAAGGTCCGTCAAGAGGCCGCCGGCGGGACGTTTACGGCCGCCCTGGGCAGCTCGAGCGCCCGCCGCGCCGGCTCGGACGTTGTCGCAACGGTCAACGGCATCGCCGCGACCGGCCGCGGCAACGAGTTGTCGATCAACACGGCGACCCTCGACCTGACGACTTCGGTGAAGGCCGACTTCACCGGCGTCGCCGAGTTCTCGATCAATGGCGGTGGCGCCCTGTTCCAACTCGGTCCGGACGTGGTCTCGAACCAGCAGGCCCGCCTGGGCATCGGCAGCGTGAACACGGCCCGACTGGGTGGTGTTTCGGGCAGCCTGTTCCAGCTCAGCAAGGGTGGTTCTGCCGACCTCTCGACCGACGCGACGACCGCCGCGCGGATCGTCGAGGAAGCGATCGACCAGGTCACCTCGCTGCGTGGTCGCCTCGGCGCCTTCCAGCGGACGACGCTCGAGACCAACAAGAACGCGCTGAACGACACCCTCTCGAACCTCACCGAGGCCGAGAGCTCGATCCGCGACGTCGACTTCGCCGAGGAAACCGCGAACCTCACCCGGGCCCAGATCCTGGTCCAGTCGGGCACGCGAGTCCTCGCGATCGCCAACCAGAACCCGCAGAACGTGTTGGCCCTGCTGCAGGGTTAACGTTCGGCGGGGCCGCGGCGGCTTAGGCCGCCGGGCTCTGGCCAGAGCGACAGTTTCAACGAACCGGCTCGGCCCCCCGTGGGTCGAGCCGGTTCGGCTTTTTCCGACGGATCGGCGGCGTCGGAAGGGTTCCGGTTGGAGCGATTGGCTAAACCCTGCGTGGCCTGGAGGTCGATACCGGACGTGGGGCGCCGTACGCGCCGCTTGGGGCCGAAAGGAACACTTTGCCGCGTGGTGCGGGGTGACCTAGGCTTCGTTTGGTCCACGCCCCCGAGTCGGCCCCCGTAGTCGCTGTCGAACCTTCGACGCCAGCCGCATGTCACGCATCCAGTCCGACGTCGGTCTCGTCACCGGCATCAACATCAAGCAGACGGTCGATCAGTTGATGGCCGTCGCGGGGCGTCCGCGCAAGACGCTCGAGGACCGGACGCGCGCCTCGGCCGGCGAGAAGTCGGCGATCGACACGCTTTCGACCAAGGTGTTGGCGCTAAAGCTCTCGGCCTCGAAGTTCACGCGCTCGACAACCTTCACGACGCGTACCGCGACCTCGAGCGACCCCAAAGCGCTCTCCGCAACGGTCAAGTCGGGGGCGTCGGTCCCCGAGGGATCGTACAAGGTAACGCCGCTGCGCACCGCCGCGGCGCACCAGGTCGTCTCGACCGGATTCGCCTCGCTGACCGGAGCGACAGGCGTAGGCGAGTTGCGGATCCGCTTCGGCGGCCACGTAGATAAAGGAAGGTCCCTCGTCGAACTCAACGGCGGCGACGGGTTCAAGGCGGGCAAGATCCGCGTAACCGACCGTAGCGGCGAGACGGCGACGATCGACCTTCGCGCGGCTACCTCGGCCGACGAAATCGTCGAGGCGATCAACTCGACCGAGGGGATCGGCGTCCGGGCCTCGATCGACGGCGATCGCTTCGTCCTGACCGACACCAGCGGCGGAACCGGGACGCTGCGCGTCCAGGAGTCGGCCGGCGGGACGACCGCCGCGAGCCTCGGCCTCGCCGGCGTCGCAGCCGTGTCGAACACGATCACCGGGGGCGACGTCGTCGGGCTCGGCGCCAGGACGCGGCTCGACACGCTCAACGACGGCCTCGGCGTCGGCATCGCGAACGACTTGCAAAGCGTTGACGACCTCGCGTTCGCGTTCCGCGACGGATCGACCGGCGGCGTCGACCTGAGCGGAGCGACGACGTTGGGCGACGTCGTGGCGCGGATCACTACGGACACGGACCTTGCCGGCAAGGTGACCGCGGCGATTTCGTCCGACGGCAAGCGTCTCGAGTTGACGGACCTGTCCAGTGGGACGCGCTCGTTCAAGATCGAGAACGGCGTCCTCGGGACCGCCGCCGACGACCTCGGCTTGAGCGTCGACGCCGTGGGGGGGAAGGTCACCGGCCGCCGCCTTGTGGCCGGGTTGCGTGACACGCTCGTCTCGACACTCGGCGGCCGTGACGGACTGAACCTGGCCGCCTTCCAACTGACCGACCGCGCCGGCGTCTCCGCGACCGTCAACCTGGCGGGCGCCGAGACGGTGGGGGAAGTCGTTGACCGCATCAACGCCGCGTCGCCACGCGTCACCGCAAAGATCAACGACAGCCGCAACGGCATCGAACTGACCGACAACTCGGGCGGGTCGGGTTCGCTCGTCGTCGGCGAGGTGGCCGGCGGCAAGACCGCCGCGGCGCTGGGGCTCGTGGTGAACGGCGCGGTGGGGTCGGTCCGTGGCGGCGACCTCCGCCGTCAGACGGTTGGCGCCGCAACGCCCCTCGCGAAGCTCAATCAGGGCCAGGGGGCGAAGCTCGGCGACATCCGCGTCTTCGATTCGACGGGCAAGGAAGCGACGATCGACCTCGACTTCCGCGGAAACGCCGACCCGACGCTCGGCGACGCCATCCGAGCGATCAACGCCGGAACGTCGGGCGCGGGCGTCGCCGTCCAGGCGAGCATCAACGACGCGGGCGACGGCATCGTCCTGACCGACAGCGGCACGGGGATCGAACGCTTTCGTGTCGAGGAGGTCTCGAGCGGAACGACGGCCAAGAGCCTGCGGATCGCCGGCGTTTCGACCGCGACCAACGCCGCCGGCAATCAAGTGATCGACGGCGCGACTTCGTACAAGATCGACCTGTCGGACGTCGAGGCCGACGAGGCCGACGTCCCCCTCGCCACGCTCCGCGGCGGCCTGGGGATCACGCCGGGCACGTTCTTGATCACCGATTCGACCGGGAAGTCGGCCCCCATCAGCACGGTCGGCGCCGCGACCGTCGGCGACGTCCTCGACCGCATCAACGCCGCGGGGCTTTCGGTCACCGCGGCGGTCAACGAGGCGGGGACGGGAATCCGGATCACCGAGGACGCGGTCGGGCCCGGCGGCTTAAAGATCGAAGACCTCGGGACGGGGAGCGCCGCCGCCCAACTACGCATCGAAGCGGACTCGATCGCTCGCGATCCGAGCGGGAAGCTGTTCATCGAGTCCAGCGGTCTGTTCGCCAAGGACGCCGCCGCACAGAACTCGCTGCAAACGATCGTCAAGCGCGTCAACGAGCTGCGTGGAGGGTTCAGCGCCGCGTTGGTGTTCGACGGGTTCTCGAACCGGCTCTCGATCACAAGCGACTCGACGGGGGCCGCCAACGAGCTGTCGATCGACGGCGCCGCGGCGGGCCTTTCGTTCTCCGACGCCACGCGGCCCGCCGACGCGGTCGCCCTATTCGGTCCCGAGGGGATCGGCGGGTTCGCGGTCACGTCGTCCACCAACAACCTAAACGAGGTTGTCCCCGGTCTGAACGTGAGCGTGCTCTCCGGAACGGGGCAGACCGTCAGTGTCAACGTCGCGGGGGACCGCGCGCCGATCACCTCGGCCGTCAAGGAACTGGTCGAGTCGTACAACTCGATCCGCACGAGTGTCGCGGAGTTCACGAAGTTCGATGCGGAGGAGCTGACGACCGGTCTTCTTTTTGGTCGGAACGAGGTCCTGCGCGTCGACGTCGAACTCTCGCGCGTCGTGACCGAGCGTTACAGCATCGGCGGCGAGCGTCGCACGCTCGAGGCGATCGGCCTGAACATCGACGACAAAGGGAAGCTGACCCTCGACGAGTCAAAACTGAACACGGCGTACACCAACGATCCGGCGGCGGTCGAGGCGTTGTTCACCAACGCGTCGGGGGGGGTCGTCAGCAAGATCAACACCGCCGTAACCGCCCTGGCGGACGGCGAGAACTCGCTCCTGGCGCGCCGTTCGGAAACGATCCAGCGGCTCATCGACACGAACAACGACCGCCTCGAAGTGTGGGACGAGCGACTCGCGCGGAGGCGTACGGCGCTCGAGAACCAGTACTTCGCCCTCGAAGAGCTGATCTCCCAGCTCCAGACCAGCTCGGGCGCCCTGAACAACATCCTGCCGATCTCGTTAAGCGGCAACAACTCCAACTAAACCCCGCGCTCCTTTCCCGAGTCTGTCACGATGACCGATCAACGCCGCGGATACCTCGAGTCGAAGGTCAACACCGCCTCGCAGGCCGAGCTGCACCTGATGCTGCTCGAGGGCGCCCTGCGCTTCGGACGCGACGCCGAGAAGGGCCTGCTGCGCGCCGACGAGGTGGCGGCAAACCCGCCGCTGGCGCGCACGATCGACATCCTCGGCGAGCTGATCGCCAGCGTCCGCCACAGCGACGACGAGGTGAACGTCAAGCTCGGCAAGCTCTACGAGTTTGTCCTCGTGCAGGTCACCAAGGCGTACGCCCAGGGGGACCACAAGCCGATGGGGGACGCGCTGGTGATCCTCGAGTTCCAGCGCGACACCTGGCGGATGGCGGTCGCGAAGTCGAACGCCGAGAAGGCGCCGGGCGCCGGAAAAGGCCTCCTCGGACCCGTCGTGACGCCCCACCTGGGGATCGCCCAGGCCGCGGCGGGGAGCTTTGCGCTCGAGGCGTGAAGGGGGGATGATCGATGGCAGGGGATAGATGATAGAGGCGAGAGGCTAAGGGGCGCCGCTGGCTCCGCGGAGCGCGATCGGGGACGATAGCGGCCCCCGTGACGGTCGCCACCTGGCTGCGGTTCGCAGTAGACAACGGCTTGCGGTCGTCCGTCTCTCTACCATCTGCCATCTAACCTCTATCATCTCTCGCCGATGCTCTCCATCCGCGTCGGGCACAGCCCCGACCCCGACGACGCCTTCATGTTCTACGGCCTCACCAAGGGTCTCGTAGAAACGCCCGGCTACCGGTTCACCCACGAGCTGGTCGATATCGAGACGCTCAATCAGCGGGCGTTCTCGGGCGAGCTCGAGCTGACGGCGGTCAGCATCCACGCCTACGCCTACCTGCAGGACAAGTACCTGCTGTGCAACAGCGGGGCGAGCATGGGGGACGGCTACGGCCCGATGGTCGTCGCCCGCGAACCGATCTCGCGTGACACCCTGCGGTCGAAGCGGATCGCGATCCCCGGCAAGCTCACCAGCGCGACGCTCGCGCTAAGGCTCTACCTGGACAGCGACTTCGAGCACGTCCTCGTGCCGTTCGACGAGGTCCCGCACGCGGTCGCCCGCGGCGAGTACAACGGCGAGAGAATCGACGCCGGGCTGTTGATCCACGAGGGGCAACTCACCTACGCCGATCAGGGCCTCGTGCTGTGCATCGACCTCGGCGTGTGGTGGGGCGAGGAGACGGGGGGCCTGCCGTTGCCGCTGGGTGCGAACGCCGTGCGGAAGGACCTCGGCCCGGCGGTCATCGCCGACGTCGAGCGGCACCTGAAGGAGAGCATCGAGTACGGCCTCGCGAACCGCCGCCCGGCGCTCGACTTCGCCCAGCAGTACGGCCGCGACCTGGACGACGCGAAGGCCGACAAGTTCGTCGGCATGTACGTCAACGACTGGACCCGCGACTTCGGCCCCCGCGGCCGCGAGGCGGTGCGGCTGTTCCTCGAGCGCGGCCACCAAGCGGGCGTCCTGCCGAAGCTTGTGACGCCGGAGTTTGCAGGGCGGGAGTTTGTGGCGCCGGAGTAGCATGAGTTGGCGCGGTGACTGAATCAGTCGTCACTAGCCGCGCACACGAACGCTCGCTTCATCGACAATCCACAGCTTTCCGTCGAGCGCCTCGGTCGCAAACATCGGGAGCAACCGACCGAAGACTGACAAGACGTGCGGTTTGTCGTGCCGTGCGAGCCGAAGTACGACGATCCCCGAGTGCTTCGCCGGATCGTAGACGCGGATGTCAGAGAAGTCGGTGTCCAGCGTGACGAGCACTCGGCTCTCGTCGCAGCACACCTCAGCCACGAGCGAGTCGTCGCATCCTTGCAGGTGTTGGTCGAGCGTGGTCAGTGCATCATGACCAGCCGACATCAGCAGGTCCGCCACCTCACTCGGCAGGTTCTCGTCGGTCTTGAAGCGAAGCATGCTCGCCTACTCTGCCGGGAGCGCTAGCCTGCGCTCTTTCGACAACTCGGCAGCGTACGCGAGCGATGCACGAATGTCCTCGGCACACAGCGAGGGGTAACTTGTAAGCACGTCTTGGGTCGTCACACCGGCCGCCAGGTTGTCGAGCACCACGGAAACGAGAACGCGCGTTCCCGTGACGCAGGCTTGCCCGTGGCACACGAGGGGATCGACGCTGATACGCGAACGCCACGACATCGTCGGTCCTCAAATGGGATCGAAAGCTTGCGTCTCCCGCATTCTACACCGAACTCGCCGGCCTCACGCCGGCTTCCAGTCCTCGAGGTGCATCTCCACGCTCGCGTAGCCGCGGAAGGTGTTGATCACCGGGCGGAAGGCGATCGCCAGGGGGCCCTCGACGCGGAGCAGCTCTTCTTCCCAGTCGCCGGCGCCGAACGCGACGGCGCGGAGCTTCACGCCGTGCTGCTCGACCTCGACCGACAGGTGCCGGCCGGCCCCTCCCATGCGGCGCGGCGGCGACGCCAGCCGGACCCCCGTCGTGCAGAGCGTGGGGCGCAGGTTCCCGTGACCGAACGGCGCGAGGCGTTCGATCTGCGTGACCGTTTGGTGGGTGAGCGCCGCGAGCGGCGTCTCGGCGTCGATCGCCAGCTCGCCGCTGCGGCCGTCGGGGCCCAGCGACTGCGCGGCGTAGGCGCAGAAGTCGATCCGGAAGGCGTCGATCGCCCGCTCCTCGATCCGCAGCCCCGCGGCGGCGGCGTGCCCGCCGTGGCTCACCAGGTGCTCCCCCGCGGCGGCGATCGCGGCCGCGAGGTCGAACCCCGGCACGCTCCGCCCCGAGCCGATCCCCGGCTTCGCCCCCAGCTTGTCGAGCGACACGACGATCACCGGCTTGTGGTGCTGCTCGGCGAGCTTCCCGGCCACGATCCCGATCACGCCCGCGTGCCAGTCGTGGTCGGCGAGCACCAGCGCCGGGTCGCGAAGCGGGTCGAACCGCTCCTTGGCCTGCTTGCGCGCGGCGAGCAGCACGCTCCGCTCGACGCTCTTGCGCGTCTCGTTGAGCTCATCGACGTAGTCCGCCAGCTCGGCGGCCCGCTTGCGGTCGTCGGTCGCCAGCAGTTCGACCCCCAGCTCGGCTTGGCCGAGCCGACCGGCCGCGTTCAGCCGCGGGGCGATCGAGAAGGCGAGGTCCTCCCCTTCGAGGCGCGGCTTCTTGGTTGTCTGGCAGACACGCTCGAGCTCGGCGACGCCGATCACGGGATTCGCACGCAGCGCTCCGAGCCCGTGCCGCACGAGGATCCGGTTCTCGTCGATCAGCGGGACCACGTCGGCAACGGTCCCGATCGCCGCCAGACCGACGGCTTGCAGCAGGAACCGGCGCATCGGCTCGCCGACCCGCTGCGCGTCGCTAGCGCGGCGGCAGAGGGCCCAGGCGAGTTTCAGCGCCACGCCAGCCCCGCACAGGCCGGCGAACGGGTAGTCGCTCCCCGGCAAGCCCGGGTGGACGACCGCCGCGGCGCGGGGGAGTCGATCCGCCATCTTGTGGTGGTCGGTCACGACGAGCGTCAGCCCCAGCTCGAGTGCCAGATCGGCCTCGGCGACGCTGGCCACGCCGCAATCGACCGTGACAACGGTCTTGGCCCCCTGCTGGGCGAGCGTGCGTAGGGCGTCGCAGTTCAGGCCGTAGCCCTCGTCGATGCGGTGGGGGACGTAGAACCGCGCTGGGGCGCCGAGCAGGCGGAAGCAGCGGAGCAGGATCGCCGCGGCGGTCATGCCGTCGGCGTCGTAGTCACCGTAGACGACGACTTGCTCGCGCCGCGCGATCGCCGCGTTGAGCACGTCGCAGGCGGCGACGACCCCCGGGAGGAGCTCGGGCTCACGCAGGCCGGTGAGCTTGGGGTCGAGGAACTCGCGGGCTTCGGCCGGGTCTTCGATCCCTCGCGCCACGAGCAGCTGTGCAAGTACCGGAGAGATCCCCGCCGAGCGCTCGAGCGACGCGATGCGCGCGGGGTCGTGCGTCGCTAGGCGCCAGCGCCGGGCCATCTCGTCCCTGACAGCGAGCGGGAGAAGGGCGTACGGGAACGCGGCCCAGCGCCGTGGCGCCGCCGCGATCGCCGCGCCGCGCTACTTCTTCTTCTCGACGTGCAGCGTGTGACGCCGCAGCCGAGGGCAGAACTTTTTGAGCTTCAACTTCTCCCCGCCAAGCTTACGGCGGATCGTGTAGTTGTAGTCGCCCGTCTCCTCGCAAACGAGGAACACGCTCTCGACCTTTTTTTTCTTCTTGCCACCTTTGGCCATGGCTCGCAGCCCTCACCCTAGAGACGGTCACTCACCCCTTCGGGCGAAGCTCCGTAAGGTATCGGGCGACCAGCGGCGGGGCTAGGGGGTTCGTCCCGAGAACAGGGCGACACCTACCGAAGGGAGATCGGAGGATCGAAGGGGGGACCAGGGGGATGGTCTCCCCTGGCTTCGAGCCCCAACGGCTGGCCAACTGGCGGGGCAGGGGGATCGCGAAAACGCAGCCCTACGAGTGGCCATCCCACGCATCCGCTCGTTGTCCCCCTGAGTTCCTACTTCGGGATTCGTTGCGCGTTGAAGACGAACGGGAGGGACCCGCCAGGCGCCCAGGCAGTTGGGGGACACCTCCAAGTGCCCGACGGGCCCCTCCACGATCGACAAGGATCGAGAGGGCCCCTACCGGGGAGGGGCGGGCTTGGCGACCAGCCCCGCGGCGCCCGCGACGCCGCAGCCGCGAGTCGTCCCCTGGAGGGACTTCCGGACGGCCGCCTCGCGGGCCGCCGTGAGCCACGGCGGCGGGGCGGGGGCGGCAAAGCCGTGCGTGCCGAACGAGCGGCGAGCGAGCGGGTCGGACATCGAAATCGTCCCCTGACCGGGTGGGCCGGGGGAACGCCGCGGACGACTAGCGACCGGCGGCCTGGCGATCTCGAAGCAGCGAGCGCGGCGAACCACGCACACCGAGACCCATGGCTTTGCGCCCCCGCCTCACGGCGAGTTTGCCTTTTTCGACTCGCCAGGATCCGAGCGGCGTCCCCAAGCGACTGGGAAGCAACGGGCCTGGCAGCGAAGCGAACGAAGAGCGAAGCGTGACGAGTGATGCGAAGGGAGCGTGGCGTCGAGCCACATCCCCCGGCACTCAAGGAATAGGTCACGATCCGGGTGTGGGCAAACCGGGAGAAGGAAATTTAGACAACCCGGTGGGGTCGTGCGGGTGAAGTGGCCGCTCGCGGCTTAGTGCGGGCCAGTTGCGCCATCGACTGCACCGTCGCAGTCGATGTACAGATCGGCCCGCGAGAAGTCCGCCGGGAGCGCCACGCCGTCGATCGCGAACGCGTCCGCTTCGGCCAGGATCCCCGCGGCATCGGGGCACGCGGTGGTTCCGTTGCCGGTGAAGGCCCTGCCCAAGCACCCCCCGGGCGTCATTCCCGCTGCGCGCGCCATAGACCCGATCGTCGTCGCCGTCAGCTCATCGACTTGGTTCGTCGCCATACCCGTGTCCTAAAGTAGTATTTCAGCCGGCGCCAACACTGCTCACGCCGTCGGCACGCGGCGCGTCAGCTCTTTCCCGCGCTTCCCCGCGGCGTACTCGGCGACGCTCGCCAGCGTGGCGTCGGCGATCGCGTCGAGCGCTTCGGTCGTTAGGAACGCTTGGTGCGACGTCACGACGACGTTGTTGAAGGTCATCAGCCGCGCGAGGACGTCGTCGGTCATCACCTGACCGGAGAGGTCGTGGAAGAAGATGCCCGCCTCTTCCTCGTAGACGTCGAGCCCCGCCGCGCCGATCTGCCCGCTCTTCAGGCCTTCGACGAGCGCCGGGGTGTCCACCAGCCCCCCGCGACTCGTGTTGAGCAGCATCGCCCCGCGCTTCATGCGGGCGATCGCGCGGCCGTCGATCAAGTGATGCGTGTCAGGGAACAACGGCACGTGGAGCGTTACGACGTCGGACTCGGCCAGCAGCTCGTCGAGCGACGCGAGCCGCACCCCCGCGCGAACCGCCAAGTCCTCTGGGGGGTGCGTGTCGTAGACCAGCACGCGGCACCCGAACCCCAGCAGGATATCGACGACGCAGCGGCCGATCCGCCCGGCGCCGACCACGCCGACCGTCTTGCCGTAGACGTCGAACCCGGTGAGGCCGTCCAGTGTGAACGCCCCCGTCCGATTCCGCTGGTAAGCGAGGTGCAGCTTGCGGTTGAGCATCAGCATCAGGGCGACCGTGTGCTCGGCCACCGCATGCGGTGAGTAGGCCGGTACGTGAACGACGTCGATCGCGCGCTCTCGACAGGCGCCGAGGTCGATGTTGTTGAAGCCCGCGCAGCGGAGCGCGACAAGCCCCACGCCGAGGTCCGCCAGCGCATCGATCGCCGCGGCGTCGCAGCGGTCGTTGACAAACACGCAGGCCGCCACGCAGCCGGCCGCTGCGGCCGCCGTCTCGGCCGACAGGGGGGCTTCGATCGGCAGCAGCACGCAATCGCCGCTGTTCCGCCGTTCGAACGCCTGGACGTCGTACCGCTTCGCGTCGAACATCGCGAGCCTCGGCTTGGCCGAGCCGCCGGCCGGGGCGAGCCGAGCGCCGAGCGCCGCCGCGAGCCGCGCGTACGTCGGCTCGTCGTGGCCGGCACGCTCGCTCACGAGGCTGACGAGCCGTTGAAGACGTTGCTGATCGTCCAAGTTCGATTCTCCTCGGAGTAAGGTGACGGAACGACGCGCGGGGCGCCACGCTGCGCTCGGCTCGCCCTAGGTCCGCATCACAACCACTCGGGAGGGCGCCCCTCGCGCAGCGCAGCCAGCCCCTCCCGCGCCGCTTCGGTCGTACGCGCCGTGGCGCTCGCGATCGCGCCGCTGGTGAGCTGCGTCCCCAGTTGCTCGCCGATCGTCTCGTAGAGCACACGCTTGGTGAGCTGCAGCGCTTGCGGCGCCGACCGGGCGCACTCGCGCGCGACGTCGGCGGCGCGGGCCCACACCAGGTCGGTCTTCACGAGCTCGTGGTAGATCGCCAAGCGGTGTGCCTCGGGGGCGTCGATTGTCGCCGCCGTCAGCAGCAGCCGTGCCGCCGTCCCGGCCCCGACGCGGTAGGCGACCAGCGGGGCCGCGACCCCCGCCACCACGCCGCGCCGCGGCTCGGGGAAGCCGAATCGCGCGTCGTGGCTGGCGATCACCACGTCGCAGCCGAGCACGAGCGCCGCGCCAACCGCCTCCGCCGGCCCGTTCACGGCGGCGATCAACGGCTTGGGGAACTCGAGCATCGACGCGAGCAGGTCGCGCAGCTCCTCTGCCTCGGCGCCCCAGCGGGCGAGGTCCGCCGCTTCGTCGCCCGTCGCTTGTTGCTCGTCGAGGTCGCGCCCCAGGCAAAACGACTCCCCGGCGCCCGTGAGCACGACGGCGCGAACGCGCTTCTCGAGGTGTAGGTCTCCCAGCGCCTGGCCCAGCTCGCCGACCATTGAGCGGGTCAGCGTGTTCCCGTGGTCGCGGCGGTCGAGGAGGATCGTCCCCACAGGCCCATCGACGCGGACCTCGACGGGATCACTTGAGCGGACCATGGGGTGTGAGTGGGCAGTGGGCAGAGGGCGGTGAACGAAGCGAGGGACCCAGCGTACCGCGCGAGGCACGGGCCGGCTTGTGGGTTGCGTTAGGCGAGCCAGTCCTTGGCTTGGTGGAGGGCGAAGCCGAGCGGTTCCGACTCGATG
>JBOFFC010000030.1:0-111915 GCA_051648405.1 Lacipirellulaceae bacterium
CCGGAGTGAAGCGGGTACACGAGGCACTCCGGGCGCTGACGCTTCCGGCTCCCGGCGCGCAGACTTTTGCCTCCGGCGAACCGTCGGAGTAGACTCGGAGGCATGACCTCAGAGCAATTCCGTTCCGCGCTACACGCCCAGCCGTTTCGGCCGTTCACGATTCGTATGGCCGACGGCCGTACGTTTGACGTGATGCACCGCGACTTCGTCGCGCTGTCGCCCCAGGGCCGCACCGTGATTGTCTACACGCCGGACGAGATGCACAGCGTGCTCGACCTGCTGCTGATGACCGAGCTGCAGGTCCACGCGGCCAACGGCGCTTCACCGTGACGCGACGGTCGCTCGCCCGCTTCCCCTCTCAGTACCCCCCCACCGCTGCCGACCCGCTGAACTCGATCGGCGGGAGGCCGAGCCGTTTGCGGGCGTCGATCATCATGTCGGCAGTGCGGCTGGCGCCGCAGCGGGTGACGCCGATCGCGCGCATCTCGAGCAGCGTGTCGAGGTCGCGCACCCCGCCGGCGGCCTTCACTTGGACGTGCTTGGGGGACGCCGCGCGCATTAGCGTCAGGTCGGCGACGGTCGCCCCCCCCGTGCCGTAGCCCGTGGAGGTCTTGACCCAGTCGGCGTTCAGCTCGGCGCAGATCTCGCAGAGGCGGCGTTTCTGGTCGTCGTTCAGGTAGCAGTTCTCGAAGATCACCTTGACCTTCTTGCCGAGCGCGTGGGCCGGCTCGATCACGGCGCGGATGTCATCGCGGACGTACTCCCAGTCTTCGGAGAGCGTCTTCGAGATGTTGACCACCATGTCGAGCTCTTCCCCCCCGTCGGCGAGCGCCCGCTCGGCCTCGGCACGCTTCATCGCGGTGGTGTGCCCGCCGTGCGGGAAGCCGATCGTGGTCGAAGCCTTCACCGTGCTCCCGGCGAGCATCTCGGCGCAGGCCCTCAAGGCGTACGGCATGATGCAAACGCTCGCCACGTCGTAGGCGCGGGCCAGCGACACCCCGGTGACGAGGTCCTCCCACGTCATCGTCGGGTTGAGCAGCGAGTGGTCGATCATCTTCGCGACGTCTTCGTACGTGTAGTCCATGATCGACGCTCGGGTGGAGGAGTTGGTGATGCGGCTGTTGGCTGTCGGCTGCCGAGGTTGCGCTGCGGCGAGCAGCGCCGCGTGCCCCCCACCCCCTGAAGGGGGTGGGGGGATCCCTCGATGGCGAAGGCGTTCGTCGTGGCGTGCAACTCGGGTCAGTCGGTGACCTCGACCCACGCACCGGACTTGCTGCTGGCGAGGATCGCCTCGCAAAGCAGCAGCTCGCGGCGGCCGTCCTCGAACGTCGCGAACGGGCGAGGGGCTTTGAGGTCGCCGGCGCCGATGTAGCCGTAGAACGCCTTGAAGGCGTGCTTGAAGGCGTCGGCGTAACCCTCGTTGTGGCCCCCCGGGTAGGCGGCGTTCGCCGCCGCGGGGCCCGACAGCAGCGACGGGTCACGCAGCAGCGACTGGTTCGCCGCGCCGCGGGCCCCGAACCACAGCTCGTTCGGCAGCTCGCTGTTCCAGTGCAGGGCGTGCTTCGACCCCGCGACCTCCATCCGCAGGCAGTTCTTCCGCCCCGCCGTGACTTGCGACACGTGGAGCATGCCGCGCACCCCGCCGTCGAACCGCAGCAGGATGAAGCCCGCGTCTTCGGTGCCGATGGGGACCGCCTCGCCGGCCGGGGGGGCGCCGTCCTTGCCCGTGAAGGTCTCGGCCTTGCCGGTCGGCTTGAGGCGCGTCGGGTGGACGGTTTGCAGCTCGGCGCAGACGGCGGTGATCTTCCGCCCGAGGACGAACTGCACCATGTCCATCCAGTGCGTGCCGATGTCGGCGACGGCGCGCGTCGCCCCCCCCTCGGCCGAGACCACCCGCCAGTTGAAGTCGGTCTGGTAAAGCAGCCAGTCTTGCACGTAGCTGCCGGTGACGTGGAACACGTCGCCGATCGCCCCCGTGCGGACGCGCTCGCGGGCCTCGGTCGCCAGGGGGTAGAACCGCATGTTGTAGTTGACCGCCGCGACGAGCTCCGGCCGGGCCTTGGCGGTGGCGATCAGCTCGGCGCCCTCGGCCGAGGTCAGCGCCAGCGGCTTCTCGCACAGCACGTGCTTACCCGCCTCGAGCGCCTGCCGAGCCATCGGGCAGTGGAGGTTGTTCGGCGTGCCGATGTGGACCGACGTCACGTCGGGGTCGGCGAGCAACTCTTCGTAGCTTTTGTAGGCCTTCTTCGCCCCGAGGCGCGCGGCGGCCTCCATCGAGTCGGCCTCGTTGATGCCCACGATCCCGACGAGATCGACCCCGGCGCGGCGCAGGGCCTCGGCGTGGACCCAGCCCATGAACCCCGTTCCGGCAATCGCCGCACCGATCTTCGCCATCGAACGCTCCCGCGGGACAAGTAAAAGTCAGAAGAGTCTACGAACAACCTCGGAACGCCTTCCGCACGGGCGCCGCCTCGCGCGATTCTCTCCCGCCGTCGAGGGCCGCTCAACCCCCGCGGGGGGGCGTCGCGCCGCCGAGGATCGCCGCCAGCGCGATCGCCGCCGTTTCGACCCGCAGCACCCGCGGCCCGAGCGAAACGGCGCGCCACCCGGCGGCCGCGGCCGCATCCACCTCGGCGTCGGTGAACCCCCCCTCGGGGCCGATCGCCACGGCTGCCGGCACGCAGCTCGCCAGCGGCCCAAGCGGCGTGACCTGGGGGTGAGCAATCAGCCGCAGCGGCGCCGAACCGTCCCCCAGCGGGTCGTCCAGGAACGCCCCTAGAGGGCGCGGCGGCTCGACCCGCATCCAGCGGTTGCGTCGGCATTGCTTCGAGGCCTCGATCACCGCGCGGCGGAGCTTGTCGAGCGCCCCCTCCCCCGCGACGGCAACGCTTCGCTCGGTGGCAAGCGGCACGAGCCGCGTGACCCCCAGCTCGGTGAGTTTCTCGACGAGCACCTTCTGGCGATCCCCTTTGGGGAGCGCGACCCCCAGCACGAGGTCGTCGGGAAGCTCGCGGTCCGCCTCGGTCCGCTCGACGATCGCCAGCCGCACGTCACGCCGCGTCGCCGACTCGACGTCGGCGAGGAACTCGGCCCCCGACCCATCGACGAGCGTCACGCGGTCGCCGACCCCCAGCCGCATCACGTGCAGCAGGTGGTGCGCCTCGGGCCCGGAGAGGGTCGCCCCGTCCCCTTCGATCGGGCCGTCGGTTGCGAAGCGCTCGCTCATAGGTTTCGTGCTAGCAGGCGTTGGGCGAGCCGTCGGCGTACGCCGGCGGAGGGATTGACGCGGGTACCAGGCTTGAGCACTCCGACGGATGGCGCCGCCGGCTCGCCTACGGTGGCGCGGCGCTAGTGCAGGACGCAGCCGCCCGTGCCGATTGTGTTCAGCAGGGCACGGTGCGCAAACGGGGCGCGCCGTGCGCTCGCACCCCTCACGCTACCACGGCTAGCACCCATGTACTTGCACCACTGGGGCCTTGGGGCCTCTCCGTTCACGGCGTCGCTCGTCGAGCCGTACCCGACCGAGCCGCTCGCCGAGGGGGCAGCGCGGGCCGATTACCTCGTGTCGCAGCGGCGCCGATTGGGGGTGCTCGTCGGCGGGCGGGGGATGGGGAAGACGACGGCGCTGGCCGCGATCGGGGCCGAGCAGCGCGGCAAAGGGGTTGGCGTCGCGGCGATCGACGCCGCGGCGCTCACTTCGCGCGAGCTCCTGTGGCGCGTCGCCGAGGGGCTCGGCGCGTCTCCCGACGGGGCCGACAACCAGGTCCGCTTGTGGCGCCGGGTCGAGGACCGCCTGGCCGAGAACCGCTGGCAGGGCCGCCCCACGCTGTTGGTGATCGACGACGCCCACGAGCTGGGGCCCGACTCGCTGCAGGTGCTCACGCGCCTCGCGCGGCTCGAAGGAGAATCGACCGTCGGCTGGACGCTCGTGCTGGCCGCCACGCCGGACGGCGTCGGGCGGCTCGGTGACGCGCTGCTCCACTTGGTCGATTTGCGGATCGACCTGGCCCCGTGGTCGCTCGACGACACGGTCGGCTACCTGCAAACGGCGCTGATCGATGCGGGCCGGCTCGACCCGGTCTTCACCGACGCCGCCCTCGCGCGGCTGCACGAGCTGTCGCACGGCGTGCCGCGGATGGCCGTGCGACTCGCCGACTTCGCCCTGCTCGCCGGCGCCAGCCAGCGGTCGTCGCGCATCGACGCGAAGCTCATCGATCGGGCCTTCGCCGAGACGCGCTGGGCCGCCGCTCCTGCCGCCTGACGGAAGCTAGACAGGATTCCAGGATGAAAGAAGCGATCGACAGGATACGTCTCGCCGGCGCCTTCCTGTAAATCGCTTCTCGTATCCTGGAATCCTGTAAAGCTTCTCCGTCAAAAAGAGTCCGCCGCGCGGTAGGCGTCGATCACCGCCTGGTCGCCGGCTTCGCCCCCTTGGCTGTTGCCGTGCTCCATCCCCATGACCCCCTCGAAGCCCTTCGAGTGCAGGTGGCGGAACACGTTGCGGTAGTTCACCTCTCCCGTGCCGGGCTCGTTGCGGCCCGGGTTGTCGCCGCACTGGAAGTAGGCGACCTCGCTCCAGGCCAGGTCGATGTTGGGGATCAGGTTCCCCTCCTGGATCTGCTGGTGGTAAAGGTCGAACAGGATCTTGCACGACGGGCTATCGACCGCCCGGCAGATGTCGTACGCCTGCGGGACCTTGGTGAGGAACAGGCCCGGGTGGTCGCGCCACGAGTTGAGCGGCTCAAGCACCATGACGATCTCGTGCGGCTCGAGGATCTCGCAGCAGCGACGCAGCAGGTCGACGCAGTACGCCGTCTGGTAGCCGGGCTCGATCCGCTGGTTGACCGTCCCGGGGACGACCGTCATCCACTTCGCGTTGACGCGCTGGGCGACCTCGACCGACGCGCGGACGTCTTCGAGGACCCGTTCTTCCATCGCCTTGTCGTTCGACGTGAAGAGGGGCTCGCCGAAGCTCGCCGAGGCGACGAAGACCCCCATCCGGATCCCCAGCCGCTCCATCCCCTTGGCGATCGCCTGCTGCTCGCCGACGGGGCGGCCCTTCATGCCGTTGTCTTCCCAGTCGCGGAAGCCCTGATCGGCTGCGAACTCGAGCTGCGCGACGAGCCCCTCGCCGGCGAGGTTCTGGAACATCCCGAAGTGCGGGGCGTAGCCGAGCTTGAAAGGACCTGACGAGGCCGCGGCTTCTGCCGCCCCCCCCAACCCGATCGCGGCGCCCGCGGCGCCGGCCGCCTGAAAGAACTCGCGTCGCTTCATGGAAGTCGCTCCCGGGAGACAAGGAATCCGGGCGGCATTCTAGCAGGACGGCGCGCCCGCGGGGGACGGCAGAAAAGGAACCACAGTTGAACGCGGATAGAGAGGAAGCGAGTGGTCGGCGCGAACGCTTGCCGCCGACGCTGCGTTCCCTCATCTGAGTTTATCGGCGTTCATCGGTGGTTCTTTTCCTTCGGCAGTCCGGGGGCGACTCATCGTTTCGCCAGCAGCGGCAGGCGGCTGCGGTCGGAGACCACCACCCCTCCGGGGCGTTCGACCGTCACGGCGAACATCACGGCCTTGTTGACGCGGAGCCGGGTGCGGATCGGCACGACGGCCTCGTCGGACCCCGGTCCGTAGGCGACGTCGAACACCCCTCCATCGACCGGGTAGCGGTCGTCGCGCTCGGCGTCGAAGACCCACAGTTGGTACTGCTCGGCGTCGGGGTCGTTGACCGCGAGGCCGCGGAAGGTCATGTAACCTTCTTGCCGCTCGTCGCTCCACACGACGTCGCCCCACGCGAACGCCGCCCGGTCGGCCCCGTCGGGCGCGCGGGCGGCTTTGTCGTCGGTCGCGCTCCAGGCGAGCCCGATCGCGTCGGTCGTTCGGGCGAGCTCCGCTCGCCGCGTAGCCACGGTGCGCTCGTCGGTCGCCAGGCCGTCACCCGCTGTACGCCCCAACCAAGCCCCGACGAGCAGCGAAGCGGCCACCGCAAGCCACGCGACCGTGCTAGGCCAAGAGGAAGAGGGCCACGAGGACGTAGGCCGGGCGAAGCCCGGTAGCTCGGGAGCAACGTCGTGCTGCGCGACGTCAACGCGGCGCGCGGCGAAGTCAAACCGACGCGCGTCGTCGAGCACTCGTGCTCGCACGCCGCTGGGCAAGGGTTCGGCAGGGGTGACCGAGAGCGCCACGTCGGCGGCGGCCAGGTCGTACAAGAAGTCGTCCGACTCGCCGAGCGTTTGCAGCAGCCGCGCAAGCTCGGCGGATTCGCTCGCGTTGAGCCCGAACACGGCGCGGTCGCACAGCAATTCTTCGAGCCGAGCACGTCCATCGTTCATTGGGGGGGAGGGCGTGCTCATCGTACACCCTCCCCTGCGCCGATAGGTGGCTGTCGTTTAGTTGGGGCGCTTAGCAAGCCGCGCAGACGGGTCATCCCGCGCCGGGCGTGCGACTTGACCGTTCCGAGCGGCCAGCCGGTGAGCTCGGCGATCCGCTGTTGCGTGAGGCCCTGGCAGAGGGCGAGGTCCAGGACGCGGCGCTCTTCTTCACGCAGGCTTTGCATGTGCTCTCGGACTCGCTGCGCTTCCTCCGTGAGCTCAACTCGGGGACTCTGCTCGGCGGCGGCGAGCGACTCGACCTCGACCCGCTCGGGCCCGCCGGCCGCGCCGACCGTGTTCGACGCAACGCGCCGCCGGACGAGGTCGATCATCCGCCGCCGGCTGATCATCGCTACGAACGTCGTCTCGCTCGCCACGTTGGGGTCGAACCGCGAAGCGTTCTCCCACAGCGCGACGAAAGCCTCTTGAACCGCGTCCTCGGCGTCGGCCCGCGACGCGAAGTATCGCCGCGCCAGCGACCAGACGAGCGCGCCGTACCGATCGAGGCACCGCTCGGGGGCCCCCGCTTCGCCCGCTGCGACGTTCGGCAAGACGAGCTCGGACAAAGCGGCTTCCACGGAGCGTATTGAGGACTCGACGACGCGCTTCGCCTTGGGAACAGCTTCGCCGGGAGTCCCGATACGGGACCCCCGGCGGATGCTGATTTGATCACAAACTAGCGCCAAGCTCGGCGATGGGCAACAGTAGTCGGTGGCGAACACGTCGGAAGCCCCCGTCTCGTGAAACCCACCGATCGAGCGCGGCGACTACTTCACTCAGCCGGCATCAGCACGGTGTCGATCACGTGGATCACGCCGTTGCTCGTGCCGATGTCGGTCTTCACCACCTTGGCGCCATCGACCAGGACCTTGCCCTTCGCGACGCCGATGGCGATCTCACCCCCTTGCAGCGTCTTGAACGCCCGAGCGCTGACCACCTGTGCGGCGTCGATCCGACCCGGCACGACGTGGTAGGTAAGGATCTTTACGAGCTGGTCCTTGTTCTCCGGCTTGAGGAGCGACTCGATCGTCGAAGCGGGGATCTTGGCGAAAGCCTCGTCGGTCGGGGCGAACACCGTCAGCGGGCCTTCGCCCTTGAGGGCATCGACAAGCCCGGCGGCCTGCACGGCGGCGACGAGCGTCTTGAAGCTCCCCGCGGCGACGGCCGTATCGACGATGTCGGCCTCGGCGCCCGCAGTCGTGTGGGCGACCGTCGTCACGACGGCGTGGTGCTGAGCGGCGGCAGCCTGCGCAGCGGCCTTGGCGTGCGGGCACTCGGCGAGGGCAGGGGCGGCAAGTGCGGCAAGGGCCAGCGAAGCGACGGTAGAACGGATCATGGTTGACTCGTGGATTCAGGATCGGAAGGGTCCCGCGGGGGCCGAATCGGCCTCCGGACACCCGGTCTTTCGCGGCCGCCGGGCCCACGGATGCAGGGGGGCAGAACAAAATCGTCCAAATCGTTCGCATGCGGTAGGCCGCATCCGGGACGCGTTCCCAACGACTCTGGGACCCCCGACGTCCACGGGAGCCCCAACCCCCTGCGCGGGGAGCGACGCCGTGTACCCGGTTCACCTTCCGGTGCTTACGCTAACGGGCTTGGGCTCTCCCATCCGCTCATCGACGAGTGCTGCGAGCCCGCCAACACCCGTCACCGCCGCCGGAGACCAGCGTCTTGCGCCTTTTCACGTTCGCCGTAGCCGCCTTGCTCGCGTTGCCGCCTACGAGCCGCGCGGCGCCCCCCGTGCGTGTCGCGATCGTGCGGCTGACGCACGACCACGTGTTCGGCCTCTTAGGCCGGCCGCGCGACCGCGGCGACGTCGAGATCGTCGGCGTCTTCGAGCCGAACGCCGACCTCGCGGCACGCCGCGCCGCCGAGTTCCAACTCGGCCCCGAACTGCTGTTCGAGGACCTCGAGGCGATGCTCGTTGCGACGCGCCCCGACGCCGTCTGCCTGTTCGGCAGCACACGCGAGCACCGCGACGACGCGATCGCGTGCTTCGCGCACGGCGCCCACGTGATGGTCGAGAAGCCGCTCGCCGTCTCGAGCGACGACGCAACGGCGATGGCCGACGCCGCGCGGCGCGCGGCGCGTCACTTGCTGACGAACTACGAGACCACCTGGTACCCGTCCGTCGGCGCGCTGGGGCGAAGACTCGAAGCGGGCGAGCAGGGCCCCGTGCGGCGACTCGTCGTCCGCTCGGGCCACCCGGGGCCGATCGAGATCGGTTGCCGACCCGAGTTCCTCGCCTGGCTTCTGGACCCGCACGAGAACGGCGGCGGGGCGCTCACCGACTTCGGCTGCTACGGCGTCAACCTCTCGACGTGGCTCGCCGCGGGCCGCAGGCCCCACGCGGTGACCGCGACTGCCGCCACACGCAAGCCGGCGCTCTACCCGCGCGTGGACGACGACGCGACGCTGCTGCTCGAGTACCCCGACCGCATCGCGGTGGTGCAGGCGTCGTGGAACTGGCCACACAACGTGAAGGACTTGTGCGTCTCGTGCGAACGGGGCGACTTGTTGACGGTCGGCGCCGACCGCCTGAGGTCGCACACCGCGGGGGGCGAGCCCTCGACGAAGCGGGCCCCGTCGCCGGCGGCGGCCGACGGCGACCCCTTCGCGCACTTGGCGGCCGTGGTCCGCGGCGACGCCGAGCCGAACGAGCTGTCGTCACTCGCGAACAACCTGGTCGTGGTCGAGGTCTTGGACGCGGCGCGCGAGTCGGCGCGGACCGGCCGGACCGTGCGACTCGACGCCCCGAGCCGCTGAGCGCTCAGCGCCGCCGGCGGCCGCTCGCGACTCCCGCCATCGCGACCGCAACCAGCAGCGCCGCGGTCGGCTCGGGGATGCTCGTCGCCGGGAGCGACGGGCCCGAGCCGAGCTGGTCGCGCCACACCGTGTAGTCGGCGGCGTTGGAGAGGTTGTCCCCCGTGGCGTCCCCCAACTGGTTGAGGCCGTAGGCCCCGACCCAGATCGCGTAGTCGGTCTGATCGACGTCGCCGTCGTCGTCGAAGTCCGCCGCGAAGTCGGGCCTCACCACCGTGGTCAGCCGCACCGCGTTGGGGAGGTAGCTGACGGCGAAGGCCTTGCCCGCCGGCAGGCTCTGGTAGTCGATAAGGTCGAAGGCCCCGGAGACCCCGAAGACGGTCGTGAGGATGTCGAACGTCGCCCCCAGGGCCGGATCGAAACCGCCGTCGAGGTCGACAACCAACCGGCCGGCCACCTGGGCGATGCCGGTGGCTTGGATGCGGTCGAACTGATTTGGGAGCGCCCCGGCGATCTCGCTGAACAGCTCGCCGGTCGCGGTCTGGGTGTAGTCCTTCACGGTCGCTACGCCGATCCCCTCGCTGTTGCCGGGACGGAGGGCGCCCTCGTTCACCACGAGCACGTTCACGGTAGCGCCGTTGTCGATGACCGCGAAGCTGGGCTCGTCGATCACCAGGGCGCCGGTCCCGCCGAACGTGGCGCCGGCGTCGATAATGACGTTGTTGTTCTGCAAGACGAGGTTGGCGTTGAGCGTTGTGGCGCTGGTCGGCTCGAAGGTCAGGAAGCGGTTGTTCTGCACCTTGATTGTCGATTCCGTCCCCGCGCCGACGGTGACGGTTCCCGCGATGTTGGTCGAGTTCGTCGATTCGAAGGCGCCGTTGTTGAGCGTGATCGACGACCCCGCGTTGAAGTCGAGCGCGAAGCCGTTCGTGAAGACACGGCCTCCCGTTTGCGCGAGGACGGATCCGGTGAAGGCGAACGCGGCGCCGACGTCGCGCAGCTCGAGCGTCGCGCCGTTCACCCCGCGAAGCTGGCCGGCCCCGGCGCCGTCCCAATCGTTGTCGTTGCCCGCGGTTTGGACGACCAGTGTCGTACCGCCGCCGTTGGCGCCGATACGCGAGTTGTTGATCACGCGCGACGTCACCGTGCCGTCGCCGCTGATGCCGTTGCCGCCGTCGTTGGTGATCGTCCCACCTTGCAGCACACCGCCGTTGAGTTCAACGGCATTGACGCTGCCGCTGTTCCACGCGGCCGGGATGTTAAGGACGCCGTCGTCGTCATTCGTACCAAGCACGTTGGACTGGGTGATCGCGCCGTTGAGGGTGAGCGTCCCGTTGTCGGCCCGTAGATTCGCGGAGCCGTCGAAGTCGATCGCCGCATTGATCGTGCCGAAGCCATGGAGCCCGCGGACGTTCTCGGCGTTCAGGACGCCCGGACCGTTGATGACGCCGCCGGCGATGGTGTTGGTGTCGTTGGCGTTGTTGCCCCCCGCGAGGCGCAGCGGCTCGTTCACCGTGTTGATGTTGACCACCCCCGTTGCGCCGATGTCGAGCCGGGCCGTCGAGCGGACGTCGCCGGTGACGCTGAGCGTGCCGTCGATGTTCACGTCGCTCCCGGCTAGCAGCGTCGCTACGACGTTGTCGTTCACCAGGTTCATCACTCCGGGTGCGCTGAGCGTCCACTCTTCGGCCGCGTTGTCGAGATTCACCGTCAGCACCCCTGTGCCGGCGTTGTTGTTGACGTCGAGCGTATTCGCCCCGCCGCCGCCGTTGACCGATCCGAAACTGCGCATCGTGGCCGCGTTGATGTTGAGGGGGGCGTCGATGTTGATGAAGTCACCGAAGTCGTCGGCGCCGTCCAGATCGACTGTCCCGCCCACCATGTTGAGCGTCGTTGTCTCGTTGACGTTGACGTCGTCGTTGAACTCGACGGTCCCGCTGCCGCTGAACTCCATGTTGTTCAAGCCGTTGACCGAGTTAAACGTCACGTCGGCGGTCTCGATGAAGCGGAGCGTCGCCCCGGCAGCGACGAAGACGTCGGCGTCGGAGTTGATGACAACGCTCGCCGAGGCAAGGTTGTTGAACTCGCCGGTCAAGGCGTTGACGTCGGCGTCGAGGGCGCCCGCGTCGTTGCCGATCGCCAGCGGCTCGCCGTTCCAGGTTGCCGCCGCGCCAACGGCGCTGTTCAAGTTGAGCGTGCCGTCGAAGACGAACGTCGCGTCGCCGGTCGTCACGTCAACTTTCCCGCTGTTGAGCGTCACCGTGCCATCGAAGGCGTTGGTCGCAGTGGCGTCGTAGTCGGTGACGTTGACCGTTAGCAACGCCTCCGATTCGACCGTCCAGGCCCCGCCGTCGAAGTCGAATGTTGACGCGGTGATCGACGAATCGGCGGTCACGAGGTTCGCAGCGCCGGGCGAGTAGGTTCCCAGCCCCGAGATCGTCGTGCCGGCGTAGGCGACGTTGTTTGTGGCGTCGAGAAGCGCTGGGCCGTCGATGTCCACCAGCGAGCCGGCGCCGAGGCTCAACGGGGCCGTAATGGCCGTGTCTCCGTTGACGTTGAGAACAGCGCTCAGTCCGTTCATGACGAACCGGCTCGTTCCGCCGATGGTCGCCGTCCCTACGCCGGCGTTGTTGGCGTTGATCGCCGCCGTGGCGGTCCACTGCGCGGGTCCGTTGACCACGAGCTGCGAGCCGCCGCCGGCGAGCGTCAAGGGGTCGTCCATGTCGCCGTCGGTGTCGAGGGCGGCGGAGTTGATCGTGAAGGTGACGCCGCTATTGATCGTGTGCCCCGTTCCGGTACCAAGGCCGTCCCAGTCGAAAGTCGCGACGTTGACCGTGGTGTTGGCCGACACGATCGACGTCGAGAGCATCCGCAGCAGACCCGTTCCGCCGAGGGTGGTGGGCCCCGCAAGGACGCTCCCCTGGCCCAGGCCCAGCGTGCCGTCGGTGGTCACGCTCGACCCCGCCAAGAGCGTGGTGGTGAAGAACTCTCCCTGAGCGCCCGGCTCGACGTCGAGAGTCGAGCCGCTGGCCATCGTGATTGGGACATTCACGTCGAGCGTTCCCGAGCTAACGTTGACGGCGCCGGTCACCCGAATGTCCTCACCACTGATGCTGGAAACGCCCACATTGTTCTTATTGAGCGCCCCGGCGACCGTCCACTCGTTGGCCGTTAGCAGGACCTGCAGGTCACCACTGTCGTTGAGCGTGATCGTCCCGCCGAAGACGTCGTCGGCCGAGTCGATACGATTGGCGGTGATCGATAGCACGGCCGAGCCGTTGACCGCCGTGTCGGCCTGGCCGTTGCCGTCCCAGTTGAAGTCGTTTGCGGCGTCGTTGATCGTCACGTTCGCGTTAACGATGGTCTGCGCATTGACGCTGCTGGGGGCGTAACCCGCGGCGGTCGTGATGTTCGTCGCGCCGTTGAAGATCGCCGTTCCGCTGTTGGTGAACGACCCGGCGCTCATCGTGAAGTTCGCGTCCATACGCAGCGTGCCGTCGGTGTCGGCGACGTCGATCGTGCCGCCGGTCTGCGTGAGCAAGCCACCGCGGATCGTCGCCGTCCCGGCGGGGACGTCGGGCGTAGGGAACGGGTTGTCGATAGCGCCGGTATCGACGTTGATCGCCCCCCCCGTGCCGAGGGTCCAGGCGTTGAGCGAGTCGAACGCCGACTCGTGGGCCAAGTTCATCGTCCCGTTGAACGCGTCGGCAAAGCCGACGTTGAGGTCGAGCGTCTGGCTTCGGGTCACGCTCACGACCCCTGCGTCGCCCGTTCCGTCGAGATCGACGCGCGTGAAACCCGGTGTGGCGGAACTGATCGTGAGCGTCCCCACAGCGGGGCTGCCTAGGAGGGGAGCCTGAGTGAAGGCGCTGAGCGTCCCGTCGTTGAACAATATCGTGGACACGACGCCCGGCGTGTCCGCGAACAGGATCTCGCCGCTCCCTCGCAGTACGCCGCCGGCGTTGATGTCGATGAGCGCCGTGCCGACCTCTTCGTCCATCGTGAGCGTCCCCCCGGAGAGCCCGATGACGCCGCTGGCGTTGATCACAACGTCGTCGGCGTCGATGCTCCCCGCGGCGCCACCGATGAGGAGGTTCGTGCCCCCTCCGGCGACTTCGACGAGCCCATCGACCGCCAGGTCAAAGCCATTGGTGTTGAGGTCGATCCCGCCCGACAGCGCCAGGCCGTTGACGGTGTTGTTGCTGCCGAGGTTGACCACGTTGGCCGTGTTGAAGATCGCCCGGTCCCCGGCGTCGGGTTCGTCGTTGGGGTTCCAGTTGGTCGGGGCGCCGGCATCGACCCAATCGACGTTCCCGCCGATCCATGTTCGATCCAGCGCCAGGGCCGGCGGCGCGAGGGTGGCGACGGCGGCGAGAAACGCTGCCAAGGGCAGCCGGGCGCAGAGCGAAGCCATGGTGTTCGTTCAGGAGGTGAGGCGTCGGAATCGGGTGGTGGTCGATCGCGGGCGCAGTGCGACCCGCTAACTACCGATCACAGAACGAGCGACCAACCCGACACCAAGAGCCGGCAGGCTGGATGGGGTGAACATGCGGTCCACCGCGGGGTACGGTAGCCGAACCCGGCGCGTGACGCCAGTTTATTTCTATGGTGTGGGCGCGAAAAACTATTACACAACCGCGACGAAACGGCCGTGTCGGGCGCTGCCGGCTCGGCGCTCGCTCCGATGGGCTCGCGCCCCGTCGGCTCAGGCCGTGCGGGGGGGGGCCAGCCACCCGGCGGCTTCGTACCAGCGCGCCGTCTCGGCGTAGCGCTCGGCGAGTGGCCTGGGGGGGGTCAGGCCGAGCTGCGCGAACGCCTTCGACGGGTCGCAAACCCAGCCGTTGGCGGAGGCCTCCCGGAGCTTGTCGGAGTTCATCACGCTCGCCTTGCCGCGGAACTTGGCGGCGAGGTCGCCGACGAGCGCCGGCACGACCAGCGGGTACTTCCGGCGGCAAAGCACCCACGCCCGGCGGCCCATCGCCCCGGCGGCGAGGCGGCCCATCTCGGCGTAGCTCGAGGGGGTGGGGTCGGCCACGTAGTAGACGCCGCGCGACGGGTCGGCGCCGGAGGGGTCGCACCGTTCGCCCTTCTGGGCCGCCGCCACCAAGCCTTCGACGAGGTCATCGACGTAGACAAGCGACAGTGGCAGGCCCCGAAGTTGCGGCACGAAGTGCAGCGGGAACCGGCGCAGCGCCTTGAACAGCAGCAGGCCGTCGCGGTCCCCCGGGCCGAACACCACCGGTGGGCGGACGATCGAGATCGGCGCCCGGTCGGCGTAACCCTGGGCGGCCTCCTCGGCCAGCAGCTTGCTGCGGCCGTACCGCGAGATCGGCGCCGGGGGGGAGTGCTCGGTGTGCGGCTTGTCAGGCGGGGACGGGCCCGCCGCCGAGAGCGAGCTCACCACCACCACCGTGGGGGGCGTCGCGCACGCCACCGCCGCTCGGCAGACGCGCTCGGTCCCGCCGGCGTTGACGGCGACGAACTCGGCGAGCGTCACGCCGTGCGTCTTGCCGGCCAAGTGATAGACGGTATCGATCCCATCGATCGCCGCCGCGAGCGACGCCTCGTCGTCGAGCGAACCGAGCGCCAGCCGCACGCCCGGACCCGTGACGCCCTTCGCCCTTGCAGGGTCTCGAACGAGGCAAACCACCTCTTCGCCGGCGGCCCGCAGCCGCTCGACGAGCCGGGCGCCGATGAACCCCGTGGCGCCGGTAACGAGGGAGGACACGGGAATGCGGAATGCGGAGGTCGGAATGCGGAATGCACGTCGCGTCGCTTGGTCGGTAGACTCGCACAGCGGTCGCGGCCCGACAACGGCCTAACTCCGTGTCCCACTTCCGCCTTCTGACCTCCGCATTCCCCCTTCGCATGCCGCTCGCCGTTCAGCCCGTCCGCAGCCGCGCACAGCGAAAGGCGTTCCTCGGTTTGCCGTGGCGGATGAACGCCGGGGACCCGTGCTGGGTCCCGCCGCTGCGGCGCAACCAGGAGCTGCTCGCCGGGTTCGGCAAGCACCCGTTCTACGAGGACGCCTCACGCGAGGCGTTCCTGGCGACGCGCGACGGCGAGCCGGTGGGGCGCATCGCGGCGATCGTCAACGGCCCCCACAACCGCTGGCACCGCGAAGCGCGCGGGTTCTTCGGGTTCTTCGAGTGCATCGACGACCAGCGCGTGGCCGACGCCCTGTTTGCCGAGGCCGAGGGCTGGCTGCGCGAGCGCGGCCAGACCTGCGTCCGCGGGCCGATGAGCCCCTCGATCAACTACGAGCTGGGGACCCTCGTCGAGGGCTTCGACACCCCCCCGTACTTCCTGCTCGCCCACAACCCTCCGTACTACGGCAAGCTGATCGAGGGGAGCGGGTTCACCAAGTCTCAAGACATGTACGGCTACTCGGCCGACACGTCGATGCTCGACAACCTGGCGCGCGACCAGAAGATGGCGACCGTCGATCAGATGGTGCAGGAGCGGTTCGGGGTCCGCGTCCGGCCGATGAACACGAAGCGCTTCCGCCAAGAGGTTGAGCTGTTCCTCGACATCTACAACCGCGCGCTCACCAAGACTTGGGGTTACGTCCCCATGTCGCGCTCGGAGGTGCTGGCGTTCGCCGCCGACCTGCGGAAGCTGCTGGTGCCGGAGCTGGCGCGCGTTGGCGAGGTCGAAGGGAAGCCGGTCGGCGTCGTGCTGGGGCTGCTCGACTACAACGCGCGGATCAAGGCCATCGACGGCCGGCTGTTCCCGTTTGGATTCGTCCGGCTGCTGTGGAGCAAGCACTCGATCGACCGCATCCGGATCGTCAGCACGAACGTGCTCCCCGAGTACCAGAGCTGGGGGGTCGGCGTCTGCCTGGCGCGGAGCATGCTGCGACCGGCGCTCGATCACGGAGTGACCAAGTGCGAGTTCAGTTGGGTGCTCGAGTCGAACGACCTCTCGCGAAAGACAATCGAGAAAGGGGGCGCGCTGCGCTACAAGACGTGGCGCGTCTACGACAAGGAGCTGTGAAGATCGCTTCCGCCTACCCCTTAGCGGGAGCTCGCTCGGGCCCGACGCCACAGGTTGGCGAGCTCGTAGAACAGACCCCGGCTCTCGGTACGGCGGTACGGCGAGTCGGCCGGCAGCCCCGCCATCAGGCGGCGATGGGCCTCGGGCATCACGTGGTACGGCATCGACGGGAACAAGTGGTGCAACGCGTGGAACCGCGTCCCCACCGGCGCCCACAGCGTCCCCAGCCAAGGGCGACGCGGGTAGTTGACCGAGTCGAGCAATTGCTCGACGAACGTCATCGGCCGGTCGCCGTTCGCGCGGGGGTCGTTGTGGTAGCGGTGCGCGCCGAGCGTCCGCACCGCGTTCAGCGTCACCACGCAGACCCCCGTCAGGTACGCCTGCGGCAACATCCAGGGGCTTAGGATCCCCTGGCCGAACCAGCTCCGCACAACGCCGAAGCCCATCCCGGCGACGAACAAGAAGCAGAGCACCTCTTGCAGCCGGATCGTGCGGAGGTCGTTGCGGCTGGGGAGCGGGCGCAGGTACGTCGGGTCGATCACCATGCTCGACGCGTGCCGGTGGACCCAGTCGCGGAGCGGCGTGTTGAACCACGTCATCGGCGTCAGCAGGCCGAACCGCACGATCGCCAGCAACGGGATCACCAGGCTCTGCCCCAGGTAGGCGAACAGGTGCAGCACGGGGCGGCTGCCGAAGGGCAGGTACTCGCCGTCGTGCGTCGTGCCGTAGTGCGTCCGACGGTGGTGGTCGATGTGCGTCTGGTAGACGAACGACGGGATCAAGAACGGGATGCCGGCGAGCAAGTTCCAGACGCGGCGGAACAGGCGGAACTCGCGCTCTGGGAGGTGCGTGAGCTCGTGAATAAACAGCCCGCAGCGGTAGATCGCCAGCACGCTCACCAGGAACGCCAGGCACCGCAACGGCGCCCCCAGCTGGGCGACCTGCACCCCCTTGAAGCTGGCCATCGCCACGGCCCAGCTCGACAGGAAGTCGGTCCAGTAGACCCACTGCTTCGGGCGGAGGTCGCCGCCGATCAAGGTCCGCGCCTCGGCCATCGAGAACGCCGGCTTGGCGATCCCCTGGGCATCGACTTCTGCCGACCCAGCTGGTCGTGGTTCGGCGTCAAGAGCTCTCGCGGCGCGCGAACGCCGGTCCCGCCCGGGGCTTAGCGACCCGGCTGCCGCGGCGCCGGCGAACGGCCCCCCATCCGTCCCCAGTGGGTGGAAAGGGGCGCCCGTGTCGGGAGATAATGAGCCGTTGATCGACATTCGCGCGGACCTCTGCCGATAACGATCGGCTGCTCCCTGGGGCCCCGCCGAGCGGAGGCGTTACCTTATCGGTTGTAGCGCCCACGCTAATTACGGCTCAAGCGTCCTTCCAGCGTCGATTTGTCACCCCCCTCCCTGGCGCCGCCTCGCTCGCAGCATGACCGCGGTGCTCGTAACTGGACTGGGAGTCGTGTCGCCGATCGGCATCGGGGTCGATTCGGTCGCGGCGTCGCTTCGCGACGGGCGGAGCGGGGTCCGCAGGCTCGCCGATCTTGAGCGGGCCGGGTGGGGCGCCCCCTTCGGGGGGGAAGTCCCCGAATTCGACCCCAAAGCGCACGTCGAGCCGCGGAAGAGCCTCAAGGTGATGGCCCGCGAGACGCAGCTCGCCTTCGCCGCCGCCGAGCTCGCCTGGGCCGACACGGGACTCGAGCCGACCGACGTCGATCCCGAACGCCTCGGTGTGATCGGGGCGGCGGGCATGCTGTACTGCGCAATCGACGAGCTTGCCGGACCGATGGCCACCAGCCGCGACGGCGCGGGAGGGCTCGACCTGCGCGCCTGGGGCGCGACCGGGATGCGCGAGCTGTTCCCGCTGTGGATGCTCAAGTACCTGCCGAATATGGCCGCCTGCCACGTCGGGATCCGTCGCGACGCACGCGGTCCCACCAACACGATCGCCCTGGGGGACGTCTCGGGCCTGCTGGCGATTGCCGAAGCGGCCGACGCGATCCGTCGCGGCGCCGCCGACGTGATGCTCGCCGGGGGCGCCAGCACGCGGCTCGACCTGACTGATATGGTGTTCCGCGGCGGTGCGGGGGCGACCGGGGGTGACGTCGAACCGGCCGCCGCGAGCCGCCCCTTCGACGTGGCCCGCAACGGGTCGGTGATGGCCGAGGGCGCCGCCTACTTCGTCCTCGAGAGCGAAGAGCACTTCTTGCGGACCGCCGCGCGGCGTGGCGTTCGGCCTTGGGGGAGGTTCCTCGCCGCGAGCTCGCGCTGCGAGCCGTCGGCCGCTTCGCGCCGACCAACGGGGCGCGCGATCGAAGCCTCGGCGGCCGCGGCCCTCGCCAGCGCCAGAATCGCCGCGCGCGACCTGACGATGGTCAAAGCCCACGGCGCGAGCCGCATCGACGCCGACGCGACCGAAGCGCAGGCCCTCGCTCGCGTGGTCGGCGACGCCCCCGTCACGGCGCCGACGAGCTACTTCGGGGCGATCGGCTCGGCGGGGGGCGCTGTGGAGCTCGCCGCCGCCCTCGTCGCGTGGCGCGAAGGCTACGTCCCGGCGACACTCAACCTCGACGCCCTCGATCCGGCCTGCCCCGTCAACGCGTCCCCCGAGCACCGCGACGCCGCGGGGAACGCGCTGCTGGCGGTCAATCACGCCCCCACTGGCCAGGCCGTGGCGGTTGTGTTCGGCGTGGCGTGACGGCTCACGCCGCGCTGTTAGATGTAGTACATCCGAGCCCCGACCCCTTCACAGCGCTGCGCAAGGTCGGCGAGCGTCACGCCGTACAAGCGCTTCCGGGCCGAAGAAGCCGCATCGGCGCAGGCGCTCGACAGCGCTTCGGCGAGCGGCGAGGGGCTCGCAAGGTTCGAGCCGGTCTCGGCCTCCCCTTCCATTAGGTCGAGCACCTCGCCGAGCGTCACGTCGCGCGGTTCGCGCGTCAGGCGGTAGCCTCCCGACGCCCCGCGGACGCTGCTGACGAGCCCGAGCCGCTTGAGCTCCTGCAGGATCTGCACGAGGAACCCCTCGGGGATTCCCTCGTCGGCAGCCAGCCGCCGCCCCTGCACCGGCAGCCCGCTCCCGTGCTGCGCCGCAAGACGCGCTAGGGCGAGGCAGGCATACTCAGACTTGGCGGAAAGCATGAGGCGAATGCGGAATTGGGAATGCGGAGTTCGGAAAGAACAGGGCGTAGGGACTGTGAAGCTTTGAGCGGCAGCGCCTACTCCGCATTCCCACTTCCGCATTCCGCCTTCGTCAGATCCCGCTGCCGTCCGACTCCAGCGTGTGCAGGCCGCACTCGGTCTTGGCTTTGCCGGCCCAGCGACCGGCGCGCTCGTCGCGCGAGTCCCCCGAGTGCTGCGACGTGCAGGGCCAGCAGCCGATGCTCGGGTAGCCCTGGTCGTGCAGCGGGTTGTAGGGGACCCCGTCCTTAACGATCCGCGACCACACGTCCTTCGAGGTGCTGTTCGCCAGAGGGCTAATCTTCACCAGGCCGAACTTGCGGTCCCAGGCGACGATCGGCTGCTTCGCGCGGACCGGGCTTTGGTCGCGGCGGATGCCGCTCATCCACGCCGTTCGACCGACCGCCGCCCGCTCGAGGACCTTGATCTTGCGGTCGTGGCAGCACTGGTCGGGGTTCACCTGGTAGAGGGGCGCACCGTGCACGGGGACGTGCAGCGCCTCGTACTCGGGGACCGAGAGCTCCGGCTTGAGCAGCTCGACCTCGACACCGTACTTCTCGGCGATGCGGTCGCGCAGGTCGAGCGTCTGCTGGAACTGGTAGCCCGTGTCGAGGTTGAAGACGTACGTCGAGGGCGCCAGCTTCGGGATCAGCGACAGGATCAGGCACCCCTCGGGCCCGAACGCAGTCCCCATCGCCAGGCCGGGTGCGAACCGCTCGTGGGCCCAGGCGATGATCTCGTCGGCCGAGGCCGACTCGAGCCGCTGGCTCTCCATCGCCAGGCCGGCCAGCAGCTCCGCCGACGGCGCTTCTCCCGGGGCCGGGAGGGCCGGGTACGGGCGGGGGGTCAGACGCACGGCAGAAGTGGTCATCGTGTTATTCACGGGCTGAGCAGGAGGCCGGGCGGCCGGGAGGCGGGGTGCGAACGGGAGCCCCGACGAGCTCGACACAGTCGAATCATTACTTGTTTAGTCAACTTAGTCAAGTATCGGCCGCCGCCTGCCTGCGGCATGCCGCGTTTTGGCAAGTTTTCGCCTCCTTCGTCACAAGCGGCGGGCCGCGCCATGCGGCGTCGTGTAGATTTCTCGGCCGGTCGGCCCAGCAACGGGCCGTGACGGCGGCAATCCCCGACTCGTCGCGAGCCTAAAAGCCCATGACCGCCCTTGCCGTCGCACCGCCGGTCCCTGCTCGACGCACAACGGGGCCGGTCCCGCCCCCCTCCGCGGTCGATCCGAGCTTAGCCGCTGCCGAGGTCGCCCGGCGGGTGCTCGCCGACAACGACGTCCGCTCGGTGACGATCGAACCGGCGGCCGGCGGTGCCGCGATCCACTTCCGCGACCACCGGGTCGAGGTCTCGTCGGTCCGGGCGCTCGCCGAGCGCTTCCGCCGCGACGACGCGCTGCTCGGCAGCGCGTCCTTGCTGGGGCTGCCGGCGATCGACTCCTACGCCGACGAGGCGACCGGTCGTCGGGCGTTCGTCCGTCGCCCGACCGAGGCGGTCGGCTGGCGCCGCGTTATGCACCTGGGGCTGGCAGGGCTGTGGTTCACGCTGGCGATGATCGGCGTCGTCGTGCCGGGGATGCCGACCACCTGCTTCCTGCTGATGACCAGCTACTCGCTGCTGCGGTCTTCGCGGCGGCTGCACGAGCGGCTCCTCGCGTCGCGCGTGTTCGGCCCGTCGCTCCGCCACTGGCGGCTGTACCGCGGCGTGCGGCCGGGGGTGAAGGCCCGGGCGTTGTCGGTGCTCGTGCTCGTCACCGGCGCCACGGTGCTGCTCAGCGGGCTCCCCGCCGCCGCGCAAGCAGGGATCACGGCCGGGGCGTCGATCGGCGCGTTCTGCATCCTGCGGCTGCGGGTCGTCGAAGGGTGAGCGTCGCGGCGACGTTCACGACGGGTTCGCAAACCGGTCGTCGCCGTGGTCGCGCTTCGCGACGACCTGGTCGATGATCTTGCGAAGCTCCGCCACGTCGGAGGTGAGCAAGATCGCCTCAAGCCGTCGCCAGACGTCGTCGGTCACGTTCACGCCAATCTCGACGAGGTCGGCCACGTCCGACTCGTACAGCCGCGCCTTCTTGAGCTGTCCTTGCCGGTAAAGCGACGGCAGGGCGAACAGCTTGAGCAATATCAGCCCGCGCTCGGTCGCACAGCGGACCGTCCGTTCGGCGAACGGCCGCGGCTGGGTAAACTCGCGCCGCACCGATGCGAACGGCTCGTTCTCGGCGAACAGCACATCGACCGTCAGGTCCCCTAGAACGGCCCGCGCGAACTGGTTGTTCTCGTCGAGCACCGTCAGCTCGGGGAGTCGCGCGAGGTCGCCACGCGACAAGACGACATCGACGTCCTGTGTGTTGCGCCCCTCGACATACGACCGCATCGCGATCCCGCCGACCAGCGTGTAATCGACGCCACGCGTCTCTAGCAGGTCGAACAGCCGGCCGACCGAGGCGAACAGCTGGTTGAGGTCCATGCGGGCCACTCGCTCGCTGTTCTTTGGGTCGAACGCGACGCCGTAGACGACCGTCTGGGCGATGTTCACGGGGGCTGGCGTCATGACCCCATTCTAAGCGCTGTTCGCCTCGACGCAGCGCGAGTGTGGCCCGCAACCCCTCAGAACATCGCCGGCCGGCCGCACGCGCGGCGCCAGGCCGAGACCTGCCCCAGGTGCGACGACGTGTGACCCGTCATCGAGTAGGTGAGAAAGTCGCCGATCGTCGGCAGCAGCGGGTTCTTCAGGTACTCGTTGGGGCTCGCGAGCTTCTCAGGCGAGGCAGATTCAACGGCCGCGATCAGCCGGGCGTTGGCCGCACGCCAGGCGGCGAGCAGGTCGTCTTTCGTCGGGTAGCCGGTGGGGTCGTCGCTCGCGGCCGAGCCCTTGGCGAACAGCGGCTGCCAGTCGAGCAGGCGCTGCTCGTTCCCCAGCAGCGTGCCGTGGCGGTCGCTGGCGTACGCCAAGTGACCAAACACCCACGCCGGGTGGTTCATCCCCGGGAGGGGTCGCCGGCAGAAGTCCTCGGGCCCCACGTCGGCCACGAGCGAGTCGCCGTACCCTTCAAGGTACCGCAGGACGTTGATCGCGTTGGTCAGCATCAACGCTCTCTTAGCTATGGTGATCGTGCCAGGGGGGAAGACAGGTCCTCCCCCCTATCCCCCGTCATTCCCTAATCTCCCTTCCTGCGGGTCGCCATTCATAGGGGTTCGAGGTCACACGCCCGCGAACGTGCGCAGGTCGTTCTCGATCGCGTCGAGTCGCGCTTCGAGCTCGGCCTTGGCCTCTTCTAGGTCGTGCAACTGCTCGGCCGGGGTGTAGGCGAACAGGTAGAACTTGATCTTCGGCTCGGTGCCGCTGGGGCGGCAGGCGACGTAGTTGCCGCAGTCCATCAGGTCGAGGATCACCAGATCGCCTGTCGGGCCAGCGAGCTCCCGTGGCGTCCCGGGACCGGCCACCGGGATCGTCAGGTTTTGCTGGTAGTCGCGGAGCTGGGCGACCCCCATCCCCCCCAGCTCGGTCGGGGGCTGGCCGCGGAACAATTGCATCACCTCGAGCATGCGGGTCATCCCTTCGCTGCCGGGCATCTCGACGTTGATCGTCCGCTCGGCGTGGCAGCCGTGCTGCCAGAAGAGCGAGTCGAGCTTCTCGTGCAGCGTTTGCCCCTGGGCCTTGAGCTTGGCGGCCAGCTCGCAGGCGAGCATCGCTGCCACGGCGCCGTCTTTGTCGCGGGTGTAGGCGCCCGCCATGTAGCCGTGCGATTCCTCGACGCCGAACACAAACCGTTCGGGCCCCCCGGCGTCGATCGCCCCGGCGATCCACTTGAAGCCCACCAGCAGGTCGGTGACGGTCTTCACCCCGTACGAGTCGCCGATCCGCCGGACGAGCTGCGTCGTGACGAGGGTCGTCACGTTGAAGTGCTCGGCCGTCAGCGAGCCCTTGCGCGACTCGAGCACGTAGTCCACGAGCAGAGCGCCGATCTGGTTGCCGGAGAGGGTCCGCCACTCGCGGCTGCCGGGGGTCAGCGGCGCTGCGAGGCCGATCCGGTCGCAGTCGGGGTCGGTCGCCACGCAGAGGTCGGCGCCCACCACCCGCGCGTGCTGGATCAGGGCGTCGAACACCACCGGTCGCTCGGGGTTCGAGACGTGGCCGGGCACGTTGGGGAAGTCGCCGCTCGGCTCGGCGTGGGGACCGAAGACCTCGACGTCCTTGAAGCCGTCGCGGGCGAGGACCGGCACGACGGCGGTCGCCCCCACGCCGTGCAGCGGCGAGTAGATCACCTTTAGGTCGCGCGGCCCGGGGGTGGCCTGCGTCAGCACCGCGGCGACGAACGCCGGATCGACCTCCGCTTCGCAGGGGACGACCTTGCCCGACGCGAGCGCCGCGTCGAAGTCCGCGCGGCGGACCTCCTGGCAGTTCATCACCCGCTCGATGATTCCCTTGTCGTGCGGCGGCAGCACTTGCCCGCCGGTCGACCAGTAGACCTTCACCGCGTTGTCGCTTGGCGGGTTGTGACTCGCCGTCACCATGATGCCGCACGAGGCGTTTTTGTAGCGGACTGCGAACGACAGCTCGGGGGTGCTGCGGTGCCCGCGGAGGAAGTAGACGGTGAACCCCGCCGCGACCATCACCTCCGAGCAAAGCCGGGCGAAGTGCTCCGAGCGGTGCCGCGTGTCGTAGGCGATCGCGCAGCTCAGCGGCGCGCCGTCGCCGAGGGTCACCCGCACATAGTCGGCCAGCCCTTGGGCCGATTCGCCGATCGTGCGGTCGTTGATCGCGTTCGAGCCGACCGGGTACATCCGACCGCGGCGCCCGCCGGTGCCGAACGGGATGACCGTCCAGAAGACGTCGTCGAGCGTCTTCCAGTCGGCGCGCTCGACCAGCGCGCCGACTTCGGCCGCGTAATCGGCGTAGCGTGGCTCGGTGAGCCACCCCCGCAGGTTGTCGGCGGCCGACGGGGTCAGCTTCCCGCCATCGACGGCTTGTTGGACAGACTCAAGCAACGCTGGGGTGTTCATCGCGACGGGTTCGTGCGGGCGCAGGGGATCGGTTCGCCGGTCGGCTGGTAGACTAGCACGGCCCGCCGCCGCGCGGGAACCGCCGCACAACACGGGGATCGACGTGACGCTAAGCCACACGAACGGACGACCGACGGACCGCCGATGGACGTGCTCGCGGCCTTCGTTCTTGGTAGGCATCGTTTGCTCCCTGGCGTCGCTCTGCTTCGCCTTCCCCTGTTCGGCGGAAGACCCGACGATCCCTGCCGACGACGAGGCTGTCTTCTTCGACGACGCGTTCGCCGAGTTGCGGGGCGAGCGGCCCGACTACGCGGCGGAGGCAGCGGCCGAGGTGGCGGCTTCGGCGATCGACACCGATGCCGGCAGCGCGGCGTGGTCCGCGTGGGTCGATTCCGACACGATCGAGACCGAGATCAAGCGCCAAGCGATGGTCCTGGCGGGCGCCACGTCGAGCGCGGCGAAGCACCGCGCCGAGCTACGCGCCGCATCCGACGCGCGGGGACTGGTCGCGATCCTGTTCGCCGTCACCGCCGAGCACGAAGGCGCCCCGCGGTGGGCCGACGCGGCCGCTGCGCTGCGCGGACACTTCGCCACCGGCCCCGAGCCCGAGTCGCGCGAGGCGAACGACGAGGCCCTGGCCGACGACAAGCGACGCGCCGACGACCTGGCGGACGTGGTCCGTGGCGGCCGCCCCGACGTCCCTGCGCACCCGGCCGAAGGGATCGACTGGGGGACGCTGGCCAGCCGCGGCGCGGTGATGCGCCGCATGGGGGCGGCTGAAGAGACCCGGCTCGTCGCCTGGCTTGCCGAGCGGCGGACGTTCGCGCGGCGGGTCGATGAGGTCCGCCACGAAGCGCAGGTCCTGGCCCTGCTAGCCGAAGCGACCCACCGCCCGGGCGCCCCCGACTCGGACGACGAGGGCTACGCCACCTACGCCGAGCGCCTCCGCGACGCGGCAACGGAGCTGGGCGCCGCCGCGGGCGACGAGGACTACCCCCGGGCGCAGGAGGCGCTCAAGCGGGTGATCCAGTCGTGCGCCGACTGCCACGAGGATTATCGCGGATAGCCGCACATCAGGCCAACCCAGCTTTCATTGAATTTGTACCACTGGGTAGTATATACAAGTAAGGACGGGAGGGAACGCCGATCCTGACATTGGAGTCCGCCGAGTGAATGATCCAACCGCAGGCCCGCGGCTTTAAGCAGACGCGAGCGATTTTGGCGTACCACCAGCACGCTCTTGATCTTGAGGACTTGCTCGACTTCGTGGAGTTGACGGCGTTCACCAAGCGGTGGGCGCAGCTCGGCATGGACGACGAATCGGACCTGACGGCGCTGCAGTTGATGATCATGGCGAACCCGCAAGGGGCCCCCGTGGTCCCCGGCGCCGGGGGGCTTCGAAAGCTGCGCTTCGCGCGCGACGACCGAAACGTCGGCAAGAGCGGCGGCCTCCGAGTGCTCTACGCCCACTTCGAGCAGTTCGGCATCGTGCTCCTGTGCCTCGTTTACTCGCACGCCGAGGCGGACGATCTTTCGGAAGCTGGCAAGAAGCGAATCGCTCAACTGATTGCAGAAGCCGAACAGCGCTTGCGACAACGCGGGACGATCTGATCGGCCGCTCGAGTTCTGCTGACTTACTTCCTGTACCGACTCGCTCTCACGCAGAGCGCTTCACGCATGACCAAGCCAATTGTCACCGCCGTCGAACAAGAGCTGATCGACGGACTGGAAGGTTTCGTCGCCGACCTCGAGTCGAACGCGCCGATCGCGTCGAAGTACACCTGCCGACGGGTTGTGCTCGACCTCGCTCCGCAGCGCTACGGGCAGGAGGAAGTGAAGCAGGTGCGAGGGACCTTGGGCGTCAGCCAGAAGCTGTTTGCTCAGTTCCTCGGGGTCTCGCTCGGCACGGTCCGCAAGTGGGAGCAAGGAGAATCGGTCAGCGACATTGCGGCCCGCTTCATGGACGAGATCGCGACGAACCCCGACTACTGGAAGGCTCGCCTTAACTCGATGATTCGCGTGAAGCACGCGACTACCGAGTCGTCGCCTTAATTGCCGTGTCGAGGCGTCGGGCAGCGTCGAAGCACCAACGGTCGCCTTGACCCGTCAACCGTTTGACCGCGTTGTCGCTCAGGTGTCCGCCTACTTCGGCGACCTGCTGAGAAGGCGAGCGAGCAGGACGGGGGGCGCCGGCAAGGATTGGTCAGCCCCGGGGCCGGAGTCGCGGTCCGACCGAGGTGAACGAATTGAGGATAGGCAACTCCTCTTTCGGCGATGCGGTCCCCTTCGCCTAAGCTGCCGCCAGTCCCACCTCCGCGCACTTCTGTGTTCTCCGCGGTGAATCCTCTTTTCTCGGCGAAGGCGCGAACCCCGCTCACCCCGGGTCGGTCCCTGGGGGGTCGCCAAACCGCGAGAAATCGCTTGACCGGCGACGGTACCCGTGAAAAGCTGCACTTGAGGCGATTGCCCGCGGACTCCGACGCAAGCGATCCGGCTTTGGCAGCCGATTCGGCTAGCGTCGGACAACTCGATCGATTGCCCGAAACCCCACCCGGCCGGACCCCCCCTGGGGGCCGGACCTTCCTCTCTCTAGCCGCGCAAGCCGCGCAGCGGAGCACCTATGGCCACGACGATTCAGTTCGAGACGACCTTCGCTATCGCCTTCATCGCGATTGCTACGGGTTTCGCCTCGGTCGTGGCTTGCGGTAATCGCTGGCGCCATGATCGCGGCGTATCGGTACGCCAAGGGTCGGTGTCGGACGCGATCTTTCGATCGTGTTCGGCGCTAGGACTCGGTCGGCTCTCGCTACGGCCTATGCCGTGCGGCCTACCGAGTGGCGAAGCCAAGCGGGCGATGCGCAAAGCGTATCGCCGTGGCCTCGCCTGAGGATCGCGGCGGGCCGAGCTAGCTCGGCCTTCGCAATCCTCCCCTTGAGGCGTCCGTCCCCGAAAGGTCGTGCGCCGCAGCGTTCGCCAGAAGTCGCGCCCCGTGGCGCGAGCCCCGTCCGATAGCGTGCCGACCCGTTCGGCCGCTCGCTCGGCGGCTCGCCGTTCCACGGAGCCGATCCCTTCTCGCGGCGTGTGTCGCTCGCTTCGTTCGTTCCCTTCGCACGGGACGAGCTGGTGAGCGGCCCTGCGGCGCCTCCCTTCCCCGCTTCAACGGCGCGTTGTGTGTCCGAGCGTGTCCCCACCGTGGGAACCTCGCCGCGACCGCCCCGGCGAGAGAGAGGCTTCCGATGACTGCTTTGTGCTTTGCCCCGACTCCCACGCGGAACCAGATCGCTCGGCCGGTGCGCGCGATCGTCGCCCGCGAGGCCGCGGTCACACGGACTGCCGCGCGGCGGACGATCCCCGTCGCTCCGACGGCAGTGCCGATCAGCACTGCCGAGCCGCACGCGCTTTCGACCGAGGCGCTGGTGATCGCCGCGCAGCGCGGCGACCGCGCGGCGTTCGGCGAGCTCGTCGAGCGGTTCGGCGGGATGGTCGAGGCGGTCGCGCTGCGCCGCATGGGGAACCACGCCGAGGCGTCGGAGCTCGCCCAGGAAGTGCTGATGCGGGCGATGGACCGGCTGCACCAACTGTCGCAGCCGGCCGCGTTCGGCGGGTGGATCAAGCAGATCACCGTCCGGATGGCGATCAACCGGCAGGCGCGGCGCCGCCGGACCGTCGATGTCGAGCCGCAGACGCTGGAAGCGACCTGCGCGCAGACCGACACGCCGCTCGAGACGCTGCTGGCCAGCGAACGAGCCGAGCGCGTCCGCGGGGGGCTCGACCGGCTGGGGGCGATGGACCGCGACACGCTGGTCGCGTTCTACGTCCGCGGCGAGTCGCTGGTGGAGATGAGCGACCGCTTCGACGCCCCGGTAGGGACGATCAAGCGGCGCCTGCACGTCGCCCGCAAGCGGCTGGCCGAGGAGCTGGCCGACTTGGCGGTCGCGTGACCGCCGGGGCCCGTCGTCGTGATTCGAGGGAGTCTCCCCGCGCTCGGGATGCCGTCCGAGCGCGGGGGTTTGGGCGGGAAAGCTGTGACGGTTGAGCCGCGCCCGAAGGAGCGACCGCGAAAGCATCAAGACCAATGACCAATGACCAATGACCAAACGGCGTTTCCACGCCAGCGTTTCCTTTGGTCATTGGTGCTTGGTCATCGGTCATTTCGCAGTGGTCACTCCGCTGCGTGCGCGGCTCTTGGCTTGCGAGAGTTCTTTGGGCACGGTTCGGCGCCGGAAAGCGGCGTTGACCCCGTTTTCGCGGTTGGGGCATGATGCCTCGCCTGCCCCCGCGCGGCCCTCGCCGGGCGCTCGGAGGCGCGGCCCCAATCCAACCGTGTGCAAACGGAGGTGCACTATGAAGCGAGACCTCGACCTCGCCCGCCAGCTCCTGCTGGAAGTCGAAGGCCACGGCGCCGACTGCCCGATCACGGACGTCGGCCACGCCGACGAAGCCGACGAGCGCGTGCGGCACCACGTCCGCCTGCTGGTGGACGACGGCCTGCTGAAAGACGCCCAGCGGACCTCGGCCGGCGTCCCCTGCGTGCGGCTGACGAACGCCGGCCACGAGTTCCTCGAGACGGCCGCGAGCGAGCCGCTGTGGCGCGAAGCAAAGTGGCTGGTCCACGAGCGGACCGGCGCGCAGTCGTTCGTCGCGGTCCGCGAGCTGCTGTCGCAGTGGGCCGCCGAGGCCGCGATGGGGTTCGCCCGCGGCCGCGCGCCGCTCCCGGCCGACGTTCGTTTCGCCGCTTCGCGGTACGTCCCGTTTCGCCGCTTCGATGCGCCGTACTACGGCGCCGGCTACGCCGCGGCGCGGTACGTCGCGCCACGGTACGTGGAGTCTCGCTACGCCGAGCCGCGTTACGTGGCGCCGCGCGAGGTCGAGCCGGGCCTCTACGACGCGCCGTACCGCGTAGCGGACTACCGTGTCGCCGAGCCGCTGCCTCGCTACGGCGCTGGCACGCCGCGGCGCTACGCGACGCCGTCGCGGGTGGCGTCGCCGCCGCTCGATTGGCGTGACCGGCGCGACCGCGACGCTTACGTCCGTGACCTGTACGCGCCGCGTTACGCGACGCCCTACGTCGCGACGTCGTATCGCAACGGCGCGGTCGTCGAAGCCGCCGAGACGCCGCGCTACGTCGAAGGGTACGACCGCGCGGTCTACCGCGACCGCGCGCAGGCCGCCCCCCCCTACCGCGGCGCGTACGGCGTCGAGTGGCTCGAAACGGCGGACGGCTACGGAGCGTCGCTGCCGGTCCACGTGGTCTGAGCCACGCGCGTGATTCCCGAGGTTTATGCGAGGGCGACCCGGCGGTCGGGTCGCCCTCGCCGCGTCTACGCTTGTGTTTGGCGCGTCGCGGCCCCGTGCAGTACGCTAGAACGATCGCTCGCGGCGGTCGGCGCACGTAGCCGACCGCCCGCTTCGCCAGCGGATTCGACTCGACTCTTGGGGGGCCGGCTATGAACGCGCGGTACTTGTTGGCGGCGGTCGCTTTGACGGTCGCTGCGGCGGTTACGACCAGCGCCCAGCACGATCCAGCTCAACACGATGCCGCGCCGCCGGACGCTGTTGTGCCGGACGCCGCGCAAGACGTCGCCGAGGCCGTCGCCGACGTGCGCGAAGGGGTCGCCGAGATCAGCGACGACCCGTGGCAGGCAACCGACGACGAGTTCCGCGAGGCGGTTGCCGCAGCGGCCCGCCAGGCGGCTGCGGCCGCCGAGTCGGCGAAGGACCAGGCCCAGCGCGCGGCCGCCGAAGGGGCGAAGCAAGCCGGCGCGGCGTTCGAGCAAGCCGAGGCCCTGCGGCGCGAAGCCGCGGAAATGGCCGCCAGCGCCCGTGCCGCCGCCGACGAGGCCCGCCGCCAAGCCGCGGCCGCCGCGGCGCGTGCCGAGCACGAGGCTCGCCGCCTGGCGCGCGAGGCGGCGCAGCGGCTCGGCAAAGCGACCGAGGGCCGTCGCCAGGGCTGGTCGATCCAATCGGCGCCCGGCGCCCCGGGCAGCTACAGCGCAGCACCCGCTTCGCAGGGGGGGTACTCGTGGCGCGATTGGGGCCAAGCGCCGGCAGGGGCGTTCGACCAGCAGTTCAGCGCTCCGGTGTGGGCCTTCGACGGCGAGAACCACGCATGGACTCCGGCGCCAACCGAGGCGGCGGCCAACGGCCCGCGCGTAGCCGCCGGCGAGCGGCAGCCCCCCCGAGGGACGCAGCCCTTGTTCGAGCCGTTTGCCGAAGCCCAAAACGTCAACCCGGTACCCGGCGCCGCTACCGGTCAGCAGCCCAACGTCGGCTGGGGTGCTCCCGCGAACCGCGGCGCGTCGCATCCCGAGGGTTGGCGGCCCAACGGCCTCCCCGCGATGAACCCCTGGGAAGGCGCCCCTCCCGCGCCGGAGACGAGGCTCCGCGACACGGCCTTCGAGCTCGAAAGGCTCGCGCACGGCCTCGAGCGGGATTCGCTCTACGAGGGGGCCGACACATTGCGGCGGGCGTCGCAGGCGCTGCGTCAGCAGGCGCGCGAACGGGCTAAGCAGCCGCAGACGGCCACAGGCTCTGCTCTTCAATCCAGCGTGCCGAATGCAGAATGGCCCGAGCCGCGCGCGGAGCCTACCGAAGCGCCCCCGCACAACGCGCCTGTCGCGGCCCGCCCCCCGGTCGATCGCGAGCGGCTCCAGCGGCGGCTCCTGGACGAGCGGAAGCGGATCGACCAGAAGCTCGAGCGGCTACGCCGGGCGGCCGTTTCGGGGGGCCCGACCGAGCCGCTCCGGGCCCTCGAGGCCGCTCCGCAGCCGAACCCGGCTGCTCGCTAGGGCATCGGCGACCCGTCGTTTGACACGCGCTAGCGGTCCACTTAGTCTGCCTGGTAGCAAGTCTCAGCGCGGCAAAGGGTTAGTGCACGGCGGTCGGTGGTTCGCGACGGGTCGGCGGGAGCGTTTCCCCGAGCCCCTCGCGGGTGACCGGCGAGCCGTGTTTTTGTCTTGCGCCGTCTACGCCGTCGCTTTTGCACCCCTGCTGATTCGCTAGGTACCTCGGTCTCGCCATGTCGAAGCTCGGCAAGTTCCTCGTCGATAAGCGCATCGTCGGTCCCGACCAATGGACCGAGGCCGAGGCGATCGCGAAGAAGCAAAAGGCCAAGCCACAGGACGCCTTGGTCGAGCTCGGCTACGCCTCGGCCGAACAGGTGATGCAGGCGCTCGCCGACCTCAACGGCTTCGACTTCGTCAACCTGCAGGACGTGCCGATCCCCCCCGCGATCGTCGAGCTGGTCCCCGAATCGGTCGCCCGCGAGAACGCGGTGATCCCGATCGACGAGGAGGACGGCTCGCTGCGGGTCTGCGTCAGCGACCCCGACGACTTTGAGACGATCGAGAAGCTGCAGTTCATCCTGAACCGCAAGATCGACATCGTGCTCGCGACCCGGGAGCACATCCTCGAAGCGATCAACCGCAACTACGGCCAGATGGGGGACGAGTCGGCCGACTCGATGCTGCAAGAGTTCACGGACACGGCGATCGACTTCACCGAGACCGAGAGCGACTCGGACGACAACGACGAGGACGTCGATGAGGCCTCGGCGCCGGTCGTGCGGCTGGTGCAACTGATGATCGGCGAAGCGGTGCAGTTGCGGGCCAGCGACATCCACGTCGAGCCGTTCGAGGACCGGATCCGCATCCGCTACCGGATCGACGGGGTGCTGGTCGAACGCGACAGCCCGCCGCGACGTCTGCTGGGCGCCCTGCTGTCGCGCATCAAGATCCTCGCCAAGATGGACATCAGCGAGCGTCGTCGCTGCCAGGACGGGCGGATCAAGATCACCGCCGGCGGCAAGACGCTCGACCTCCGCGTGTCGATGCTCCCCACCAACCACGGGCAGAGCTGCGTCATGCGCTTGCTCGACAAGGACAACATCAAGGTCGGCGTCCGCCAGCTCGGCCTCTCCGAACGCGACTTCCGGGTGTTCAACCAGATCATCCGCCGCCCGAACGGGATCTTCCTGGTGACGGGGCCCACCGGGTCGGGCAAGACGACCACGCTGTACGCGTCGCTCAACGAGTTGAACCGCCCCGACCGCAAGATCATCACCGCCGAGGACCCGGTCGAGTACTACCTGCCGGGGATCAACCAGGTCGAGGTCAAGCACTCGATCGGCCTCGACTTCGCGCTGATCATCCGGGCCATGCTGCGGCAGGCCCCGAACGTGATCCTCGTCGGCGAAATGCGCGACTACGAGACGGCGTCGATGGGCATCCAGGCGTCGCTCACCGGTCACTTGGTGTTCAGCACGCTGCACACGAACGACGCCCCGGGCGCCGTCACCCGCATGATCGACATGGGGGTCCCGGCGTACCTGGTGGCGGGGTCGGTGATCGGGATCCTGGCCCAGCGGCTGGTCCGCGTCATCTGCCCGAAGTGCAGGGCGCCGCACGAGCCCACGAAGTACGAGCTCGACGCGGCCGGCATCACCCCCGAGCAAGCGGCGGCGGCGAAGTTCATGAAGGGCCGCGGCTGCAACAACTGCAACGGGGGGGGCTACCGCGGGCGGCTCGGGGTCTTCGAGCTGATGACCATGAACAGCCGCGTCCGCGAGCTGGCGTTCCAGGGCGCCCCCACGCAGGACATCCGGCGCGAGGCCATTAAGCTCGGCATGACAACGCTTTACGACGACGGGATCCGCAAGGTGTGCGAGGGGATCACGACCCTCGACGAGGTGTTTCGGGTGACCAAGAAGAACGAGTAGCGGGTTGGTTCGGCAGGTCGTGGGCTCGCTAGCGAGCGTGGCGGCGTCTGCCGGTCGGCCAAAAGCTTGAGAAAAGAGCGGACCGAGCGGATAATCCCCGCGGGGGCTTGTCGGCAAAGGTATCGAAACAAGAGCGGGGCTTATCAGAACGGGGCGACGCGCCGGGGTCGGCGTTGCGAGCGCGGTGCGTTCGCGCCGGGGACCGCGCGTGCGTCCCGGCGTGCGCCCCCTCGCTGCCCCCCCAACACTAAAGCGGGGGTCCCCTCGACGAGGGAGGCCCCCGAGCGAGACGGCCGCCCATGGGCACAATCCTTATCGACAAGCTGCTCTCTGCTGTGGTCAAGCAGGGGGCGAGCGACTTGCACATCACGGTGGGCCAGCCCCCCGTGCTGCGGCTCAGTGGCCGCATGCAGAAGCTCAAGACCAAGGTGCTCGAGGACTCGGACACCATGGGGCTGATGAAGAGCATCACCCCGGAACGGTGCCAGCAAGAGTTCCAAGAGACCGGGAGCACCGACTTCGGCTTCGCGTTCGGCGACCAGGCGCGGTTCCGGGTGTCGGTCTTCCGCCAGCGCGGCAAGGTGGCGATGGTCCTGCGGCAGATCCCGGTCGACCTGTTCACGATGGACCAGCTCAAGCTGCCGGAGATCTTCAAGAAGATGATCACGCGGCCCCGCGGGCTGGTGCTCGTGACGGGCCCGACGGGCTCGGGCAAGAGCACGTCGCTGGCAGCGATGGTCGACTACCTGAACGAGAACCACGACCACCACATCATCACGATCGAAGACCCGATCGAGTTCCAGCACAACCACAAGAAGTCGACGGTCAACCAGCGCGAGGTGGGGACCGACGTCACGAGCTTCGCCGAGGCGATCCGCCGCGCGCTGCGACAGGACCCCGACGTGATCCTGGTCGGCGAGATGCGCGACCTCGAGACGATCGAGGCCGCGATCACCGCCGCCGAGACGGGGCACATCGTGTTCGGCACGCTGCACACCTCGAGCGCCGCCGGCACGATCAACCGCATCATCGACGTCTTCCCCACGAACCAGCAGGACCAGATCCGCACGCAGCTCGCGACGTCGATCATCGGGATCCTGTCGCAGCAGTTGCTGAAGAAGGTCGGCGGCGGCCGCGTGGCGGCGTTCGAGACCCTGGTCGTCACTCCCGGCATCGCCAACCTGATCCGCGAGAACAAGATCTTCCGCATCACGTCGGCGATCCAGACCGGCGCCAAGCAGGGGATGCAACTGCTCGACGACCACATCTTCGAGCACTACTGCAACGGCCTGATCACCCGCGAGGACGCGCTCGGCAAGTGCAACCTCCCCGAGGACCTCGCGCAGCGGATGGCGGCGTTCGACAAGGGGGCCTTCGACGACGTGCCGAAGCAGGAAGTGTGAGGAGAGGCGAGAGGCGAGAGGTTAGAGGCGAGGAGGGGGGCTTAGCAGCCTGTTGAAAAACGCCGTCGTGGCGTTCTTCAACCTCGCCAAGCTCGCGGCCGAGCCGCTCGCGGCTCGCGAAACCGCGGCGAAAGCGCTACGGTTTCGACGTCGCCTCCCTGCGACGACGCAGCCTGTCGAAAAATCAGCAGGCTGTTAGGCTTGGTTGGTGGGTGGTTCGGATTGGTTGTTAGGCGTTTCTTCTTCCTGTACTCCACTTTGTTGATCACCCTATGGCAATGCGTCGGCTAGGCCAGATCATGGTCGACATGGGCTTCCTCGACGACGAGCAGCTCGACCTGCTCGTCGATGAGCAGAAGCAGCACCCCGGTCTGATGATCGGTCGGGTCGCCATGGACATGGGCCTGATCGACGAGGACAAGCTCACGCAGGCGCTCGCCGAGCAGATGCTGCTGCAGGTGATCGTTGCGCACGAGGTCAACATCCCGCGCGAAGTGCTGGGCATGGTCACCGAGCCGATGGCTCAGATGTACCGCATCATCCCGATCATGTTCGACAAGGAGTCGGAGTCGCTGTCGGTCGCGATGTGCGACCCGCAGAACATCAGCGTGCAGGACGAGCTGCGGACGTTCCTCGGCTACAACATCCGCGTGATGGTGGCCAGCGAGTCGAGCATCCGCGCGGCGCTCGAGCGCTACTACGGCGACAACACGGAGAGCGTCGAGTCGATCGTCGAGTCTCTTGAGAACGACGCCGAGCTCGCCGCGGCGGCGCGAGCGCTCGACCAAGAAGGCCCGATTGACCTGACGAGCGTCGAGGCGCTGGCCGACAGCGCGCCGGTCCGCAAGCTGCTCAACATGGTCCTGCTGATGGCGATCAAGGACCACGCCTCGGACCTGCACTTCGAGCCGTTCGAGGAGGAGTTCCGCATCCGCATCAAGGCGGACGGCGTCCTCTACGAGATGGTCCCGCCACCCCGCCACTTGGCCTTCGCGATTACGACCCGCATCAAGGTGATGGCGAACCTCGACATCGCCGAGCGGCGGATGCCGCAGGACGGGCGGATCGAGCTCACCGTCGGCGGCCACCCGGTCGACCTGCGGGTCAGCGTTCTGCCGACGATCTTCGGCGAGAGCGTCGTCATGCGGGTGCTCGACCGCTCGGTCGTGAACCTGAGCCTCAACAACGTCGGCCTCGACGCCGAGGCGATGGCCAAGTTCCGCGAGGCGATCAAGAAGCCCAACGGCATCGTGCTGGTGACCGGCCCCACGGGCTCGGGCAAGACGACGACGCTTTACTCGGCGCTGTCGGAGCTCAACACGATCGAGGACAAGATCATCACGACCGAGGACCCGGTCGAGTACGACATCGAGGGGATCGTGCAGGTGCCGATCGACGCGGCGATCGGCAACACGTTCGCGGCTTGCCTGCGGGCGATCCTGCGGCAGGACCCCGACAAGATCCTGGTCGGCGAGATCCGCGACCTGGAGACGGCCGAGATCGCCGTGCAGGCGTCGCTGACGGGCCACCTGGTGTTCAGCACGCTGCACACCAACGACGCCCCGAGCACGATCACGCGGCTCAAGGACATGGGGGTGCCGACGTTCTTGATCTCGGCCACGGTCGAGGCGATCCTCGCCCAGCGGCTGGTGCGCCGGGTCTGCAAGAACTGCAAAGAGGAGTACACCCCCTCGGCCGAGGTGTTCGCCGACCTCGAGTTGACCCCCGAGGACATCAAAGGGAAGAAGTTTTTTCGTGGCGCCGGCTGCGAAATCTGCAACAACACGGGCTACAAAGGTCGTGTGGGGTTGTTCGAGCTGATGATCATGACCAACGACCTCCGCGACCTCATCATCCAAAACTGCCAGACCGAAGAGCTGCGGGACGCCGCCGCGAAGCGCGGGATGGTCACCCTGCGGATGGCGGGGATGGCCGCCGCCTTCGCGGGGACGACGACCCCCGAGGAAGTCGTCCGCGAGACCGTGCTGGAGGCGTGAGCAGAGGCGTTCGGCTGTCGGCTTATGGCCGTCGGTTCGAGCAGCGCGACGAGTCCCCGCAACCCGGTACCCCGTTCACCAGCAACCCAGCCGACCGCTGACAGCCGACCGCTGACAGCCCGTTCCGCAGGAACGCCGCCATGCCAACGTTCCAATTCGAGGCGATGGACGCCACGGGCGCCGAGATCAAGGACGTGATCGAGGCGCCGACCGAGGAAGAAGCCCAGGCGACAATCCGCCAGATGGGCTACTTCGTGACGAAGATCAACGTCAAGAAGGCCCGCAAGAAGGTCGAGGCGACCGGCCCCAAGAAGAAGAACCGCGGCTTCGTCTTCGGCGGCGTCAAGTCGAAGGACCTCACGGCGTTCACGCGGCAACTGTCGATCCTGCAAGACGCGGGCCTGCCGATCCTCCGCAGCCTGCGGATCCTCGCCGCCCAGTCGAAGCCGGGCCGCCTGAAGTTCTCGCTCGAAGACACGTGCGACGAGATCGAAGCGGGCTCGACCCTCTCCGAGGCGATGTCCAAGAGCCCCAAGTGCTTCGACCGCCTGTACGTGAACATGATCAAGGCGGGCGAGGCGGGTGGCGCCCTCGAGCTGATCCTGCAGCGCCTGGCCGACTTCAAGGAACGGGCCGAGTCGCTCAAGCGCAAGATCCAGGGGGCGATGATCTACCCGGTGGTCGTCATCTCGGTCGCCGTTGTGATCCTCACCGGCATCATGATCTGGATCGTGCCGAGCTTCCGCGACATCTTCACCGAGTTCGGCCTCGAGCTGCCGGTGATGACCGAGTTGCTCGTCGCGTTCTCGAACTGGGTGGCGCTCTACTGGTACCTGATCCCCGGCTTCCCGGTGGCGATCGTGCTCTTCGTCCGCTTGCTGCGGAAGTTCAAGCACGGGCGTATCGGTTGGGACCAGTACATCCTCAAGGTGCCGATTTTCGGCGCGCTGGTCGAGAAGAACATCCTCGCCCGCACGACCCGCACCCTGGGGACGCTGATCGCCAGCGGCGTGCCGATCCTCGAAGCGCTGAACATCACCCGCGACACCGCGGGGAACGCGATCTTCGAGCGGATGTACCAGAAGATCAGCGACGCGATCCGCGAGGGGGAGGCGATCGCCGCCCCGATGAAAGAGAACTCCGTGCCGGGGTTCCACCCGGTGGCGCTGTTCTTCTGGTTCGTGTCGATGCCGGTGATCGGCGGGCTGCTGTACATGCTGAAAATGAACCAGCGGATCGTCGATGACATCGTGGTGAACATGGTCGACGTCGGCGAAGAGACCGGCGAGCTCGACACGATGCTCTACAAGATCGCCGACGTGTACGACGAGCACGTGGCCGTGCTGACCGACAGCCTGACGAAGCTGCTCGAGCCGCTGCTCGTGATCTTCCTCGGCGGCGCGGTCGGGTTCATCGTCATCGCGCTGTTCGTGCCGCTTGTTTCGCTGATCGAGAACCTGAGCTGACGCAGTGGGCAGCCGGCAGTGGGCAGTGGGCAGTGGGCAGTGGGCAGTGGGCAGAGAGAAGAAGTGAAAAAACCGAGACGGGGCAAGACGTCTCGCTAACCAAGGAAGCGACCAGTCGATGACCAAAGCGACTCTCCAACCGGGCGTCCCCCCGCGGACTTCCCCCTTCCCACTTCGCCCTTCCCCCTTCGGTAGGCCTTCCGCCTTCACGCTCGTCGAGCTGCTGGTGGTGATCGCGATCATCGCGATCCTCGCCGCGCTGCTGCTGGTGGCGGCGTCGGGGGCGCTGGGGACGGCGACCGAGGCCCGCATCACCGCCGAGATGAACCAGTTCGCCACCGCGATGGAGAACTACAAAAACACTGCCGGCAGCTACCCCCCGAACACGCAGACGGACGGTAACGGCCCCCTCGACGAGGCCGCGGTCCTCGCCGACTTCCAGCGGTTCTTGAAGAAGGCGTTCCCCTCGCACCGCGAGCCGCCGAACCTGCTGCGGGCGATCTGCGGCATGGCTTCGACCGGGCCGGCGCCCACGCAGGTGACACCGTTGCCGGGGGGCATGACGGCCGCAGAGGGGGTGGTGCTTTGGCTCGGCGGGTTCAGCGAAGACGCCAAGTACCCGATCTCCGGGGTCGGCGGGCCGAGCTACTCGATCGCGTCTGTCGATCTGAATGGCGCGGCGCCGAACGAGGCGGACCCGATCGACCAGCGATCGTGGGTGCTCGACGTGAACGTGCAGAGCCTCGGTCCGAAGGGGCAAGACGGGTTCTTCGATCAGACCGATAGCAGGTTCCTGGTGTACCCCGATCCGCAGGACAACACGATCCAGCGGCGTATCAACTTCTGGTACCTGAAGGCGCCCAGTTCGCCGTCACCCTACGTCTACTTCGACGTCTCGCGCTCGGCGAGCGTAACGGCGCTGAACGACGCCCCCGCCCTGGTGCTGACCAGCACGGCGCCGCAGCAAGGCTCGCCGAAGTTCGCGGGGCCCGACGCCGACGCGCTCAATCAACTGGCGTACGTCCACGCCCTCAAGCAGCGCAAGCGCGACGCCAGTGACACGGTCAACCTGTTCGAGTACGCCAACCCGGGCAAGTTCCAGTTTCTGCACTGCGGCCGTGACGAGTCGTGGGGCTTCTTACCGCGGATGAGACCGGTGACGACGCCGTCGCAGTTGATCAACGCGAAGCCGTTCGTCGATTCGGGGACGATGGAGCCTCTCGACCTCGTGTTCCCCACGGGCCCTTGGACGCTCGACCTGGCCGACAACATCGCGAGCTTCGCCAACGGCACGCTCGAGGACTCGCAGCAATGAACCGCCAGCCGGCTGCACGCGGCGGGGGGTTGGCAGGGCGCCGTCCCCGTCGATCAAAGGACAGCGCCGCGGCGCTGACGCTCGTCGAGCTGCTGATCGCGATCGCGATCATCTCGATCCTCGCCGGCATGCTGCTGGGGGTCGCCGCGCGGGCGACCGAGACGGCGCGCGTCGCCCGCACGAAGCAGATCGTCGCGCGGATCCACACGCTGGTGATGGAAAAGTACGAGTCGTTCCGCTCGCGCCGGGTGGAAGTCCCCGCCACGACGCCCGCCGGCGCGGCGCAAGTCCTGGCGGCGCAGCGGCTGCACGTGCTGCGGATCGTGATGCAGATGGAGATGCCCGACCGCTGGAGCGACATCCTCAACGCGCAAGTCACCGCGGTGAAACCAGCGGACCTCCGCGGGACTTCGCCCGCGGTCATGATCGACCGCGATCGTCCGTACCGGCTGCCGAATCCCGGGCAGACGAGCATCGACAACAGTTCGCCGAGGATCCCACGCACGCCTTTGTGCAACACCTACGTGCGGCAGTACGCGGCGCTGACGGTCAATCCGAGCACGCCCGATGGGGAGCGCTCGCTGCTCCGAAACCAGGGCGCCGAGTGCCTTTACCTGTTGGTGATGTTCGGCACGGGGGACGGCGAGGCCCGCGGCCTGTTCAAGCCGGCCGACTTCGGCGACACCGACGGCGACGGGGCCCTCGAGATCCTCGACGGCTGGGGCCGCCCGATCACGTTCGTCCGCTGGCCGAAGGGGTACACAAACGTCTCGGACCTGATGACCGACGACTCGGTTAAGGACCACGATCCGTTCGACCCGTATCGGGTCCACGACAAGGCGTACACGACGGGGGGGGCGCTGTCGGCGAACCGCCTCGTGCCGCTGATCGCGTCGGCCGGTGGTGACGAGAAGTTCGGCCTCGTGACCGAAGCCGAAACGGGCGTTTTCAGCTACGGGTTCGTCGAGTTGAACTTCGGCGCCGCCCAGCAAGCGGTCATCGACCCCTACCCCAGGCGAGTTGCAAGCAAGGGCAGCGTGGACTTGCAGATGGGGGACGAGTGGGACTCTGACGAGCTCGGCCGGCCGACCGACTCGACCAAGCGGAAGGACCACGTCGACAACGTCACCAACCACGAGATCACCGCCCGATAACGTTGGGGAGACGCTGGGCGGGGCCGTTGGCGAGCCCCGGGGCGCCAAACGCGGGACATCCGCCCCCCGGGGCGTTAAACTGGGAAGACGCGGCGGTCGGGTGGCCGCGGGCAAGGGCCACCCCCACGAAGAGAGCGAGTCAATCGGATGGAGGCTAACCGGACGAGGCGCCCTGCCGCGCCGCCGAGCGATGTGCGCACCGCCGCTGCGGCGGGTTGCTGGCGCTCTGCGCAGCTCTTCGGCAACACGGCCCGGCGCCGCGGCATGACGCCCTTGCGCTGCGGCATGACATTGGTCGAGCTGCTGGTCGTGATCGCCCTGCTGTCGATCCTCGTGACGACGGCGATCCCCGTGCTCTCGCCGGGGGGGGATTCGCGACGGGTCCGCGAGGCGTCGCGGGCCGTGAACGCCTTCCTGTCCGGTGCGCAGGCCCGCGCCGCAGAAACGGGCCGCCCGTTCGGCGTCGCCTTCAAGCGGCTATCGACCAACACCCTCAGCGCCGACGACAACGGCGTTTGCATCGAGCTCTACTACGTCGAGACCCCGCTCCCCTTCAGCGGCTTCGACGGCGGTTCGCGCGTGCGCGTTTGCGCGAGCCCCGCTTACAACCCCGCGCTCGACACGAACCCGGCCGATCCGGACGACGTCGGCCCGTTCTGGCTGCAACTGGTGCGTACGAACGGCGGTGCATCGGCGCAGAGGCTTCCCCCCGGCTTCGCGTTCGATTTGTTCCCCCCGGCGTTCCTGCGTCCGGGGGACGTGGTGGAAGTCCGCGGCCGCTCGTACGAGCTGCTCAACGGCGACGGCACGGCGACCCGCGCAGCGCGGACCACGGACTCGGGAGCGAACGTCGCGGGCTACTTCGAGGGCTCGACCGGCGTGGGGGCCGGGGTGGCGCTGCCGTTCCTGGCGCAGCCGGTTGGCGCCGCGGCCTCGACGCCCCTCGGGTCGCTCCCTGCGCTGTCGCCCCAGCACGACAACAGTGGCGCAACCCTTCCGCCTCCCGAGGTGCTGCGTACGTTGTCGCAAGAGGACGTGCCGCCGGCGCCGTACTGGGAGTCGCCCGCCACGTACAAGGTCCTGCGCCAGCCAACGCCGGCCACCACGCCGCCGCTGCAGCTCGCCGCCGGGGGGGCGATCGACCTGTCGGCGAGCGGCTTCATGGGCTTCACGCCGCTCTACCGCCCGAGCATGGCGTACAGCACCTCGGACTCCGAGTTCCGCGTCTGGACGCTCCCCGACGTCGTGATGTTCTCCCCCCAGGGGACGGTCCACCGGGCCGTCACAAGCGCCCCCGGTTCGACGGGGCCAGGCAGCCAGGCGCTGGTCTCGAGCACGATCACCTCAACGCTGGCCCTGTGCGTCGGGATGCGCGAGAAGGTCCCGGCCCCCGCCACCGACCAAGCCAAGACACGCTACGCGCAGGTCGCCCCCCGGGCGGACGAACCGATCGACGTCGCGCTCGACGCGCTCGGCCTGAAGGACCAGCCGCTCCGCGAGCTCTACGACAGGTACAACTGGCTGAGCCTCGACAGCCGCTGGGTCGTCGTCGGGGGGCAGTCGGGGAGCGTCTCGACGGTGGCGAACGCGTTCGTAAGCCCGAAGTTCGACGCCGATCGCAACGGGTCGCCCGACGCAAACCTCAACCTCGCGGCGCAGCTCACCGCCGCGCGCGAGAACGCCCCGCGCCGCGTCGCGCAAGGAGGCCGGTGATGGAGAGCATGACGAAAGGGGGAAGGCGGAAGACGGAAGGCGGAATGGAGATCGCTTTAGCGGTTTGTCATTCCTCATTCCGCAATCCGACTTCCGCCTTCGACGCCGCCGCTCCGCGACGAGCGCTGACGTTGGTCGAGGTCCTGGTGGCGATGGGGATCATGACCCTCGGCCTGCTGGGGGTCGCGGCGCTGTTCCCCGTCGGCGGGGTCTACATGCAGTCGGGGGACGTCGCCGACCAGTCGGGCGCGCTCGCCCAGGCGGCGCTCGACGACGCGATCGTGCGCGGGTACTTGAACCCGGAGAGTTGGGCCGTGCACGACGTCACGGCGGGCGCACGAACGCCGCCGAGGCCAGCTCCTCTTCCTTGGTTCGTCCCTCTCCGCACACTTTCGACGGAGGTTGCGGCGGGTCGTTCCAACAACATTATCTCTGGCCTGCCGACCGCTCCTCCGACTGCTTCCACCTATCTCGCCGACATCGCACGCCATCGTGCGACAATGCTTGGTGCGGCGTATGTGATCGACCCCCTCGGCGTCGCCTCGGCGCTGAAGTCCACGAACGCTGCGGGCGCTTGGGCCAACACCAGCTACGTTCAGCCGCAGCTATCGACTTCGGTGCGGAACTTCCCCCCGGGGCAAGCGACGTTCACCTATTCGGCGCTGAGCACGAATGGCCCTTCGTGGGCGCCGTGGCACTCCAACGGCGCGTTCTGGCCGGTTCGTCGCGTCTGGCCCGCGATGACGTACGCCTCGGGCGGGCTTCCCGAGACACAGCCGACCAGTGGATCCTTGGCGTTCTACAACCGCGAGGCCGTCGCCGAGCAGTTGCTCCGGGGCGCATCGGACCTAGCCGTCTCGTTGCCAGAGGACGCGAGCCTGCCGGGCCGTTCGGCGTGGGACACTTGGACTGTGACCCCAGCGCTGCCCGGAGGGCCGCGGGCGAGCGTTCGGCAACGACGCGGAGACTACTCGTGGATCATTACGGTGACTCCCGAGTCGTCGGAGGCGCGCGACGCGCTCGCGACCCGGCCCGACGCGTACCAATACAGTGTCTCTTCTGTGGTGTTCCACAAGCGTACGCTCGGGGACGGACCACAAGCGATCGCCGACGCAGAGAGGTTGGTCCGCGCCCGCGTCGTGAGCACAGGGACGTCGGGGGGGGAAATCCTGCTCGACCGTTTCGCGCCGACCGCACTGGCTCCGGCCACCGGAATCAACGAACCGAGCGAGAGCCCGTTCGAGAACCTCAAGGCGAACGAGTTCGTGATGCTCTGCGGGCCCCACCCGGCGAGCACCAACGAGCGCCCGATGCTGTTCTTGCAGTGGTACCGCGTTACGGGGATCGAAGACACCGGCGCGCCGGCCCTGGCGGGCCTCACGTCCGACGCCGACCGACGCCTTAACCGCGATAGCGCCAATGCGCGCGTGCTGGTGTCGCTCCGCGGGCCCGACTGGCCGTGGCAGCCGACGAGCGACCTGAGCAGCGGGGGGCTGCTCGCTAACGACCTGCGGGTGGCGATCATCCCCGGGGCGGTTGCCGTGCACACCAAGACGATGCGGCTCGAGTCGGGGAGCGCCTGGAGCGGCGAGTGACGCGACCCTAGCGCACCCTCGACCAGCCGACGACGCTTACGCACAAACCAACGGGTGGTCGGGCAAGCCACCCCTTAGCTTTTCGGCCTCCCCTTCCGCGGCGGCCGTCACGAGGAACATCGATGCAACGGACCTCTCGTCGAAACTACCGCCTGGGCCGGCTCACCGCGCAGCGCCGCGGGGCTGTGCAGCGCCACGGGGCTACGCAGCGCCGTGGCGTGCTGCTGCTGGTGGTGCTCAGCATGCTCGTGCTGTTCTTGCTGCTGGGGACCACGTTCCTGATCACGTCGAGCCAGTACCGCGCGGCTTCGCGCGCGGTCGAGAAGGCGGGGCGGGCCACCTTCCAGCCCGAGGACGTGCTCGAGCGGGCCCTGATGCAACTGCTGCGCGACACCAACAACGCCCACTCGGCGGCCCGCTACCACAGCCTGCTGCGCGACCTGTACGGGGCGGACGGTTTCGTGGGGCGGGTATTCGTGCCGACGGGGAACCTGGCTTCGGGGCAAGCAGCGCGTCGGCTTCTTCCGCACTGCGCCGGCGCCAACGTCAACGCGACGCAGCTCGACCTGGGGCCGACTTCGGGTCAGTTGGTCGATTTGTTCGTCGTCGATGTCGAGGATCGGGGGGCGGGCGCCGCGGGACGACTCCGAGACAACGCCGTCGTGGGGCTCGACTTCGACGAAGCCGGCATCCCCGTCGAGCACACGCTCTCGCAGAACGACGCCTACTACGAAGGCTGCCTGCTGACGATGCTCGACGGACCGTGCCGCGGGCAATCGGTACGCGTTGTGGACTACGACCACGAGACGACGGTCGTCTCAGCCGGCGGTGTTGTGACAACCACGTCGCGCTTCCGCGTGATGGCGCCGGGGCGGCTCGACGGGTCGGGGCTGCGCGCGCGCGCCGGTTTCGCAACGCTACAGGACTTCTTCGAGTGGAACGACGCGAACAACAACAACAACGTCGATCTCACGCCGGTCAGTGAGGTGCGGACCTACCGGTTCCTCATTAACGGTCGGCCGTTCAACGGGACCGGTGTCGGTTTCAGCGCGGCGGCCGCTTCGCCCGACCCGCGGCTCTCGGCGCTCGAGGTGATCCAGGACGCGGCGTCGGGGAGTTGGTTCGGGCTCGAGCAGGCGCTGATCCCCAACGCGACGACGTTCACGCCTAACCGCGCGGGCTTCCTCGACCCGGGGCGCCGGCGCGACCCCGACGGCGCGGGCCCGCTCATCGCTGCGGAGCCGTTCACCGCGGGGCTGACCGGCTTCGCGCCGACCACCGACTTCCGCCGACTGAACCCCAGCGTTCCCGCCGTTCCGGGAGAGCCCGTCGCCCCGCTTTACCCCGCGTACCCCGGCCCCGGCGACACCGACGAAGGCTACGACGCGGCCGACTTCCAGAACATGTTCCTCGCCTCGCAGGCGCCCGAGCGCCGCGCGCGGGGCCGCGTCGTCGATCCGACCAGCGGCGCTTCGGTCGATCCCGAGGTGCACTACACCCCGAGCTCTCCTGCGTCTCCCGCGCGGCTTGACCTCGAAGGACTCCCCGTTCCGTCGTTCCACCGGCCGGCGCTCGCGAACTACTGGTTCCACCGGCTTTGGAACTCGGCTTGGTTGCAAGCGGCAGTTGGTGACCCGCAAGACCGCGCGCGGGCGATCCTCCAGCCGTACAACGCGGCGGGGGCGCCGCAGTTTGGGATGAGCGCCGCGGCGGCTGCGCAGGTTGTCGCGATCAAGCGCAAGTTCATGATGCGCCCGCTGCGCGAGGACCACCCGGCGTTCGACGGCAGCAACCCGCTGTCGCGCTACGCGAGCACCGCCGCGAACCTCGCAACGGGTGGGCGGCTCGTCAACGATCGCGGCACGGGCGCGACCGACGACGACGACATCACGTTCCCGTTCTGGGAAGCGACCGGCCCGTGGGACGTCGACAACGACAACGACGGCGTCCCCGACAGTGTGTGGGTCGATCTCGGCCTGGCGGTGCAAAAGACCGAGGACGGCCGCTTCTACAAGCCCCTCGTCGCGATGCTGGTCGAGGACCTCGACGGCCGTCTGAACCTGAACGCCCACGGCACGGTCGAGCACTTCGCGAACGACCAACTCGACAGGTCAACGATCCGCGGCGGGGCGATCGGCGCCAACTTGGCGCTCGACCAAGTCCGGTTAGTGAACGCGGTCGGGGCGCGGCGGCGGTTCGACACGTTCCTGCGTACGACGGACCAGCTACCCCCCGGCGAGGGTTGGGGGCCGGCGGACATCACGCTGCGGTCGATCCTGTCCCCCAACCTGCCGACGATCGATGCCGTGCGTGAGCTCAACGGTCAAACTGCTCCGTGGTTCGTTGGCTATTCCCAGTACGACGATTACGCGCGGCTGCTCGCCGGGCGACCGTCGCCTTCGGTGGGCAGTCCCGACACGAGCAGAGGCGCCGCACCCCGCAGTGTGTCGCCGGTTGTTGACGTCGCCGTGACCTGGGGGCGATACGGTTCCTACCCTGGGTCTCTCCCCGTGAACCCGTCGGTCCGGCCGCTGTACCGACCCGGTCGTTCGTTCGACAGCACGGCGCTATCGACTCTCGACCCGCTCTGGCGTTTCGATTTCGCCGGTTGGCCCCAGTTTGCGCCGACGGTTGGCCAGGAACTGCTCAACACGACCACGGGTGTGCAGCGCAGCAACCTGCTGCTGCTGGGGGTTGGCGGGCCGTCGGGCTTCGCCGAGCTGCCGGACCTCAAGGGCCGTTACGCCAAGGGGGTGTCAGCCGTCGGGCAGTCGATCTTCGAGGCGGAGCGCGACTTTACGGCCGCGGGCGCCGTCCCCCTGACGGCCGACTCGCCGTACGAGCTCGACCTTTCCAGCGCCGGGCGCCGCCGCCGACCCGAGGACCTGTCGGCCGTCGTCGCCAGCTACACGGGCACGGCGCCGATCAACGACGACGCCCCGTTCTCGGCCGCCGAGCTCGAGCGCCTGCTCCGCGCGCTCGACGCCGACGCCGGACGTCTGCCGAATCGCCTGTGGGACCTGACCGACGCCTTCGACCCGCAGAAGCTCGCCGTGCAGAACGCGATCGCGGACGGCGTGATCGTCGACCCCGACAACTTCCCGGGGTTCAACGCCACGTCGCTGCAGCGCGTCGTCGCCCAGTCGCAGGCCGCGATCAACCGACGCAGCGTCACGACCGACAGTTGGGACCTGCCGGTCCCCAACGAGAACTGGACCGCGCGGTGCTTGCTCGGCGCCGACGGCCTGCCCGGCGTGCCGTACGTCAACGACGACGGCGATCGGGACGTGAACAACAACCCCGTGATCGACGAGGGGGACGAGACCGGCTCGGGGACCTTCGCCGCGGGGAGCGACGACTACCAAGTGGTGATGGGGGAGCTCCCCCCCTCGGGGGCGCGGATCACCGATTACCTGCGCTACCGCGTGACGCTCGAGCTGCGGCGTCAGGGAGTCGCCGTCACCCCCGATCGGCTGAACAACATCCTGTTCGGCCGCAACGACATCGCCGCCGCTGCGGCGCGGGCCGACCGCTACAGCTACGGCGGCCTCCTCGCCCCCGAGGTCCTCGCCGGCCGCAAGATGGACCTCAACCGCCCCTTCGGCGACGGCAAGGACAACGGCGACCGGTTCGACACTCCGGCGCCCCCGACGGGCAGGCCCGGTTCTCCTGCTGGCAACGGGGTGATCGACGACGCGGAAGAGCTCCGTGACGGATTCGACAACAACGGCGACGGCGTGATCGACGAGCCGGCCGAAGGGTACGACGCGTTCATGAACGGCGTGGTCGATGAGCCCGCGGAAGCGGGCGAGCCGTACGTCGATTCCGACGCCAGCGGCCGCTGGGAGCTGGGCGAGCCGTACATCGATCGCAACAACGACGGGGCTTACAGCACGCCGCTCAACGCTCCGATCGACGTCCTGTGGGCGAGCGACGTCAACGGGAACGGCCAGCTCGACGCCGGCGAGTACGCCGAGTTCGACCACACGAACGGGCAGAACATTGCCGGCCCATACCGCGACCCGCAGATGGCGCGGCAGCTCTACGCGCGGCACCTGTACTGCCTGATGCTGACGGTGATGGACGAGAACTACCTCGCACCCTTCGACGACAACGACCCCCAGACGCGGCACTACCTCGACCCGCGTAGCGGGCGCCTTCAGGGGGGAACGCCGACACTCGACTCGAGCGAGGCGTTCAAGATCGCGTTTGCGCTCGGCGGGGCGACGCCGACGATCGACCAGCAGACCGAGGCCCGCCGCCGCGCGCTGCGCAAGCTCACCTGCCGGCAGGTCGCGCAGTGGGCGATCAACGCCGCCGACATGCGCGACCCCGACTCGATTCAAACCCCCTTCGAGTACGACGAGAACCCGTGGGACGGGTGGAACGTCGTCGATACGAAGGGGACAACGGCTGTAAACGACGACTCGATCCTGCCGCTCGACGGCGATGTGTCGACGGACGAGAACCTGACCGTGTTCCGCGACCTGACGGTCCCGGCGCTGACCGTTAGCCCCCCCGTCGTGGTCCCGGCGCACCTGCAGACACGGGGCCTGGTGTGGGGCGCCGAGCGGCCGGAGCTGCTGCTTACCGAGGGGCTGGCGCTCCACAATCGCAACCTGCAAGACCTAGGAGACCTGGGGGCTTACCCCCCCGACGGGAAGACGATCGAGGCGCCGTCGAAGGACAACCCCGACCCCGACGACGACCTCGACCAGCAGCGGCGCCCCGAGGGATCGTGCTTCGTCGAGGTCTACAACCCCTGGTCCCCCGACAGCGCCACGCCGGCCGAGCTCTACCGTGAGCCAGGGGGGGCGGCGCGACTCGTTCGCGCGGCCCTAGTACGAACGGCAGATGTCCCAGCGCTAGGCGGAGTGGACCCACAGAATGACGGCGGCTTCGTCGAAGGGGTGCTGCTGGACCGCGTGAGCAATCTCTCAGTCCCTGTCGCAGGGGGCCGGCTTGAGTCGTCCCCCGTGTGGCGGATGGCGTGCGTCGAGCAGCACCCGCAGTTGCGCAACACGACGATCCCCGCGCCCCTGGCGTCGGGGGCGACGCGACCCGAGGAGTTCGCCGAGGACGACGGCCTCGTCGCCGACAGGACGTACTTCGCCGACACGCCGTCGCTCTACGCGGGGACGACCTACGCGCCTCAAGCGAAGACGCAGCCGCTGCTCAAGGCGTACGCCGAGTACAGCGAGAGTTTGAGGTCTCGGTCGGTCAACGAGTTCAGCAAGTACAAGAGCGAAACCGGCATTACGGGCCCCCCCGAGCGTGTGGCGACCGCCCGCCCGCGGATGTTCGAGGTCCCCGCGCCAACTCCGGTGGACCCCGACTTCCCGGCGTTCAATCCCACGGCGCAGCCGCAGCGTGTGGGTGCGGGGCAGATCGCCCGCGTCACGCCGTCGAACCCCAACTACTTGTTCAGCCAGTACAACCGCGAGCGGCTGCTGCGCCCCGAGGCGTACTACGAGCGGATGTTCTACTTCACGTCCGGCGCGCGGGGGACGGTCCACCCGTTCTTGGGGCCGGTGCGCGACATCGTTACGCCGGGGGTCCGCGTCCCCGAGCTGTTTTACGACGTAGAGCTCAGCAACCCCAAGGCCGTGCAGTGGCTGCGGGTCGAGGGCGCGAAGCCGGCTACCGACGCGAAGAAGCAGTTCGACCTGCGCTCGTACGGGCTCGACGTGATCACGTCGAAGTCCCCGCCGCGCCTGCGTGTTCACGCGAACCGCTTCGCCCCCTTGAACCTGCTCGACGCCGACGGCAGCGGCGCCGACGACAGCGACAACCTGCTCAAGAGCGTCCCGCTGGCGCCGATCCTCCCCGGACGGTACGGCGTGATCGCCACGGCCGACAAGGTGTTTGAGCTGGGGGCCTCGCCGGCGCCGGCGCCGGCCACGACGCGGGTGACTACGCAAGCCAGCTTGGCGACGCTCACGGACCGCTACGCGACGATCGTCTCGGCGCTGGCGGGGGGGCCGTCGGGGACGGCGACGCCGATCCCGACCCGCGCGGAGCTCGCCAAGGGGCGGCGCTTCGAGCTCTTCCCCAGCGTCAACCCGCACGTCAACCAGTTCGCGGTCCGCTTCAACGCGACGACCGAGACGAAGGAGCTCCCCCCGGGCTCGCCCAAGGTTCAGCGGGCGTATGGCGAGTCGCTGGCCGCAGCGTTAATCGTCGATCAGGCGGACCGATCGGCGGCGGGCAACGATCTTTGGAACCTCTACGACCTGGCCGATAACTTCGTCGATCGGCGGGTCCCCTTCCCCGTGCGGACCGACACTAGCAGGCGAGATCGTTTGATCCAGCCGATCGTCGCAATCCCAATGGAGGGGTTCTCGGTCTCGACGCCGCTCGACAACTACGTCGTGCGGCAGGCGGAGCTCGACCCCGGCATGACGAACCTGGTCTACGACCCGAACGCCAAGCGCAAGGACGGACCAAACGGACTCCCGGGTGGCGGCTACACCGGGACCCCGGGGAGCCTATCGTCGCAGGTTTACTCCGACGAGCCGTTCGACGTCCTCCCCGAGCTGCTGCGCAACCAGACCTCGCCCAACTACCGGACGATGGTCTTGCAGCGACTGGCGAACCCGCTGCTGCCGTGGAACCCCCCGCCGTTGCGGGCCGACGGCACGGTGGACCCGCAGCACGTGGCGTCGTTCGCGGTGAACCCCTACCTGTCGGTCGATAGCCTGCCGATCGACCTGACGGCGTACAACGGGACGGACGTCGAAGAGGACGCGCGGACGCCGGGCGCGGGCGAGAAGAACGCTGCACCCGCCGCCGCGGACAGCGTCAGCGCGCTCTACCAGCAGCCGCGCGCGCTGCCGGCGAGCGTCCCCGGGGGTGTGGCCTCGAAGGTGCTCGAAGGGGTCCTCACGTTCCGCTCAACCGAGCGCGGCGAGGTGAGCCTGTACGTCAGCGAGGCTTCGCTACTCGGCGCGGCCGGCCGGCCGGAGGTGATGGTGCCGGGGGTCCCGACGAACGAGTTCTGGTCCGACGCGACGCCGACGACCTCGGTGCGGCTGCTGGTCGATGAGGCGCGGCTGCGCTTGACCGGCGCCGACCTCGCCGCGGCGACGGGCGCCGCTCCCCAGACCGCCGACGGGAGCGCCCGGCCACAGATGGTCAGCTATGCCGTGCGGCACAGCCTGGGGATGTCGAACCACTTCAACATGGCGATGGGCACCTACGAGGACCCGGTCGGATCCAGGGCCTACAAAATGGCGTTCGGCCTGTACCAGGGGTCGGACGGGTCCAACACGGTGGATCTGAACGGCGACACGGTCGTGGGGGATATGATCGGCGCGCGCCGGCTGACGAGGGCCGACAACGAGCCACGCGACGGCTTCAACGTCGCCACGGGCATGCTCGAGCCGCGCCTTCGCGACGGGGTCCCCGACTTCGCGCAGTCGATGCAGAACGACAACTCCCCCCCAGCGCTGCACTGGCCGAACCGCCCGTTCGTCAGCGAGGGGGAGCTGCTGCAAGTCCCCTGCTGGAGCAGCTCGCGGCTGTTGACCTACTACTCGACGTTCAACCCCAATCGGGAGAACCAGCCAAACCAGTACGACGGCTCGGCGCTCGCCACGGCCAGCGACCCGCCCGGGCCGGCTGCCGACATCTCGGTCGCCGACCCAGTGAACACCAACCGCGAGCGCTGGCGACGGATGCACGCGACGTTCGGCCACTTGCTCAATTTCTTCGCGTCGGCGCCGCTGCCGGCGCGGAGCGTCCCCACCACGACGGGGGACGTGACGGCCTACGGCGCGCCCCACTTCTACCGGATCCTGGACTACGTCCACACGCCGTCGCGGTTCGTGGCGACCGACACGCTGCTCACGCCGGCGCAGTTCGGCGCGGGGGCCGTGGCGCCGAACGACCCGCGACGCGAGCTGCTCGCCCCGTTCAACCGCGTCGATAACTACCGCGAGCCCGGGAAGGTGAACCTCAACACGGTGGTCGGCCGCCGCGACGTGCCGCAGGTGAACCCGCTGAGCTCCTGGTCGGAGGTCTACGACGGGCTGATGCACCGCGTGAAGGATCGCCCGCGGCTTGCGGACCAAAACGCCGACGGCGTGTTCGACTCGATCGTGCAAGACGGCCACCTGGGGCCGGCGTGGCGCGACGTGGTCCTCAGCCGCCGAGGTTACACCCGACCGACGCCGTTGCCTTTGCCGTCGCCGCCTCCGTCGGCGTACGGCGTGACGTCGCCCGCCGAACTGCACCGCGACTTCCCGACCGAGGTCGCCAACCCGTTCCGCGACGCCTCGGCGGGGGACCTGGTGCCGCTAGCGCAATTGGTACGCAACGGCGTCGAGACGAGCCGCGTCCGACCCCACCCGTTCCTCCCCGGCGCCGACAGCGCGTGGGGCAGGCGTGGCGCCGACGACGGCCCGTCCGTGAGCACGAACCCCCTCGCGGGTCGGTTGCTCGACAGCGATGCCAGCGGGACGGCAGACCTCGGCGACGGGATGATGGACGACCCGTCGGAGGCGGGGCGCACCGGGACCGACGACCGGTCGCTGTTCGAAACGGCCACCGGCCGACCGATCGCTACGACCAATCTCGCAGCCACGGGCGCCGGTTTGAGGGATATCCCCTTCCCGTTATTCTCCGGCGCGCTGCTCGAGCCCTCGCTCGACACCGACCGCAACCCGCAGTTCCGCTACGGGCCGATCGCGCGCCTTGCGAACCTAACCAGCAACCGCTCGGGGGTGTTTGCGGTATGGATCACCGTCGGGTTCTTCGAGGTCACGCCGGTGAACGCGCAGGACCACCCGGCGATCTGGTCGCGCTACGGGTTGGGCGTCCCCGACGCAGCGGACCCGGCGCAGCTCGAGCTCACGCGGCAGTTCTTCCAGGTCTACCAAGACGGCTACACGCTCGGCCAAGAGCTGGGGCTCGACACGGGGGAGAGCCGCCGGCACCGCGGTTTCTACCTGATCGATCGTACGCTGCCGGTCGGCTTCAAGCCGGGGGACGACGTGAACGTCGACAAGGCGATCCTCGTGCGGAGACGGATCGAATGACGGACGATGCCGGTGCGAAGCCGCGCAAGCGCAGTTCGTTCTTGATCTGGATGATTCTTGGAACGGCGTTCCTATCACTGCTGCTCGGACGCAGCGGGCGACGGGGCGAGCCGATCGGCCAGCCGTTGCCGCCGCTCGCCGTCGCGGGTTGGGTGAACGTGCCCGGCGGCGTCGGGCCCGATCGCCAGGCGCTCGCCGGCAAGGTGGTGGTCCTCGACGCCTGGGCGACGTGGTGCGGGCCGTGCCGCGCGGCGCTGCCCGACCTCGCTAAGTTGCACGCTCGGTGGACGTCGGAAGGGGTCGTGTTCCTCGGCGTGACCGACGAGCCACTCGACGACGCCCCCGAGGTCGAGGCGTTCGTCGAGTCGGTCGCCGGCTTCGACTGGCCCGTCGCGCTCGGCGGCCAAGTCGTGTGGGACGCGCTGGGGATCGAGGCGATCCCGACGCTGGTCCTGTTCAACGAGCGCGGCGTCAGCGTGTGGCGCGGCCACACGACCGACGGGCTCGACGAAGCCCTTCGCAAACTGGAAAAGCAATGACGACCGCAACACGGATCGCCCCGCTGCTCGCCGCGGCCCTCGCCATGACGCTCGTCCCCCTGTTGTCGCTGGCCGACGACGTAGCATCGCCGGCGCCCGCGCCGCAAGAGGTGGACCTGCGCGTCACGCCCGATGTGCTCGCCGCCTTCGCGCCGCACGAGCTGGCGGGGGAAGCGGGGGGGCTCGCGCTCCCCTACAGGCTGCTCGCGCCGCCATCGGTCGCGCCGGGCGAACGCTACCCGCTGCTCGTGGTGCTACACGGGTTCGGCGAGCGGGGGGACGACAACTGGCGGCAGCTCATCCACGGCGGACGGGTGCTGGCTGACCCCGCGTTCCGCGCCCGCCATCGGGCGTTCGTCGTCTGCCCCCAATGCCCCGAGGGGAACGAGCCGGGGACGCAGAGCCGCGAGCCGGGCGCCAAGCCGGGGGACGAGTCCCCGCGCTGCTGGACCTGGCGGCTGGAGCGTGGCGCGCCGAGCGTGATCGACGTCGCCGCCGAGCCGACGCCGCAGCTTGCGGCCGTGCGCCGGCTCGTCGCGAAGCTGTGCGACGAGCTGCCGATCGACCGCAAACGGTTGTACGTCGGCGGCCTGTCGATGGGGGGCTACGCGACGTGGGAGCTCGTGACCCGCGACCCCGAGCTGTACGCCGCGGCGATGCCGATCTGCGGCGGGGGGGACCCGACCCGCGCCGCGCGGCTCGCCTCGACGCCGATCTGGGCGATGCACGGCGACGCCGACCTGGTGATCCCCGTCGAGCGCTCGCGCGAGATGGTCGCCGCGGTGAACGGGGCGGGTGGGGCCGCGATCCTCACCGAGTACCCGGGCGTCGATCACGACAGTTGGACGCCGACCTTCGCCAGCCGCCACGCGTGGGACTGGCTGTTCGCGCAGCGTCGGAGCGCGCCGTAGGGGGCTACAGTTCCGTCAGTCCCGCCGAGCGTTGTCGGCTGCCGCGAAGTGATCGACGAGCAGCGAGTTGACGATTTGCGCGTGCGTGATCGGCAGGCCGTGTGACGCGTCGGCGACCTCGACGTACCGCGAGCCCGCGATCCGCTCGTGAAGGGCGACGCCGACCCGCGGCGGTGCGATCGGGTCGTGCCGAGCGCTGACGATCAGCGTGGGGACCGTCGGCAGCTCGGCCATACGGTCGCGGAGGTCGCACGCGCGGAGCGCACGGAGTTGATGTGGCACAACCGACGGTTGGTCGGCAAGGTCGTGGCCGAAGAGCTCGGCCAGTCGCTCGGCGGCGGATTCGTCGTCGTTTGCGCCGGGAGGGCGGACGAGCCGTAGGAAGCCTCGTCGTCGCATCGCGCGGGTGCCGATCCGCGAGCGCGCTCCGAGCCACGCCATCCGCCACGAGAGGGGCGCGGCCTCGCGTCCCGAGGCGAACGTGCAGAAGAGCGCCAGGCTGCGCACACGCTTCGGTGCGTCAAGCGCGAGCTGCATCGCGACGAGGCCCCCCAGCGAGTGGCCCACGACGTGCGCGTCGTCGGCGCCGGCGGAGTCGAGCGTCGCCAACGCGTCGCGAGCCATCCGCTCGACGGAAACGACCCCCGCCATCGGCTGGCTGGCGCCCATCCCGCGGTTGTCGAACGAAACGCACCGGAAACGGCCCTTGAGCGCCTCGACCTGCGGGAGCCAACCGTCCCCCTGGACGCCGACCCCTTGCACGAACAGCGCCGTTACGCCCACTCCCCGCGCGGAGTAGGCGAAGCGGCAGCCGTCGTGCTCGACGTGTTGCGTCATGCGCGTTCCAGGCCCCGGCGGGTCGCGTCGGCGCGAAAGTCTAGCGCGCCGACGCGAACTCGCTCAGGACATCAGCGGAGCCGTCGTGCGAGCCCCAGGGCGAACGCCCCCAGGAGCAGCGCGGCCGGCTCGGGGACCTCGACCGGCGAGACCGCGAAGCCCCCCACGAAGTCGAACGGCGTGGCGACCGGTCCCACGAGCGCGCCACCTGTGGTGGCGCCGGTCGCGAGGTTCACGTTGTAGAGCACGTACGAGCCGGGGCTCGCCAGCGGCGCGTCGGGTCGCGTGAACACGGCGAACGCCTCGTCGACGCCACCCGACGTGTAGATGTCGAAGCCGATGTTGCGCTCGGCGTCGATCGTCACGCCGAACGGGCCGACCTCGTTGAGCTGCCCGGCGCCCGGAGGGATCTGCGTGTAGAGCCTATTGTTGCGCGAGTCCATGTCGTAGAGGACCGTCGTACCGCCGTTCTGCGCGACGTTGTTCGAGTACGCAGCCCCATCGACGAACGGCGAGGCGCTGCCCGGTTGGATCAAGAGGTCGGTATCGACCCCCGCGATCAGGCCTGTCGAGCTGTTCAGACGCAGGTTCTCGCCATTGGTCGAAACGAGGCGGATCCGCATCGAACCGTCCCCTTGCAGCGTCGTCGGGTTGAAGTCGAAGCCGAACGTCTGGTTCCCGAGCAGGTTGTAGTCGGGCGCGGCGCCGGTCGAAGTGAAACCCGGCCCGACCGGCGTGGCGGCAGCGGTCGAGGTGTCGATCGTGTAGAGCTGCGACGTGTTCGGGCCGACTTCGATGGCGTAGAGCAGCCCCGAGCTGGGGCGGAAGTCGATCCCCTCGGGGACGAACCCGACCGGGCCAATCGTCCAAACTGTGGTGGGGTCATCGACGTCGAAGCGGAACAGGCTGCCGGCGGCGTTCACCCCGTAGGCGATCTGGGCGGACGCCTCGCCGCCGAGGGCGAGGGAAAGGACGAGTGCTAATGCCGGCGTTAACTGTTTGGTCATTGAGGTCGCTCCGAGAAGTGGTGCATGAAGATCGACACGCCCCGCGGCGCCGAGCTCGCGGGGCCCCACCGCAAATCAAGATCCGCAGGTCTTGACCGACTTCTGGTCGGGCGGGAATCGGGACAAGGCGCCCGTTGGACAGGGCCCATTTGCCGCGTGCGGTAATACGCAGGCAGCAGCATCCTCGCGGATTCTGCTACTGCGTGCAACAAAATACTGCGGGAAGTACGCAGAAACTGCCAGCCCGAGGTCCCCTTCGACTGTGCAGCTAGGCACGGGTAGCCGCGTTCGGCGCCGCCGGGCGTCACGTCGGGGGGAGGATCGCGAGCGCCTCGCGGGCGATCTCGCGCTCTTCGTTCGCGGCGATCACGCAAACAGCCACGCGGCTCGCGGCGGCGTGGATCGTGCAGTCGGCGTCGCTCGCGCCGGGGGCGGCCGCGGTGTTCTTCGCATCGTCGAGCTCGACCCCCAGCACCGCCAGTCGCGCTGCGATGCGGCTTCGCACGTCGCTCGAAAACTGCCCAATGCCGGCGGAAAACACGAGGGCGTCGAGGCCCCCGAGCGCGACCGTGTAGGCGCCGACTTGCTTGGCGGCGCGATAGCACAGAACCTCGAGGGCAAGATCGGCGCGTTCGTCGCCGTCGCGCGCCGCGGCCAGCAGGTCGCGCACGTCCGCCGCGCCGCCTAGCCCGAGCAAACCGCTCTCGCGGTTCAGCAGGTGGTCGATCCGTTTCGCGTCGTAGCCCAGGTCGCGCTGGAGGTAAAGCAGCACCCCCGGGTCGAGGTCCCCCGAGCGCGTCGCCATCACGAGCCCCGCGAGCGGCGTCATCCCCATCGACGTGTCGATGCTGCGCCCGCCATCGACCGCGGCGGCACTGGCGCCCGCCCCCAGGTGCAGCACGACGGTCTTCAGCGACTCGATCGGTCGGCCTACGAGCTCCGCCGCGCGCCGCGCCGCCGATCGGTGCGACGCCCCGTGGAACCCGTAGCGCCGCACGCCGTGCTGGCGGTAGAGGAACTCGGGGAGCGCGTAGCGGTAGGCGTGCGGCGGCATCGTGTGGTGGAACGCCGTGTCGAAGGCGGCGACCTGCGTCGCGCCGGGGAAGTGCTCTGCGCAGCAGTCGATGCCGACCAGGTTCGCCGGGTTGTGCAGCGGGGCGAGCGACGAGACGCGCTCGAGCGCCGCGCGCACCGCGTCATCGACGACGGCCGCGTCTTGGAACGCATCGCCCCCGTGAACGACGCGGTGGGCAACGAGGTCCGGCGCTCCGCTCGGACCGAGCAAGCCCGACGCGGCGAGCCCCGCTGCGATCCGCGCCACACCCGAGGCGTGCGTCGGCTGCGCTAGGACTTCGTCGATCGTCGGTGTCCCCGCTACCGACAGGCGGTGGCGACCGACCGCTTCGCCGATCCGCTCAACCGATCCCGCGGCGAGCTCGCTCAGGACGCCCGACTCGAAGAGTCGGTGCTTGATCGACGAGCTGCCGCAGTTGATGACCAGGACCAGCATCGGGCGTGCGTCACTCCCCCGCCTGGATGGCGGTGATCGCCACGGTGTTGACGATGTCGGCCACGGTGCAGCCGCGGCTGAGGTCGTTCACCGGCTTGCGAAGGCCTTGCAGCACAGGGCCGACCGCGACGGCGCCCGCCGACCGCTGCACCGCCTTGTAGGTGTTGTTCCCCGAATCGAGGTCCGGGAAGATCAGCACGGTCGCACGCCCCGCCACGGCGCTGCCGGGCGCCTTGCTGCGGGCGACGTCGGGATCGACCGCGGCGTCGTACTGCAACGGGCCTTCGATCAGCAAGTCGGGGCGGCGCTGTTTGGCGATCCGCGCCGCGTTGCGCACGCGATCGACGTCTTCTCCGGCGCCACTCTCGCCGGTCGAGTAGCTGAGCAGCGCGACGCGCGGCTCGATGCCGAACCGCCGCGCGGTGTCGGCCGAGCTGACCGCGATGTCGGCCAGTTGCTCGGTCGTCGGGTTGGTGTTCACCGCGCAGTCGCCGTAGACCAGCACCTTGTCGGGGAGGCACATCAAGAAGACGCTCGAAACGGTCGCCACGCCCGGCTCGGCACGGATCACCTCGAGGGCCGGTCGGACGGTCGCTGCGGTGGTGTGCGCCGCGCCCGAGACCATGCCGTCGGCGAGCCCCGTGTGGACCATCAGCACGCCGAAGTAGCTGACGTCCCCCGACAGGTCGCGGGCCGTGTCGCGCGTCATCCCCTTGTGCTTGCGGGCCTCGTACAGAGCCTCGGCGAGCTGCGCCCGCAGCGGGCTGGTGGCCGGGTCGATCACGCGGACCGCCGACGACTCGGTGGCGACGATCTTCCCTTCCGGCACGAGGTCGAGGCTCAGGCCCAGCGCGGCCGCGCGGGCTGCTAGCGCCTTGGGGTCACCGAGGATCGTCAGCTCGGCCACCTGGCGGCGCGACAGGACCTCGGCGGCGCGGAGGACGCGGTCGTCGGTCCCCTCGGGGAGGACGATCCGCTTGCCGTAACTCTTGGCGCGCTCGATCAGGTCGTACTCGAACATCAGCGGCGTGACGCGCTCGCTGCGCGCGACGGCCAGTCGCTCGCCAAGCCGCGCGAGGTCCACGTGCCGCTCGAACAGCCCCAGCGCCACGGCGATCTTCCGCTTGTTGTCGGCGGTGATCGAGCCCTTCACGTTCGCCACGCTCGTCGCGGCGGTGAACGTGTCGGCCTCGACCGCGAAGATCGGCGGCAGGTAGCGCTCCATCCCCTCGAGCAGTTGCCGCACGCGGTCGGGCGGGCCGAACCCGCCCGTCAGCAGCAGCCCGGCGACCTTGGGGAACCCGTTCGAGACGATCGTCGCCACCGCTGCGAGGATCACGTCGGCCCGGTCACCGGGGGTGATCACCAACGAGTTATCGACCAGCCGGTCGAGGAAGTTCGGCAACTGCATCGCGGCGACCTTGAAGGCCGAGACGTCGCGTTCCGCCGCGTCGGGGGTCTCGTGCAACCAGTGGGCGCCGACGCCGTGGGCGATCTCGCCGACGGTGGGTCGCGCGAGGAGCGGCTCTTCCGGCAGCGCGTAGTAGGGGGGGGCGTTCCCCCCGTTCCCCAGCCGCGCGAGCAGCTCGGGGATCGAGTCGGGATCGACGCGGTTGACGATCGTGGCGACGATCGACGCTCCGTGCTCGACGAGCGCTCCCTCGGCCGCGCGGACCCCTTCGAGTGTCGCGTCGATCGTCTTTCCGTGGGCGTTGCCGACGGCGAGGGTCGGGCAGCCGAGGTTCGCCGCCAGCCGGGCGTTGAAGTCGAACTCCAGCGCGGCGCCCGCCCCGGTGTAGTCGGTCCCCTCGACGACGACGAAGTCGGCCTCGGCCGCGAGGCCGCGGTAAGCGTCGAGCACGCGCTTAACGAGCTCGTCCTCGCGCCCCTCGGCCGCCAGCCTCCGCGCCTCGGCGCTCGACACGCCAACGAGCCGCTCGCGCGACCACGGCATGCGGTACCGTTCGGCCACCAACCGCAGCGTCGGCTGCGGGTCGTCTCCGGGTCCGCTCGGCTCGTCATACAGCGGGCGAAAGTAGGCCAGCCTCTCGACGCGACGCGACAGCAGCTCCATCAGCCCGAGGACGACCACGGACTTGCCGCTCCGCGGCTCCCAAGCGGCGACGTAGACACCTTGCGACATACCCCTGTTCTACCACGGCGCGGCCAGTGCGCGACGGGTGCGGCGTGTTGCGGCTGAGAGCTTCGCTTCACCGCGTCCGCAGCCGACCGCTGACGCGACTTCAAGGAGAAGCCAGGCGATCGATGTCAGGCGTGTTGGGACGCAGAGTGCCTTGCGGGTGCACTCCGCTTCCGCCGGGCGCGGTTCTAGGAACGATCCGCGAAAGGCCGCGAAGTAGCGCGAAGCAACGAGCCGCAGATCAACGCCGATGAACGCAGAGGGGTTACGAAACTCTGGCGCCACGCACGCGGTCGTCATCCGCGTTCATCTGTAGTTCCCCCCCACTTTCCGTTGGTCTGCTTTGCGCCTTGGCGGCATTGCGTGAGCTTTCAGACCGGTCACCCCCCGATCGCCGACATCGTCCGCGGAGGCTGCACGAAAGTCGGTGTGTTCACGCCGTGCCCGACGGCTTTGGCCTCGACCGCCTCGCGCATCACCCGGGCGAGGTCGTCGTCGGTCCCCCCCGAGCGCAACAGCCCCCTGAGGTCGAACTCCTCGACGCTGAACAGGCAGTTCCGCAGCTTGCCGTCGGCCGTCAGACGGAAGCGGTCGCACGCCGCGCAGAACGGCTCGCTGACCGTGGGGATGAAGCCGATGCGACCCACGCCGTCGGCAAACGTGTACTCGGTCGCGGGGCTCCCCGTTGGGTCCTCGACCGGGACGAGGGGGAGAATCCCCTCCTCGAGCGCGCGGCGGATGTCGGCTGCGAACAGAACCTTGCCGCGCTCCCACTCGTGCGACGCGTCGAGCGGCATGTACTCGATGAACCGCACCTCGCGCCCCGTGTCGCGGGCGAAGTGCCCGAAGGGGACCACCTGGTCCTCGGTGACCCCGCGCAGCGCGACGACGTTGACCTTGATCGGAACGAGGCCGACGCGCTCGGCGGCGCGGATCCCCTCGACCACGCGGTGGTAGTCGTCGCGCCGCGTGAGCTCGGCGAACCGCGCGGGGTCGAGCGCGTCGAGGCTCACGTTCACGCGGCGCAGGCCGGCCTCGTGCAGCGCCGCCGCGTGCTCGGCCAGCAGCACGCCGTTGGTCGAGAGGGCGAGGTCCTCGAGCCCGGCGATCGCCGCCAGGCGGCGCACGAGTTCGGGCAAGTCACGCCGCACCAGCGGCTCCCCCCCCGTCAGCCGGACCTGCCGCACGCCGACCGAGACGGCGACGCGGACGACCCGTTCCAGCTCCTCGAAGGTGAGCAGCTCGTCACGCGGTGCGACCGCGACCCCCTCGGCCGGCATGCAGTACCGGCAGCGCAAGTTACAGCGGTCGGTGACGCTGACCCGGAGCTTGGTGTGCCGCCGCCCGAAGCGATCGGTAAGCTGCGGCGGGTGTTGCTGCGAGGGCATCGTTGGCTCTGCTCGTCGCGGACGCGAGACACGGGCGCCCGGCTTCTACTAACGGCAAAGCGGGCCGGGTATCCTCAAGTGATGATCCCAGTGTACGTCCTCGCAGGCGGTGGCAGTAAGCGGTTCGGCCGCGAAAAGGCGAGCGTGCTGATCGACGGCGTTCCGTGGGGAATCGACGTCGGTCGGCGCCTGGCGGGCGAGGCCGAGTTCACGATCGTCGGACCAGCCCCCCCCGGGGGAGAGCTCGCCGGGCTGCGATTCATCGCCGACGCAACGCCGGCTCGGGGTCCGCTCTCGGGCGCCGTCGCGGCGCTCCGCGACCGGCTCGCGACCGGCGGGCCGGGCCTGCTCGTCCTGGCGAGCTGCGACCTAGTTCACCCCGAAGCGGCATGGCTCGATCCGCTCGCGGCGGCGTACACCGCGGAGCCGCTGCTCGAGGCGGTGGCCTACCGAGCCGCTGACCGCTGGCAGCCCTACCCGTCGGTCGTCCACACGCGCTGGCTCGCGACGCTCGAGCGTTCGCTCGCCGCGGGGGTGACGTCGTACCAGCGGGCGCTGGACGACGCGTTCGCCGGGGCCATCGACTGGCCCTACCCGACTGCGGGCCCGCCACAAGCGAACACGCCGGACGAGCTCGCGGCGTTGCTCCCCGGCGTGCGGATTGGATAGTGAGCTGGCCCTGCGCAGGCGGGCTACGACGGCGACTTGATGAGAGCCCCGAGCCGCTCGACGCGCGCGCGGAGGATATCGACCTCACCCAGCAGGGCGGTCAACTCGTCGGAGACCGTGCCTTCCCCTTCCTCGATCGCGGCGACCGCTTCGGCGAGTTCCTCTTGCTTCTCGGCGTGGCTGACCTCCTCCATGCTGGAAACGATCACGCCGACGAACAAGTTCAGCAGCACCATCGTCCCCAAGAACAGGAAGCTGACGAAGAACAGCGGTGCGACGATCGGCTGGGCGTACGGCTTGGCCACGACGTCCGTGGTGTTGTCAAAAGGGTGAACGTTGGATCCGTACATCTGGATGTACAGGACGTTGTCCCAACCCTCCTGCGTGATGACGGTGAACAGCGTCAGCATCGACGTCGGCAGATTGCGGAAGTGAACGGGGTCGTTGTCGCGGAACAGGAACACCCCCATCACGCCGTACGCGTAGAACAACAGCACGAGCAACAGCAGCACGTACCCCATCGACGGGATGCTCTTGAGCAGCGCGTTGACGAGCACCTGGAGCTGCGGCACCGCCGTTACGAGTCGCAGCGCGCGGAACACTCGGGCGAGTCGAAGCACGGCGGCGTACTGCCCGTCGAACGGCAGGAAGCAGACCGCGACGACGACGAAATCGAACACGTTCCAAGGGTCGAGGAAGTAGCGGTAGAACCGCCAGCCGTACTGCCCCATCTTGAGCGCGGCTTCGACGACGAACAGCGCGAGCACCGCCGTGTCGAGCGCGTTGAGCAGGTCACCGGCGTAGCGCACGACTTCCGGCGAGGTCTCGAGGCCGATGAGAATCGCGCCGAGAATAATCAGGGTCAGGATCGCGGCGTGGAAACGCTCCGATTCAACGATCTGACGGCAGAGGTCGGCCATAGCGGGGCGGGTTGGGCTGGGGGGACGCAGGGGGCCTGGCGCTCGGCAGCACTATAAGCCGAACGCCGTGCGTGCTCTACGGTCGCGGGACGGGGGGCCAGTGCTTCGGCCGCTCGCGACCGCGGTTCGTGTTGGTCGGGGTCGCCCGTCAGCGGCTCGCCATCGGCGCCAAGGCTTCGGCGATCTCCTCGACCTCGTCTAGGCTGGTCACCCGCTCGATCAGCCGACGGAGGAAGCCGTCGATGCCGACGGCTTCGACGCGCACGCGGCTGGACGACCCGGCGACGGTGGTCGCGAGCCACGTGGCGCCCTCCTGTGCGTAGTAGCCCACTACCCGCACGTCGTCCACGCGACGAGCCACGTGGCGCAACACCGAGACGGTCCCCTTGCAACGGGGCCGCGCCAGGGCCTCGACGAGCGCAGCCGCGGAGGCGCAGTCCATTCCCGCCTCTTCGAGTTCGTCGGCGGCGGCGTCGGGGTCGTCACGCGCCGCGCGACGGACGCGGTCGAAGCAGTCGATGCGGAGCTCGGCTTCGCCCGACGGCCGTGGCGGGCCGGGTCGGACGCCGATCGACTTCCGAACGCGGTGCAACGCGTCGAGGGCGTCGTCGAGCCGGCGTACGCGGAACGTGTGTCGATCGACCTGCGTCACTTCTACGACCACGACGCGGTTGAGGTACAGCGTGACGTCGCCGCGAGAGCCGTCGGCCGTCTCGCGCCGAACCAGGATCGTGATCCTGGGGTCCGCAACGGCAGCCGCTGCCCCCAGCAGGTCGTCGTCGTAGTCCGACGCCCCGGAGTGGCCGTCGTGCGTGAGGAGCCCGGCTTCCAGCAGGCGCCGCTCGCCGTCGGCGAGCGCCTTGCGGCGGACTTGCGGGTCCTTCGGGAACAACACCGCGTTTGGCAGCGCGGCGACCGAATCGACGCGCATGAGCGACAAGACGTAGGCGAGCTCGAACGCATGCAAGCGAAACTCTGTCACTGCTGCACCCCGTGTGGCGAGATTATGCGTCAAACCGCATCAGCCGAACAGGGTCGTGAGTCGTTCGAGTTTCTCCGCGGCGGCGTCGGTCGCGGTGTCCAAGGCATTGGCGAGCGAGTCGGCGCCCGAGTTGACGGCGTCGGCGAGCGAATCGACGACCCCTCCCGCGGCGTCCCGGACGTCCTGGCCCGTCTCCTCGACGCGCCCGGTGACGACGTCGATACCGCTGGCGACCGCGTCGCTGCCGCGCGCCGCGAGCCGAACGACCTCGTCGAGTTTGCCGTCTACGCCGTCCTTGAGGCCGGCGACCGCTTCCACGGCGCCGTGGGCGGCCTGGGAGGCGGCGTCGCGAGCCCGCTCGTACAGCGCGAGCGCTTCGGCCTTCGCCGACTCGACGCGTCGGGCGACCTCGGCCTTGAGTTTTCGGCAGGTTGCGGCGGTCTCGGTGTAGCCGTTCACCCCCTGGCGAGCGAAGTCGGTGACGTCCTCGTCCTGGGCGAGTCCGACGAGCGCGTCGTGGGCGGATTGCTCGGCCTCGTGGCCGACTGCCACCACCTTGCGGTTGACAGCGTCGCGGGCGTCGGTGGCCCATTCGACGACCCCGTCGAGCGCCGCGTTCGTGGCGGCCGAGGCGGCGTCGATCCCGTCGATCAGTTGGGTCTGCCAGGCGGTGACGCGTTCGCGGACCGCGTCGAGCTGGGCGTCGATCGCCCCCTGGGCCGCATCGACCGTCTCGGGAGCGACGCCGAGCTCGCGGGCCTTGGCGGCGAGCCCGTCCACCGCCTCACCGCCCGAATCGGTCGCCGACCGGACGCCGTCGGCGACCGAAGTCGTCGCGGCCTTGAGTTTCCCGGCGCGAGCCTGGAACGCCTCCCGCGACTCGTTGGCGACGCGCTCGACCTCATCGACAGCGCTCGCCGTCGCTTCGTCCGCCCATTGCTCGGCGTCGGCGATCGGGCCGCGCGCCAACGTGTCGAAGTCGGACCGATTCGGGTCGATCTCCTGAAGGTCCTCGAAGACCGAACGCTTCGGATCGCGCCGCTCGTACCAGTAGCTGATCCCCTCCACTTGCCCCTGGATCGGGTGGCCTCCGGCCCGCCCCGACTCGGTCTGCGTGTCGGGGAGATACGTGTACCCGGGCCCCGAGTTCTGGTAGTTGAGGAGGTACCCGCCGGCGTCGTGGAAGACCCCGTGCGACACGACGGGGCTGTCGGCGTCGGTGGGGGCGAGGTTCATCATGCCGGGGCCGACCATCCCGCCGGTCGGGTTGAGCATCCCGGCGAACGCGGGGTCGAGCCCCGTCGCTTCGCCGACGACTTGGCCGTAGCGGAGGTTGTTGCGCGAGCCGAGGAACTCGGGGTGGCGGCCGAGGGACTCGGCGCCCCCCCCTTGTGGGGCGTCGTCGGGACCGAGGCCTCGAGTCGATTCCATCTGCCGCGACACGGACTGCAACTGCAGGTAGCGCTGGTACTGCGCTCCCACCTGCGACGGTGACAGGCCGCGAACGCGGGCGATCGTGTCGAGGTGTGGCTGGGGGTCGTTGCCGGGTTTCAAGAACGCGAGCCGCTCCATGGCTTCGTTCAGCGCCGGGTCCCCTTCGCCGGCGAAGCCCATCGCGGCGACGTCGTCCATACGTTCCGCGGTGAACAACTTTCGCGGATCGACCTCGACCAGCGGGTTCTGCCAGCCTTCGAGCTGGCGCTCGTCGGTCGGGGACTGGGGGGCTGACGGCAACGGTCCCAGCAACGGGTACTTCTTCTCCGGACCCCCCGGCTTGGGCCCCCGCGGTTTGGGCCCCCCCGGATTTGGACCCGCCGACGAGGCCGTCGAGGACGTTTCGACGCCGACCAGAGGCCGCAGGAGCTCGACGGCTCGGCCAAAGTCGCGGCCGTTCGCGGCCGACACGGCGGCGGCGAGCCCGGCATCGACTGCGGGTTCGGCCCCTTGCGCTACGGAGTCCTCGATCGCGGTTCGCGCGGAGGAGAACGCGTCCCACACGGCCTTGGACGCGTCGGCGGACTCGAGGAGCCGCCGCGCGTCGATCGCGACCGCCTTCGCCTCCTCGATCGATGCGGTCGTGTCGGCCCCGGTGGCGGCCGCCTTCGAGTACCCGCGGTAGGCGGCGTCGCGGCGCGCGGCGAGGGGGCCGTGCTGGTCGGTGGGGGCGGCCACCGCCGTGGAGCGCAGGGCGTCGTTCGCGGCCCCGATCGCCGCTTCGAACACGGCTCGTGCGTCGGTTGGCGCAGCGGCCCCTGAAGCCGCGTCGCCCAGCCCCCAGAGGTCACGAAGTCCCGACACGCAGCCCCCTACTTTCTCGTTCCGTCGTTTGCAACACCGAGCCTCGCCTACTTTTTCTCGGCGCGTTCGATCTGCTTGACCGCCATCGTGGCGGCTTCCTTAACGGCGGTGGCGGCCGCGAACTCCGCGTCGCCTTGAAGGTCGCTTCCGGCGCTGACGCCCCCGGTCCCCTCGATGCGCCCGGGGATCATCCGGTCCTTTGGCAGCTCGCTGAGCACGAGGCTGACCTCGCACATGACGAAGGTTAGTCCGTTCTTCTCTTTCGACTCGAGCGACAGCATCGACCCTGTCACCTTGTACCCTTCGGAGGCTTTCCCCGAGGGCGCCTTGGTCGTGAACCCACGCTCCTTCTCAAAGAACTCCTTGAGCGCCTTCGTCATCTCCGTTGCGACGGCCGGGAGCTTCACGTCGAGCTGCGACGCCTTCGCCGCGACGGGGCCCGTTTCGACGTAGACGTCTGCTTTAGGCTTCGGCATCGCCGAGTCTCCTGCGTCGTGAAGGGGGGTGCGCGATCGAGCAGGCGTCGTCACCCTAGCCGTCGATCGTCAACGCGCCGAACTGCGGTCAAGCGTTCAGTACTCGACGTCCACCAAGTAGCCGTGTGTCTTCTCCAAGTAGCTCCACACGGCGTCGGGGTAGCGCGTATCGCCGCGCTTGACGAGCGTCGTGTTGAGCTCGATCAATTGCCGGCCGCCGACTTCGACGGGCTGGCGGACCTCCATCGGCAGGCTTGGCTTCGCGGTGAGCGCTTCCCACTCGGAGCGGAGTCGCTCGCCGTCGGCGCCCGCCACCACCTCGGTGAGCCGCGGCGCGGCGTCGCCGTCGAACACGACCTTTCCGACGAGCGACTCGATGCCGTCGGACATCCTCGATACGGTATAGGTCTTCACAAGGGAGTTCCTTTCAGGGAGATCGGGGCGGGCTTCCCGAGGGGTCTCGACAACGGCGGACGACGGAGCGGCAGCGGAGTCTTGTTCCGGCGCTCCGCAGCCGAGCAAGGCCGCGACCGCCGCGGTGGCCGCGAGTCGGAGCGGGCCGCTTCGGGACGGACCTCGAACACGATCGATGGGAGTCGGCATGTCGGTCATCGGGGCGGACGGAAGGAGTGCTCGCCGACGCGTTGTGCTCACTCGGCTACGTCTAGTGGGCGTGCTCGTGCTTGTGCTCTTTCTTGTCGGGTGAGCCGATCCCGGCCGCCCAGATGGTCGCCGCGGACTCGCGGGAGTGCGACTCCATCGGCTGGTTCTCGTAGACGTCGGCGGGCTCGGAAGTGTAGTAGCCGTCGTTCACCTTGAAGGAAATGGCCTGCTGGTAGCGCGGGTCCGTCTTGGGGATGTTTCCCGCGGTGACCTCCTTCACGAGGTACTGCTGGTAGCGGTGGCCCGCCTCGTGGACGGCGAGGTCCATCGACTTGTCGAAGTTGTTGAACTTCACCCCCTCGTACGGCTCTTCGGACGCGACGTAGGGGTTGGTGTTGATGGTCAGCTCGCCGTTGGAGAAGTCGTAGATGCCGTTGTTCCAGCCGGTGACGTTCCCGTCGGCGTCCTTTGTCGGCGGCTTGTCGTACGACTTGACCGACATCTTCGGCTCCATGTCGGCGGTGCCGTAGACGCCCGTGTGGATGCCGGCAACTTTCTCCATGACCTTGAGCTTGTCGTCCTTCGACATGGTCTTCCAGTTCTCGCGCGCCTTGGCGAGCTCCGGGTCGTTCTTCAGCTTGTCGATCAGCTCTTCTCGCTTGAGTCGATCGACCTTCTCGAACTCCGGATCGAGCGAGCGCACCTTGTAGATGTTGTCGAGCGCCCGCTTGTCGTCGTCCGAGAGGCCCCCCGTCTCCAGCTCTTGCATGATGCGGTTCTTGGTCTCCGTCGGCAGGTGCTTGAGCTCGTCGGGCGTGAGGGCGTTGGCGAGCGTCCGCGCGACGCCCTCGCGGTTGACGGCGTCCGCGTCGTCGAGCTGCTTGTTCAGTTCCCCCGCACGCTTGGTGTACTTTTCCTGTTCGGTCTTGGCCTTGCCCATGTAGGCGTCGCACGCCGTTGTAAGCTCGGTGGCGAGTTGCAGGGCCTTGTCGAAGTCCTGCCCCTCGGCGGCCGCGTCGGCGGCGTCGAGCTTCGGCTTGAGGGCGTCCTGGTCGCCTTTTAGCGTCGCGTAAGAGTTCGCGACCAGGGTGCACTCGGTGAGCTTCTCGACCGCCCCCTTTCGCGCCGCCTCCCACTCGGCCCGCTTCAGTTCGATCTCGGCGACCCGCGCGAGCTTCTCATCGACCTTGGCCGTGAGGTCCGTGACGATTAGCAAGGCCTGGTCGTACTCCTGACCCTCGGCAGCCATGTCAAGCTCGCCGGTCGCGGCGTCGATCTGCTGGTCGAGTTCGGCGAGCGCCTCGTACTCGCAGGTCGAGGCCTCCTGGAGGCGCGGCTCGAGTTCCGCCCGGGCCGCCTCGTACTCGCTCCGCTTGGCGGTCAGTTCGTCCGACTTGATGACCTTCTCCTCGACCTTCGTCGCGAGGTCGCACAGCAACTGAGAAGACCGCTCGTAGTCCTCGTCGGTCGCGGCCTGGTCCACCTGCGTCGTGAGATCGACGATCGGCGGGTCCAAGTCGGCGAGCGCCTTGAACTCGCAAGTCGACGCCTGCTGGATCGTCGGGTCGAGCTGCGCCCGGGCGGTCTCGTACTCCGTCTTCTTGGCCTCGATCTCCGCGGCCCGCGTGAGCTTCTCGTTGACCTTCGTCGCCAGCTCGCCGACCAGTTGGGTCGATTGGGCGTAGTCCTCGGCCGCGGCGGCCTCGTCGACGTGGCCCGTCGCCGCGGTGATCTCGGCGTCGATCTCGGCGAGGGCCTTGAAGGGCTTTGTCTTGGCTTCCGCGAGCTTCGGATCAATCCCCGAACGCTGGGCCTCGTACTCGCCGCGCTCTTGCTGGAGCTCGGCCGACTTCTGCTCGGCGGCGGCGACCTTTGACTCGAGGTCGGCAAGCTGTGCCAACGCGGACACGTAGTCTTTCGACGCGACGCACCCTTCGATCGCGCTGCGGGCCGTTGCGATCGCGTCGAGGTCCGGTTGTAGCGTCTTGAAATTGAACGTTAAGAGCGCCTCGCTGCGCGGCAGGAGCGCCTCCCATTGGGGCTCGAACTCCTGCTGCGCCGCCCGCTGTTTCTCGTACTCCTCAATGATCGCCTTGGCTTTCGCCGCGACTTGGTCGAGGGCCTGCAGCGCCTCCTCGTAGAGTTTCTCGTTGGCCTTAGCGACGACGGCCTCGACCACCTGCTGCAGCGCGCCCGCCTTGCCGTGGCCCCACTCGATCATCTCGCGGACCTTGTCCGCGAGCGCGTCGGCCTCGGGCTGCCGCGCGGTCCATTCGTTGTACGCCTTCTCGACCGCGGCCCGGAACGGCTCGACCGTCGATGCGACTCCCCCCACGGCGGCGAGCACCTGATCGATCGCCGACTGGGCAACACCCGCGTTCTTCGGGTCGATCTTGGCGAGCGCCGCTTGGTACGCCTGCTGCGTTGTGTCGCGCTTGCTGGCGTGGGGGTCGTGCTTCGACGGGTGCGTGTTGGCGGCCGTGTACTGCAGGGCCTTGTTGATCGGCTCCGCAGCGGCCTGGAACGACGCCTTGAAGTTGTCCGCCTGGGCCGTGGACGATGGCGCTGACGGCTCGCCCAACCCCAATTGGTCTTTGAGACCTGTCGACATTGCTCTTCCTCTCCGGAATCCGCCCGTGCGGTCTACTGGGTAAGCGGGGGTAGAATCGTGTCGCCGTGTCGCTCACTGCGCTGACGTCGCGGGGGTCGCGAAGAACCCGTACTCGCCGGACATGTGGTCCATCAGCGCTTCGGGGAACTCGTCGCTCGACCGGGGGACATCGACGCCAAAGTACTCGACGACCGAGTCGCCGGCGGCGTCCTCGGTCTCTTCCGATCGGCGGACGTGGACCGTCTCGAGTCCGACGATCCCCCCCCACGCCTCACGGAGCTCGCGGGCCTTTGGCCCGTCCCCGTTGAGCGTGAGGACGCCGCGGTGGTCCTCGTCGAACGCGACGACGCCGAGCGACTCGAAGCGGCCGTCCTTCAGGTAGCCGACGTTGTACTTGCTGGTCATGGCCGGTTCGGTGTCTGTGTTCGGTCGCTCGTGCTCGCGCGCCGCTGGGCAACCCGCGAGCGTCAGGATCGTAAGTGCGGCGCCGAGCGCCACCCTCGGTGTGTTCATCGCGTCCCCTTGCGGCGTTGCAGCGGGGTCAGTGATCGTGATCGTCGTCTTCATCGTGGGCCCCCCCGGACCCACCGCCGAGCTTCGCCTTGACTCCCTTCTTGATCTCCGACCCCATTTCGCGTGAGTGCGCCTCCTTGGGGGAGGTCGGGTAGATCTTCTTGAAGCCGTCGGGCGAACGACGCTTGTAGTCTTGGTGTTGTACGAAAGCCTTCGCCTGCTCGTACTGGGCGTCGCCCGGCTTGAGCTTACCGGACTCGTACTCCGCGACGACCTTCGCCTGGTAGCGGTGCCCCATCTCGTGCGCGATCGTGTCGAGCAGCTCGGTGAAGTCGCCGTGTGCGTCTTTGTGCAGGTTGATCGTCATCGTCTCGCTGCCGGAGTTGTAGACCCCGTAGCTGGTCTTGCCGTCCTTCGCGGGCTTGTTCTCGAAGACGTACTCCTTCGGCATGCCGACGTCCCAGCCCTCCTTGCCGACGGGGATCTCGGTGAGCTTCTTGACCGCCTCGATGCGCTCGGCCTCGTTCATCTTGGGCCAATTGTCGCGCATCGCCTGAACTTCGGGGCTGCCGGTGTAGGCATCGACGATTTTCTGTCGGGTCGCCTTATCGACATCGTTGAAGCGCCGGTCGATCGCCGGGATGGCGAAGACCTTCTGGATCGCCTTGTCGTCGTCGTCCGACAGGTAGCCGTCCATCAGCTCGTCAACCAGCGCGTTGCGGGCCTCCATCGGGAGGTCCTTCAGCTTGCCGCTCGCCTGCAGCTCCTCGACGATCTTGCGCGCCTCGGCGTCCTTGTTGACGTCCCACTTGTCGTCGAGCCGCTTGCGGATGTCGTAGACCTGCTTGAGCTCGGCGACTTGCTTGGCCGCCTCTTGGGCGTCCTTGACCGCCTGCTCCAGGTCGCCGCCGCCGCTCATCGCGGCCTCGACGCCGGCGATCAGCTTCTCGGCCGTCCCCTTGGTAGGCGACGCCGAGTCGCTCATCTCGCTCAGCGCCGTCTTCGCGCCGGGGAGGACTTTCTCGATCTCGGCCCGCAGCGTCGCCTCGTGGGCCTCGCGGGCCGCCTCGAAGGCTTCAAGCTCTCTGGCCGCGTCGTCGGTCGCCAGGAGCGCCTTCTCCCAGTCCTCGTTGGCGGCCGCCTCGTCGATCATGCTCACCGCGTCGAGCGAGGCTTGTCGCTCCATCGACACGGCGTCGTAGACGCACTCGTCGGCGGCGACGATCCGTGTCTCGAGCAACGCCCGTGCGGCCTCGTACTCCAGTTTCTTCTCTTCGATGAGGGCGAAGCACTCGTCGACCTTCGCGGTTAGCCCCTCCAGCTTCTCGAGCGCCGCGGTGTAGTCCTGTTGCTGGGCGGCGCCCTCCATCTCGGACTGCAGGGTTGCCATCTCCCCCTGCAGGTCGGTCAGGTAGCCGCGGGTGGCGTCCGACTGCGCGACCTCCGAGAGGCGGGGCTGGAGCGCCTCCCAACCGGTCTCGTACCGCTGCTTGGACTCCTCTTGTTCGGCGAGCGCCCGCTCGAACTCGTCGAGCGACGACTCGAGCGTCCGTAGCGTCTCGAGGCCCGCGACGTAGTCCTTCTTCGCCGTTGACTGCTCGGCCTGTGACGCCGCGTCGGCGATCCCCGTGGCCTGGTCGGCCAGCGGGGCGAAGGCGTTCTGGTTCGCCTTTGCGACCCGCGGCTTGGCGGCTTCCCAGGCGGGTTCGAACTCGGCTTGGGCGAGGCGCTGCTTCTCGTACTCGTCGATGATCGGCTTGGCCTTGTCGGTCAGTTGACCGAGAGCCACGAGCGCCTCGTCGTACGACTTCTCGTCGGCCTTTCCCCGGACCGCGTCGATCACCGTCTGGAGCGCCGCGGCCTTCTCGTGGCCCCAATCGACCATCTCGCGGACCTTGTCGGCCAGCGTGTCGACTTCTCCCTGCCGCGCGGTCCAATCGTCGAACGCCTTCTGCGCCTCGGCGCGGAAGGCCTCCACCGCCGGTGCGAGGCCGGTGACCGCCGCCAGCACCTGATCGATCGCCCCCTGGGCGACGGCCGGGTTCTTTGGGTCGATCTTCGCGAGCGCCGCTTGGTACGCCTGCTGCGCCTTGTCACGCTTCGCGACGTGGGGCGCGTTCTTCTTCTGGTTGGCGTGGGCGGCTGTGTACTGCAGGGCAGTGTTCACCGGGCCGATCGCCCCCTGGAACGACGCCTTGAAGTTGTCCGCCTGGGCCGTCGAGCCCGGGGAGCTTGGCTCCCCGAGGCCCAACTGGTCCTTCAGTCCTGGTGGCATCGCCGGTGCTCCTTGTGCGCCGCGGCGCGACGTCCGTCAGGACAGGGTCTTAACGAGGTCTTTCAGCGCCTTCTCGATCGGCGCCTTGACCGTCACGTCGGCGAACTCCTTCTGGTCAACGGCGTTGAGCAGCTTGTCCGACTGGGCGTACTGCAGGAACTGTTCAACCGTCGTTCGGGCCTGGTCGGCGAGTTGCTGCATCTCGGCGCCGCGACTCTTGGGAGTCGAGACGTACTTGTCGAGGACGTCGCGCAGATCGTCGCCGAGGTTGTCCATGATCACGTCGAGTTGCTTGAGCTTGCCGGTCGCGATCTTGAACTGCTCGGGGTCGTCGAGGTAGTAGTCGCGGATGCCATCCTTGACCGCCTCGAGGTCCTGTACGGCTTGGTCCTTGACCCCCTGCCACGCGCGACGGGCCTTACGGAACTCCTTGCGACGGTCTTCGAAGAGCTGGTCCTCGGCCGGCGGCGCGGCGGCGGCTTGCTGCTGCGGCGCGGCGGTGGAACCGGGCGTGGGAGCGGGGGCCGGGGCGGGTGAGGAGGAAGGCGAAGCTTGCGGCGACCCCACGCTTGCGGTCGCAGCCGCTTCGGCGCCATCAGCCGCGCCCAGCAGGCCCTCCTCCTCCTCGTCGGGGTCCGGCGTCATTGCCAGCGGCTCTCCCGAAGGCGCCCGCAGGCTGATCTCCTTGAACGGCAAGAGGTCTTGCTTGAACTTCTTCCGCCACTTCTCGAGCTTGCGGGCCATGCCCGGGATCTCGGTCGGCGCCCCGTCGGTGATCTGCAGCACGAGTGTGTCGCGCTCGACCGGGTCGCGGAACGCGGAACCGTAGGTCATCTTCGGGCGCTGCAGACCGAGCGACGGGTTGTCCTTGGCGATCCCGTAGAGCCGCTTGAACGTCTGCTTGGCGAAGCCCTTCTTCTTCATGAAGACGAGTTTGCACTCTTCGGCCTTCTTGTGAACGCCGAGGCAGAAGCTGACGCCGTCTTGCGCGTTCCCCTTGAGCTTCGCCTTCTTGATGCAGACCTTGAACTGCTTCGGGCTGAGCAGTTCGTCGTCCGAGCAGTTCTCGTCGTCTTCGTCTTCGTCCCCCTCTTCGTCCTTCTTCGCCTTCTCGTGGTCCGACTTCAGTCGCTTGACCTCGGACTCGCAGTCGGACTGCAGCTTCTTGAGCGCCGTGATCAAGTCCTTGTGCTTCTTAGCGTCGCACTCTTTCTTGATCGCGTCATCGACGGCCGACGACGTCGCCTGAATGGCGGCGAGGCAAGCCTCGATCGACGGGGCGTCGCCGTTCTTCTTTTCGTCCGCCAGGGCCTTCTCGGCCGACTTCAGGGCGGACGACAGCTTGTCCCCCTTCACGTCGCCCGGCTTGGCCTTCTCCCAGGACTTCGCGCTGAGATCGATCTTGAGCGTCGCCATCGGTGAACCCTTCCAACGGGCTGTTGACTTGGTCGCGGCGCCCCGCGAGCGCCGAAGCGGCGTGCGGGGTGACGAGAGGTCGAGAACTTTCGGATTCGGTCTTGTGGGGCCTGGGCGCAGGTTGTGACCGCCATCCCCCCCACAACACGAAAGTTATTCGACGGCCTTCCCAAGGGGGGGCGGCCTTTTTTCCTGTGCGGCCCCGGCATTCGGAGGGCGTCGCTGCCCAGCGCGGCCCAGCGTGCCGCTGGAGAGACGGGGCGGGCGCCGCTACGGCACTGCCGGGGGGTCGCGGAACCCGACCGCCACCGACGATTCCCCGAGCCTGATGGCGATCGGTCCCCCCGCCGCGTCGAACAGGAGCTCGAGGGCCTCGCCCGGGAGGAGCCGGGTTGGGCCGCCGATCCCCGGGCGGAAAACGTCCAGCGGCGCCCCGCGCTCGTTCTCGACCCGCAGGCGGGCTCCGCCGTTCGCCGACCGGGGGGTGGGCGTCGCGGGGGCCTCGGTCGCCAGGACGTCGGCCGCGATCTCGCGTGGTTGGCGGTCTTCGACCTCGCACAGGTGGTACAGCGCGCGCTGCATCACCGACGCCCGCGTGGGGTCATCGTCCGAGCTCGGCAGCAGCACGTAGTAGGGGGCGTCGCCGTCCGGCAACTCGAATCGCAGGCGATCGAGCCCCTCGGCCTCCGTCGGCCGCCAGCCGCGTTCGATCAGGTACGCCCGGAACGGCGCCAAGCGAAGCCGGGCGCACAAGGCGCCGAAGGATAGCTCCACGGCAGGTCCTCCTTCGACTCAAAAGGCAGCGGGACCACAGTGGGGAGTGTAGGCCCGGGCGATCCCCCGTGCGAGGACCGCGCGCCCCTATCGACCCGTGTCGTGACGACGCGCCGCCGATTTGCTCGCTCGCGGACCGATCAAGTACGCTTGCACGGAGCGTTCAACGACCCCCAAGTGATCGCGGTCCCCATGATCCGTCCCGGCGACGAGCCCGTCCGCGGCTACCGGGTCGAGGCGCTCCTCGGCCGCGGCCAGTACGGCGAGGTGTGGCGGGCCACGACACCGGGGGGGTCGCGGATCGCCCTCAAGTTCCTCGACATGACCGGTCGGGGGTGGCGCGAACTCCGCGCCGTCCGTCGAGTGCAGCAGATCCGGCACGCGCACCTGATGCCGATCGTGGCGCTGTGGCTGCTCGACGACCGCGGCGAACCCCTGGACGACGCCGCGATCGAGGGAGCGCTCGGCGGCTCACGCTCTACCGCGGCGACCGTTACTCCGGAAGAGCTGGCCCGGTCGCGCGCTCCGGCGAAGCTCATCATCGCGACTCCTCTAGGGGACTGTACGCTCCGCGATCGGCTCGTTCGCTCCGAGGGCGACGGCGAGCCCGGGATCCCGCGGGACGAGCTGCTGCGGTACATGGAGGAGGCCGCCAAGGGGCTCGACCACCTGAACGCGCCGGTGCACGACTGGGGGGGCGTGCGTGTCGGCGTTCAGCACGGCGACGTCAAACCCGACAACGTGATGCTTACCGGCGGATCGGTCGTCCTGTGCGACTTCGGGGTCGCTCAGATCCTCTCGGAGGCCGGCCAAGGGGGACACACGTCGAACCTCAGCGGCTCCCCCGCCTACATGGCGCCCGAAGCGTTCCGGGGCGAGCTCAGCCCCACTTCCGACCAGTACTCGCTGGCGATCACCTACTACGAGCTTCGGACCGGGCGTCTGCCGCTCGTCGCCGACGGCTTTTCTGCGGCGCTCCGGGCTCACACGGAAGGGAGACTCGACTTCTCCGAGGTCCCCGCGCCGGAAGCGGCCCCACTGCGGAAGGCCACGTCGCTCGACCCGGCCCAGCGCTTCGAGTCGAACGGGGCCCTCGTCGCCGCCCTCCGTGCCGCGTGCGCCCCCTTAAACGGTTCGCGGGCCGTCGCGGGCAGGGGGTCGCGGCGTCGATGGCTTGCGCCGCTTGTTGGGGGAGCGATCGTCGCCGGCACGCTCGCCGGGTGGTGGTTCGCTCCCCGCTCGTGCGAAGTCCGGCTGCGGCTCGGGGTCCCCGGCATGCGCGTCTCGGTGAACGGCGAGCGACTCGAAGCCGATCGCGACGGCAACGTCACCGTGGTCGTCGGCGCCAGCGAGCCCGTGAACGTCGAGGCCCTCGGCGACGCGACGCATGCGCCGGCAACCTGGCGGATCGACGCGGCAGAGGTCGCCACGGGCGCCGAGTTCGCTTACGAGGTCCCCCTGACAGCCGCGGGCCACGCCGCCGAAGCGTCCCGCCTGGTTGCTGAGGGAGACAACGCCGCGGCGACCGCTCAACTGGCCGAGGCGATCAAGAAGGAGGCGCCCCGTTACGCGCGGATGCCGACGCCGACGACGCTCGCCACCCCCGGCGTCCTGTGGCAAGAGTGCCTGCAGGTGACCGGTGACGGGGAGTCGCTCGTCGCCGGGGGTCGCGACGGGGTCGTGCGACGCTGGGGGGGGCTCCCCGACGGGGTTGCGGTGAAGTCCGAGTCGATCCTCCTCCGCGCCGACGCTCCGATCGAGAGCGTGGCGATCGCCGGGCCGGTGATCGCCGCGAGCTGCGAAGAGGGTTCGGTGTGGGCGCGCCGCGGGGCCGACGAGGCCGTCCAGCTCGTTGTCGGCGAAGGGCAAGGCGCCAAGGTCGCCCACGCGGGAGAGCGCTGGCTCGTTGCTGCGTTGAGCAGAGACCTTCAAACCAGCGTTTCGTGCTGGGACCTCACCGGCGCGTGGCCTCCCTCGACGCGTCAGTTGGGCGTCCAGCCCGGCGAGTACCCGCGGATGGCTGGCGTAGCGGGCTCGGGTGTCGTCGTCGCGACGAAGGACGCGGAGTCGCAAGTGCTGCTCTGGACTCCCGAGTCACAGGAATCGCGCACCGTCGGCCGGCGCGCCGACGAGGTGCTCTGCCTCGCCGTGTCGCGCGACGGACGATTCGCCTGCTTCGCCGGCGCCGCGAGCGGCGCGGGAGCCGCCGCGGGGGCGACGATCGTCGATCTCGACGCCGGCGCTTCGGCCGACGCCCCGGCGGGAGACGCGGTCCTCGCCTGCGCCGTCGATGCGACGGGAACGATCGCCGCGACAGCCGCTCGCACCCCGGCGCTCGAAGCGAATGGCGAGGTCTGCCTGTGGCGATGTGAGGTAGCGGGGGGACCAGCCCCCCTGGCCGGGACGCTTCAATACGACCGCCGCCTGGGAGACGTGACGGCGCTCGCGGTTGGCGGGGCCGGGCGATGGGTCGCCGCCGGTCACGACACGGGCGCCGTCGCGGTTTGGGACGCCAAGCACTCTCTCAACAGGCCGGTCGTGAGCTTCGGGGCCGGCGACCGCATTTCCGCGGTCGTGGCGACCCCGGACGAGCGCTGGTTGTTCGCCGCTGCGCGCGACGCTCGACTCGTTGCGCTCGACTTGGGGCGATTGCTGCTGGTGATCGACGCCTGCCGCGAGGCGGGGGCGACGCCGATCGAAGGGGCCGAGCGCCTCACGCTTCGCGTTCCACCCGGGCCGCGAATCGGTCGTTCTCTTGGGGGAAGTGCTCGAACCGCGTTTCACCGCTTTCCTCGTCCCATCGCAGGACCCGACGGAGGAACTGAGCCTCGGCGCTCTGGGGCCAGCGAGCCAGCACCTGGACGAGCCGCTCGTGAGCGGCCTTTGGGTTAACGAACTCGTCGGCGACCGACCAGTCCCCGCCGTAGACGCCGGCGAGGGTCCACGTCGCCCGCCGCGCCGCGTCTCCGCCTCGCGGGTCGTCGGCCACCTTGGTGTAGAGAGGGATCGCCTCGTCGGGGCGCTTGCGCACGACGAGCGCGTAGTCGGCTTCGATCTCGGTTCGCAAAGTGGGGTCGGCCGACTCCATGCGAAAGCGGTAAGCCGCCCGGAGCGCCTTGCCGAAGTCCTTTGTCTGCTGCGTGGCGTCGGCCCCCGACGCTTCCTTGAACCGCGCCAGGTTGAGCGACGCGCTCGCGAGCAAGAACTGCGCGAACGGGTTGTCCGGGTCGGCGCCGGTCGCGTCGAGGAGGTAGGCGTGCGCCCGCTCGACGTTGCGGGCGCCGTCGGGGTCTCCCACGGGAGTCGCGAGGGCGGCGTCGAGCGCCCCGAGGCCGGCCATCAAGCTGTCGTGCGCGCCACGCGACGAAACCTGTCGGACCACGACCGAGCGCTGAGCCTCGTCGTCACGGGCGGCGATCAGGCGCGAGCGGAGCGGCCCGTCGGCGTCGCGCTCCAGGGTGGCGCCCAGGAGCTGGGTCGCGACGGTCGCTCCGAAACGCCCCGGGTCGGTCGCCTCGCCGCCGGCCGAAGCCGTCGCCACCACGTCGCCATCCGCGACGCGGTAGAGGCGCGACTCGGCAGCGGGGCCCGAGTCGCCCCACAGGACGTAGTCGGCGCCCACCGCTCGGCCGAGCGCTTGAAGCAGCGCGTCCCCCGCCAAGCCGCCGAAGCTGGCGCTCCGCCGGAGGCCCGAGTAGCGGCGTTCGAGGATCAATGGTTCGACGAGCGTCAGCCCCTCGACCCCTTGCAGCCTCAGCCGCAGCTCGGTCGCGACCTGCATCGGTCGCTCGTTGGTTGCGAACGACAACGACGCCAGCGGCGCGTGGGGCAAGACCAACACCGCGACGGGCGCCCCGAGGGCGCGGTTGGCTTCGTCAAAGGCGAGCCGTACCTGTTCGACGTCCTCGCGGCGGATGGTCGGCGTCGCCGAGAACTCGACCTGCGCCTCGGCCGCGATGGCGGCGCGTTCGACCGCCGCGCGGACGTTGGAGTACGAGAGGTCGAGCACGAGCCCGTCTGCGCCGGTCGCGAGGTCGTTCATGAAGGCGCGGGTCGCCGGCAGGACCTTCTCGTACGCCGTTCGGTCCGCGTCGCGCGCGGCGCAGAGGACGCAGTTCACCTTGACCCCCTTGGCGGCCGCCAGCGCCACCAGCGCCGCCGTGTCGTACTGCCGCCGCGCGCCGGTCTCCTTTTCGTCGAGCGTGGGATCGAACGGCGGCGCGTCGCCGAACAGCAGGACCCATTTCGAGACGCCGCCGTCGGACGACCAAGGCAACTGCGTGAGCGCCGCGTGAACGCCGACGTCGATCGCCTCGGGGAAGTACGGCGCGCCCGATTCGGGCACGATCGACTGAAAGGCCTGGAGGACCGTGTCGCGATCGGTCGTGAAGGGGTGGTCCCGCTCGTCGAGCGGGAACGAGACGGCGCCGGACGGCGCCCCGCTGTCGCGGAACACGACGAGCTGGTAGGCGATCTCGCGCCCCCGGTGCAGGTCGAGGTCCGCCATCATCGCCCCGAGCGTGTCACGAAGGCCCTCGAGCGCGGGGGCCATGCTCTCCGTTCCATCGACCACGACCGCCACCTCGATACGCGGTTGGGCCTCCTCGACCAGGTCGAGGAACGTGCGCTGGGCGAGCCCCATTGTGCGGTGCGCCGGCGCCGTGCGCGGCGAGAAGAGCGTTCGCAACGCGGCCCCCTCGGGACCGCCGGCGGCGCCTTCGCCACGCGTGGTCGTCCCAGCCAACAACAGCGACGCCAGGCTCACCAGGACGATCGCGAAGCGTTCCATGGACGGCCCCCAAGGACGAGGAGAGACGCGGTGAGCGAACGGGCGACCGACCCCGCTCGTCGTCAATGACTTGCCACAGGAGACTACTATACCGCAGAATCGGGCGATCGCGATGTCGCGGTTGTTCGATCTCGCGCGCCGACCGACGGGGACACGTCATGATCGCACCGCGGTTCGGCGCCGTGCTAGGGATCTTGCTGAGCGGGGCGTTCGCACGGGCCGACCTCCCTCCCGAATCGGCGCTGCCTGGCGGCGCACCGGCGGCAAGGAGCCTGCCGAGCGAGTCGGAGCTGCCCCCTTCGGACCTCGTCGCGGCACAAGCCCCGCTCCCCGGCGAGGGTGAACTCCCCGATGGCGCAGCGCCGGCCGGCCCGCTTCCGCTAGCGGGGAGCCCCGACGGCGTTCCTTGGCTGCGCTTCAACGCGCTGGGGCACACCGCGCCGATCCGCGCAGTCGAGTTCACTGCCGAGGGGGACCGGCTGCTCAGCGCGGGGGACGACAAGTCGGTCGTCGTGTGGCGCCGTCGCCCCGACTCGCCCCAAGGCTGGGGGTACGAGCGGACGATTCGCTGGCAGGTGCAACGGGGCTCCCGGGGGCGCGTGTACGCGCTCGCGACGGCGCCGGGGCTGCTCGCCATCGCGGGCGAGGGCGCCATGGGGGGAACGGGCGAGATCGTGCTGGTGGACCCGGCGTCGGGTGACTTCGTCGCGACGCTGTTCGACGAGGCCGTCGGGCACCGGCAGGTTGTTGTGGCGCTCGACTTCGTCGAGACGGATCGAGGGCCGGCGCTCGCGTCGCTCAGCATGGATGGCCGCGCACTGCTGTGGCGCCGAAACGCGACCGGCCTGTGGCGCGCAGCCGTCGTCGTGGCGGACGACCGGTCGCGCGGCGCGACGGCCGCCGACGCCGAGCGCCTGCTCGCTGCCCGCGGCTTCTCGGGTGTCGTCGCGCTCGACGGCAGTCGCGTCGTGATGGCCCAGCCCGATCCTGCCCCTTCGGGTGTGACTTGGCGGCTCGTCGAGCGGCGCAGCGGCGAGGAGTACGCCGACCAACTGGCGGGGGAAGCCGCGCCGGCCCACCAAGGGATGGTCACCGTGCTGGTCGCCGACGCTGCGCGTCGCCAGTTGTTGTCGGCCGACGCCGCCGGCGCCGCCCACCTGTGGCAGATCGACACCCGCGGCGCGACGGCGCAGCGCTTGCCGCGAAAGAGCAGCACGCCGGTCGTGTCGGGGGCGTTCTCCGCCGATGGAAGAACGGTCGTGCTGGGGACCGCCTCCGCCGGCGGGTCGGCCGGTGTGGAGGTCTGGGGGGTGCGACCCGGCGAGGCGCCGGTCATGGTTTGGCGAAAGGAGAGCGCGTCGCACGTGCTGGCATGCGCTGTCGATCGCGCTGGGGGCGATGTTGGCTACGCAAGCGGGTCGTCGCTCGTCGTCGCGCAGGGGAACGGCGGCGACCGTCGCGCGAGCCTGCGCGGTTCCCTCGTCACGCCAACGCGCGTCGCCTTCGCCGCCGACGGACCCCGCTACAAGCTCGGCATCGGAGCCGGCGACGCGATCGATCGATGCTTCGACACCGAGCTCTTGCGCTTGGAACGGGGGCGAGGCCCCGCGGGGGCCGCCTGGTTGGAGCCGAAGCGCGGGGGCGACGGCTGGGAGGTCGCCCAGCGCAAGGACGCCCAGGGGGCGCGATCGTGGTGGCTCGTGGGCCCCGGCGGCGACGCGTCGCGGTTGCCGCTCGTCGAGCAGCGAACCGGGGCCTACGGGTGCGTGGCGTGGCAGGCGCCTGGACGCGACGCTGCGCCAACGGTCGTTGCCGTAGGGACAACGTCGGGCGACGTCTACCTCGTCCGCCCAGCACGCTCGGGGGACGCCGAGGTAGTGCGGCGGTTGCGCGGCCATGCGAGCGAGGTCACAAGCCTTTCGATCTCGCGCGACGGCCGATGGCTGGCGTCGGCCTCCGCCGACGCCACGGTGCGCTGCTGGTCGCTCGGCGGCGCGCCCGAGGCGTCGCCTACGGTCGCGCGCTGGGGCGCCGAGCTGCGCGAAGACGCCGATCGGCTATGGATCGAGTCGATCCGGACCGACGGCCCGTTGTTCGCCCGCGGCGCCCGCGAGGGGGACGAAGTCGTGTCGCTCGGGCGACTGGACGACGGACGCGTGGCCTTCACGAACGTGCCCGCCGAGATGGCCGCTCTCGCGCGCGGCGCGGACTTCGATCAACGACTCGAGTTCGAGCTCCGGACCGGGCGGCGGCCCCCGCGGCGCGTCCAGTTGCTGCCGGCGTGGAGCGAGGTGGTGAACCTCGTCGTCGATCAACGGGGCGAGTGGGCCTACTGGGCGCCGTCGGGTTACTACGACGCGTCGTTCGAAGGGCACCGGATGTTCGGTTGGCAGGTGAACCGAGGCCTCGAGCGGCTTCCCGACTTCTACCTCGCGGCGCAGTTCAGGCGGCGCCTCGAGCGGCCGGGCGTGATGTCCCGGTTGCTCCGCGAGGGGACGCTCGAAGAGGCGTTCCGCGCGGCGGGGGCCGACGCCCCGGCCAACTCGCCGGAGACGCTGGCGAACGCCTTCCGCCTGCAACCCGAGGTGTCGATCGTCGAGCCGCTACCGGGAGCTACGGTCGCCGACGGCGCCAAGTTGCTAGCCCAAGTCACGGTCCCGGCCGGCCAGCGACTGGCGATCCCGAAGGCGTTCGTCAACGGGGTCGTGGCGCCCCCGCCGACGCGTGTGTCGGGGGTCGATGACGGGAGCGAAGCGGTGTTCGAGTGGCGGCTGGCCGCGCCGGCCGACCCACAGCTTCGCGTGGAGGTCGTCGCCGCGACCGAAGACGAGGTCGCGGCGAGCGACGTGCTGGTGCTGGAGAACGCGAACCCCAAACCGCGACGCACGCCACGCCTGTTCCTGCTCGCGGCCGCCGTCGGCGACTACCGCGACGCGCGCGTCCCCAAGCTCACGACGCCGGTGGCGCACGCGCAGCGCCTCGCGGAGGTGATTCGCACGGCGGGGGCGGGCCTGTACGACGTCGAGGAGACGGTCCTCCTCGACAGCCGTGCGACGCGCCCGGCGTGGCTGTACCACACGCGGCGGCTGTCGGAGCGGGTCGTCGAAGAGTCGGCGCCCGACGACCTCCTCGTGCTGTACCTGTCTGGTCACGGCCTGACCGACCTCGAGACCGATAGGTACCACTTCCTGACCGCCGACGCCGACTACGCCGAAGTGCTAGGGGGCGCCTTGGGCGATTGCCTGAGCATCGACGACCTAGCCCCCTTCGCGGGGGTGTCGTGCCGCAAGCTGGTGGTCCTCGACACGTGCCACGCGGGCGCTGCGCAGCAGACGGCGCATCGAGAGCTGAAGGCCGGGGTTCGCGCCCTTCAAACCGACATGATGATCACTCTGGTCGCCTCGAGCGACGCGCAGGAAGCGGTCGAGGGGCGGTTTTCGACGAGGTTGCTCGAAGCGGTCGCGGGGGCCGCCGAGACGCGCGGGCCGCGGGCCGACGGCGTCGTTCGCTTCGAGGAAGTGCTTTCCTACGTCGAGCGGGGCCTGCAGGACGACTCCCTCCGAGACGGTCACCCCCAGACCCCCTCGGCGGGGCCGCTGGAGCTGCTCCCCTACGTGACGATGCCGATCGTGGCCGCCCCTTCCGGTGGGGTGAAGGCCTCGGGTCGACAGCCCGGCCGCGCGGCAGGTCAGTACCGGTAGACGCACTGGACGCCGAACTCGGCGTCGAACACCGGCGAGACCTGGACCCCTTCGAAGAACGCCTCTTGGCGATCGAGCGGGGCGGCGCCGTAGACCGTAACCGTCGCGTCGCGGCGGATGTCGAACACGAGCCCGCCGGTGAGATTCACCAGCGTCGGACGTCCGAACGGCGCGCCGATGAACGGCGATTCCGCCGGGTCGTCGAGCGCAGTGGTCACGTGGATCTCGAAGACCGGCGCGATCCCGTTGATGTACCCAACGTGGCCGTGGTCTTGGTAGAGCCAGTACCCCAATTGCCAGTCGGCGAACAGCAACGTCTGGTCGCGGATGTCGCCGAACGGGGTGACGATCTCCGTCCCCATCACGTTGTTGCGTGTGCTGAGCGGGTTTCCGTTGACATCGACATCGACCGCCAAGTAGGCCTGCGAGAACCACCTGCTGTTCGGTCGCTGCAGCCCGAGGCCCACGTAAGGCTGGAGGTGAACGGCGCCGTTCTCGAGAACGATCCGCGACGCACTGCTGCCAAGCTGCGCGTCGCTGGCGGTCGGCAAGACGGTCGCCAGGCCCGACGTGACGACCCACGGGCCGCGGTCGAGCAGCCGAGCCTTAACGGTGATCGAGAGGTTCCCGAACGAGCTGGTCGTGGTGTCGCCCGGGTCCTCACCTTGGAAGCTTTCGAGGCCGTCGATGATCGGGGCCCGCACCTCGACCGACGCCATCTTGTCCCAGTAGGCCTTCTCGAGTCCGAGCGTGTAGCGGTTGACGTTCTGGTCGGCCCCGTTGACGTCGATCACCGCGTTGTGGAAGTGGTGGTAGTTGAAGAACACACGATCTTGGGGGACCGGGCTGAGGTTGTCGGTCGCCTTGTACCTGCGGTCACCGCCGGCGCTCGACACGCTCGAGAACGTCCCGTCGCCGTCCGTCAGGAAGTAGCCGCTCCCGAAGAAGTCGCCGATCATGCTCACCGACGGCGAGCCGGCGGCGGCGACGGCCCCCAGGCCGGCCGGGAGCGCGCTCCCAGCGCCGGCAGCGGGTTGCTCGTTCCCTCGGCCGAGGTCTTCCCCCAAGGCGTCCTGTGGCCCCACCCCTTCGGGCGCGGGGACAACGCCGGCGTCGGCGCCCTCGAACCCGAGCGGGGGTTGCGCTTCGGGCGCCCATCGCTCCGCGTGCGGCTCGCAGCCGCCGGTCGGACCGCCGACCGCGGACGAACCGTAGGGGGGGGGCGTGGCGACCCCTCCCCCTTCGCACGGGCAAGCGGCGTCGGTCGGGCTCGCCCCGCCGACGATCACGAACCCGATCGACGCGACGCGCCGACCGAAGGCGAGTGCGGGCAAGCCACGGCGTCTGGTGGGTCTCGGCGCCATCCGGCTCTCCTTGAACTCGGCGCGCCGGCTTAGGCGAGCGCCGATAGATCGACTTGAGCGTTACATCTCTTCGCGCTCGGCGAAGTGCACGTTGCAATACGTGAGCAGGTTTCCGGACTCGAGGTTCACGTTCTTGAGCGCCACGGCGTACTCGGCAGCAGCGCGGTGGTAGGCGATCTCCGCGTCGGAGACCCGGCGGATCGAGTCGAGCAACAGGTCGTAGTCGATCCGCCGACCGCGCGCCGATTCTTGGACCACCGAGCTGTTGAGGATCTCGTACTGCTCGACGGCGGCGCTGCGGCGGTTGTAGGCGGTCTGAACGTTCTGATAGAGGCGCGACTGCTCGGCGACGGCGTTGCTGACGTCGTGCACGATCTGCCGTTCGAGCTCGCCGAGCAGCGCCCGCTCGCGCGCCAGCGCGAGCTCGGCGTTGCGCACGCCGGCGTGCCCGCGGCGGTACCCCAGCGGCACGTTCATCTCGAAGCCCATCTGCCACTCGTCGGTCCCCGAGCCGACGTTCGGCCCCATCTCCGATAGCGGCACACTGGCGTCGTAGAGGTTGTCGCCCAGCCCGCGGTAGCGGTACAGGCCGACCATGTCGAGGTCGGGGAGCAGGAAGTTCTTGCTCGCTTGCAGCTCCATGCCGCGGCGCTTGATGCGTAGCCGCTGTGCGAGGGTTTCCGGGCGCCGGCTGATTGCCGACGCCACGACCTGGTCCCAGGCGAAGACCACCTCGGCCGGCTTGGGCTCGGTCGCCGGACGGATCAGCCGGCCGTCGTTGATCGGGGCGCCCATCAGCAGTCGCAGCCGGCGTTCGGCGACGTACACGCCACCGGCGCCTTGGAACGTCCCCCCGGTGCTGCCGTTGAAGCTCCGCGTGCCGTCGGTGACCCGCCCGGCGAGCGCGTTCTCGACGTCTTGCTGGAAGCGGAAGTACTGCTCGGCCGCCTGCGCGACCTTGTCCGACTCGGCGCCCGCGAGCCCCGACTCGCTCAGCTCCTTCACACGTTGCCACGCGGCGAGGCTGTTGTCGCGGGCCGTCTTCTTCGACTCGAGGTCGCGGTACGCGAAGACGAGCTCCCAGTACGCGTTCTCGACGTTGCTCAGGTAGTCGCGCAGCGCGAGCTGGAAGTCGGTCACGCTGATCGCCGTGTTGACACGCGCGATCAGCAGGCCGTTGTACTGGCCGGCAACGGCGTCGGGGCCGGCGATGCGGTTGAAGTCGGCGCCGGCGCCGGCGAGCAGCGGCTGGCGAACCTCGGCTTCGAGGTTCCACCCCCACGCGTGACCGTGGATCTGCCCCGCCGAGCCGTAGATGTTGCGCGGCGCGTTGTTGAAGTCGTCCTCCACGTTGTGGCGGAGGGCGAACCCGGTGCCGGAGGCAGAACGCTTGGAGACCTCGGTCTGGAAGCGGCCGAGGTTCTGGTCGAAGAAGTTGGTCCCACCCCCGAGCAGCGAGTTGTTGAGCGCCCGGTCGTTCTTCTCGTAGAACAGGCGGGTCGCGGCCTGGGCGTCGAACGCCGACAGGGCCGCCTCCTCGCCGAACCGCGCGTCCGACGCCCTCAGCGAGGGGTCGTACACCGTCGAGGTGGTGTCGGGGGACTGAAGCAGTTGCGCGCCGAGGTCACGCATCACGGTCGAGTTCGCCAGCGCGTGGCGGATCGCTTCGTCGAGCGACAACTCCCAGTAGGCGACGTTGGTCGCGTCGGTCGCCAGGTCGAACGGGGCGGGGGTCGCGGTCGCTAGGTCGCTGGACGGCTCGCCGTCGAGCGCGGCGGCGATCTCCTGGTCGTAGTTCACCGCCGCGACTTGGTCGGCCACGGACGTGGTGGTCGGCGTCTCGCGGGCCACGAACTCCCGCTTCGCCGAGCAGCCGGGCGCAGCCATGGCGCACGCGAGGACAACGCGCAGCAATGGGGAGTACCTCGGCGGCGACTTCCGATGCATGGCGGCTCCCTCCGAATGCGTCTGTGTACTGGGCCGATCGTCCCGATCGGTCCCTTCCCTGGCCGCCCGCGGCGCACCGAGCGTGCCCAAAGTTGCGATGCGGACAGGCGCTCGATCGACGTTTTCAATCGGTTCTGCGAAATCGGCCGGATGAACCGAAACCTCCGCGCACGTCGTAAAGCACGCATTGTGGCGATGGCAATGCTCGCAGCGACTTCAGAAACGGGGGCGGGTCGCTAGCTATACTGGCACGATGGCCACCGACAGCCGCACGCCGCCGGACGCGAACGAGTTCGACTTCCACGAGCTGGAGCGTCGACTCGCGGACTTCGCGAAGGTCGTTAAGTCCGACGCACCCTTCGGCGACGTGGCCCAGGCGCTGGTCGAGCAGATCACCGACGCGCTCGATCCCGTGGCGACGAGCCTCTGGGTCGTGGACCAAGCAGGGGACCTCGGCGTCGAGCGTCAAGTGAACGCAGCGGAGCTGGACCGGCACGCGAACCCGACGGAACGACGCAAGGTGCTATCGATAGCGCTCGCACGACGCCGAGCGGAGTCGTGGCCCGCCGGCGGAACCGACGCCACTAACGGCGAGCCAACGAACCCGACCCCCTTCCCGCTGGTGTTCGCGCCGGTGATCGTCGATAGCGACGCGGTAGCGCTCGTCGAGATCGCGCTCGATCCGTTGAGCGACGCGGACACCGTGGGTGGCGCCGTTCGGTTCACGGCAATGCTCGCCGAGCTGGCGTCGGACTACATGCGTCGGCGCGAAGTGCGCCGGCTACGCGCCGGCCAACAGGACGCGTGTCGCGCCGCCGACCTCGCGTTCACGATCCACGCCGCGCGCGAGCCGCGCGAGGCGGCGTACTCGATCGCCAACGACGGGCTCAGGCACGTCGGCGGGGACCGGGTGTCTGTGCTGCTGCGCTACGGTCGCTGGCGCGTCGTCGCGGTGAGCGGCGTGGACGCGGTGAATCGCCGAGCCGACGTCGTGAAGCGCCTCGAGCGACTCGTCGCCGGGGTCGTCGTTTCCGGTCGCACGGAGTGGCTCCGAGCATCGGACGAAAGCTCCGGCGATCGCGCCCCCGAGCTCGCCAAGCTGGTCCGCGATTACTTCGACGCGTCGCATTCCCTCTCGGTGTGCGTCGCGCCGCTCGTCGATCGGGCGTCCGCCGCCGCCGACGCGGGGCGGCCCTACGGCGCGATCGTCGTCGAGCGCTTCGCCGCCTCGCGTGAAGAGGCCGACGCCGAGCGGGTAGAGGCCCTCGCTCGCCACGGGGGTCAAGCGCTCGCGTCCACCCTGAGGATGACCGAGTCGGGCCCCCTCTGGTGGTTGGGACTGCGGAAGAGCCCGTTGAGGCGGGGGGCTGCCGGGATTGGGCGCGCCGCTTGGCCTTTGGTCGGTGTCGCCGCCCTGGTGGCGGCGGCACTCGCCCCAATGGAGCTCCGTGTAAGCGTGGAGGGTACGCTGCAGCCCCAAGAGCTGCGCAACGTGTTCGCGCCCCTTGATGGACAGGTCGTGCGGGTGTCGTCGTTGCACGGGTCGTCGGTTCGCGCCGGTCAGCCCCTCGTCGAGCTCCGTAGCCCGGACCTCGACCTCCTCCAGCAAGAGGCGCAAGGAGAGTACGACGCGGCGCTGCAGCGCGCGACATCGATCGAGGCGACGCTGCTCGGATTCGGCGCCGCGCCGTCGTCGGACCCCGAGCTCGCGACGCAGCTCTCCGCGGAGCAACAGGAGATCCAGCGGGCGCTCGAAAGCCAGAAGGCGCGACTCGCGCTGCTGCGCGCCGAGCGCAAGCGGCTGATCGTCCGCAGTCCCGCCTCGGGGACGGTTTTGACCTGGGACCCCGACCGGCATCTCATGGATCGACCCGTCGCCCGCGGGCAGTTGCTGATGGTGGTCGCCAACCTCGACGGCCCGTGGGAGGCCGCGCTCGACGTCCCCGACGAGGACATCGGCCCCGTGCTCGAACGGCTCGCACAGGCCGGCGGCCAACTCCCGATCAGACTGCGGGTCGCGACACAGCAGGGGGTGACGCACAAAGGGGTCGTCAGCCGGATCGCCCAACGGGCCGAGTCCAGCCGCACGGGAGCGCTCTCCGTGAAGATGGTCGTTGACCTCCAAGGGGCCACGCTCGACGTCCCGCGCCCCGGCGCGACCGCCCACGCGACGATCGACTGCGGGCGAAGCACGGTGTTCTACGTCGCCTTTCGCAAGCTCATCGACCGGGCAAGCGGCTGGTTGACGGCCCTCGACTCCTCCCCCCAATCGCATCCCTGAGCGACGTCGCATGGGTCCTCGCGCTAGAGCGTTCGTGTTCGTGACCGTGGCGATCGCCGGCGCGTGCCTGGCCGCGCGTCCTGCCGGCGCGGAGGGGACGGCCGCTCTCCGCCCGGCCGAGCCGGCGGCCCCGTCGGTGTCGGCGCTGGTGCGACTGATCGAGGAGGTAACGACGCCGGCCCGCGCGTCCGGGGTCGTGGCGTCGGTGCGAGTGAAGGAGGGGGACCTCGTCGAAGCGGGAGCGTTGCTCGCGACCGTCGATGACACGCAGGCGCGCTTGTCCCGCGACCGTGCGGCCGTCGAACTGGCGCTCGCCGAGGAGCGGGTCAAGAACGACGTCGCCGTGCGTTCGGCCGAGCGAGCGCTCGTGTTCGCGAAGGAAGAGTACACGAGGCTCTCGCGCGCGATCGACGAGTTGCCCGGGAGCATCTCGGTTTCGGAGCTCGAGGAGAGCCGCTTCGCCGCGCAGCGCGCGGAGCTCGACGTTGAACAGGCGCGGCGCGAGCTCGACCTGGAGCGCATGACGGCGCGGCTTAAGGAGGCGGACACGCGACTCGCCGCGCACGAGCTCGAACTGCGGCGGCTCCGTGCGCCGATCGGCGGCATGGTGATCGACGTGCTCCGACGGCCCGGTGAATGGGTCGAGCCCGGCGAAGACGTGCTGCGGATCGTGCGCATCGACCGCTTGCGCGCCGAGGGATTGTTCGACCACCGGTCGCTTCAGGGCGCCGCCATCGGCGCGGCCGCGGTGGTCGAGGCGACGAGCGCCGACGGGAAGCCGCTCGCCACTCCGGGACAGGTCGCCTTCGTCCACCCCGAGGTGAACCCGATCAACGGCCAAGTCCGCGTGTGGGTTGATTTCGACAACCCTGGCGGACGCCTGCGCCCCGGCTTGCGCGTCCGCGTGCGCATCGACGGGGTAGCGGCGCCGAAGTCGATGAATTCGGCGGCGCCGAAGCGGGGGACCTGACGATGTCGGCACGGCGACGACTGCGAGCGCGAGCCGACCTCGAGGTCCGACCCCGAGCCGGGAGCGGCGAGTCGTCGTGGGTCGTCAAGGACCCGTTGACGATGCGCTACTACGTGCTCGGCGCCGACGAGATGTCGGTGCTTCGACTGCTCGACGGCGAGCGAGACCTCGAGGGAGTGCACCGCGAGCACGCGCGCCGCAGCGCTCCGCGTCGGCCGACAGCCGCGCAGGTGTGGTCGTTCGCCGCGGCCCTGTGCGAACAGAACCTGGCCGTCGTCGAAGCCCGCGGTGAGGCGGCGCGGTTGCTCGAGTCCCGTGGCGCTCGTCAGCGTCGCGAGCGGTGGGCGGGCTTGGCGAACTTCCTTTCGATCCGCTTCCCTGGCGTCGATCCCTCGGCGTTCCTCGACGCGATCTACCCGTGGCTGCGGTGGTGCTTCACGTGGCGTGGCGCGGCGACCTTCTCGGCCGTCATCGCCTACGCCCTCTACGTGCTCGCCGAACACGGCCGCGCCTTCGCGACGCATTGGGCGTTCGACCCGAACGACTTCAACGCGGCGCGCGTCGTGTGGGTGATGGCGGTTCTCGCTGTGGCAAAGGTCGCCCACGAGCTGGGGCACGCTGTGACGTGCAAGCACTTCGGCGGCGCCTGCTCGGAGCTCGGGGCGATGCTGCTGGTGTTCACCCCCTGCTTGTACTGCAACGTCACCGACTCGTGGATGATCGCCAGCCGCTGGAGGCGGATCGCGATCTCCGCCGCGGGGGTCGTGGTCGACCTGTTTTTCGCCGCGGTCGGCGTCGTCGTCTGGCGTCACACCGAGCCGGGCTTCGCGCACGACCTCGCGGCGAGCGTCGCGCTCGTGTGCGGCGTGGGGTCGGTCTTGTTCAACGCCAACCCGTTGATGAGGTACGACGGGTACTTTGTGCTGTCCGATCTGGTGCGTGTCCCGAACCTGTGGTCCGAGTCGCGCGAGCGCCTGGCCCGCTGTTGCAAGCGCTACCTGCTTCTTGACCAGGGGACGGCGGACCAGGACGCCGCCGGGTGGTGGCTGATCGGCTACGCGATCGCCTCGATTGCGTACCGCGTCGTGCTCACGGGCGTCATCCTGCTGCTGCTCTACCGGTTGTTCGCAGTCGATGACACGGGAGCGCTGTTCGTCGTCACGGCGTCCGCCGTCGGGCTGTCGGCGGTCGGCCCGGGAGCGGTGGCGGCGATCCGCTGGGTGCGGTCGCCGATCAGGCGGCGCAAGGTCCGCAGCGGTCGGGCCGCGATCGTGGCGGTCGCAGCGCTTGCCGCCGTCGCCGCGGTGTTCGTCGTCCCGCTGCCGTGTGGCGTGACGGCGCCGGCGGTGGTCGAGGCCCGCGACGCGCGGCGCGTGTACGCGACCGCAGCGGGGGAGCTCGTCGAGTGCACGGCGGCCGGGCGTGTCGTCGCGAAGGGGGAAGTCGTTGCGCGGCTCGAGAACCGCGCAGCGAGGCTTGATCAGCTTCGACTCCGAGGAGAGGTGGCCAGGTTCGAGGCCCGCGTCGACGCGCTCGAGTCGCGGCGGGGCGACGACCGAGGCCTCGTCGCCTCTCGCTTGGCGCTCGCCCAAGAGGTGCTCACCGACCTGCGAAGGCAACTAGCGCTGCGTGACGACGAGCTCGCGAGGCTCAACGTCGTCGCCCCCTGTTCGGGAGTCGTGATTGCGCCGCCGTCACGGCCGGCTGCCGCCGACACGGCAGCGCTCGCCACCTGGTCGGGCGCGCCGCTCGATCGCGGGAACCTCGGCTGCACGCTCGAGGCCGGCGACATGATCTGCGTGATCGGGGACCCGCGCTCGATCGACGCCGTGTTGTATGTCGATGAGGAGAGCCTGCCGTTCGTGCGGCCGGGGCAACGGGCCCGCGTGACGCTCGACTTGGCCCCCGCCGCGCCGCTCTCGGCGCACGTGCGCGAGGTGTCCGGGACGCTGGTCGATGCGCTCCCGGTGGAGCTGGTTGTCGATGGGCGGCTGCCAAACCACCCAACCGCGGAGAGCCGCGCCGAGCCGACGCGACCGTGCTATCAAGTCCGCGTTGCGATCGACGACGCCGACCTAGCGGTAGTCGGCGCCGTGGGGTGGGGGAGAGTCGCCGTCGATGGGCAGACGCTCGCGCACCGCGTCGCGCGCTGGGTCCGCGACGCTTTGACGACGCGCCCCCCCGCTGCCGGCCGGTAGCCCGGGGGTCTCAGGGGCAGCAACCCAGGCGGGCGCAGCTCGGCGTCGGAGTACGCACGCAGTCGCGCGGCGGCGTCGCCACGAGCCTCACGGGCAACAGGACGCAGTCCAGGGCGAACCGTGCGGCGGCGTGTACAGGAGGGCAGGCCGAGACAACTCCGTAGCGCTCGAGCAACGCGTCCTCGAAGTACAGCGGGTGGTGGCAGAACCTTGCTAGCTGCAACACCTCCTCGCAGCCCGGCAACGAGCACATCTGGCTTCCGTCGATGAACAACGGGTACCCTTCGCGGCCCGACATCGCCCAAGCGTTTTCGGGAAGACCGTCGGGCGTCGCGTAGGAGCCCTTTGCGTCGCGGGGGTAGATGTCGGCGGTGATCGACGAAACGGGGGCGTCGATCAGGGGCGGCCGCGCTACGCGCTGCGGCGCCGGGACCGGCTCCTTCGCGACCGAATTCGACGGGCCCCCCGGGACGACGCCGAGCGTAAGCAGCGCGACGATCAGCCCGGCGGGGGGTGTGACGCGACAACGCATGGTGGCCCGCTCCGGCGAGGCTTACGACGAACAGCAGGCAGCGCCTGCGGCTATCCCAGCTTCGACCGGGCGCCGTGCGCTGCACGAGGAGATCGCCCAAGGGCCGCAGAAGCTGCCCAAGACGAAAACGCGGACCGACGCCGCGAGCGGCTCGGCCGTGAGCTTGGCGAGGTTGAAGAACGCCACGACGGCGTTTTTCAACAGGCTGTTAGTTGCCGCCGTCAGTCCGGTGCACGCTGTCGTCCGGCACGACCTCGACGAGGGCTCCCTCTCCGTCCTCCGGCCGCCACACGTAGGCCCCCTTCCGGAACGCCTCGGCCGAGACGACCCGGACCTCGGCGCCTCGGGCGAACTCCCCTTCCGAGGCTGTGCCAAGCCGGACGAGGTACTCGTGCCGCGCGAGGCCGCTGTCGGCGTCGAAACGGTGGCTCACGCGGTACGGTGTGGGGAGGCCGGGCTCGATCGCTAGATCGATCCTGGTGGACCCCACGGTCGCGGGGGCCTGAAACCGCTCCGTCACGACAACGCGAACCTCGCCGTCGTTCGCTTTCTCGACCACGACGCGCGCCGCTGCGCCGGGCACGCCGTCGACGGCCCGTTCTTTCTGTTCGTCGGGGCTGTTTCGGAGGACTTCAGCGAGTGGCGCTACCTGCGCCGGGTCGGTCGTGGTGTCGCGGCACCAGAACCGCACGCGTGCTCGCCGCGCTTCGTCGGGCCAGTTGTTTGCGAAGAACCGGACGACGGGCGTGGGCGTCTTGGGCTCGAACACGCGGTCGTAGAACAAGTAGACCTCGGGGCTCCCTTCGGGACGGACTTCGACCCACACCTCCGCCGGACGTGGCGTGTAAGGGGCCTCGGTGTCTTGGACGGACAGGCGGAACGCGGCGCCGGCGGCGCTCCGCACGGCGGTGTGCGCCCGACCCACGAGCGAACCCCGTGCGTCGCTCCCCGCTCGAACCATCGGCCCGCTTGCGACCGCGGGTTCGTACGGAACGGGCTCTAATCGCCTGCCGTCCTGCGAGACGCGCAGGCGCAGCGCCTCGCTCGCTTCGAGCGCCACGTTCGCTTCCTCGGCGCCCTCAAACCGGACCTTCAGCGTCGCTGGCAAGGGACGCTCGTCGGGCCTCACCTCGACGAGCGTGTTCAACGGGACGGGTGACGAGTCACCGTCCGCATCGCGCGTAATCGGCTCTCCCTCCGCGTCGAACACCGTGAAGCCGCTCACGTCGAGCCGCTCCTTGAGCTGCCGGATCAACTCGCTTCCGGACTCGGTCGCGATGAACGAACCCCCCGTGTGGTTGGCGATCCGACTGAAGTCGCGCACGGCGACTGCGGACTCGTCCCGGGGTATTCCGTACCCGAGGATATGCACCTCGACAGGCTTCCCGGCTCGGTTCCACGCGTTGAGTACGTCATCGACCGTCGTGGGCGTCACCGGCTGCAGTCCCGACCGGGAATCGTGGTCCTGATTGTTCTCGCCGTCAGTAACGACCAGGATGCTCATCGACGTCTCGTCGTCGAGATCGCCGAACTCGCCGAGCGCCTCGATGATCGACAGATTCACGGGCGTGACGCCAAGTGGTTTAAGGGGCTTAAGTCGCGCCTTCGTCAGGCCCAGCTCTTGAGCGCCGAAGTAACCGAGCGTGAGCACGGTCTCGACGTCGTTGCCCGGGTGCAGGTGGTCGGGGACCTCGCCGTTCTTGGTGGCCGCGGCGTTCTTATTGAGCTGGCCGGTAGTTAGGTTCCAACCAACGCGGTGCCCGAAGAAGACGACTCCGACGCGCGGGCGCGCGGACGCCAATGCCCCGACACCGCGCCGCTGCAGTTCTCCGAGCATCTCATCGAGCTTCGCGGTCGCTTCCCGCAATCGACTCCGTGGAACGCCCCCTTCGGTCGCTCCCGGAGCGTTCATGCTCCATGAGCAGTCGAGGATGAAGACCACCGACGGTGGCCGCGCCTGATTCCCTTCGACGAGGATCGACGGGTTCGGTTGGACGGGCGGCTCGTACTCAACGAGCGCTCCACTCATCGTCGTCGCTTCGAAGCGACGGCTGAACGTGTGCCCTCGATACAGCACAACTGCGTCCAGCTCGCCCCCCGATACGCCCGCGATCTGCTCCTTCTTCGACTGCGGGCCGTTCGCGCCGACGGGGATCGCGACCCCTCCCCAATCGGGCCCCGACGAGCCCCCTCCCGCGACCGACTTACCACCGTCGAGCACCAGCACCGCCGCTTCCCCGGGGGGGAGGTCCGCGGGAGCGCGGGGGGCTTCGACCGTGACCTGCACCTCGACGCGATCGGGCGCCGCGAGCACCGCGCGCGAGACCGCCGAGACCCCCACTCCATCCCGGGCGGCGTGCTTTCGCTCTTCGATGCTCTTCTCAAGGTCGGCGAACTGCGAAGCCACCGAATCCGACGGCGAGTCGTTCACCTGCCGCGCCGCGCGCAGAAAGTCCGCAGCGGCTGCGGCGAACCACGGCTCGCGCACGTCGAACGAGGACGAGTCGTCGCGTCGCAGCAATTCGCCGATGGATGCCGGGTCGTCGCGCCCCACGGTCGTCGCCCAGAAGTCGTCGAGGGCCCGTCGCGCGCGCCAGAGCAGCAGTTGCTGCACGTCGAATCGACGGAGCACGCCGACCGCATCGTCGGCCCGCGCGGCGGCCAGCGGTGCGCCCCAGCGCGCGTCGTCCGCGTCGTCGGCGAGCAAGTCTCGGTCCTCCTTGACGCTTCGGGCGCCGTCGGGTCTGTCTTCTGGCGTCCGGCCGATCTCGGCAAGCCTTCGGCGGGCCCGCCAACTCTCCGCCTCGAGCGTTTGCAGCGCGCCTTCCGGCGCCGACGAGCCGGCCCGCGGTTCGGCGCCGAGCAACAGGGGAAGTGGTCGTTCGTTCCACCGGGCCATACGATCGGCGATCGAGGGGTCGTCCGTCGGCGGTCGTTCTTCGGCTTGTTCTTGCCCCGCGAGCGCGCTCTCTGCTTTGAAACGCTGGGCGTGGAGCTCGATGGCGAGGTCCGTGCCGAGCTTGCGTAGCTCTTTCCTTTGCTCCCACCCGAGCAACGGCGTTCGGAGCGCCGCCTCTGCGGCCGCCAGCTCGCGCGCGCCGCGCGCCGCGTCGAGCTCCTTGAATGCGCAGGCGCGGTCGAAGCGCTGGCGGAGGGCGGCGAGGCCCTTCTCGGCCGTGTCGCTGCGTACGTTCCCGAGCCGTGCGACTCCCGTGGTCAGCTTCCGGGCCGCCTTGATCGTGCCGACAAGTTCGGTCAATGCCTCTGGTTTGCTGGAAGGCGCTATTGCGGCGCGTTCCGCCCACCGGAAGAGGTACGGCCCCTCGGCGGCGCAGCGATCGCCGACGCTGAACGCCCTAGCGACGTCGCGGTAGACTTCCGTCGCCCGCTCGTACCCTCGGCGAGCGCCGTCACGCAGTGGTCCGATGATTTCGTTCGTGGCCCCGCCCGCAAACAGCGAGTCTTCGAAACGCCGCCGCAGGTTGTCCGCGTCGGCGACGTCGGGGCGTGCCAAGTAGTGCGCTCGCTCGTCGCCGGGGCCCCTTTCTGCCTCGTCCGCGAGCGGAGTGGCGACGCGTTCCCCCAGGCGGTGGAGATCGAGGGCGGCGCCCAAGAGCTTGGGGCGCGCGACGACACCCCACCGTTGGGCCGCGACCAGCAACTGCGTCTCGCCGTGGCGCGACGCCTCGCGGAGCGTCTCGCGGTCGAACGGCTGCGCCCCGGCCTCGCTCCCCTGGGAGACCAGGGATTGCCAGAGCCTCTCAAGGTCCTGCGCGACTTGATCGGCGCCCCCCGGGCCGGCGGCGCCGAGGTAACTCCGCAAGGGGGACGCCGGAGGGGGTTCGACGCGGAACGAAGCGGCGTGGCGCGAGTTGGCGACCCCCCACCAATCAGCCAGCGCTTCGCTCTTGTCGCTCGGCGTTGCGACCTCTTCCGGGAGGGATTTCTTGAGCTCGCCAAGCAGGGCGCCAGCGCTCTTCTTGTACGCCGAACCGCCGTACGCCATTTCTTCGAGCCGCAGGAGGTCGTTCTCGAACTTGCCCAAGGCGACGGGGTCGAATCGAACGACGTCCAGTAGCCGCAGTCGATCGAGTCGTCGCCACAGCCCGTCGATGTCCGACGGGTCAAGTGCGGGCGTCGCACCCCCGCCTGCGTGCAGCGCGTCAACGAGATCGCTGAGCGTCCCGCCGCGAACGGCCTTAGCGACGCGGAAGTCGATCACCTCGTCGGCCACGATGAGCCGTGGAGTCTGGCGCGCGTCGTGGGCGGCCCAAGCGTACGCCGGCGCCTCGCGCTGTAGGTACGCAACGAGCTCGCGAAGCGAGACGTAGCCGTCTTCATTGTCGGCCCCTTCGTCGGCCGCTCCCGCAATCCCCAGTTGAAAGAAGCGGCCGAACAACGACCCTCGCAGTTCCGGACCCGCAAGGCTTGTCTCTCCGGGACCGGCCGCGGTGAGGACCGCGATTCGGGCGTACTTCTCGGACTTCGCGTCGATCAGTTGCTCGACACGCTCCACGAACGAGTCGTAGACGACACCGCAGCGCCAGTCGGCGCCAGCGCGCTGCGAATCGAAGACGACGAGCTTCGCTCGGTCGGGCGTGGACTCGGTCACGGTGTCGAGCAGCTTTTCGACTCGCACCCACTCGCTGCTCTCGAGGACGCTCGCCCCCGGCGGCACAAGGCACGGCTTGCCCGCTTCGTCCACCGCGCCGTGCATGCTGAAGTAGACGACGACCGGCTCGGACACGGGACGAAACCCGCGCCACGAGCGTTGCGACGCGAGCACCTTAGCGAGGTTCGCCCTGCCCTTGGCGTCCGCAGACTCCCCCCACTCGCCCTCGACGTCCGTGACCGCCAGGGTGACTCGGTCCAGCTCCCCTAGGTTCTGCCGGTCCTCGGCGGCCCACGCGTTGAGCACCGCAGGCGACTCGTAGTCTACCGCCGTGACGTAGAGCACCGGCGTGGGGATCGGCCGGTACAGCAGCAGGGCGACGAACACGGCGAGCAGCAAGGCGCCGCCGAGCGCGTAGGGGCCCCAGTGCGTGAACCACTGCCGCGCAGAGCCCGTGGCGTTCCGTTGACCGGCCTTCTGCCACCCGTGGGCGGCTCGTGTGGGGCCCGGCCGCTGCCCCCCCGACCGCGTCGGCGTCCCCTTGCGCCAGTCGCGGCGCGGATTGCCTTGGTCGTGGTCGGGCATGGTCGCTGCCCCGGGGCTGTGGGCTCTCGATCGCGCCGAGGTCCGAAGTCGGCCCGGCCACAGCCACACACCTTACCACACGCCGCTTCGGCGGTTGAGGACCTTGGACCCGAGCGCGCGGTGAGTCGCCACGGGTCAGCGTACGATCGGCGGCAACGGACGCGGCTGGGTCGCCGGCCGATCCTCAACGTACACCACCTGCGACGCCGTTGGAGTCACCGCCGGGAGTCGCCGCGCAGTCGCGACCGGCTCGTCCTTCGCCTTCGCGTCGTCGCTATCTCCCTTCGAGTTACTCTTGCCCTCGGGGAGCGTTTCGTCGTCGCCGTCCCCCTCGTCCCCTTCGTCGCCGGCTTTGCTGTCCCCCTCGGTTGCGCCCTCGGTGGGACGCGATTCGGGCGCCGGGACGGGTTCCGCCGGCGGCGTGGGCTTCACCGGCGCGGGGCCGCACGAAGCGAGCGCCATCCGCGCCTGCCGCCGCACCCGAGCCGAAGGCTCGGCGTGGCAGCAACTGTCGGTCATCTTGTACGCCAGCTCGAGGAGCTTCTTCTGCATCTTCTCACTGCAGCAGCACTTCAGCGTGCACTTCTGGCAGCACTGACCGGTGGTCTCGCGGACGGCGAGAACCGCTTCGTAGCGGACTTCCTCGGTGCAGTCCTCCATCGACGCGATGAGGGCGTCCTCGACGTCCGGGTAGCACCCGGCGCAACCGATGGTCGCGAGGTATCGGATCGCCTTGATCTTCTGCGCCGCTTGGTCTTCTTGGGCTTTGACGTCGGCCGCCGCCTGGACCGCGGGGGGCGCGTCCGCGGCCATGTTGGCGGGGTCGGTGATCGCGAGGATCGGCGGGGTCGCTTCGAGGCCTGGGAAGTACATCCCGAGCAGGTTGCGAAGGTGGTCGAAGCACCCACCCACCGCTTGGCACGCGCCATTGATCCCGAGGAACTGGGGGAGCGTTTGGTGCGCGCCGACCGCGGGAGGCTGCGTGATCGCGATCACCGTTGTATCGGCGTTCGCTGCGGTGCGCAGAGCGCTCGCAAGGTCAGCCGTCGGTGGCGCGGGCGGCTTCGGAACGGCTGAGCACCCACACGATGCAACGCACGTGGCCACGAGCCATGCATGCCAGGTTGGTCGCATATCGTCCACGCTGAATGGTGGTGCGGTGGTCGCGCAATCCCTGCGCGATTCAGATTGCGTATCGACCTGCGGTTTCTCCGCGGTTTAGCAATTGTGGCGGTCCCCGCGGTGACAGGGGTCGTGCTGGCGGCGCCAGCATCGATCCACCTAGCGAATCTTCACGTCGAGGACAACAGGCGAGCTCGCGCGCTCCGGCACGCGTACGTCGAGGTTCGCGGAGTGGTAGTTTCCTCCTGCGAGCCCCCGCGCTACGAGCTGGTACTCGCCGGGCTCGACCTCGCCGAAGTCGAACGCCCCTCCGTCGCCGATCGTCGCCGACTGTTTCCCTTTGGCGCCACCTGTGAGCTCGACCGTCGCGTTCGAGACGGCGTTGCTCCCGTAGGTGACGCGGCCCGACACGCGGTTCCTCACCGGTCGAGGGGCAGCTTGAGGGTTTGAGGCTTGCGGTCGAGCGGGGGGCGCCGCTTTGCCGGCCGCCGCGATCGTCACCGACTCTCGCACCTTTTCGCCGACGTTTCCGACGCCGTCCGTGGCGCGAATCAGAACCGTGCGCGAGCCGGCGGGGAGTTCGTCGGTCTTCAGCTCGACAACCCAAGCCCCGCCGCCGATCGACTTCCCCGGGGCCCATTGCGAGTCCGGGACTCCGTCAAACATCGCCTCGACTAGCTTGACGTCCGTGATGTTCTCTTCAGGGTACACCCGGACGATCACTTTGCCGGGCTCTTGGTCGTCGATCTCGCGACGGCCGATCGTCGGGCCGGCGCCGTCGATAACGATCGGTCGGTAGGCGAGCTTGGGCTCGCCGGCGACTATCCCGCGTGCGACGAGGTTGGACTGACCGGCGTTGACGCCGTCCGACGAGACCTCGAACTCGAAGTCCGCGGTCCGCGAGATGACAGCGAACGACCCTCCGCGCTTCGCCCCGGCGCACGCGACTTCGACTCGCCGGTCGAAGCGGAACGTGTCCACGACGTCGTCCGGCGTCAGCGCACGCTTGCCCGTGACGTCGAGCCCAACCTCCACGCGGTCGGCGTCGTTCCCGAATCCTCCGCGAGGCGCGTCGATCTCGAGCTTCGCGCGGATCGGCTCGCCGGCCTTGAATTCGGCGCCTTCGGAAGGCTTCACAAAGCGCAGCTCATTGAGGTCCTCTTTGGGGGGGAGCTCCTGCCTGGCGGCGGAAACCGGGACTTCGAAGGTGAACGCGCGAGGGTATCCATCGACGTGAACCACGGCCCGAAGCGCCTCGACACGGCCATCGAGCAGGGGCGCAACGAGGTCGATCGTGGAGGACTTCGGCGACAGCGACTTGACAAGTTCCCGGACCCCGTCTTGCGACAACGAACGGGGGGGCAGGCTCAGTTCGACCTTCACTCCCCCCTCCGGCAGTGCGTCAGCGTTCTTGGCCGACACGGTAACGCGGAGCGACTCGGCGCCCGGTTGGTACTCGCCGCGGGCCTCGAGGAACGTCCGCGGGCGGGGGACCTCGAACGCCAGACGCCGCAGCCAGACACGCTCGCCGTCGCTTACGTTCAGCAGGAGGCCCGACGAGAAGGGGGTTGGCTGCGGCGGCTTGTCCCCCTTCGCGGGCCCGGCGTCCGCGAACTGGAAACTCAGCGGCGCCGGCGACCCGTCGCTGGGCAACTCGATGCTGTCCGCGTTGGCGAGAAGCCTCGCGCGAAGCGCCGTGACAACGAGGTCCGCAGCACCACGCGATATGGACCCCTCGAGTACGGGGACCTCGGCGTCGGAGTCGAACGCCCACAGCGAGGCCGACGCCTTGACCGGTTCTGGTCCCGTGGCGGCTCCGACAGGGGCGGCCACACGCAGCGCGAACTCGTGTCGATGGTTCGGGTAGAGCGGATAGACGCCCTCGGTTGGGTCCGAAGGGAGCCGGTCGATCGGATCGACGTCCAACCGAAGGGCGTCGTCTCCGGGCAGGTTCAGCTCGACCTCGGCGCGTAGGTACTCGGGCCCCGTCGCGACCCCGATCACCAGGGAGCGGTCACCCGACGCACCTGGCACTCGACTCAACTTCAGTCGCACCGTCCGCGACTGCCCGGCGCCGAGCGTGAAGGAGGGGGCCACCCCCCAGGCCTCGGGCTTGTAGGGGTACTCGCCGCTCAGCACCCGGCTTGTCGGCTTGTCCGCGAGAAGAGATCGCAGCGTCGTCACGCCCACGTTTGCGTCCACGTTAATCGCCCGCTCGTCGAACTGGCTGACGATCCACACCGGGAGGTCGCTGTCGGGTTGCGACCGCACCGTCAACGCGACCACGCCCTCCTCGGACGCCTCGAGGTTGATGGCCGGGGGCGAGACCTCGATCGCGAGCGCCGGCGGTGGCGGAGAGACCGCTGTGGGTTGACCGGGCGCTAGGTTTGCAAGGTCGCGTAGCGCATCGCGGTCGGCTTGAAGCGCCGCAACCTCGTCGGCCGGAGAGTCGGCGATCTCGTCGTGCTTTCGCTGGCTCGCCGCGACGAGCACGTCGTACCAAGCCGCTCGTTCGAGCGCCTCGAAGGGGTCTTTCCTGTTGGGGCCGGACACCGCGACCCCGGTTTCGACACACAGCGACCGCGCGGCACGGCGCAAGCTCCGTATTCGAGCCGGGCGATCCTTGACGTCGTCCAAGGTCGCGTTCTGCACCGCAACCACCGAGGCATCGGACGCGATCGAGCGGAGCTGTTCGCCGAGCGACTCGCTACTGGCGGCCAGTCGTTCGAGCCTGGTCTCACCCGCTTCGACAGCCAGAGGTTCCTTGCGACGGCCCGACTCAGCGACCGAGAATCTCGTGAGGAGCGCGTATTCGCGCTCCAACGATTTCGCGGCGCGGGCGACCCGATCGTCGTCGTCGCCTGACCCGTCCGGCCCGTTGCGACCGTCCGGCGACTCGTGTTTGAAGCTGGCTAGCAGCTCGCGCTCGGCGGCCTTCCGAGCCGCGCTGCAGCGCTCGCGGTCGTCGAGGGACAAGAGCCCCGTCCGCAGCAACAGGTCAAGTCGCCACGGATCGCCTTCCTGGGGGCTGGCTTCCGCGGGACCCGCGAGCGCCGCGGGCGCCAGGTTTAGCTCCAGATCAGACCGGACCCGTGCGACCTCGTCGGCAAGCAGTTGAACCTGGAAGACGTCGCTCGACGGGTCGTCGAGGAGCGCCTCCAGCCTCCCGAGGGTCGAGAGCAAGTCATCGAATCGAGTCTCCTTGTCGCGAAGGAAGCCCCCCGCGTGCAGAAGGCGCAGGTAGTCTCGTGCGTGGAGGAGCGCGTTGTCGTGGGCCCCCCGGGCGTCGCGAACTACCGCCAACTGCTTCTGGGCGTCGTCGTACCGCCGAATCGCTTCTCGCCAACCGGTGTCGGCCGTTGGCGCCCAATCGTTGACCGCCCGAGACCCCACCAAACGCTCCGCCTCGCGTCGGAGCCGGTCCCCTTGCCCAACGAGCTCCTTGGCCCAACCTTGTCCCCACAGCGGGTCCACGGCGAGGCGCTCGCCCCTGCGACGAGCGCTCAGCGCGAGCCGAACCGACGCCACGTCGAGGCCTTCGCAGGCGAGCAATGGGGCGATGAGTCGAAGCTCGAAGTGAGTCTGCTCCCACTTGGCGTCGAGGTGCTTTTCTCGGAGCTGATCGAGGACGTCGACCCCAGCGGTCGAATCGAGCCACGCGTCGTAGCCGGCGACGAACTCTGCGAGCGCGTCATCGCGCAGCTCCTTGTGCCCGACCTCGTCGAGCGCCTCGCCGAGCGCCAGAGACCGCACGGACTTGACCGCCGGCACGGCGCGGAAGGGGAGGAGGTCGCGGCGCTTGGCCAATTGCACGATTGGGTCCGCGAGGTCGAGTTCGCCCGACCTCTCGGGTGGCTCGCCCTTCAAGAGGTCGGCTAGCCCTCGCTCGATGGCGCCCAACTTGCGAACGACGCGTACGCGATCCTGTCGAGCGGACCAACCGGCCTCCTGTCGATGATCGAGCCAGGCGAGCCGCTCAAGGTGCGCGTTCCAAACGTGGGGCGCCCACTCGCTAGGCCGCAGCTTCGCCTGCACCTCGTCCGTCAAACGCCACGCTTGCAATACGAGCTCGCGCTCTTTCTGCGCCAACTCGGCAGGTGTCGTCGGCGTCACGCTCGATGGAACGTCGCCGGACATCGGCTTGTCGTCGGCCGAAGCGGGGTCGCCCGTCGGGCCCCCGACAACGCTGTTGTAGAGTCGAGACGCTCGGTCGATGGGGAGCTCCTCTATTTGTTCACTAACGAACTCCTTCACTCCTTCCAGCGCGGTCGTCAGCACGCTCTGCTGCGACTCGGGGTCGCCCGCGGTCGCCATGACCTCCGCGACCGCCTTTGGTTCGGAGACGCCGCGCGTGTGGATCACGAAAACGTCCTCGGCGCCTTCGTCATTTGGGCCGTAGAGCGTGGGTGTTTGTGTCGCCTCCCCGGCGCTCGCTTGCTCGACCCAACGACGCGTGTTGTGCCGGGTGAAGTCTCGCAGCTCGGCGAGCAGCACGTCGCCGTCGCTGTTCGTGTCGGCGGCGCCCTGCATGCCCGTCGCGACCGTGTACCCAAAAACGGAACGAGCCATCCCGTGGGAGACGTGCGATCGTTCGATCGGCGATACGGCGCTCAGCACCCACAAACGTGGGTCGCCGAGCGCCTTCACGGCCGCCGCTAGCTCGGGCTCAAACCGGCTGACGGTCAACCCGAGGCTGGGGGCGTAGTCGGCGCGGCTGGCGTCGAGCAGCAGGAGCTTCGCTGCGCCCGGCGCCTGCGCGACTTTCTTGAGGAGCTCATCGACCGGCAGAAGTCCCGTGCGGTTCGCATCGATCCCCGAGAAATCGCCGCAAACGAGGAACGGTTTCCCCTCGACGACAACGCCGTGCGCCGCGACGTAGAGGACCACGGTGCTGGTGTCGGCGACGTCGGCTTCAGCCAGCTTGTCGAGCCGTTCACGCAACTTGGCGACGGAGGGGGTCGTGTCAAAAGCAAGTGCCGGCCCGTCCGTGTCCAGCCTCGTGAGCCCCGGTTCGAGGGGTGTAAAGCCCGCGAAGTCCTCGAACGAGAACTCGATTGGCGGGAGGGGGCCGGGGGTTGGCGAGTTGCTGCCCAGGAACAGGAAGTGCGTCCTCGGGCGCCACATGCCGCCGAACAACTGGAACGCAAACAGAGCGACCAGCGACACGAGGGCCGTCGTCGCGACGGCTCGGCGGAAGAACAGGAACGTTCGGGCGCCCCCCTGAGTTGCACGGTCTTTGCGCCACGAGTGCAACAGAGGCTTGCCTGCGGCGGCGCTGGGGGGCTCGCGTCGTTGGATCGCCATGGAGAACCGCCGGGGTCACACGATCGGATGTCACGCCCCTACGGAGTCCCGTCGAGGGGTCGCGCTCAGCGTACGGCTCGGAACGCCCGACCGCAATTCAATCCTTTCCTCACGCCCCTTGCGCCGCGGCGCGTCGAATAAGCTGGCGACGGGGCGCAGCTAGTCGTTATCATCGCGTAACCGCCACGCCGCTCCGCTGAAGGCCCGAAGGGCGCCCAAGGACCCGCCGCTATGTCGCTCCCCGCTGCGAGGTTGGGTGACCTGGTGGTCTGCCCGGCCTTTACCGTGCTTGTCCCGCACGTCGGAGGTCCGATCGCGGCCGGGTTCCCAACGGTGCTCATCGGTGGTCAGCCTGCCGCACGACTAGGAGACCCAACGACGTGCGTGGGGCCTCCTGGCGTGGTGGCGAGCGGCTCGCCCGTGGTGCTGATCGGAGGCCAACCCGCGGCTCGGATGACGGACTTGGCGGGCCACGGGGGTGTGATCGCCCCGCCGTGCTGCCCGCTAGTGCTCATCGGTGGCCCGGCGCCTCCTCCGCCCCCCCCTCCCCCGCCGAAGCCAGAACCACCCCCCGAACCCCCGGCGGAGGGGTAGCCGCCGGCCGATCGGGCGTACCCCGTCAGCGACGGTTGTCGCTGGGAAGCGGGTGCTCGCCGCGGCCGACGCGGCCTCCGCGCTCCAGGAACAAGCGGAAGCGGGAGTTTGCGCGGCGCGGGTCGCCGTGGTACGCCGCGCAAACGAGCGCGGCGACGACCCCCTGCGAGGTGAGGCGTTCGTCGGCCTCGACGTCGGGAACTTCGCGCGGAGCGATGCTCCCCTCGCTCCAAAAAGCGCTCAGTGCCAGCGAGGCGCCGGGTCCCGCGTACTTTACGTCGGCCGCCCGCGCCTCGGCGACGCGGCGTCGGTCGTCGGTCGGGTCGCGGACCCACGCCTCCGTGGCCTCGAGCGCAGCCCGCTGCCCTGGGGGAAGCGGGTCCTCAACGTCGCCGCGCAGGCAGAGGCAGCCCCACCAGACGGCCAGCCTCCGTTCGAGCGTGTAGGCGCGCAGTCGCAAGGCTTCCTGGAACTTCTCTTTGCCCGCGAGGTCGTCGATCAGCCCGTCGGCAGACGTCGCCCCCTCGGCCGACTGCGACGCTTCGTCGCCGAGCTCGAGGTAGGCGCACACGCCGACGAGGCCCGCGAGCCCGGCCGCGACCGCCGCGCTCGGCGGGCCCTCGGTGACCGGCTCTGAGCCGACCTCGGAGACCTCGGCGGGCCGCTCGGGACCCCCCTCGATCGCGAGACGGAACGTCGAAGCCCCCGCCCGCACCTCGTCGCCGTCATAGGCGACCGCGGTGGCGATTGGCTCGCCGTTGACGAGCACGACGGCGTCGGGGTGAAGGGCGTGGACGACACACCCTTGCGCGGCGCTGCGGACCTCGAAGTGCAGGTCGTGCAACCCCGAGTCGCCGGGCACGCAAACCTCTGCCCATCCCGACTTGCCGACTTTCAGCGACTGCCCGGCGCGCAACTGCACACGTCGCACAGATGCGCCGTCGCTCGTTGCTAGGAGAGTGATGAGCATCGTTGGATCGACCGCGCGGTCGGCGCGGGGCGTGGCGATGGCTTAGTTGATCTTGACGATGCCGCCGGTGAGGCTCAGCGTGGCCGAGCCCGAGGCCTCGGTCATCGGCGCCGAGACGCCGACCTTGGCGGTTCCCGTGATCGCGATCTCGGGCGAGTTCAGGGTGATCTTCGCCGGTTCGATCGTGATCGTGCTCGCGCCTACCTTGAGCGTGATCTTCGTAGCGGCTTCGATCAGGCTCTCTCCGGCCGTCACCTTGATCGAGTGATTCCCCTGGGCGACGGTGATGCCGTCGTTCCCCGTCTTGATCTCGGCGGTGCGGTTCTTGTAGACCTCGATCGTCTGGCTCCCGGGAGACTTCTTCTCGAAGCCGACGCGCAGCACGTCGTCGTTCTCGACCACGCGCTCGAAATCGCGCTCGGCGTGGAAGTACACGTGCTCCTCGTCGATCTTGTCCTCGAACCGCAGCTCGTTGAAGTTCTCGGGCGACCCCTCCTTCGTTGATCGGCTTTTCACGCCGCTCTGCGTCTGATTGTCGGGTAGGTCGTACGGCGGCATCTGGCCGTCGTTGTAGACGCGGCCGGTGACGAGTGGCCGGTCGGGGTCCCCCTCCAAGAAATCGACCACCACTTCCTGACCGATCCGCGGGGTCTGGATCGCCCCCCAATTCTTCCCCGCCCACGACTGCGAGACGCGGACCCAACACGAACTGTTCTCGTCGGATTGTCCCTCGCGGTCCCAGTGGAACTGGAGCTTCACGCGCGCGTACTTGTCGGTCCAGATCTCCTCGCCCTGCTTGCCGACGACGACGGCCGTTTGTGGGCCGCGGACGAACGGCTTGGGGGTCAGCCGCTGCGGCCGGAACGGCTCGGGCTTAGGGATCGCCTCGAACTTCGCCTCGAACGTGTTCTCGGCGCCGGCGCGCAGTTGCTCGATCTCGGCGGACTCGACCTTGATCTCGGTCGTCACCACGGCGTACTCGGCGTTCTCGGCCGCACGGTGGTGCTCGGTGAGCTTAAAGACCCCCCCGGGCGTAAGCCCCCGGTGATCGCCGATGCCCGCCACACGTCGGTGGCGCGACTGGATCTCCTCGACTCGCAACCGCGCGAGGGCGCCGCCGTCGGCGGTCTCCGAGTGTAGTCCCGGGTAGTCGTAGGTCTCGAACTCGGACTGGCTGTGGCTGCGAGAGATCGCCGAGGTTCCCTGCAAATCGACACGCGGCTTGGTGAAGTCGTAGTCGTCGAGCACGACAGAACCGCTTCGGACCTCGAACTGCGCCCGCCATTCCGAGACGTGCTCGAGCTCGACCCGGCCCTCGCCCGCGGCGCGGTACGGGATCTCTTTAGGCCCCACCACGTCGGGGAATGCCGAGTTCGCGTCGGCGAGGACGAGCGTGTGCTTGTCTTCGGTGTGCTCGAAGAAGTAGAAGACCCCTTCTTCTTCCAGCAGGCGACTCACAAACGCGAAGTCGCTCTCGCGGTACTGCACGCAGTACTCGCGGGTCCGGTACTGCTCGTTCGTCGCGAGGCGGAAGTCGGCGAACCCGTGCCGCGTCTTGCACACCGCCTCGAAGATCTGCAGGACGGTCATGTCCTGGAAGATCCGGCAGTCGTAGTTGTGCGACAGCAGCCAGACCCACGGCCGCAGCACCGCGCGGTAGACGGCGTAGCCCCCCTCGCGCCCGCGGTACGAGAAGCTCCCGACGACGCCGTGGAAGTAGCGTGTTTCGTGCCCCTTGCCCGAGTCGCCGGGCATGCGGACGCCGACCGCCATCGGCTTGCCCAGCAGGTCGTTGGGGTTGACGTCGTCGCGCTCGCAAACCAAATCGACCGTGTACTCGAAACTCCGGCCGAGCTCTTCTTTGGCCTCCATGCGCCGGAATAGCAGCGGGCACTCCCCCGCCGCGTTCGGCGGCAGAGGGCACTTCACGGTGTGGACGCGCTCGGGAGAGTTAGCCATCGGCCGGGTGCGACTCTGCGGTTCGATCCCGTTGGGCGTCCGGGGGGCTCAGTACCTCCCGTAATCGTCGTCGTAGAACTTGTCGTCGAAGGGTTGGTCGTCTTCGGGCGGAAGTCGAGAGTCGTAGGGAGACGGTTCCGGCGGGCCGGCGGGCCGGCCGCCCGACGCCGGTCCACCCCGGCTGGGGCCGCGAATCGCCTCGTCCGCGTCCTGAATCGCCCCACCCCCGGCAGCGATCCATGCCTCGTACTTCGTCTTCTGCTGACTCAGCCGGACCTTCGTCGAATGAGCCTCGAGCACGTAGTTCCGGAGGAACGCGAGCCCAGGAAGCAAGCTTAATTGGGTAAGGATCTTCGCTACGACCCCCATGCTCTTCATCGCCGCTCTCCCGTTGTGTCCCCGCGCCCCCCGCGGGGGGCTTGAGCGGGACGATCGGGACCAAGGGCCGCACTCAACTTGTTCGCCCCGCCGGCTGGGACGGGGCGAATAAACTGCTAAGCGAGCCTCGACCCCCCCGTTCCCGTAGCTGATGGCTGCGCCGGGCGGGACCAGCGCCCGAGCGCCGAGCTTAACGACGGCGCAACGAACCAGTCAAATCTCGGGATCACCGTGCGCTGTGAGGCGTATCAATGGGGAACACGTCGCCACATCAACCGCAGCCGGCCGAACGGGGGGGCGTGGCGTCGGCACGGCAACGTGGCGCTGCGCTCGCCGCGGCCGGTCGCGTCGAAGAGGCGATCGGGGCCTACCTTGCGCACGTCGCTCAATCCCCAGGCGACGCCGCGGCCCTCGCCGAGCTGGGACGGTTGTTGCTCGAACGGGGGCTCGCCGAGGCCGCGGCCGAGCACCTGAGCCAGGCCCTCGTCGTCGATCCCAGCTTTATCGGCGCCCTTCCCGACCTCGCCGACGCCGAGCTCCGCCTCGGGAGGCGAGGCCGCGCCCGCGAGACGCTGGCGAGGTGGGTCGCCGACGCCCCTGACGACCCTGTCCGGCGGCACCTGAGCGCCGCGCGGCTCGGCGAAGTAATCCCGCCTAGAGCCCCCGACGCGTACGTGCGACGCCTTTTCGACGACTACGCCCCGCGGTTCGACGCCAGCCTCGCCCGCCTGGGGTACCGGGGTCCCCAGCTGGTGGAGGAGGCCCTCGAAGCGGCCAACTTCACCCGGGGGGTCGGCTCGGCGCTCGACCTCGGCTGCGGCACCGGCCTCGTCGGCCGGCGGATCCGCACGCGGGCCGAACTGTTGGTGGGCGTCGATCTGTCACCCGCCATGCTTCGCGTCGCCGGCGCCAGCGGGGCGTACGACTTCCTTTTCGAGGAAGAACTTGTCCGCTTTCTCCGGTCCACACCCGGGCTGTTCGACATCATCACCGCCGCAGACGTATTGACCTATCTTGGCGACCTGGCGGACTTTGCCGCCGCCGTGGCGCCGAAGTTGGTCCCGGGGGGCGTCGTGATACTCGTGGTCGAGGAGGCCCCGCCCGGCGCCGCGGCGGCGTCGGGGTACGTCCTGGGGACGCACGGACGCTACGCGCACTGCCGCGACTACTTGCAGCAGACGCTCGAACGGGCCGGATTACTCCCGGAGCGGATCGTCGCGTCGCCTATGCGCCGCCAGGGGGGGCGGCCGATCGCCTCGCTGGTCGTCACGGGTCGCGCCTAGCAGCCGTTTTCAACAGGGGGCTTCGTCCCCCGGAGGCGACGTCGAAACCTCGGCGGTTTCGCCGCGGTTTCGCGGGCCGCGAGCGGCCCGCCCGTGAGCTTAGGCGAGGCCGAGAATCGCCACGACGGCGTTTCCCAACAGTCTGCTAGCCGCGACTTGGCCGATCGGCCTGGGGGGGCGTGTCGCCCCGGGGCCTGATTTCTTGATTCTCTGTCCCAGGGGGCTGTTCGCTTGAGTTCCCGCTGGTATTTCGTAGATTCGATGCGGGCAAGCGCCGCCGGGACCGAGGACCACGAATGTTCCACGATGAAGCCTGCGAGCACCCTAGCCTCGAGATGGCGCTGATCGATGACGAGGCCCTCGTCGTGCTCGCCAGGGAGTGCGACTACGGCCCGGCGCGCGACGAGATCCTCGTCCGCTACCGCCCGCAGACCGAGCGGCTGGTGAACTGGCTGTCGCGCTCGACCGAGTTTGGGGCGACCGACGTCGAAGACGCGCACCAGAACTCGGTCTTCTGGACCGTCGAGGCGATCGGGAAGTTCGACACGCTGCAGCCCGACGCGGCCCGGCGATGCAGTTTCTACAGCTTCCTGCACCGGGTCGTCGTGGCCCGTTACAAGGACTTTACAAAGCACCTCCGGCGAGTTGAACGACGGCGGGTGCTGAGCGGCGACCCGTTGGAGCCGGCGCCCACCTCGGGGGACACGACTGCTCACTCCGGGGACCCGGCGGCGCTCGCCGAGCGGGCCGAGGCGAGCCTGCTGCTGAAGGAAGCCCTCGGCAAGCTCGACCCCGAATGCCGGGAGATCTGGGAGCGCCTCTGCTGCGGGCAGGGCCTTCGCGAGATCGCCGGCGAGCTGGGGCTGTCCTACGACGCGGCGAAGCGTCGTCGCCGTAAGCTCATCGGCGAATTGAAGTTGCTGCTGCGATCCGAGACCGGGGAGACCGCCCGGGCGGCCGATTGCGACGACTAGCAAACCCCCAGGAGGGCGTCCCGGGGTGTGAACCCGGCGTAGTCGTTTGAGATTCCACCGCCCCGGGTCACGACGGCGGTCGAAAGATGAGGGCGAGTTCTCACGGGCACAACCCCCGCTCGACGCTCCGTGGGGCAGGTCGGAACAAGGGAGCCGGTGACATGGCCGCAAAGATCTCCGCCTCGGTTGGCAAGGGGGGCAAGAACAAGCCCGAGGACGTGCAGGCCGTTCAGGAGATGCTGAACGACTTCACGAAGCTGGGGGGCTTCAAGAAGCTCGACGTCGATGGGCAGATCGGCCCGAAGACGCTTTCGGCGATCGCCGCATTCCAGACGGAGGTGGTGGGAATGCCGAAGGCCGACTCGCGGATCGACCCCGGGGGCGAATCCGTGAAGGTCCTGAGCGCCGGCGCGAGCCGAGCCGCCGCCGAGCAGAAGAAAGCGGAGAAGGCCGAGCAGAAGGAAACTGCCGCCAAGGAGAAAGAGGCGGAGAAAGGCAAAGACTCCGGCGCCCCGGCCGGTGATCCCCAGGTGAAGGGGGACGTCAAGGGGATCGACAAAGGGATCCTTGCGGTCCTCGAGGCGGTGTCGGCGCACTACGGCAAGCCGATCGTCGTCGAAAAAGGGAAAGAGGCCAGCACGCTGGGCTCGGTCGATCCCGAGGGGCTGTGGAACGACTGGTGCAGCTCGCTCGACCGGGGCAAAAAAGAGGCTTCGCTATCGAGCAACAATCAACTGCGCGGAGAGCTGGACAAACTGTACAACCACGGCAAGCACGACGAGTTCCTGAAGCTCGTCGCGACCGAGGCGCGGGGGTCCAAGGGCAAGGGGAAGTCGGCCCACACCGACGGTCGCGCGATCGACATCAAGCGCAATACCGACTCGAAGGTCGTGGCGGCGCTGGCGACGATCCTCCGCCAAGAGAACGAAGGGGACGTGATCCACTTCGACGACGGGGGAAAGTCGGTCCCGCGGACGATCACCGAGGCGATGAAGAAGAAGTGGAAGTGAAGCTCCTACCCTCCGAAGCGGCGGCCGAGCGACTCCCATTGACTTGACGCCCTCGCGAACGGGGGCGGAGAATGACCCGATCTTCGCGCGCCCAAGGGCGACGACGGCCGGCAATTGCGTCGAAGCAACGAACTTTGGTTTCCAACGAACGCTAGCGAGCAAAGGGCACTGCGATGCCGATCTACGTCAAACTTGGTTCGATCCCCGGCGACGATTCCGTATCGACGGAGGGCTACGACACGGGCGAATGGTTCATCGCCGACAGCTTCAGCTTCGGCGTGGAACGCGAGATGAAAGAGAGCGGCGAGAAAGGGGGCACCGAGGACATCAACATCGGCGTTGGCGAGCTCCAAGAGTGCACGATCAGCAAGAGCATGGACTGGTCTTCGACGTCGCTGGCGCAGTACGCGATCAGCGGCAACTCGGCGGGGGACGCCGAGATCAACTTCGTCGAGGTCGCCGGCGGCGGCGCGGTTTCCGAGAAGCCGATCTGCTACCTCAAGTACAAGCTCTCGCGGGTGTTCGTGAAGACCTGGTCGACCTCCGGCGACGCCGACGACCGGCCCACCGAAGAAGTCGCCTTCTACTACAACAAGATCGCCTGCCAGTACGCCAAGACCAAGGACGGCAAGAACTTCGAGCCGAGCCCCACGATGTCCTGGGACAATACCAAGAACACCCCGTGGGCCGGTCACGGCATCACGCCGGCCGCGTTTGGGTTCAAGTAACCCGGGAGTCCCGGAGAGGCGTCGCCCCCGGGTCGATCCCGGGGG
>JBOFFC010000031.1:0-12376 GCA_051648405.1 Lacipirellulaceae bacterium
TCGGCGGACACCCCAGCCGAACTCGCGACGGCCCACCCGGCGTCAAGTCTCTCTGGCGCGGCCTCCGAAGGCTCCACGACCAAACCCAAGGCTACTCGCTCGCTCTGCTCGCAACGAATACTGTGGGGTGTGCATAGACGCTGCCGCGTGGGCATGGCACCCGGCCCACAACTCGATGTTGGTCAGCACTTCCTTGCGCCTGGCTCGCCAGTAGGGAAGCGGAGATAGCCCTCGGGAGGTGGCTCCGCCCCCACCCCGCGGCCTCTCAGCTTCCCGCTAACGGCTCACTTGGCACAGCTCCGCGCTCCACGTTTCGGGCGCCCCGCAGGAGGGCGCCGGGCGGTGCACTTTTCGGCTGCCGATCACAATCCGCGCTTGACCGACGAATCCCTAAGAGTATATACTGTCTATATGCACAAGCACAGTTGGATCACCCTTTCGCAAAGTGACCCACGGGCGCTGTACTTGCAGGTGATTGAGCAAATCCGGCGACGCGTGGCCGTGGGCGATTTGGCGCCAGGGACCGAACTGCCTTCGATTCGGCAACTGGCAGCTGATCTCTCCGTCAGCGTGATCACCATCAAACGGGCTTACCTGGAACTTGAACGCGAAGGAACCATTATCACTCGCCAAGGGAAAGGGTCCGTGGTATCCGACCACCCGGGTTTGCAGTCTTCAGTAGCCCAGCGGGAATTGGATGAGCACTTGAATCAGGCAGCCCAACTGGGGTCGCTGCTGGGGTTATCGACAAATGAAATGCAACGACGCATCGCCGACGCTTACGAGAAGTCGCAAAGGAAACAGAGATGAGCACCGCACTCAACCAGCCGCACCAAACGCCTACTGCGGCTTCGCTGCGAGGACTCGCCAAATCTTACAAGCACTTTCGGCTCAACAACATCGACCTGGACATCGAACTGGGAACCGTCAACGGCTTGATTGGCCCCAACGGTGCGGGCAAGTCCACGATCATGCGACTAATGATGGGACTGGTAACGCCCGACCAGGGAACTGTTTCGGTCCTGGGCCAACCGATTTCATCGCGTGAAGCAAGTGCCAAACAGGATATCGGCTATTTCACCGATGACATGCGACTCTACAAATCTGAATCGATTGCATTTCACATGCAGTTCGTTCGTTCGTTGTTTCCATGCTGGGACGACAGCTACGCCCAACAGCTGCTCGACCGGTTCGGACTGATCGCGAAGCAAAAGATCAAGGGGCTTTCCCACGGTCAGCGGGTCAAATCCTTGCTGCTGCTGATTCTCGCGCGGCGTCCCAAGCTATTGATACTCGATGAGCCAACCAACGGACTCGATCCGGTGGCCAAGCAAGAAGTTCTCTCTGAGCTGATGCAAATCGTCAACGACGACACGCGAACACTTTTGTACTCGTCGCACAACACCCAGGATGTCGAACAGATCAGCGACACAATCACGTTTATCGATCGCGGACGAGTGATTGCCAGCAACAACCGCGATGAGTTCCTGGATAGCTGGCGTCGCTTCAAACTGCACACTCCGCAGAATTGGCAGGCGCCCGCGATTGATGGATTGCGACCTGAATCGACGTTCGGCAATTTGCAAGTGATGACACTCGATCGATATCAGGCCGAGGTTGAAGACCGACTGCAATCATCTGGGGCGATCTTGGAAGCCTCCGAGGCCATGACACTGGAAGAAATTTTTGTAGCCGTTGTCTTGCGCGGTCGAGAGGAGAAGCAACTATGAACACGCAGGCTATCCACATTCTGTTTTTGAAAGACCTGTTCCTCAGCCGTTGGCCGCTGTTTGGCTATTTGACGGGCGGGCTGTTAAGCGCAATGGTCACTTGCCTGCCAGGTGAGTCGGCTGGTTTTATCGGTTTCATCTTGATGATTACGGTGACGATCGCCGCTGGAATTCACTTGATAGGCGTGTTGCTGCTGGCCGAACCGGTCGAAATGACGCGAACCTTCGTGATGAGTTTGCCGGTCAGCTTGCTCGATTACTCGATCGCAAAGATTTCGGTCGTGCTGGCGGCGTTCTTGATTCCCTGGTCGGGGATGCTGGCCAGTTTGACGGTGCTTACTTTCGTCGTGCCGGAAGCCAAACCGGGAGCTCTGGCGTTTCTCGTTCTGTTATTCCTTTTCATGCTGGCCGGGTTTTGTTTGCAGTTGGTCATCGCGGTGGTGACGGAATCGGTGGGTTGGACAATGGTCGTCGTCGTATTGGGGAATGTTCTGCTGAATTTGTTCCTCAAAACGCTATACGAGCATCCGGTAATTTCGGAACTCGGCAAGAGCACAATCCTTTCGTGGCCGCCCGTTGTCTTGCAGATCATGGCCATCGAAGCGATCGTGATTCTGATCGCCTTGGGACTTGCGTTTCTGTTTCAGATTCGCCGAAGGGACCTGGTTTGATGGCACTTGCAGCCGGCGACTCGGCGCGGATTCACTATCTGGACAACCTGCGCGCACTGGCGATGCTGCTGGGGGTGTACCTGCATGGTGCCTTGGCCTATGCCGAACCGTCACGATCGGTCTGGATCGCTACCAATCCTCGGGGAAACGTGGTAGTCGATGCGTCGATCTGGTGGATTCACCTGTTTCGAATGGGTCTGTTTTTTCTGCTGTCGGGTTTCTTTGCCAAGCTGATAGTCCAGCGCAAAGGGCTTAAACCGTTCCTGTTGAATCGCGGGATTCGAATCGCTTTGCCATTCGTCTTGTTCTGGCCGTTGCTGATGGTGGCCATGACGATTGTATTCGTCTTTGCCTTTTCTTACGTCAAGGAACCTCAAGGGCTGATGCAAGTGATTGTCGCAGCGAGCCAGAATCCTGAAGCGGCGAAGGCGTCAATACCCTACACCACGATGCACCTGTGGTTTATGTACTATCTGCTGATGTTCTCCTTGATCGCAGCCGTCGGTAGTCGCTGGACCCGGTTGCAATTCGACTGGTTGTTTCGGCGGAAATGGTTGCTCGCGCTTTCCCCGCTTGCTTTGGTTCCTGGAGTGATGGGGGGAGGACTTCCCATCGCAGCACCCGAGTCCTTTGTTCCCACATGGTGGCCATTCGTATACTACGGGCTGTTCTATTGGGCTGGCTGGCAGTTGTTGGGTCGCGAGTTGCTGCTGGATCGTTTGCAACCCTGGTGTTTGCCCCTGGTCTTGGCAAGCGTTCTCTTGTTCGTGCCCCATTACTGTCTGCTACCTGTGCTCGACGTCGCGTTGATCCAACAGGCCACCGAGTCACGGTCGCTAACGCCCTTTTTACTTGAGTCTGTGTTGGCTTCATATCTGTCGGCTTTGATGACGCTCTCGGCGCTGCTTGTCGGTCAGCGGTTTCTGGCTCGCTCAAACGCTTGGCTCAAGTTCTGCGCCGACTCATCCTATTGGGTGTATCTGATTCACTTGCCGATCATTCTCTTTTTGCAGACTCTGTTGATTCCGATCGCGGTTCCGGTTTTGGGGAAGTTGGTGGCGGTGACCCTCGTGACGTGGGTTTTTTGCTTGGCGACCTACGTCGTGTTTGTGCGGTACACGCCGATCGGCTGGATGCTCAACGGAAAGCGGCCTTTTCCGTAAAGCGATGCGTGTCATTTTGTGAGTAAGGGGTGAAGAAAGCCACATGCGATTGCCCACGACTTCCGGACAGCGGCGGTGCGGGGCTCCACGCCGCTTGGACCGGTGCGTATTCGGTTTCGAACTGGTCGGGACTCTTGTAGCCGAGCGCCATGCTCACCCCGCCAGGGGCTGAGCAGGTGTCCCGCCGGTGGTGTCTGTCGCGCATGCCCAACGCTGACGCGGAGGCATGGCGCCTGGCGACGTAGTCGGCGGCGGCGTCCACCCGGGGGGCCCCGATCCGGTACCATGCGTCGCTCCCCTCTCACGGACCGATCGCACCCCCCCGGGGCACCGATGCCGCACGAGACTTCGCTCCTCTCGACGATCGCGGTCGGACTCGCGTTTGCGTTCGTCGGTGGTTGGCTCGCGCAGGCCGTGCGACTCCCCCCCCTGGTGGGGTACCTGCTGGCGGGGATCGCGGTTGGGCCGTTCACGCCGGGGTTTGTCGCCGACGTGGCCATTGCGCCGCAGCTCGCGGAGATCGGAGTCGCGCTCTTGATGTTCGGCGTGGGGATGCACTTCTCGATCGGCGACCTGATTGAGGTGCGGGGCGTGGCCGTGCCGGGGGCGATCGCGCAGATTGTTGCCGCGACAGCGATCGGCGCGAGCGTCGCCGCTCTGTGGGGATGGTCGCTGCCGGCCGGGTTGCTGCTCGGACTGGCCCTCTCGGTGGCGAGCACCGTCGTGCTGCTCCGCGCGCTCGAGGCGCGCAGCCTGCTCGATTCCAACGAGGGCCGCATCGCCATCGGCTGGCTGATCGTCGAGGACCTGGCGATGGTCCTCGCGCTCTTGGTGCTCCCCGCCGTGGCGCCGTACCTCGGCGGCGAGCCCCTCGGGGACGAGTCGATGCCCGACGCGGCGGGCGCCGCCCGCGGGCTCGGGTGGGAGATCGCCATCGCGCTCGCGAAGGTCGTGGCCTTCGTGGCCACGATGCTGGCCGTCGGCAAGCGGTTGTTCCCCGCGCTGCTGCGGCGCGTCGAGGCGACCGGTTCGCGGGAGTTGTTCACGCTGGCCGTAGTCACGCTCTCGCTGGGGGTCGCCTTTGCGTCGGCCGAGCTGTTCGGGGTGTCCCTCGCGCTCGGGGCGTTCTTCGCCGGGGTGGTCCTGCACGAGTCGGAGCTCGGCCGCCGCGCCGCCCACAACCTCGAGCCGCTGCAAGACGTGTTCGCCGCGCTCTTCTTCGTCTCGGTCGGGATGCTCTTCGACCCCCGGGTGCTGGTCGAGGATCCCCTGGGGGTGCTCGCGGTGCTGGGGATCGTCGTGATCGGCAAGTCGCTCGCCGCGTGCGCGATCGTCCTCGCCCTGGGGCGTCCGTGGCGGACGGCGCTCACCGTATCGGCCGCCCTCGCGCAGATCGGCGAGTTCAGCTTCATCCTGATCGGCATGGGGACAGAGTTGGGCCTCGTCCCCGCCCAGGCGCTGAGCCTCGTCGTCGCCGGCGCGCTGCTGTCGATCGCGCTCAACCAGTTCGTGTTCGCGGCGGTCGATCGGTGGCATCCGCCTCACACGGCTGAGCCGTAGCCAGTTGTCGCGATCCGCTACTCACCCGAGGTCGTTCTCGAGCACGATCCGGTATCGCGGCGAGCCATTGCGTAGGCGGTCCATCGCCTCGTTCGCTTGAGACATTGGGAAGTGCTCGGTCATTGGCGCCACGTCGTGCCGCACCGCGAAGTCGACCATTGCACGCGTCGTCTCGGGGCTCGCCAGGGGCGAACCACCGATCGCCTTCTGCCCGATGATCATCGGGAACACGGCCGCCGTGACCGCCGGCGCGGCGCCCACCAGGTGCAGTTTGCCGCGCGGCCGCAACGCCGCGACGTAGGCGTCCCACGGCATCGCGGCGCCTACCGTCACCAGGATCATGTCGAACGTGCCCGCCAGGGGGGTGATCGCCTCCGGCTCGCGTGCGACGACAAAGCAGTGGGCGCCGAGCGCGCGGGCCTCGGATTCTTTGTCGGCCGAGCCCGAGAACGCCGTCACCTCGCAGCCCCACGCCCGCGCGAACTGCAACGCCATGTGCCCCAGCCCGCCAATCCCCACGACCCCGACCCGATCGGTGGGTCGAACGTGGTTTTGCACGAACGGGTTGAACACCGTCGCGCCGCCGCAAAAGAGGGGGCCCGCTTTGGTCGGATCGAGCCCTTCGGGCAAACGAATCACCCACTCGGAGTGCGCTCGCACGCGGGTCGCGAAACCGCCGTGCCGGCCGACGATCGTCGCCTCGGCGGTCGTGCACAGGTTTTGGTCTCCCGACATGCAGTCGCGGCAGCCGCCGCAGCTACGCGAGTACCACCCAAGGCCGACACTGTCACCGACCGCGAAGCCTTGGACACGCTCCCCAACGGCGGCGACATGGCCAACGACCTCGTGACCCGGGACGAGCGGGTACTGCGAGATGCCCCACTCGTTGTCGATCATCGACAGATCGCTGTGACAGATGCCGCAATAGCGGACGTCGATCTCGACCTCGTGCTCGCCAAGCGGCCCCGGATCGTACTCGAACGGTTGGAGCTCGCCGCGCGACTCGTAGCAGGCCAGCGCTTGGATCATGGCGATCTCGGGCGTTCGAGTTTCGGGACCGAAGTGAGAGCAACGTTTCGGTCCGAGCCTACCAGTCGGTAGCGAGTGCGCACAATCGCCAGACGCGTTGCGTTTAGCGAACCACCCCCCCCACCACGGGAGACGACCGAGGCTACTCGCCGCCGGTCTCGCCCCCCGCGATCGTGCTCAGCGCGGCGAGCCACTGCCACTGCGTGTCGACGCGGATGTCCTCGACCTGGTTGGGGTTGAGCCCCTGCACGGCGCCCCCGGCGTCCCCCGTTTGCCCCTCGACGTGCCCGTCGAGGTAGACGAAGTTCACGAGCCCCGGGTGGTCGCTGCCGAACTTTTGGTTGCTGCCGTCGCCTGCGTCGGTCGCCAGGCCGTCCTCCGTGCCGCGGAAGATCGTTTCGATCTTGTCCGACGCGAGGAAACAGGTGTCCCCCTGGAACTGGTGGGCTTTCTCTTCGGGCCATTCCCCTTGGCGGGGGGGGAGGTGCTTCTCGCCAACGCCGAAGGTCTTCGAGGTCCCATCGACAACCTGCGAAATCTTGATCCTCGAGCCGCTGAAAATCGGCCCGGCGATCGTCAGGTCGAGGTTCCCCGACTTGAAGTCGTTGGCCTCCATCCCGAAGTCCTCTTCGACGCCGGCGTTCGCCGCGTAGTCGCCGAGCACGGCCGCTTCGCGAACCAGGGGCGGATCGTCGTTGTTATCGAAGTCGCGATCGGCGGCGGGCGAGCGCCTGCTGGGGCACGCGTAGACCTCGATCGCGGTTCGCATCGCCACGCGGTTCCGCTCGGAATCGACGCGCTCCCCCTCGACGAACGCATCGTGCAGCGTGGTCAGCTCGATGTACGGCAGCAGGTCGAAGGCCCACGAGGTACCGACTTGGTCCCCCCGCGTGCGCCCGGCGGGGAACCGGCCGCGTACGTCGTGGCAGTTCATTAGCCCAAGCCCGATCTGCTTGAGCTGGTTCACGCACTGGTTGCGACGCGCGGACTCGCGCGCCGCCTGCACCGCCGGGAGCAGCAGCGCTACCAGGATCCCGATGATCGCGATCACCACCAACAGCTCGACCAGGGTGAATCCTGCCGACGTACTTCGAGCCGTTTGCCTTGGCATGTCGTGATCGCTCTTCGGTTCCGGGAAAGCCGCCACATGGGTGAACTGCGGCGCTCGGTCGTAGTGTAGCAAGCCGGGTCGGACTGACCCGTGCAAGCACTTCAGCGGCGGACGCGGCCGCGAACCACAAAGTCGTCGCCGAGGCGTTCGAACTCAGCGCCCGCCAGCCGCAAGGCGTCGGCGATTCGCGCGCAACCCGCGCCACGAACCGGGCTTGGCGCCGCGGCGCCGCCGATCAGCGCGGGGGCGACGAAGGCCTGAACCTCGTCGATCAGCCCCGCGTCGAACAGGTCGCCGAGCAACCCGGCCCCCCCTTCGACGAGCACGTTCGTCCAGCGGCGGGCGCCCATCTCGCGCCACAGCGCGGGGACGTCGGCGCGAAGCACTTCGACCCCCAGCGCGCTCAATTCGCGGGCCGACCCCTCGGGGTAGGCGTCACGGACGGCGACCAGGACCGGCGCTTCGCCCGCACTCGCCCACAGCTTGCGGTCCGTCGGCAGCGGCCGGTCCCCGGCAACCACCACCCGCGTTGCTACACGACGCGGCGCTTCGCCCCCCGGCAGCCGCGCCGTGAGCAGCGGGTCGTCCGCCGCGAGCGTCCCCGCGCCGACAACGATCGCATCGACGCGCGAGCGCAGGCGGTGAACCGCTGCGCGCGACTCGGGGCCGCTGATCCACTGGCTGTCGCCGCTGTGCGTGGCGATCTTGCCGTCGAGCGTCATCGCCCACTTGGCGATCGTCCAAGGCAGGCCCTGGGTCGTGAGCCGCAGGTAGGGAGCGAGCAGGTCGCGCGCGCCATTCGCCCCGACGCCGACGACGCACTCGATCCCCGCCGCGCGCAGCGCCGCGAGGCCACCCCCGGCGACGCGCGGGAACGGGTCCTCGACGGCGACGACCACGCGGGCGATCCCCGCGGCGAGCACCGCATCGACGCACGGCGGCGTCTTGCCCGTGTGGCAGCAAGGTTCGAGCGTGACGACGAGCGTCGCGCCACGCGCACGTTCCCCGGCCCCACGCATGGCGTTCACCTCGGCGTGAGCTTCTCCGAAGCGCTCGTGCCAGCCCTCACCGACGATCCCGTCCCGCGCGAGCACGACACAGCCGACCATCGGGTTGGGCTCGACGAGCCCCTCGCCGCGGGTCGCGAGCCGCAGCGCGCGGGCCATCGCTTCGTCGTAGGGGCCCGCGTCGCTGGCCGACGAACCGTTCACGTGGGGGTCCAGATCTTCTTGGCGCCCCCGCCGGCCCCCGCGGACGCCGGGTCACCGGGGGTCCAGAGCTTCGACGACGGAGCAGCCGCGGCATCGGGGAGCAACCCTCCGTCGAACCCTCCGTCGAAACCCTCGTCGAGCGACGCCCCTTGCCCGGCGCCCGTGCGCGACTCGGGGGGCGGGAGGGCCCCGAGGGCGTAGAGCAACTGGTAGAGCTGCTCGGCGACCCCCGGCTCGCTGAGGTGCTCGTCGCGTAGGTGACGGACGAGGCGGTTCGCCTCGTCGAGCTCGCCGGCGACGACGCGCAGCTCGAGCTCGAGGATGTCCCACGTCGCCGAGCTCTTGCCGGCGCCCTCGGCCTCACGTCGAGCGCGATCGATCCACGCGAACGACGTCGGCGCATCGGACTCGTGCGACACCAGGCGGTAGTAGAGCTCGTCGTGTGTCATCCGGTCGGCCAGGGGGGGACGCTCGATCGCCACCCGCGCCACCGCCAGGATCGCCTCGGGCGCCCCGGCCAGCACCGCGCGCTCGTACAGGCTCACGAGGTCCTCGTCCGAGGCGCTCGCCAGGTCAACCCGGCGGAGCCGCCCCAGCGGCAAGGTCACGAGGTCCACAGCGTGGGGGTCGATCGCCGCCGGAGGCTCGAGGCCGAGCCCTTCGCGCAGCGCGGCAAAGGCCGCCCCGTCCGCGCTCTCGCCGGCCGCTTGTTCGAGGTTCATCACCGCCGCGGCGAGCGCGAGCGCGAGCACGGGGTCCTGTGTCGCCTCGCGCGGGGCCTTCCCCCGCAAGCCGGCGTGCGCGGTCGAGGGCCAGCGCTCGACGACCATCTGCCAGCGCTCCTCGGCGACCAGCCGCTTGCGAGTCGCGGGGGGAGTCCCCTTGGGGAACTGCAAACGGCGGTGCATGCCGACGTCGCCCCCCGGCGCGGCCCCGAGGACTTCCTCGTCGGTCACGTCGCCCACCGCGGCGCCAACGATCTCGCGTACGGCGTCGAGCCCCGCTTGCCGGTCCTCGGCGTTGTCGGCCACCAGCTCCAGTCGTTCGGCCCGGTCCGTTTGTCGCCCGAAGTACGCGAGCACGCCAACGACGTGCGGCACCCGGTCGAGCGTCAGGTCGGCCGACGCTTCGGGGACCGGGCGGTCGAACAGCACGTGCGTGTGCCGCGGCGGGGGGCCCTGGATCGCGGCGAGCTCCGACGGCTCCATCTGGTAGGGTTCGACGCGCGGGTCGCGGGCCAGTCGATCGACGAGCATCTCCTCGTCGAGGACCGCCAGCGACGTGCGCGTGACATCGACGGACTTGCCTTCCGCTTCGGGGTCGAGCAGCTGCGCGATCGCCTCGGCCTCGACGGCGTCGTCCCACGCCACCCCGCCGGAGGTCGAGTAGCGACGCAACCCGGCGACGAACCGCGCCGTGTCGCCGAGCCAGGCGTGGACCAAGGCCGCGTTGTACTCGAGTGTCGCGGCGTCGGGATCGGCGGCAACCAGCTTGTCGAGCTCGGCCGCGGCGCGGCGCCACTGCCCGCGACTCGCGAGGAGCTGGGCGTTGTCGTGCGCCGCTTCGGCCCGGTGCCCGGCGGGAAGCTCGCGCAAGTAAAGGTGGTCACGCAGTGCGAGCGGCAGCCGCGACACCTGATTGAGCCGCACCAGGAGCTGCATTGCACGGGTGTCCTCGCGCCCGGCGATCCCCTGGTAGAGCCACAGGTGGGCGCGGGCCGCGACGAGGCTCCCGGCGCTGAGCAGCGTCTGCCCGACGGCGCCGACCGATTCGAGCACGCGGACCGGGATCGTGTCGCCGACACGCTCGAGGGCGTCTTGCAACCGGTCAACCGCCCCCCGGGGGTCGCCACTCTCGGCCGCCAGCATAGCCCCTTGGGCGTGGGCGCTGGGGTTGTCCGGATCGACACGGATCAGCTCGGCGATCGTCGCGGCGGCTTGATCGTTGTCCCCCAGCGAGAGCTCGAGCACCGCCTTCAAGTCGAGCAGCGACGCCCGACCCGGCGCCCGCGCCAGTGTTTGCTCGACGTGCCGCAGCGCGGCCCGCGGCTGGTCCCCCTCGATCATCCGGTAGACCTTGTCGATCTCCGGCGCGAGGTCCGCGCAGCAAAACTTCAGTTTCTTGCCGCTGCCGCACGGGCAGAGCGAGTAAAGATCGACGGCCATGGCGGGACGGGGGCTCTTGGAGGGTCGCGGCGGGAGCGGACGAGGTTCGCGGCAAGCTGGCGCCGCTGTCGGCGTGGGGCTCGGCGGTTTCGGGTCGCGCATTCTAACGCTTAGGGGGCCACCCTCCACGGGTGGGGCGTCGGCTTTAGCGGCGGCCCCGGCTTTAGCGGCGCACCCGAGGGCGCCGGTCGGGCAAGGACTGCCGATTCTGACGGATATTTCTCGATTGCCGGTCGCAGGGGGTCGATGAACTACGCCAGGCGACTCGACAGGTCGCCCGCTGGCGTGTCGCGCTCGCGTCTCCCTCGCCGGGGGCCGTCGAACGCGGCGATCGCCCGCCAGACAGGCGCCAAGGCGCCGAGCGGAGAGCCCAGGGGGGGCTACCGCGCTGCGGGAACCGAGGAGACTCATCCGTGGTCAGAACGTTTTTCCGCCTTTCGCTCGTCGCCTGCTCGGGCGCTGCGCTGTCGCTCGCGTCGGGAGACGCGCTCGGCCAGGTCTTCGACGGGTCCAGCGCCTCGGGGGTCGCCGAGATGCTCCCCGCGGGGACGCCGATCGGCCCCGCGCCGATGGTCACGCAGCCGATGTTCGGCGGGCTTGTGCCGGAGATCGCGTCGCCGCTCGACGACCTCTCCGCGAACTGCGACGCCCCGGCGATCACCGAGTCGAGCGGCACGTGGATCCGCCGCGGCCTGTGGTACGCCGACCTCGACGCCGTGATCATGACCCGCACCTGGGACGGCTACGGCATCCCGATCGCGTTCCAAAAGGCCGACTCGCCCGAGCAGTTTGGGACCACTACTCTGCGCTTCCAGCAATCGCTGCAAGAGCGAACGCTCGGCGAGACGAGCCCCGGGTCGGAGGGGATGCCGCGGCTGTCGCTCGGCCGCTTCCTGTTCCGCGACGGCTCGAACCGCGACCACAACGCCGAGTTCGTGGCGTGGGGCGGCGGCGAGTGGAACGAAGGGGGCACGGTCGAAGCCGTCAGTGTCACCGGTCTGACGATCACGACTGCCAACGTGAACGGGAGCGGGATCGCGATACCTCTCTCCGTCCCGGCAGGACTCCAGTCTCCCACCAGCATGACCGGGTTCGGACAGCATCGCTCGTTCAACGGCGCCCAGTCGATGGACTACAACTACGCTGCCCGCTTCAACAGCTTCGAGTGGAACTACAGCGTCACAGACCGGATGCGGCGTGACCGGATGGAGATGCAGCCCAACGGGGAATGGCTCCGGCGCGCGTCGCCCGGCTGGACACAGGAGTACGTGGCGGGCCTTCGGTACTTCGACCAATCCGACAACGTCGATTGGACGGCGACCAACATCGCAGCCCAGGTCAGCACCGGAGGGGGAACCAGTGTCCCGCTCGCTGACATCGAGCCGGCGGTAGCCGGGCAACTCCCCGACGGCACGATGCGGACGACAGCCTCGAACAACATCTTCGGCCCGCAGCTCGGCTACGGCATCACCTACGAGTCGGACCGCTGGAACATCTCGGTCAGCACCAAGCAGGGGTTCATGGTCAACGACGCCCGCGGCACGCGGACGCTCAATGTCACCGGCGCCACGGCCGCCACGGACCCTAGCTTCAGCAGCGACGTCCACGACAACACGTTGTCGTACATGGCGACCTTCAACGTGTTGACGCGCTATCACTTGCGGCCGAACTTGTCCTTGCGGCTCGGCTGGGAGCTGCTGTACGTCACCTCGACGGCGACGGCCCCCAGCCTGCTG
>JBOFFC010000032.1:0-33769 GCA_051648405.1 Lacipirellulaceae bacterium
CCGCCAAGGCGCAAAGGAGAACGCGAAGGGGATAGCGATGTCAGGTCGAAACCCTTTGCGCCTTCGCGCCTTTGCGTGAACGCTTCTTTTCTATTTGAGGGCGTCGACCAGCAGCGGCACGGTCGTCGAGAGGTAGTACGCCCTGGGCGTTGAGAGCCGCACGAGGGCCGACACGTCGAAGCCGCCCGCGGTCGCGGGTTTCTCGGCGGCACGGGCGCCGAGCAGGGCTTCGATCGGCGACCTTTGCTTGGCGTACTCGACGGCCCGCACGTTGTCCGCGGCCTTGCCGGCGAGCTCCGCGGCGCGGGCGATCGCCCCCTCGATGAAGTCGAGCTTATCGACGAGCCCCGCCTCGAGGGCCTGGTCGGCCGTGAACACCTGGCCGGTGGCGACGGCGTCGAGCGCCGCCGGGTCGTCGCGGAACTTGGGGCGACCCCCGCTGACCACTTCCTTAAACCGTGCGAACGAGAGGTCGACGAGCTTCTGCAAGACCTCGCGCTCTTTCTCGCTCATCACCCGGGTCGGGCTCCCCATGAGCTTCAGCTCGCCGCTGGTGATCGAGTCGTCGCGGACGCCGGTGACCCCCATCAGCCGCGAGAAGTTGTAGTGCGGGATCACCACGCCGATCGAGCCGGTCCAGGTCGTCGGCTCGGCGAAGATCGAGTCGGGGGTGTCGCCGACCGCCATCGACACGTAGTACCCGCCGCTCGCGCAGACGCTCCCCATGCTGACGACGACCGGCAGCTCGCGGTCCTTGGCGAGCTTCTTCAAGAGGTGCAGCAGCCGGTCGCTGTAGGTCACGGTCCCCCCGGGCGAATCGACGCGCAGCACAATCGCCTTCACCGCCGGGTCGTCGCGGACCGCGTCGAGTTGCTTCTCGACGAAGTCGTCTCCCTCCATGATGGCGCCCGTGATTTTGACGATCGCCACCTTGTCGGTCGCCGTCTCGCTGAGCGAGTGATAGCGTTCGCGCGGGCCCTCCCCCCGGCCGAAGTACTGCTGGTAGGCGCCCGCCATGCCGACGCACGCCAGCACGCAGAGCCCCACCGCCACCAGCAGCAGCTTGCCGAAGCGGCCAAACAGCGATTGCCGCTCCTTGACGATGACCGTCGTCGAGCCGGTGGGGACGGTCGTGCTGGGGCTGTTTTCCATCGGACTTCGGCGGGGGACGCGGGCACGGGGCGGGTTCAAACGGAGCGCAACTCGGATTCTACGGGTTGGCGACGGGGGCGACCAACCACCGGGCCGGCCGCGGGCGGGTGTTGCCTCGGCCGCGCGGCAGCCGGTAAAGTCAGCCCACGCCGCCGAGGGCACCCGCTTGGCCTCGGTGTCGAGCGTTCTCGCCCGGCTGTACGAAGGAGCGTCCCCCCCGTGATTGTGTGTGCCTCGACCGAGTGCTTCCCTGAGCTTGGCCCCCAGGAGGTTCTGGAGTGCCTCGTGGACTTGCAGTTCACGGCCCTGGAGCTCGCCCTCCACGAGCAGAACGGCTGGCTCGCCCCGTCGGAGGTCCTGGCGAACCCCGAGCGCGCGACCCAGCTCTGCGGCATGACCCACCGGATGGACGTCGCCGCGCTGTCGATCCAGATCGAGGCCACGGGGGACGAGTACCTGAAGCAGTTCGAGGCGATCGCCAAGCTCGCGAAGGCGATCAAGGTCGTCACGCTGGTGGTCCCGTCGAGCGAGCTGGGGACCCCGTTCAACGAGGAGATCGAGCGTCTCAAGAAGGTCGTGGCGATCGCGGCGTTCGAGGGCTCGGTCGTGGCGCTCAAGACCGAGGTCGGCTCGATGACGCAGGACGCCGACACGGCCGCCGTGTTCTGCGACCACGTGAAGGGGCTCGGCCTGTGCTTCGACCCCAGTTGCTACCTGGCCGGCCCGCACCAAGGGCGTTCGACCGACAAGCTGCTCCCCTACGTGCGCCACGTCCACCTGCGCGACAGCACCAAGCAGCAGTTCCAGGTCCGCGTCGGTCAGGGGGAAGTCGACTACGGCAAGCTGATCACGCAGCTCGGCCGCGTGAAGTACCGCCGCGCCCTGTCGATCCACATGCCCCCGCTCGAGGAGTTCGAGCACCGCGCCGAGATGCGCAAGGTGCGGCTGCTGCTCGACTCGCTGCTCTGAGAAAGACCAGATGAGGGGATGACGGGGAGATACGGGGGATACCGCGGGTCGGGCCAAGTCCGCTGCGGTAGAGAGAACCTCGGCGTTGAGTTGGGCAGCGTCTGGCCGCCATCCCCCCTTGATCCCCTTCCCGTTGGCAGCGGCCAAGTGGGATTCGGCGGCGCCGTGAGGCCCGTGCCGGGGTTTACCCTCGGCGGCGCACGCGGGTTAGGCTGGTTGGCTGACCGCGTGCCCCCCCCGCGAGGACCCCGCTTGGCTTCGACCAGCGAAAGCACGATCGCCCGCTACACCGAGGCGGACCCCGACGTCCGCCTGATGCTGCGCGTGCGCGACGACGACGCCGACGCGTTCCGCCAGCTCGTCGAGCGGCACCAGGACCGCCTGACCTCGATCCTGGCCTACCAGACGGGCCGCCCCGACCTGGCGGAGGACCTTGCTCAGGACGTGTTCCTGAGGGTCTACCGGGCGCGGAAGCGTTACCAGCCGGGTTCGAAGTTCACGACCTGGCTGTTCACGATCGCCGGCAACGTGGGGCTCAACGCGCTGCGGACCCTCGCGCGGCGCAAGGAAGTGCGGCTCGCCCCGCGGGTCGAGGACTCGGGCTCGCAACCGATCGTGGGGGTCGCCGAGCCAACCGCCGCGAGCGCCGCGATGCCCACCCGTCAGGCCGACAGCGCCGAGCTCCGCGACGCGGTCCGCGCGGCGGTGGCCGGGCTGGGGGAGCGGCAGCGCCTGGCGGTAATGCTCGCCAAGTTCGAGCACCTGGGCTACGCCGAGATCGGCGAGGTGATGGGCATGACGGCCCTGGCCGTGAAGTCGCTCCTGGCCCGCGCCCGGGAGAACCTGCGGGATGCCCTCCAGCCGTACCTGGACCGCGGTCAGCACGTCGCGGGCCTAACCGGCGCCCAGGCGTTCGAGCTGGGGGACGACATGGCGGCCACGCGGGCGTTCGATTCCAGTTCCTTCGACCGGACCTCGTCCGACGGCGCCACGTTCGAGGGGGACGAACCTTGACCCCCGGCGACTCACAATCGATCGACCCGCTGGCCCGTTCGTCGGGCTTGACCGAGGCCCCCGCGTCGCTGCGCGAGCGGCTCGTGGCGTACCTCGACGGCGAGCTCCCCGCGGCCGAGGCCGAGCGCGTCGAGTCGCGCCTGACGAGCGACCCGCAGTGGGAGGCCGAGCTGCTCGGCCTCGATCGGGCGTGGCACGCGCTCGACGCGTTGCCTCGTTCGACCGTGAGCCCGGCGTTTGCTCGGACCACCGTAGCGATGGTCGCCGAGGCGGCCGAGAGCGACCTCGTCGCAGCGACCACCGCGCTGCCGATCCGCAAGCGGCGCTCGCGCGTCCTGGGCTTCGCGCTGGCGGTCGGCGCCGCGACGGCGGGGTTCCTGCTCGCCTTCGCGCTCGGCGCCGCCGACAACCGCCGCCTGCTCGAAGACCTGCCGCTGATCCAGCACTCCGACACCCTCGAGCAGGCGCAGTCCGTCGAGTTCGTGAGGCTGCTGGTGAGCGACGAGCGGGCGTTCAAGGTGCTCGAGTCGCTCGCCGCGGCGGACGTCGCGGCCGAGGCCGCCGAGTGGGGCGAGGTCGCCGCGATGCGCCCTCTGCCGCGGCGCGACCACGTCGTGGCGCTCGAGCCGGAGAGAAAGGAACAACTGTCGCAGCGCGTGGCGGCGTTCGAGGCCCTCACGCGGCCTCAGCAAGAGCAGTTGCGAAAGACGCACAAAGAGCTGATCGCCGACGCGAAGTCCTACGAACTGCGTCGCGCCGCGATCGCCTACGCGACGTTCGTCGGGACGCTCACGGCCGGTGAGCGGGCCAACTTGCGGGGGCTGACGCCGGCCGATCGCGTCGAGAGCGTCCGCAAGACCTTCGCGCGGCGTGTCGGCGACCTCCGCATCGAGCTCACGGCCGACGAGCGGAAGCGGTTCCGCGAGGCGATCGACTCGATCAGCAAGTCCGACGGAGTGCGCGTGCTGATCGACTCGCTCGAAGAGCGGGGGCCGTTCGGCGAGTTCGGCGGACCGGGCGGGCCCCCGCCACCCCCTGGCCCCCCCGGAGATCGCCGCGAGGGGCAGCGGCAGCGCCCGATCGACCGATTGCGCGAAGCACCAGAGCGGATCGCGGCGTTCGCGCGCGAGCGACCCGAGCTCGTCCTGCTCCGCGCGGCGGAAGTCGCGTCGCGGGGCGACCAGCGCTGGCCCGCGGGCGAAGCCTTGCGAACCGCGTGGCCCGCTTGGGAGCGGGCGTTGCTCAAGGGGGCGCCCGAGCGTGTGCAGAGACTGCACGCGGCGGCCGACGACTTCCGCACGCAGTCCCGGCTGATGCACGGCCTGATCGCCGACGCGGTCTTCGGCGAAGGGGCGCCCAACCCGCCGCGCGACTTCGCCGAGCTGTCCCGCGACAAGCAGGCGGCGCTGCTCGCGATGCCGCTCGACGAGATGCAGCGGGAGCTTGCCGGCGAGCGGCTCGAAGCCCGCGGGGCGCCCCCGTGGCTGCGGCGATTCCCCGGCGAGTTCGACGGCCCGCCGCCACGCGGTGGTCCCTTCGGCCCCCACCGGCCGCGTGGCGAAGGGGGGCCGATGGGTCCCCGTGGGATGGGTCCTCCGCGCCCCGGCCAAGGGCCGCTGCCGCGCTGAACCCGGTCGAGCGCCGTTAGTACTGGATCAGCCGGTAGTCGGAGATGCCGACGGCCAGCAGCGGGGCCCCTTCGAGCGAGCCGTTGACCGCCTCGAGCAACCGCGCGCGAAGCCGATCGAGGCTCGGCTCGTGAAGCTCTTCGAGCGTCGCCTTGCGGAGGGTCGTCATCGCGCGATCGTTCACCAAGAACGCGCGGTCCTTGATCTGCTTCTCGATCTCCTTCCGGGTGCGGAGCGGCGCCTCGCCGAACAGGCGGACCTCGACAACCGGCGTGTGCGTCGTACGATTGTCGCGCGGTAGCGTGACGCGGAACGAACCGAGCTCGATCTCTTCGATGCGGCTGCTCGTCGCGTGGCTGCGGGCGCGGGCGACGAGCACCTTGCCGTTGTAGCAGCCGGCGAGTGGCGCCAGCGCAAGGCCCAGCAGCGCCACGATCCACACGCCGGATCGGCGGACGACGGGCGTTGATCGGCCCAGAGCACGCATGCGCGTCGGCACAACCGGCACATAGGGGACGAATCGACCGACGCGGGGGCGTTCGATCGGGGGTTCTCGCCGCAAGCGTAGGTCGCAGCGGGGCGCTCCGCGCCGAGCGGCGTAGGGTTTAGCGCCTCCGATGACGAACCCCCAACCATCCTCGCCGCCGCTCCGTCGGCAGGCCACGCCCGCGTCAGGGTGTGCCGCCGCCGCGGCGGTCCTGTGCGCGCTCGTCGCCGGGTGCGGCGAGGCGAAGAAAGAGCTCGTCTTCGACGAGATCAGCCGCTTGCCGCAACGCGAACAGCTCGTCGAGCTGCGCCTCGGGCGGTTCTCGATCCCTGCGCCGCTGCCGCTCGGCGACGCGCAGCGCGACACGATCGACCTGCACACGGTGCGACTCGACTTCGACCTCGTCGCGATCGTCGATCCGTCGGACGCGAAGCGAGTCAAGGCGCTAAGGAAGGCGAACCAAGGGAGGATGCGCGAGCGGGTGATCCAGGTCTGCCGAGGCTCGACGCGCGAGGAGCTCTTCGAGCCCGAGTGGACGACCCTCAAGGCGCACCTGCTCGACGCCGTGCAGCCGATGCTGGGGGGGATGGCCGTGAAGCGACTCGCGACTCCCTACATCGCCAAGGACCTTCTGTAGGAGAGCCGCGATGACGTGCCCATCAGATTTTCGTCGGCTGTGCCTCGCGTTCGCAGTGCTGATCGCCGGCGCGCCGGCGATCAGCAACGGCGCGGGGCATGGCGCCGCCGCGGCGGCCGACGACGAGCACCCCGTCGAGGGCCCCAGCGGCGTGCTGCTCGGCGACTTCTCGTTCCGCGACGTGCGGAGCCTTGATGGCGTCGTGTTCCGGGTCGATTTCGAGCTCTACGCCGTGGTCGAGGGGAAAGAGCGTCCGCTGATGGTCAGCGAGCTGAAGCGCGCCAAGCACCGCGTCCGCGACCAGGTATCGACCGCCGTGCGCGTCGCCCCGCTGGTGGACTTCCAGGAGCCAGATCTGAAACGCCTCCGGCGGCGGATCTTGCTCTCGCTGCAGCGCGCGACCCCTTGGCTGGGGGTTAAGGAGCTGGCCTTCGCCGGCTTCGCGTTCTACGCCGATTGACGAAGTACCGCGGCGTGCTCGCCGCCACGCGGCACGCGAGGTTCCCGTACGCAAGCCGTCGTTGACCCCACCGGAAACGGCGTGTTAGGTTGCCTATCTTACGGCAGCCGAGGGGTCCGCGTACTGAACGCCGGGCGCCCGAGGCAGCCCGCGCGTCCCCCTCCCCCCGAGGCCCTTGGCGGATCGCGCGGCACGCGCTGGGGCTCGGGAAGCGTGGGGCAGGATGGCGACGGCGAACGAGCGACGGCGTGGGGGAGGGGCGCCCCAGGGTTGGGCACTTGCGTGGCCCGTTGCTGGAATCGTGGCGCTAGCCATCGGCTACGGCGCCCCCTCGGCGGCCCAGCCTGCCAAAGCACCCGCGGGTGGGTTCGTCCTCGGGGACCTGCTCGATCCGTTCGACCCACCGACCCTCGACGGGCTCAACGCCCGTGTGAAGTGGGTCGATCGACCGGTCCTCGACACCCTCAAGTTGCTGCGTGAAGCGAAGGCCAAGGAGCCCGCTCCGGAGCTCACCGCCGACGAGGCCCTGGCGCTGCGCAACGACTCGAACGAAGCGAACGAGAAGATCCTCGCGGCGCTGTCGGTGCTCGCGCCAGAAGACGGCTCGGGCGTCGACTACGACGCGACGATCCGCCGCGCGATCCAGCAAGAGTGCTTGTCGCTCAACCCGATCTTGCAGAGCAGCGTCGCCGAGACCGAGGTCGTCGGCCTGACGGGCTTCGGGCTGTTCGGTTTCGACTGGGAGTTCGCCCCGCTGGCGAGCGCCGACGCCGTCGTCAGTTGGCAGACGAGCGACGACGGGCTGTACGACAAGGTCGTGCTGCGCGACGACCTCACCTGGTCCGACGGCAAGCCGATCACGGCGCACGACGTCGAGTTCTCGTTCCGTGCGATCATGTCGTCGCAGGTCCCGGTCCCCGCGATGCGTTCCGGCACTGGGGACATGAAGCTCGTGAAGGCGTACGACGACCGGACGCTGGTCTACTTCCACCGCAAGCCGCTGGCGACCAACGTCTGGAACCTGAACTTCGCGGTGATCCCCCGGCACGTCTACGCCGCGTCGATCGCCGAAGACCCGACCCTCAAGACCAGTGACTACCACGCGAAGCTCGAGTCGAACCCCGTCTCGGGGGGCGCCTACGAGGTGGCCTCCCGCGCGCGCGGGCAAGGGATCGTGCTGAAGCGTCGCGAGTCGTACTACGTGCACAACGGCAAGCAGGTCCGCGACAAGCCCTTCTTCAAAGAGATCCGCTTCCGGATCATCGAGGACGTCAACACGTCGCTGCTGGCCCTCAAGGCGGGGCAGCTCGACGAGTCGCGCCTCGGCGCCGAGCAGTGGCTGACGCAGACCGACGGCGACGACTTTTACCGCGGCAACACCAAGGCCCGTGGCGAGGAGTGGACGTTCTTCTACATCAGCTGGAACCTGGCCGACCCGCTGTTCGCCGACGTTCGGGTCCGCCGCGCGATGGCCCACGCGATGGACTACGAGGAGATGCTCGGAGACCTCTGCTTCGGCCTCTACCAGCGCTGCTACGGCCCTTTCAGCAAGGGCTCGTGGATGTACCCCAAGGACCCCGCGCCGCTGTACGAGTTCGACCTCGACAAGGCCGAGGACCTGCTCGACGAGGCGGGCTGGGGAGACGAGGACGGTGACGCCATCCGCGACAAGCGGATCGACGGCGAGCTCGTCCCCTTCGAGTTCTCGCTGCTGGTGAGCAACAAGCCCGACCGGATCGCGGTCTGCAACCTGCTGCGCGAGAACCTCGAGAACATCGGCGTCGTCTGCAACATTACGCCGCTCGAGGCGGCCGTCTTTCAAGAACGGGTCTTCAAGAAGCAGTTCCAGGCCGAGATGGCCGGCTGGGGCGCCGGCGCCGACCCCTCCACGTCGAAGAACATCTTTGCGACCGGAGAGGACCGCAACCACGGCGCCTACTCGAACGAGGAGGTCGATCGCCTGTTCGACGAAGGGGAACGCGAGTTCGACCGCGCGAAGCGCGCCGAGGTCTACGGGCGGATCGGGAACCTGATCTACGAGGACCAGCCGTACACGTTCCTTTACGAGCACTCGTCGTTCTTCGGGTTCGGCAAGCCGTTGCGGGGTTACCGCTTCAGCCCGCGCGGGCCGTTCAGCTACGGGCCGGGCTTCGGTTCGCTGTGGATGCCCCTCGCCAACTGACCGACCCGACCGTTCCGCGCCCCCCCCGTTAGCCCCCACGGCGAATGATCGACTACCTGATCCGTCGCCTGCTGCTCGCGGCTTGCACGCTGGCGCTGGTGACGTTCGTCGTCTACGGGCTGATCCGCTTGATGCCGGGGGACCCGACCCTGGTGATGCTCGAGTCGATCGGCCCCGACAAGAAGCCGCGCGCCGAGGACATCCTGCGGATGCGCGAGATGTTCGGCCTCGACGACCCGTGGTACGTCGCCTACTTCGAGTGGCTGGGGCGCGTGGTGCGCGGGGACCTGGGCGTTTCGCTGTCGCGCAACGCGGCCGTCTCGACGATCATCGCCGAGCGCGTCGGTCCGACGCTGCTGCTCTCGGTCTCGTCGCTGGTGATCACCTACGTGCTCGCCGTGCCGATGGGCCTCTACGCCACGGCCCGCGGGGGCCGCGCCGACGAGCGCGTGATGAGCGTCCTGCTCTACATGCTCTACTCGTTGCCGTCGTTCGTCGCGGCCCTCTTCCTGCAGATGACCTTCGCGATCCGCCTGCGCGGCACCCCCTTCGAGCTGCCGCTGTTCGGCATGACGAGCGACAACTTCGCCTCGATGGGTTGGTGGGAGCAGGTGCTCGACCTGGCGCGGCACTGCGCGATGCCGATCGCGTGCTACACCTACGCCAGCCTCGCCTACTACAGCCGCTTCATCCGCGCGAACATGCTCGAGGTGACCCGCCAGGACTACATCCGGACCGCGCGGGCGAAGGGGGTCGGCCCTTGGCGGGTCCTTACCACGCACGCCTTCCGGAACACGATGATCCCGCTGGTCACGATGATGGGGCTGACGCTGCCGGCGCTGCTCTCGGGGGCGATCATCCTCGAACAGATCTTCAGTTGGCCGGGGATGGGCTCGCTGTTCTTCGAGGCGATCCGCGAACGCGACTACCCGACGCTGATGGGCCTCGTGCTGCTGTTCAGCGTGCTGACGCTCCTAGGCCAACTGCTGGCCGACGTCCTCTACGCCTGGGTCGATCCGCGCGTCAGTTACTCGTGACGACGGGTTTCACCACAGAGGGCACAGAGGGCACAGAGAACAGAGCAAGAGAAATTGAAACCACAGATGAACACGGATGGACGCGGATGAGTGAATGGCCAACGACCAAAAGGAGTGGGCAGCAGGCAGCAGGCAGCAGGCAGCAGGCAGCAGGCAGTGGGCAGTAAGCGGCAGGCCTTCGGTCTTTGGTGCTTGGTCATTGGGAGTTTTGTCTATCCGCGTTCATCCGTGTTCATCTGTGGTTCCCTCCCCGTAGTTCCTCCGTGCTCTCTGTGCCCTCTGTGGTGAAGCAAGTCGAACAACCGTCGCGTGGCTACTGGGCCGAGGCTTGGCGTCGGTTTCGGCGGCGGCCGCTGGCGATGATCGCGCTGGGTTACGTCGCGCTGATGGCCCTGGTGGCGGTCCTCTCGCCGGCCATCGCGGGCACCAAACCGATCGTCTGTCAGTACAAGGGGAACCTGTACTTCCCGGCGCTGGGTTACTTCCACAAGCCGTGGGAGAACCCCATCTTCACGAAGGACCGCTTCCGCGGCGTCTACTCGACGGCCCTCCCGAAGAAGGACCCGCAGAGCTGGGCCGTCTGGCCCCTCTTCTATCAAGACCCCTACCGCCGCGTGCGTGCGGGAGAGTGGCCCGACCGCCCCGCGAACCCGGCCCGCGACGAGGGGAGCCCGAGCCGGCTGAACCCGTTCGGCACCGACCGCGTGGGGGTCGATGTGCTGGCGCAGATGGTCCACGGGACGCAGCGGGCGCTGTTCGTGGGGTTCGTCTCGATGGGGCTCGCGGCCACGATCGGCGTCGTCGTCGGGGCGTGCGCAGGGTACTTCGGCGGCTGGGTCGATGTCGTGCTCAGCCGGCTGACCGAGGTCGTGATGTGCATCCCCGCGCTGGTGCTGATCCTGGCGCTGATCGCGGTGCTCGAGCGGCCGACGATCTGGCACCTGATGGCGGTCCTCGGCGTCACCGGATGGACCGGCATCGCCCGCCTGACGCGCGGCGAGTTCCTGCGGCTCAAGCAGATGGACTTCGTCGCGGCGGCCCAGTCGGTCGGCGTCACGCGGTCGGGGATCATGTTCCGCCACGTGCTGCGGAACGCCCTGGCGCCGATCCTCGTGCCGGTGACGTTCGGCGTCGCCTCGGCGATCCTGACCGAGAGCGCGCTCAGTTTTCTCGGGTTCGGCGGCGCCCCCCCCAACCCCAGCTGGGGTATCCTGCTCTCCGCCGGGCGCAGCAACATGGAGATGTGGTGGCTGATCGCCTTCCCCGGCGTGGCGATCTTCCTGACGGTGCTCGCCTACAACCTGATCGGCGAAGGCCTGCAAGAGGCGACGGACCCGCGGTTGGATGCGGGGGGGTGAAGGGGCTGCCGGCTTTCAGCGGTCAGCCATCAGCTACGGGCGACAGACGAATCACCAATCACGAACGGGAGCGATCACGCCAAGGCGCGAAGGCGCAAAGATGCGGTGGTGACCTGGGTACCCGGGTTCGCCTCCCCGCTTCTCTCGGTAACGCGGACTCCCCCGCAAGCGGAGGAGGGGGATTCGAGTTGGCGAATGCGTTTGGCCCGACCGGAATCGAGTTCGTACCTTGCTTTGCTGAAAGCTGACCGCTGACAGCCCTTTGCGCCTTCGCGCCTTTGCGTGAACGTTTCCTAAACAGCGTCTCTACCATGCCCGCCGTCCTCGAAGTCTCGAACCTCCGCACGCACTTCCACGGCGAAGGGGGGACCGTCCGCGCGGTCGATGACGTCTCGTTCCGCATCGACGAGGGGCGCGTGCTGGGGATCGTCGGCGAGAGCGGCTCGGGGAAGAGCGTCACGTCGCTGTCGATCATGCAACTGCTGGCCCAGTCGGCGCGGATCGAGACCGGCTCGATCAGCTTCCTCGGGCGCGACCTTGTGAGGCTCCCCGAGCCGGCGATGCGCAAGGTGCGCGGCGCCGAGGTGAGCATGATCTTCCAAGAGCCGATGACGTCGTTGAACCCCGTGTTCACCGTCGGCTGGCAGGTGATGGAGGCCCTTCAGCTCCACCAAAAGATGTCGGGTTCCCAAGCTCGGCAGCGAACCATCGAGCTGTTCACCGAGGTCGGGATCCCCAGCCCCGAGAAGCGCGTCGATTACTACCCGCACCAGATGTCGGGGGGGCAGAAGCAGCGCGTCATGATCGCCATGGCGTTGTCGTGCAACCCCAAGCTGCTGATCGCCGACGAGCCGACCACGGCGCTCGACGTGACGATCCAAGCACAGATCCTCGACATCCTCCGCAAGCTCCGCGACGCGCGCGGCATGGCGATCCTGTTCATCACGCACGACCTGGGGGTGATCTCCGAGATCGCCGACGACGTCCTGGTGATGTACCGCGGCAAGATGGTCGAGTACGGGCCCGTGCTCGACATCTTCACGGCCCCCAAGCACCCCTACACCAAGGGCCTGCTCGCCTGCCGCCCGCGGCTCGACACCAAGTACCGACTGCTCCCCACGGTCGATGACTTCATGGGGGAGCGAAGCACAAGCGGCGGCGTCGAGCTGTTCGAGAAGACGCTCGACCCGGCGCGCATCGAGGCGATGCAGCGCCACGGGCGCGGTCGCTTGCTGCACCCCGCGAGCGAGCTCGCCGCGATGGGCCACCCCTGGGAGAGCGGCAACCAGGCGATCGACGCCACGACCGTCGCCGAGGAGACGACGCCGCTGCTCGACGTGCAGGACCTCAAGGTACACTTCCCCAAACGCAGCGGCATCCTGTCGCGCGTCACCGATCACGTCAGGGCGGTCGATGGCGTCTCGTTCAAGGTCTACCGCGGGCAGACCCTCGGGCTCGTCGGCGAGTCGGGCTGCGGCAAGACGACCGCCGGGCGGGCGATCCTGCGGCTGATCGAGCCGACGGCGGGCAAGGTGCTGCTCGACGGGGTGGACCTGGCGCGGCTCTCGTCCGGCGAGCTCCGGCGCACGCGCCGCAAGATGCAGATCATCTTCCAGGACCCCTACGGGTCGCTGAACCCGCGGATGACGGTCGAGGCGACGGTCACCGAGCCGATGGCCGTGCAGGGGCTCGTCAAGAAGCGACAAGAGCGGCGCGACCGCGCCGCGGCGCTGCTGGAAGAGGTCGGCCTCAAGCCCGAGCACCTGCGCCGCTACCCGCACGAGTTCTCCGGCGGCCAGCGGCAGCGGATCTGCATCGCGCGGGCGCTGGCGGTCGAACCCGAGTTCATCGTCTGCGACGAATCGGTCTCGGCACTCGACGTTTCGGTGCAGGCCCAGGTGCTGAACCTGCTGAAGACGCTGCAAGAGAAACGCGGCCTGACCTACATCTTCATCAGCCACAACCTGGCGGTCGTGAAGTTCATGTCGGACATGATGGCGGTGATGAACGGGGGCAAGATCGTCGAGTTCGGCCCCTCGGAGGCGATCTACGCCGACCCGCGCGAGGAGTACACCAGGAAGCTGATCGCCGCCACGCCGGACGACTCGCTGGAAGAGATCCGCCGGCGCACAGCAGAGCGGGGGGAGGGCAAAGCACCAATGACCAAGCACCAATGACCAATAGCAACTCGGCGTGGCAACGCCGTTTGGTCATTGGTCATTGGTCATTGGTCATTGGTCATTGGTGCTTGGTGCTTGGTGCTTGGTCGCTCTCCCCCTCACCACTTCCACCGCTCGGGCGCTCGGAGTCCGCGATCGGCGCCGACGTCGAACAGCCCCTCGAGCAGTGTGATCGCCGTGTCGGCCGAGCGTTCAGCGCGCATCATCCAGGGGGAACGGATCACCCCTAGGCCGTCGAACGCGTCGGGCCCGAACAGGCCGAGTGCGGCGCCCGCGACGCGGCGATTCAGGTCGGGCGACGTCACGCGGGCGGTCGCGGCCGAGAAGCTCGTGCGGAGCGAGTACCCCAAGAGCTGCCCCGCCGCTTCGCTCGACGAGTGGCCGTGCGCCTGGCTGTCGTACGCGAACTCAAGCAGCCGCGAGCGATCAACCGCCAGGTGCGCGACGTCCGCCACGCGGTGGATGTAGGCCAGCAGCACGTCGGTCCAGCGGTCGGCTTGTTTGCCGAGCGAACGAACGTGCCGCGCCTTGGCCGACTCGGCCGGCCAGCGGGCGAAGCAGAGCGCGCGGAGCCGGCTGCGGGCCTCGAGTTGCGAGTCGAGGGCGTTGCGCCCGATTGGCGCGGCCTCGGTCCGCCCGTGCCGCGTGTCGTGCGCCAGGGCGATCGCCGCGACGGCGCGGGTCAGCACCTCGGCGAGCACGATCTCCTCCGCGATCGCGACGAGCCCGTCGTGGCCCGCGCTCGGTGAGTGCTGCGGCGCGACCGTCGCCGACTGCCCGAGCCCACGCAGGGCTCGGCCCCAGTTGTCGAGCCTGCAGCGAGAGGCGATCCAGTACTCGCTCAGCGCTTCGTCGCAAAGCGCCGGGTGCTGGTCGAGCAGCGGCTTCGAACGAAGGCACATCAGCCCGGCAAGTTCAACGAGCTCGCGGGCGTGCATAGCGGGATTGCGTTGGGGTGCGGTCGGATGGCGAGCGAACGAGCGGTAGCTCGCCGCTTAGCCCAACCCCAAAGCAACCCCCGCGCCACCAGCGGGCCGCGAAGCCGTGTCGCCGACCGCAAACCCTTTGCGGGCAGGGGTTTTCGCGAGCTCCCCGGGCCCGGCTGCGGCGAATCGCCGCCAACCGGGCGAGGCGAAAACACCACGTGGGCGGGTGCGAGAACTCACCACGCGAGGACGGTTACGGGGGTCGCGCTCAAACAAAGCGGCGAGTGCCTAAACCCGCGCCCGTCACCCTCACTCCGCCCGGCGCACCGTGACAACCAGCACGCGCCCCGGGCCTTGCTCGCTGCGCGCGAGCACCGCGTCGAGTGACGACTCGCCGGCCGCCACGCGGCCCGAGTTGTTCAGGTAGTAGTGGTCCCCCGACGGCGAGACGGCGTGCGTCACAAAGCGCACGCTGCCGTCTTGGAACAGGACGTTTTGGCCGGCGCCCCCGTGGTTGTCGCTCGCGTCGGCGCCGCACGACTCGCCCGGCGCATCGGCCAGCAGCGGCGAACGACAGTCGTGGCGGTTCTTGATCGTCACGTACCGCGGGCCGTCGAAGTACCCCAGGCGGTAAGCGTAGCTCCCCCCCATCAAGCGCCGCAGGCGATCCACCAGCGGGGCGAGCGAGCAGCTCACCTCGGCGGTCGTGGGGACGTAGACCGCCGCCCCCCGCCGCGACAGCTCGGCGGCGAGCGGCGACGACGGACAGACCAGCGATTCGCGCAGCTCGTCGCGGTCGATGTAGCCCGAGTCGGCCAGCGCCACCGAGTACATCCCGGCGTACGCCGCGGGCCCGATCGGGGGGAAGTACCCGCCGTGGTCGTCTGCGTAGCGAAACAGCCCCTTACCCACCAGCTCAAGGTTCGCTTGGCAACCGATGCGGTGCGACGATTCGCGGCTCGCCAGCAGCGCGGGGCCGACGAGCGCCCCCACCAGCAGCACCGCCGCGGCGAGGGTCACCGGCTCGACGATCGAGCGGCAGCGCGCCGTGGGGGCGTCGGCGACGCGGCGAGCGGCGGGGCAGAGGACGTTTTGGATCGTCCGGGCGGCGAGTCCCGCGGGGCACTCGGCGCCAGCGACGGCCACTTCGGCAGGTGCGTTGGGCCCCCCCTCAGCAGGGCAGTTGGGGCCGACACACTCGCGCAGCCGATCGAGCCGCTGGTGAAGCTCAGGGTGCCTAGCGAGTAGCGCCTCGACCCGCTCGCGCTCGGCGGGAGAGAGCTCGTCGAACAGCAAGCCGACGAGCAGCTCGTCGGACCGTTCGTCAGGCTGCCCAGTGGCGGGGCTGTCTTCGCGGGGCGCCATCTCGACTTGCTGTTGCCAGGGCGCTTCGCCGGGCGACCGCGCTAGAGCGGGGCACGACGATTTGGACCAAACCCAGGAGGGGGCCGGGCCCTGGTGAGGAGCTACGCCCGGCACGCGGACCCGGCCGGCCCGCCCCGGGGTGGGCGTGGCGGGTCGGTGGGTCCTGCAAGCGTAGTTCGCACGCGGCCGGCAAGCGAGCCAGGTTGGCGGGCCGCCGGACGACGAACGGGTTCACCCGTTCGGGTAGGCGTTACGCCACTGGTCGCCGAGCTGGCCGACCGCCGAGTGGAGCCGGCTCTTCACGGTCCCAACCGGGATCCGCAGCTCGGCAGCCGCTTCGCGGTACTTCAGGCCTCGGAAGTAGACGAGCGAGACGGCAGTCCGGAGTTGCTCCGGCAGGGCCGCGACCGCGCGTCGTACCCATTCGGTACGCTCGGCGGCGTCGAAGCGTTCGCTCGGACCCGACTCGGACGACGGTAAAAGGTCGGCCAGCGTGCCGACCTCGGCGTGCTCGGTGCGGTTCGACCGATCGAGGCTCACGGCCTGGTGGCGCCGATTGCGCCGCTGGAGGTCGATCGCCCGGTTCGTGGCGACCGTGTACAGCCAGGGACGGAACTTCCGCCCCTCGTCGAACAGGTGGCTCTTGAGGTGGACCTGCACAAACGTCGCCTGGAACGCGTCCTCGGCGAGCGTGGCGTTCCCCAGGTAACGGCGCAAGAAGCTGAACAGCTCGCGCTCGTAACGCTTGATGAGCGTCGCGAGGTAGGCGTGGTCGCCACGGTCGCGGTGCAGCTTCAGCAGCTCCTCGTCCGAGTGGTGCTCGAGCGCAGAGTCAGCCGACGCGACCGGCCGGGTTTCAACCGGGGTCAGACTCCGTTCCTTCATGGCTCGCTTGGTCATGGTAACGAACTCCGGTCTTTGCCAGGGTTCGACGCCATCGGGGCACGGTCCGTGTCGCCCCGTCGTCTCGGTGGTTTCCGCTTCCCCTTGCCCGATCGCCGGCTTGGCGAGGGGGACGTTCCATGGGGAGGCGGGAGCTACGCGCCGTTGCTCGCCCTTTCGGACGGCGATCGGCGACGATGGGTTCCCTGAGGGTGCAACCGTCGTGCCAATCAAACCGTGTAGAGGGGCCGATCGGTCACCGGATCGCGATACGCCGCGGGAAAACAGGTTGTACGCAGCGCGAACGCCGCTCTGTTCAACGGTTCGGCCGAAGAGAAGGGGTATTGGCCGACTGCCAAAATCTTCACCGGTTACAAAGCGAGAGCCCGCTGCGCGAAAACGTGGCAGTCGGCGTCACGTCCCAGGGCGAGACGGTTTGTAGCGATCCGCAGCGCGCAAAATCGCACACTACGTCCCGCGGCCGACACCCGGCCGCGGCCAGCGGGTACCCGCTGGCCGCGAGTCAGGCGGCCGACGTGACCAGGTCGCGGCCGGCGTAGTACGCCAGCACCTCGCCGGCGAGCCCCTGGTAGTCCTCGGCGCCGCGGCTTTGGCCGTCGTAGCGGAAGATCGACTGGCCGAAGCTGGGGGCCTCGGCGAGGCGGATGTTGCGCCGGATCCGCGTGTCGAACAGCCGCACGTGGCGCCACGCCGGTCCCTGACCGCGGAGCCGGTCGAAGTACCGCTCGACGTCGCTCGTGATCTCCGTCGCGAGGCGTGTCCCCGACTCGTACAGGCAGAGCACCACGCCCGCCATCTTGAGCCGCGGGTTGAGCCGCTCGCGCACCAGGTCCACGGTCTGCATCAGCTTGCTGAGGCCGTGCAGGGCGAGGAAGTGGGGCTGCAGCGGCAGGAAGACGTCGTCGACCGCCGCCAAGGCGTTGAGCGTCAGGATCCCCAGCGACGGGGGGCAGTCGATCAGCACGTAGTCGAACTCGTCGGCCATCGGCACGAGCTTGTCGCGGAGGATCATCTCACGCCCCACGACGCCGGCGAGCTCGAGCTCGGCCGCGGCCAGGTCGATGTGCGCCGGCGCAACGCGGAGCCCTTCGTCGGTCGTCTGCCAGACGTCGGCGAGCGTCGCGGCCGAGGTCAGCAGGTCGTAGGTCGTCGGCAGCGGCCGCTTGGGGTCGGCGCCGAAGTGCAGCGACGCGTGCCCCTGCGGATCGAGGTCGATCAGGCCCACCCGCTGCCCTTCGCGGGCGAGCGCGGCCGACAGGTTGACGGCGGTCGTCGTCTTGCCGACTCCCCCCTTCTGGTTGATGACGGCGAGCGTGTGCATGGCGGAAAGCAAAACGGGCGGAAGGGATTCGAGGCGGACCGGCGCCGGAGCGTAGCGGCGCCGGGGGGGACGCGGCCAGAGCATCGCCGACGGTCGGACAACCACCCGGGGGGCTGCTACAATCGCGACTCCCGCGATTGCCTCGCCTTCACTGCTAGCTCCCGCCTCCCCCGCGGCCGTATGGCGAAAGAGCCCAAAGAGACGTTCGACCCGTACCGCGAGGCGCTCGTCGTCGAGGAAGAGACGCTGTGGCCCGCCGACGCGCGCGAGGCGGCCGTCGGTTGGGACGAGGCCCGGCGGCGCCAGGTCGAGCGCGCGCTGCACCGCACGGCCGAGCTCGCCGCGAAGCTCGACTACCTCCGCGTCCACACGGGCTTCTGCCGCCGGATCACCGTCACGCCGGACGACCTCCACCGCGTCGCGCCGCGCACGGCCACCTCGTCGGCCCCGTAGACACACTCGCTGCGGGTCACGGACTCGAGCACAAAAAACCCGCCCAACCAACCAGGCGCGTGATGAGCGAATCTTCAACGGTACGCGTGGCGCTCGCCGAGCGCTCGTACGACGTCGTGATCGGCAACGGGGTGTTCGCCGGGGCGGTCGATTTCGTGCGCGAGCGCGGCGGCGCCGAGCACGTCGTCGTGATCACCGACGACATCGTCGATGAGCTCTACGGCGACGCCATGGCCGAGCGCTTCGCGCAGGACGGCGTCGAGTCGCAGGTCCTGGTGATCGACGCCGGCGAGCCGAGCAAGTGCCCCGACGTGGCCGCCGACCTGTGGCAGACGATGGTCGATGAAGGGTGTGACCGGCAGTCGGTCGTGATGGCGGTCGGGGGCGGCGTGGTGGGGGACCTCGCCGGTTTTGTCGCCGCGACGTTCGCGCGGGGGCTGCGATTTTTTCAGGCGCCGACGACGCTCCTCGCGCAGGTCGATAGCTCGGTCGGGGGGAAGGTCGGTGTGAACCTCGAGGGCGCTAAAAACATGGTCGGCGCCTTCTGGCAACCGTCGGGGGTGCTGATCGACACGTCGGTCCTCGCGACGCTGCCCGACCGTGAGTTCCGCGCGGGGCTCGCGGAGGTGGTCAAGTACGGTGTGATCCTCGACGAGGCGTTCTTCGAGTCGCTCGAAGCCGACGCCGCGAAGATCAACGCCCGCGACGAGGCGACCCTCACACGCATCATCCAGCGCTGCTGTCGCTTGAAGGCCGACGTCGTCGAGCAGGACGAGTGTGAAACCTCGGGCCTGCGTGCGGTCCTCAACTACGGGCACACGTTCGGTCACGCCCTCGAGGCGGCGACCGAGTACACGTCGCTCCTGCACGGCGAGGCGGTGGCGATCGGCATGGCTTGCGCCGCGCGGCTTGCGGAGCGGATGGGGCTGATCACGGGGGGCTTCGCCGAACGCCAGGACCGCCTGCTGGCCGAGCTGGGGCTTGCAACACGGCTCCCCGAAGGAGTCGATCCCGACGAAGTCATCCACCTGATGTGGCGCGACAAAAAGGTGAAGGACGGCAAAGTCCGGTTTGTTCTCCCGACCCGCGTCGGTGAGGTGCGGATGTACGACGCCCCCGACGACGAGGTTGTGCTGGCATCGATGGCGTGAGTGCGTCCCTCATCGGTCGCGGAGTGACCAATCTCGGGGCCGGGTGGGCTCCCGGCGCCCTGGCGAAATCACGGCGATTCTTGAAAAACGGGTCGCCTTGCGGTGTGCCGCCCGCCGGTCCGGAAATTCGCGCCCTATTCGTGGCGAGCTTTGTTGCAACAGTGCAAGGTACTTCCTTTACGGAAGCCTCGCACGGTTCGCGCGGCAGCCCGCCACCCCAGCGACATGGGGCGCGACTATCCCACCGGAACCCATGATCCAGGCTATGAACACTGCGGAAGGAACCGCCTCCGCCTCCGCCCCCGCCCTCGCCCTGGCCCCCACTTCTGAGTCTCAGGCATCCCGCCCGATTCCGCTTGTTGAAGTCGTCAGGGTCGATGCGACCGAATACGCGGCACTCACGGCCGCGCTCGAGTCCTTGGGCGCCGTGGCGCGCGTGAGCGACGCTCCGTCGGCCTGGATCGACAGGCTCCCGAAGCCGGCGTCGAAGGGGTTCGACCCCGCAGCGGTACCGGACCTGGTGGTGCTCGTTGGATCGGCGGGACGCGTCGCCACCGGCACGTGGATCGCCGACGCGCGGCGCGTGCTGCCGGGGACCGAGGTAGCAGTGGCCGTCCAAGACGCGATCCTGCACCACACTGCGGAGTTCATGAAGCAAGGCGCCACGGCACTCTTGACGCTGCCGAGTACGGCCGACCGCGTGGCGCTCGAGTTGAGTTGGCTCGTTCAGCGGGCGGCGGCGACGCAGGGCGCCCGCCGCACCGCCGCGACGCACCGCAAGGGCTACGCGTCGCTGACCGAGGCCGAGACCGATGTGCTCGGCGCGCTGATGGACGGGATGGCGAATAAGCAGATCGCCCAGCACCTGGCGGTCGGCCTGCGGACCGTCGAGCTCCGGCGCTCGAAGATCGCCCGCAAGATGCGCGCCCGGAGCGTCGCCCAGCTCGTGCGGTTCGTCTGCGAGGCGACTTAGCCAGCGCCGCGGTGTTTGGCGCCGCGGGCGCCGGGTGATTAGAGTCGGCCGGCTGACCCACGCGTCGGGCGTGGCGGTCGGCGAGCACTCCGACCCCCGCCAGCGATCAATCGCCACATGGAGACCCCCGCGGACGATCGGTTCGACCCCGCGTTGCTCGCCGAGCTGCGGCTGGCGTCGGTCTCGGGGGTTGGCCCGCGGCTGCGTGTGCGGCTGATCGAGGCGCTCGGCTCGGCCCGCGCAGCGCTCGGGGCTTGTGCCGCGGACCTCCGCCGAGTCGACGGGGTTGGCCCCGTGCTCGCCCAGGCGATCGCCGCTGCGCCGGACGACGCGTCGGCGGCGTCGATGCTGGCCGAGGGTCTCGCGGCCGGAATCCGCCCGCTGCTCGTCGATGGCGGCGAGTACCCCGACGCCTTGCGCGAGATCGCCGACCCGCCCCCCGTGCTTTACTGCAAGGGGAACGTGCTCGCCGAGGACGCCCGCGCCGTGGCGATCGTCGGCACCCGTCGGGCGACGCGCTACGGCCTGCAGCAAGCCGAGCGGATCGCCGGCGACCTGGCGCGGGCCGGCGTGACGGTCGTCAGCGGGCTCGCCCGCGGGATCGACGCCGCCGCGCACCGCGGGGCAATGGCCGCCGGTGGGCGGACCCTTGCCGTGCTCGCGGGGGGACTTCTACGGATCTACCCCCCGGAACACCGCGGGCTGGCCGACGAGGTCGCCCGCCAAGGGGCGCTGCTCGCCGAGTCGCCCCCCCGCATGCCGCCGATGAGCGGGTCGTTCCCGCAGCGGAACCGGGTGATCAGCGGGCTGTCGCGCGTGGTCGTTGTGATCGAGGCCGCCGAGCGCTCGGGGGCCCTGATCACGGCGCGGCACGCGGCCGAGCAGGGGCGCGACGCGATGGCCCTGCCCGGCCCGGTCGATAGCCCGCAGTCGCGCGGCTGCCACCTGCTGATCCAGGAGGGGGCGAAGCTCGTCCGGCACGCGGACGACGTGCTCGACGAGCTCGACGGCCTGCCGCTTGCCGAGCGATTGATCGCCGCCGAGCGAAAGGCCGAGGGCCGGCACGCGCCGCGGTCAGTCCCCGACGCCGGTCGGCGCGAGGCGCCGCGCGTGCTGTTCGCGACGACGCGCGACCTCTCGGAGGTCGAGCGGGCGGTGCTGGCGGCGGTCACCGACGCGCCGACCACGATCGACGCGATCATCGACGCCACCGACCTCCCGGCCGAGCGGGTGCTGGCGGCCCTGATGCTGCTCGAGACCGGGGGGGAGCTGCGGCGACTGAGTGGGGCGGTTGTGGCCCGGCGGTAAGCCGGGGACGAGCGTCCCGCCGCACGGCTGGTTGGGGCCCGCAGTGAAGTCTTGCCGGCTGCGTCGAAGGTGGCGACGGCGCAAAGGCTGAGTCGTTTAGCGATGGCGCCTTGCAGGGCGTACGAATCGCGTCGCGAGGGGCCTCGATTGGCCGAATCGGTGGCGCTGAGGGGTCGATTTCTAGGCATGACCCGGCGGATTGCCCGCGGCGATGGATCGTCGCGCAGAAGCCAGCAGCACCGAGACGCCCCGCTTTAGGGGGCGCCTCCCGCTGCTCAGGGAACAGACCGACCAAACACGCCAATGGCGCCACAGCCCCGCCGGGGTCGCTTGGGCGCCGTGCCTCGCGGCGGTGCGAGCCGGAACTCACAGGAGAGGACACGGATGACCGTTCTAAGGATTCACGCGCGGCGGTTGGCGGCTGCCGCGACCATCGTGCTGGCCGGCGCCTCGCCCGTCACCGCTCAGTTCATCTCGCAGGCCACGCCCCAGCAGGCGTCGCCGTACCGCGCCCCTGCGCCGGTGTACGGCCAGCAGCCCCAGTACGGGCAGCAGCCCCAGTACGCCCCGCAGCCGACGTACGCGTCGCAGCCGCAGTACGGGCAACCGACCTACCCCTCGCCCGCCTACGGCCAGCCCGGTCCGCGCTTCGCCCCCTATGGGGCCCCGCGATTGGCGCAAAACGGCGCGCTCCCGGCGCCGGTCGAAGCGGTCGCTGCGCCGGCCGACCCGATCGCCGCCGGCCCGGCAATTACTTACCAGGGGCCGGTCGTCGAGCAGGCCCCGATGATGGATCAGAGCGCCGTGCAGCACCAGCACGGTGTCCACCACGGTGCGATGCACCAGAGCGCCCCGATGAACTACGGCGCTCCGGCGTCGTACGGGCCGCCGGTCGGTGGCGGCTGCGCGACGGGTGAGTGCGCGACCGGGGGTTGCGCTACGGGGGACTGCGCGGGCGGGTCGTGGGAAGGCTACACGGGCGAGCCGTGCGGCGTCGGCGCTGCCCAGTACGCGCCGGGTTGCGACCTCGGGCCTTGCCTGCCGAAGCGGCAGTGGTTTCTCGGCCTCTACGGTGTCTCGCTGAACCGCGTTAACTGCGCCGGCGATCCCGTCGCGTACTACTTAGGAGATGCCAGCGGGATCGGCAGCAACTACTACCCGCAGGCGAACGACTTGTACCTGACCGCCGACGCCGCCGACCCGGGCACGCAGTTCGGAGGCGAGGTGCGCTTCGGCAGCACCTTGGGCCAAGCCAACTGTGAAGGGACTTATCCCTACGCTTGGGAGGTCGGCTACTGGGGGATCGCCGAGGACGACGACCAGTCGGTCCGCACGATCACAACCCCCTTCGGCCCCGGCATGACGCAGCGCATCCGCGGGATGATCAACTACGCGGGACTCGAGTACGACCGTGACGGCGCCGGGACGACCTACGCGGCCCGCGACCTCAACGACTACGTCGGGTACGGGATGCCCTACGACTACGCCAACCAGAACGACATCCGGGTCACCGGTGTGCGGGTCCGCGAGTCGTTCTCGGCGCAGAACCTCGAACTGAACTTCTGGCGGTTCGGCACGCCGAGCTGCTCTGGAGGGGGCGCCGGCTTCGGCGGCGTCGGTGGCGGGTTCGGCGGCTTCGGGGGTGGCGCATGCGGCGCCGGCGGGTGCGACTCCGGTTGTGGCCCCGCGACCTGCGCCCCGTGCCGCCCACCGCGGCGGTTCTTCCTCAACGGCCTGTGCGGCGTCCGCTACCTGCGACTCGACAACGACTGGCAGTCGGCCTTGCAGTACACGGTGGTCGATACGAACGGGACGGCCAACCCGGGCGAACCCCCGCACTACACGAGCTTCCCGACAGACGACGACAACGTGATCTTCCACGACATCACGACCGACAACCAACTGGTCGGCTTCCAGTTGGGGTCGAGCATGAACTGGCTGGTCGGCTGCCGCTGGGGCCTGTTCGCCGACACGAACTTCGGCATCTACGGCAACCAGTACGACGTCCGTCAGAGCATCTACGGCGGCGGCGCGGGTGTGGTGCAGTACGAGAACGGCGGCGGCACGATCAACCGCCGCACGTCGGAAACGGACGTCGCCTTCCTGGGCGAGGCCCGCGTCGGCGCCGGCTACCAGCTCACCTGCAACTGCCGCCTGACGGCCGCCTACCGCGTCATCGGCGTGACCGGTGTGGCGCTCGCCCCGTCGCAACTGCCGAGCGGCTACTACAACGGCGATTTGATCGGGTACGCCGACAACTGCGACTCGTTGATCCTGCACGGCGCCCAGCTCGGCGCCGAGTGGAAGTACTGAGGCCCCTGACGGCTTCTGTAACGAGACACCATCGACCCCCCCTCGAAGCAGCGGGGCCCTGCGACCAGCGCGCGGGGTCCCGCTTGTGTTTTGAAGGGGGGTGCGGCCCGCGGCCTGCTTGCGGTGTGGCCCTGCTTACCGAGCGCCGTAAGCGCTCAGCAGCATGCGGAAGCCCGGGTCGCGACGCATCGGCTCGAAGTCCGATTCCTCGCGCACCAGCCCGAGCAGCGAGCGGTCCAGGTCGAGCGACCGCTTCAGCCGGCGCAGCGCCGCGAGCGGCGACCGGGCCAAGCTGTGGTAGCAGGCCAGGTTGTAGTGCAGGATCGCCTCGTTGGGGGCGAACTCGAGGGCCCGCTCGAGCGCCTCGATCGCGAGCTCCAGCCTTCCCGAGCGCTTGTAGCACCAGCCGAGCGCCAGCCAGGCGCCCGACTCGGCGGGGCGGAGCGTGGCGCTGCGCCGCAGCGGGTAGACGGCTTCGCGGTACCGCTCGAGCCCGCGGAGCGTCTCGCCCAGGAGGTAGCAGGCGTGGGCGTCGCCGTGGACCAGTGGGCCGCGGTGCTGCAGGACGCGCAGCGCGTGCCCCTGCATCCCCAGCTCGAGGTACCCCTCGGCTTCGCGCGAGGCGCACTCGAGTTGGCAACGTTGCCGCCGTTTGACGTCGAACGAGACCACGCCAGCGGTTCCCATTGGTGAAGGACGCCTGTCATTCGGGAGGGGGGGCTGCCGAGCGCAGCGACCCCACTAGCCGCGATTCTACCGGGGTCGTGCGGCGGGCCAAACGATTGGGCGCATTTCGCGTCGTAAGTCGCTGCGGCGCTTCGATCAAACGACGAAAAATCGAGTTCTCCGCGCGCGCCACGCGGAGCGCTGGGGCAAATGGTGAGGGCGCCTCGCGAGGGTTTCTGGATTCTCGCCGGATTCTCGCACGGCGCGGGGGGCTGGTCGGCACTAACTAGGTAGGGACCCGCGCTCCGCGTCGGCACGAGGCGACGCGCGTTCCACCCGACTCTCCGGCCGCTGACGCTTCCGGCTCGCGCTCGATTCCGCATTCCAAACGCCGCATTCCGACCTCCGACTTGCCATGCGACTCACCCTCCGCACGCTGCTCGCCTACCTGGACGACGTCCTCGAGCCGGCCGAGCGGCAGCAACTGCAGCAGCAGATCGACGCCAGCGACTTCGCTAAGGAGTTGGTCCACCGCACCGGCGACGTGACGCGGATGCTGCGGCTCGGGGCGCCCGACCCGCTGAGCGCCTCGCCGCTGGACGACGCCAACACGGTCGCCGAGTACCTCGACAGCACGCTCGAGCCCGAGCGGATGGCCGAGTTCGAGCGCGCGTGCCTCGAGTCGGACACGCTGCTGGCCGAGGCCGCCGCGTGCCACCACGTGCTGACGATGGTGCTGAACCGGCCGGCGGAGGTCGATCCCGACACGCTGAAGCGGATGCACGCGCTCGAGGACGCGCTGCGCCGCGCGACGCGGCTGCGGATCGAGCCGTCGCACCGGGCTCGGGCCGCCGAGCCGGCTGTCGCCGAACGGGTCGTCGAACCGGCGTCATCCCTCGTGTCGGCGAGCCAGCCAGCGGTGGGCCCGGTCGCGCCGCGCGTCCCGGACTACTTGCAAGCGAGTCGGCCTTCGCCCTGGGGAGTTCGGGCGCTAGCCGCCGCGGCGCTGCTGTTGCTGGCGGCGGTCGGCTACCGCCTGTACTCGCCGGTTGAGGGGACCCTCGCCAAGGCCGAACCAGGAAACCAGGCCGACGACCCCGCGAGGGGAGAGTCGGCCGTCGAACCCGCTCCGGCGGCGCCAGACCCGGGCGCCGCCGAGGTCGCCACGGGCGCCCCTCAAGCGCCGGCAACGCAGCCCGCAGCAACGCAGCCTGCCGCAGCCCAACCGCCAACGAGCCAACCGCTAGCGACTGTCGAGCCGACTCCTCCGCTGGACGGTCCGAAAGCGGACGCGCCCGCCGCCGCGGGACGTCCCGCCGCGGAGCCGGGGGACGAGGCGCCGGCCACCGACAGTGGCAAGCCCGGGGAGACCGCGCCCAGCGCCGAAGGCGACGACGCGATTGCGGCCCCCGCAGCCCCCGAGCCGCCGGCGGTCGCGAGGCCGACGACCTCGGGCAAGTACCTCGGTCCGGTGCAGTCGTTGCTCGTCGAGGAGCGTGAGGCGGGCTCTTGGTGGCGCCTCTCGCCGGGGGGGGCGCTGGGACCCAGGACGCGGCTCGTGTCGCTGCCGACCTACCGGCCGATGCTCGACATCGTCGGCCCGATCGACGCCGAGCTCGTCGGATCGGCCGATGTCACGATCGACGTCGATGGCGCCGCGCCGCTTGCCGCTAAGGATACGGGCAAGGAGTCCGACATCGCGTCCGAGAAGGGCGAGGAGTCCGACAAAGGATCGGCCGATCCGACGGACGACGTCATGGCGGTCGATTCGACCGCCGCCGCGGTCCCCCAGATCGAGGTGCGCTACGGCAACGTGCTGCTGATGAACCTCGGTGAAGCGGCGCCGGCCGAGATCGCCCTCGTGATCGGCGACCAGCGGGGGCGCGTCCGGCTCGCGCCGGGGGCTTCTCTGGCTCTTGCCGTCGAACGCGCGTTTATGCCGGGCCTCGAGCTCCGCGAGGAGTCCCCCCCTGTGCTGGCGATCGCGTACGCCCCGCAGGGGAACGTGACCTGGGGGTTCCGCGGGGCCGACCTGTCGATCGACGAGCCGAGCCAATGGATGATCGTCGGCGAGGGGGGGCTCAAGGCGCTCGCCCCCTACGCGGGGGACCCGGGATGGATCGACCCGAGCGCCGCGGAGGGAGGGGTGACCGTTTGGGACGCCGACGCCTCGGGCCCGCTGGTGGACGCGGTCCCGCCGGGGAGCGAGGCCTGGCCGGCGCTGCAAGGAATCAAGACCCGGCGTAAGGAGCTTCGCGGGCTAGCCGATCGTTGCTCGGCGGTCGTCGGGCACCCCGAGTCGCTCGTCGCGACGTTCGACAGCGGCGAAGTCCGCAGCCAGTGGAGGACGAACCTCGACGAGCTCCGCCGTGTCGCGAGCCGTGACCCGGCCGAGGCTCAGCGGGTCTACGACGCGTTCGTCGCCAAGTACGGGATCGAGCCGGCGGCGGTCCTGTGGAAGCTGCTGTGCGGGTTCTCGGCCGAGGAGATCGGGCTGAACCCCGACGAGCGGGCGACCGGAGGGGTCGTGGGGATCCTCACGTCGATGGAAAGCGAGTCGCTTCCCGAGCGCGCGCTCGCGAACCTGAACCTCGAGGAGATCACCGGCTACAGCCAGGTCTACAGCGCGATCGAATCGGCAAAGCGGCGCCGCGCGGCGATCGGCAAGCTCCGTCGGCAGCTTGAGAATGGGGACCTCCACGTGCTGATGGCGCCGGGGGCCCCCACGGCGGGTGGGGGGTCCTAGCCGCCCGCTGATGTACGCCGCCGTGGCGTAGTTCAACCTCGCCAAGCTCACGGCCGAGCCGCTCGCGGCTCGCGAGGCGGCGGCGAAATCGCCGAGGTTTCGACGTCGCCTCCGTGCGACGAAACGGCCTGTTGAAAGATTGACAGGGGGCTAACCCCCCCGGGCCACGAAGCGCCGGAACGGGGGTTTGGGGGGGTTATCGGGTTGCCTCGGCGGGGGGTGGCAGTCCGTTCCGCGGGGCCCGGGCGTCCGCTACAATCGCGGGCTTGAGGCCGCCGGCATCCGAGCCGCCGGCGGGGCCGCGAGGCATTTCAACGAGGAGAGCGACCACGGTGATGATCAAAGTCACGGCTCGTCATGGCAGTTTGAGCGACGAGACGCAGGAGCGGCTCAAGGCGAAAGCCGAGAAGCTGGTGCGGCATTTCGAGCGGCTGACAGCGATCGAGATCGTCGTCGATCTTCAAGAGCCCAGCAGACCGAAGGTCGACCTGCTTGTTTCGTCGGAGCACAAGCACGATTTCGTCGCCCACGAGCAGACCGAGAACCTGCTGACGTCGATCGAGTCGGCGGTCCACAAGGTCGAGCAGCAGTTGCGGAAGTACAAAGAGCGGACGATCGAACACAACCGCGACCACGAGTCAAAGCGCCTCGAAGCGCCCGCGGTCGATCCGACATCGACCGACGAGTAGCGCGCGACGCGTTGCTTCGAGTCGCCACGAAATAATGCGCTCGCGGACCCGCCGGCGCTTAACCAACACACAGCGCCGCAGGCGATGCGGCGCCAACGATTCACGGAGCGAGCCGAGGCTCGTAAGCGATGAATTTCGCAGACTTCATTTGTAAGGGCGCCATCCGCCCTCAGCTTCAGTCAAACAACAAAGAAGGGGTCATCCGCGAAATGACCCACGCTCTCGTCGAGGCCGGCGAGGTCGCCGAAGAGCACTTCGAGGCGATCATCGGCGCGATCCTGAAGCGCGAGGAACTGGGGAGCACCGGCATCGGCCGCGGGGTCGCGGTCCCGCACACCAAGCACCCGACCGTCGAGAAGCTGTGCGGCGCGGTGGCCGTCAGCGAGGGGGGGGTCGAGTTCGCGAGCCTGGACGGCGAGCCGGTCCACCTGCTGTTCCTACTGGTGAGCCCTCCGGACCGTCCCGGGGACCACCTGCGGGCGCTCGAGAACGTCTCGCGGCGCCTGCGAGACGACTCGTTCTGCCGGTTCCTGAAGCAGAGCAAGACGGCGGACGACATCCTGCAGCTACTCGACGAGGCCGATAACAACCAGTTCGGGTCGTGACGGCCGCCGCCCCTCCGGCGGCGGGCGCTCGCCCCCTCCTCTCGCGAAAGGGCGCCGACGTGGCGACCCGTCACGCCGTGGTGCGACACGCCCAGGGCTTGCACGCCAGGCCTGCGGAGCTCATTGCGCGGACGGCGCGGCAGTTCGAGTCGAGCGTCGCGATCGTTTGCGGGTCGCAACGGATCGACGCCAAGAGCATCCTCGACATCCTCACGTTGGGGGCGGCCGAGGGGACAAGGCTTCAGGTCGAGGCGCACGGCTTGGACGCCGACAAAGCGGCCGACGACCTGGTGCGACTGATTGAAAGCGACTTCATCCCAAGCGGCGGCGGCGGCTCTCTTTCCAGCGTCGGGCCTTCCAGCGTCGGGCTTTCCAGCGTCGGGTCTTCCAGCGTCGGGCTTTCCAGCGTCGGGTCTTCCGGCGTCGGGTCTTCCGGCGTCGGGCGCGTGAGGACCGGCTTCGTCGATGGTAGCGGCGCGGCGAGTCCTTCTCCTTCGGGTGTGGTTGGCGCCCCGGTCGAGGGGGCCCCGCGCTCGGCGGAGAACGGCTGAACCAAGCGGGGGAGGGGTCGATCGGTTTCGTGGCGGCGGAACCAATCGGGCTCCCGAAGCGACAAACCCCGGAAGCGACAATCCAAGAAGCTCAGCGCGCCGGCGGGCCCGTAGCCCACCGCCGCCCCCACGACCAAGACAAACAACCCGCAACCAACCACCCCGACGCCGGCGACGCGACGCGGGGGGACAGACCGACGCTTCCCGTCTCGCGCCCGAACCGAGGGCTCCATCCGTTGGAGCGGCCTCGACCGGCGCTGATCGACAATGGGGAGGCGCCGCGACGCTCCCTCCGCACGTCACGTCCCCCGCGCAACTGCGCTCCGAAGGCCCAACCGCGCTCGCGCCCGCACGCCGACCCGACTCCGCGAACCCCACGCTCGCCACCTCCCATCCGGCGACAGGTTCGCGGCCGACGGTCGCCCCCGCGGCAACCAAGCGATCGCGGCCCACGCACGACGCGCATTTGCGGCGGGACGACCCCGGCGGCTCGCGAGGGCCCCGATGCTACGCCTGCAAGGAATCGCCGTTTCGCCCGGCGTGGCGATCGGCGAAGCGCTCGTCCTAGACAACGAGGGATTCCGCATCCCGCGTCGGTTCTTGCCGCGCGAAGCGGTCGATCACGAGGTCGAGCGGCTCGACCTGGCGGTCGCCGACACCACGGCCGAGATCGAGCAAAACCGACGGCGCATCGCCGAGCGGCTGGGGGACGACTACGGGTCGATCTTCTCGGCCCACTCGCAGATGGTGAACGACCCCAAGCTCCGCTCGGAGCTCGAGGGGCTGATCCGCGACCGCCACTACTCGGCCGAGTACTCGGTGAGCCGCGTCCTGCGGCGCTACGCGAAGGTCTTCCAGTCGCTCGAAGGGGCGTACATGGCCGAGCGCGCGAACGACATCTTCGACATCGAGAAGCGGCTGCTGCGAAGGCTCCTCGGCGAGCGTCGCGAGGAGCTCGCCCACGTCACCTCGCCCGTGCTGGTGCTGGCGCGGAACCTGACGCCGAGCGAAACGGCGAGCATGAAGCCCGAGTTCATCCGGGCGTTCGCGACCGAGACCGGCGGTCCGGGGAGCCACACGGCGATCGTCGCCGAAGGGCTGGGGATCCCGGCCGTGGTCGGCGCCGGGGCTTTCCTCTCCGAGGTGTCGGGGGGCGAGACGGTCGTCATCGACGGGGACGAGGGGGTTGTGATCCTCCGCCCCGACGAGGAGACGCTCGCCCGCTACCGGCACGAGGTCGCGCAGCAAAAGACGCTCGCGGCAAAGCTCGACGCCTACAAGACGCTCCCCTGCGAGACGGCCGACGGGGTCCGCGTGCAACTGCTGGGGAACATCGAGTTCCCCAACGAGGGGCCGATGTGCCTGGAGCGCGGCGTCGATGGGATCGGCCTCTACCGGACCGAGTTCCTGTACCTGATGGGGGACCGGATCCCGACCGAGGAAGAGCACTACGCCGCCTACCGCGAGGTGGCCGAGGCGATGCAGGGCCGGCCGGTGGTGATGCGGACGCTCGACCTGGGCGCCGACAAGCTGTCGATGCTCCCCCCCCCCGAGGACGAGAAAAACCCGTTCCTCGGGCTGCGGAGCATCCGCCTGGCGCTCAAGCACGTCGACCTGTTCCGGACGCAGTTGCGGGCGATCCTGCGGGCGACGACCTCGGGGGACGTGCGGATCATGTTCCCGCTGATCAGCAACGTGCTCGAGCTGCGGCGGGCGCGGATGGTCCTCGCCGACGCGATGGAAGACCTCGAAGAAGCCGGCATCGAGTTCAACCGCGCGGTGCAGGTCGGCATGATGGTCGAGGTCCCCTCGGCCGTAGTGACGCTCGACCGGTTCGTGGACGAGGTCGATTTCTTCAGCATCGGCACCAACGACCTGGTGCAGTACACGCTGGCCGTGGACCGCAGCAACAAGGACGTCGCGGCGCTGTACACCAGCAGCGACCCGGCGGTGATCCGACTGATCAAGATGGCGATCGACATCGCGGACGGCGCGGGAGTGCCGATCAGCACGTGCGGCCAGATGAGCGGGGCGCCGCTGTACACGATGCTGCTGCTGGGGCTGGGCCTGCGGAGCTTGAGCGTCACGCCGGGCGCAGCGCTCGAGGTGAAGCGGGTGGTGCGCACGACGACGATCGCGCACTGCCGAGAGGTCGCGGCGCGTGTGCTCTCGCTCGAGCACGCCCGCGACGTGAAGACTTACCTGCGGGAGGAGCTGATGCGGCTCTTGCCCGATCAACCGGTCGCGTAGGCGACCAACGACCCAACCACACACACCCGACCACACACACCCGACCACACACACCCGGGCGTCACGCCGAGACTCGCGCACTTGTTGCCGACCGCCGCGTCGCCCCCTTTTCGAACCACAATTGGAAACCACCCTATGAAGACCGAGATGCTGATCAACGTCTCGCAGCCGGAAGAATGCCGGATCGCGATCGTTGAGAACGGCCAACTGGAAGAGCTCTACACCGAGCGCAGCAGCCAAGACAACTACGTCGGCAACATCTACAAGGGCCGGATCGTCAACCTCGAGCCGAGCATCCAGGCGGCGTTCGTCGATTTCGGCGTCGGCCGCAACGGCTTCCTGCACATCAGCGACGTCGAGCCGCAGTACTTCCGCCAGGGGGGCTACGACCCCGACCTGCCGATCCGGCCGGACGGCACGCAAGCGACCGACGACGACGACGAGGAAGAGGAAGAAGAGGAGTTCGACGACTTCGACGAAGACGGCGCCAGCCCGGTCGCGACGCGCCACGCGGCGAAGTCGCGCGGCCCACGCCCGTCGGACCGCCCGCGTCCGGGCGAGCGCCCGCGCATCAAGCCTCCCATCCAGGACGTGTTCCGGCGCGGCGACGAGGTCGTCGTGCAGGTCATCAAGGAAGGGATCGGCACCAAGGGGCCGACGCTCTCGACCTACATCAGCATCCCCGGTCGTTACCTGGTCCTGATGCCGGCGCTGGGGCGGATCGGCGTTTCGCGCAAGATCGAGGACGACGACGCCCGCAAGCGGCTCCGCGGCATCCTCCGCGAGCTGAACCCGCCGAAGGGGTTGGGCTTTATCGTCCGCACAGCGGGCACCGACCGCACGAAGCGCGAGCTGTCGCGCGACCTGGCGTACCTGCTGCGGCTGTGGAAGGTGATCGTCCGCCGCATCAAGAAGCAGGAGGGCCCGGGGGACCTGTACGAGGAGAGCGACATCGTCATCCGGACGATCCGTGACATCTTTTCGAGCGAGATCGACGCGATCCACATCGACGAGCCGCAGGCCTACGAGCGCGCGAAGGAGTTCTTGCAATTCGTCATGCCGCGGAACGTCCACCGCCTGCACCTGTACGAGGGGCGTGAGCCGCTGTTCGCGAAGCACCGGATCGACGAGGAGATCACGCGGATCAATCAGCGCAAGGTGCCGCTGCGCGGCGGCGGGTCGCTGGTGATCGACCAGACCGAAGCGCTGGTGGCGATCGACGTGAACTCGGGGAGCTTCCGCACCGACGGGGGCGCCGAGGAGTCGGCCTTCGCGCTGAACCAGATCGCCGCCAAGGAGATCGCCCGCCAGTTGCGCTTGCGCGACTTGGGGGGGGTGATCGTCAACGACTTCATCGACATGCGTCGCGAGAAGTACCGGCGGATCGTCGAGCGGACGCTGCACGACGCCATGAAGCGCGACCGGGCGCGGACCAAGATCCTGCGCACCAGCCCGCTGGGGCTCATCGAGATGACGCGCCAGCGCATCCGCCCGAGCCTCAAGCGCAGCGTCTACAAGGAGTGCCCCTCCTGCCTGGGGACCGGCCTCGTGAAGTCGGCCGAGAGCATGGCGATCGAGGTGATCCGCAAGCTGATGCAGGCCTCGCAGGTCGAGCGCGTCGCGAAGATCACCGTGACGGTCGAGGAAGAGGTATCGACTTACCTCAACAACCGCAAGCGGCGCGAGCTGGCGAAGCTCGAAGACGACACGCGGCTCGAGGTGATCGTCCTGGGACGCGAGGGGGCCTCCCCCGAGCACCTGCGGATCCTGTGCGAGGACGAAGCGGGCAAGGAGCTGCGGTTCATCGAGTAGAAGGCTGTTCGCCCCGGGTCGCTGGCCCGGGGCGAAGGGGGGAGACGGGGACTGGGGCCTCGCCAGCGCCCCGCTTTCCCGCCCCTCGACGGCCCTGGCCCCGGCCGCTAACCTGTGGGGCTCGACAGAACGTCCGGCCGCCCCCGCTGGGGCGGCGACACCCCCGAACAGCTCCCCGAGTCCCATGTACGCGATCATCGTCGACGGCGGCCGTCAATACAAAGTTCAGGAAGGCCAGGAGCTGGCGATCGATTACCGCGACCTCCGCGAGGGGGACTCGGTGACGTTCGACCGCGTGCTGGCCGTGGGGGAGGGCGCCGGGCTGAAGCTCGGGACGCCGACCGTCGCCGGGGCGAGCGTCACGGCCGAGGTGCTCGGCACGGGCCAAGCCGAGAAGATCGAGGTCCAGAAGCTCCGGCGGCGCAAGAACAGTCGCCGCCACACGGGCCACCGCAAGATGCTGACCAAGGTCCGCATCAAGGCCATCGCCGGCTGAGTTAACGCTTAACCGCCAAGACGCCACGAGCGCCAAGGCCGCCAAGAGCTTGCACCACAGAGGACACAGAGAGCACAGAGAGAGCTTCCCAAGCGTTCTCCGTGTCCTCTGTGGTGCATTCCCGTTTCGTGGCGTCC
>JBOFFC010000033.1:0-18785 GCA_051648405.1 Lacipirellulaceae bacterium
GCTTCTCCGACCCCGGCGCCTGTGTCCCCTCGCGCGAGGCGAGCTGGGTCGCCGCGTACCGACAGGTCTGGATCGATATTCTATCGATGGTTTCCGGCGGATCGACCGAAGCGCTGCTCCGCGAAGTGGTCCGCGGCGAGCTCAAACTGAAGACCGAGTACGAGAAACTACTGCTCTCGGACCTCCACTTCGCCTCGACGACGCTGCTCGTCAACCAGCTGCGGTCGGTCCAGGCTTCGCATCGGCTGTTCGCAGAAGCCGCGACGCCGGCCGTGAGCTATTGACCCCGTGCGGCCAGCGGGCCGAGGGGGGGCAAGCGGGCGCCGCGGCCCCCGGGCACGAACCCCTGCGAGGTGGTTCTCGAACAGCGGAGCCCGTCGTGAGGGCCGGTCACAGAGCGGCGCGACGCTCGGGACCGCCGCGTCGCGTGGCGCCCGTTGGCTCTGAGCTCCTCTTCCTACCCCTCATCTTTCTCCCCACTTCTCTTCATTGCAAGCGAGATCAGCGATGCTCTACACGCTCACGCGCGACCAGCCCGAAGCGGACGACCGAGTGGTTGTTACTTCCCTTGAACCACTCGCCGCTGCAAAGTCTCGCACGACCATAAGTCCGTTCACCACCGAGGGTGCGGCGCAGCTGGCGGCGCAGGAGTCGGCCGGGGAGTCCGTTCAGGGGATCGCGCCGGCAGCGGTTGTCCAGTTGCTCGCCGAGTGCGTGTCGGAGCGGGTCACGCACTTGTCGATCAACCCGAGCGCCGACGGGAGCGACGCGAGCGAGAAGTTGATCGCGGTCGGCGACGTCGTTCGGCGTGTAGCGGACTCTGCGCTCGTCGTGCTGAAAGAACCCGTAGTCTTGGATCAACGCTTCCCCGACCACGTCGGGATCGTGAACTGCCAATACTGCGGCGACGTGATCCACGTCGAACTCGGCAGCACTCTGCCCGCCTGCTGCGGCCGGGAGATGACCCTGGCTGCGAAGAACTACCGGAAAGGCGTCTACCGCGTGCCGCGTTGAAGGATGGCAGGACGGCGTTCCGCGTGGCCGCATTGCCGGCCGATCAAGGCGCGTGGCGCCGTGTGCGCCGGCGAGTCGGCGCGAACTGCGAGGCAGGGTTGTGCGGACTCCCCCCAGCGTGCTTCCTGGGGGAGCCCGCCTCTCAAGCCGCTCGCCTACACCCCTCCGCGGAGGCGAGGAATGACGAGGCTTACTAAGAACAACACCAAGAACACGAAGAACAGGATCTTAGCAATGCCGGCGGAAGCCCCCGCAATGCCTGTGAAGCCCAGCACGCCTGCGATTAACGCGACGACCATAAACGTAAGTGCCCAACCCAACATGACTTTGCTCCCTTGCGTTGTCGGCCTGGTGGCCGAATGCGGATACGACCCAGTGGCCGCGGTTAGTCGCCCGCGACTTTCGTCGCTGCACGTCATTTCAGAGCAAGCGGCGTGCCAACCGCGCGACGCCATGATTGGCGACGGCTCGCCTATCCGTCGCTGCCATGACTGGCGTCGGACACGCAGGAGTCGGTCGCGCAGCAGTCAGCGTGATCGCCAGTACGCCAGCGATACGGATTAGCGAAGCGTCGTCGTCCGTTGGACGGCGGTTACCCGACCGGGGGGGGAAGGGTTCGGATCGCAGTGCGACCGAGGGCCACGATCCGCGAGCGTTGGCCGAGCCTGAATCCGAGCCGAGCGGTACGGCGTGTGCACGTCGATGAGCTGGCAACCCCCCGGGCCTCGCTCCAAGTCGGCGCCGTGCGCCGTCGATGGGCAAGACCCGAATCCGTCACCCCGATACAAGGAGACTTCCGATGATCCGCCCGCTGATGATGTCCGCCGCGCTCGCCGCAATTGCCGCCACGGCATTCTGGAGCTCGACCTCGGCCGTCGAAGTCAACGTCCAGGCCGATCCCGCCCGCGTCACGGTGGACTCGAATCGCGTTCCTGGGGCAATAACCCAGCAGCCTGTGGATGGTGAATTCGCGGACAGCGCGACCCACTCCGACACGATCGTGCGCGCCAGCACGATTATCGGGTGTACGGTCTACAACGGACAAAACGAGTCGATTGGTTCGGTCGACGACGTCGTGGTGGACACGAAAAGCGGCGTCATTCGGTACGCGGCCGTGTCGATGGGGGGCTTCCTCGGCATGGGCGACAAGCTTTTCGCCGTCCCGTGGAAGTCGCTCCGCTGTGAGCGTCGCGACGGCGAGCACGTCTGCGTCCTTCCCGTTAACAAGGAGCAACTCAACGGCGCCGAAGGATTCGACCAAGACAACTGGCCGAACATGGCCGATCGCGATTGGCAGAGCAAGAACGATCGCCTCTACGGCAACCCGGCTGGGTTCTGAAGCCGCTGTCAATTGGGCCCCGGCAGGGGTCATTGCGAGCGCCCGCTCTTCGGCCGGCGGGGTGACGCTCACCCCTCCGGCCGCGGCGCAGCTCGGCCCGAGGGCGGAGTCGCCCTCGCTGAAGCGCGGCTAGCGAAACCAAGGCAAGCGCTCCGCGCCACCCGTATCCTTTCGGCGCACCGGCGCGGCCTGTTGGCCAATCAAGCCGGCGTTACATCCAGCTGTCGGAGAGGGGGCTGCGTCGGCACTGACGCGTGACCTCTCCGATAAGCGCCGTCCAATCGATCGGCTTCGTGAGGTAAGCGTCGCACCCGGCGGCGAGGCACGACTCACGGTCCCCCGCCATGGCGCTCGCCGTGAGGGCGATGATGCGGATCGAGTCGCTGCGGCTCCTGACCTCCTTCACTACGTCGTAGCCCGACTTTCGCGGCATGTTCATGTCGAGCACCAGCAGGCCGAACGGCTGCGTGGAATGATCGGCGGCGGTGATCGCTTCGAGCGCCTCGACACCGTCCGCGACGAACACTACCTCAGCCGGGAACGAATCGAAGATGCGCTCGAGCAGGAAGCGGACCGCGGGGCTGTCCTCGGCGACGAGCGTCTTAACCCGGAGATCGGGGGGGAAGTCCTTCGTTGGCGGCGCGTCCCCTCCTTCCACCGCCGTCTCGTCGGCGACCTCCACGAGCGGCAGTGTGAACGTGAACGTGCTCCCCTGCCGAAGCTGGCTGGACACGGTGAGCTCGCCTCCCAGCAGCTTGACGAGCTGCCGCGAGATCGCCAGCCCGAGGCCCGTCCCCCCGGCCACGTGGGACTGGTCGGTCTCCAGCTCGACGCGATGGAACGTGTCGAACACCGCTTGGATGTCCGCCGCTGCGATCCCGACCCCCGTATCGATCACCGATACAGCGAGCTGGCGCGAAGAATCGGGGCGGGCAACAACGTCGAGGGCGACCCGAACCTCGCCGCGGAGGGTGAACTTGACCGCGTTCGACACCAGGTTCAGCAGCACCTGACGTAACCGCACCGCGTCGGTCAGCACGAGCGGTGGCACGGCATCGGCGACTTCCGTCGAGAAGGCCAATCCCTTCTCTGCGGCTTGGCTCTGGACGAGAGACTTGACTTCCTCGGCGATCTTCCGCGGCGAGCAGGGCTGTCGGAAGATTTCGAGTTTCTGTGCTTCGATCTTCGAAAGGTCGAGGACGTCGTTCAGCAGCCGCATCAGCACCTCACCCTGACCCTTGATGACTTGCAGGATCTTTTGCGCGTTGTGTCCATGGGGGTCGTGGAGCAACACGTCGGTGCAGCCGAGGATGGCGGTCAGGGGGGTGCGGATCTCGTGGCTGGTGTTCGCGAGGAACCGGCTCTTCGCCTTACTGGCCGACTCGGCGGCGAGCCGTGTGCGATTGAGCTCCTCCTCGAGTTCTTTCTGAGCGGTGACGTCGTAATTGACGCCGAAAAAGCGCTTTGGCAGGCCCGGGTTGTCGATCACCCTGCCGCGACCCGCCAGCCACTTGAACTCCCCGGCGGGGGTCGTGAAGCGGAAACAATGTTCGTAGTGGGAGTTGTTTTCGACGACGTCGGCGATGATGTCTTTGAGCTTCTGCCGGTCGTAGGGGTGGACGCACGCCATGAACCGTTCTAGCGGGATGAGTTCGCCGGGGTCTCCCAGCCCCGTGAGAAGGTGTTCGGTGGGGTCGTACCGGGACGTTAGCGTGTTCATGTCGCACTCCCACACCCCCATGTTGCCGGCCTGGAGGGCGATCGCCATCCAGTCACGCTTCTCGCCGAGCTCGCGTGTCGTCTCGTTCAGCACGTCCGATTTGCTCTTGAGCTGGCTCGTCGTGGCGTCGATCTCGGCCTGCATATCGACGCTGCTACGAATCGCGAGGAGTGCGGGGAAGTTCCACGCCAGGGCGACGACCGTCGCGCACGACACGGAGGCGGTCACGGCTTTCGCCAGCGCCGACAACCGGTAGACCGGAGTGTAGAAGAGCAGGGCATCGACAAAGTGGACCATCCCGCAAGCGAGGATGAACGCCGCGAAGAGCAGCCCGAGGCCCTGCGCCGGGAGGGACCCACGCCGCTTGCGCAGGAAAACGACCAACACGAACGAGATCCCTACGTAGGCCAGCCCCGTGGTGACATCGGAAACGATGTGGACCCAGCCGAGCCACGGGTTGTCGAGCCAACCGCCGCCACACTCCCAGCGCGGCGGGAAGCCCTCGGTGTCGAACAGTCCGGAGGACATTGGCGCGGGGGGCTCGGGATGCTCTGGGGGGGAACCACGGCGTGATTGTCACGGCGGCGGTCGATTGCGGCAAGGAGCGATCCCTGGGGACGCCCGTGCGATGTCCGAGCGGGGATAAGCCGACCAGACCGCCTCCTGGCGTGTAGCCAGCCGCCATCGCAGGTGGTCGCCAAGCGATCACGCCGAACTTCGAACGACCACACGGTCGCGCTGGCGCCCGAAAGGTTGAGCCACGTCGTGCGAGAACTGGCGGTCGGCAAGCTCGACGCCGAACGCCTGCGCGAAATTGGCACAGCGGTTGCTCTTGTTGTTGGCTGTACAGCCATGACCGACGCCAAGACGCAAAGGAATGCAAAAATGCACTGCGCCAGCCCTCGTTTGCCCGCCAGTAGCCGTGCACTGCGGCAACAACGGGTCCGTGACGGATGGACGCCGCAAGAGCGAGAGCGACGCCGCCGCCTCGTGACCGTCCGGCTTGGCATGCTCGAACGTTTCTGCCGTAGGGCCATCGCACGAGTCTCCGACGACGCCAATCATCCCGCAGCGGAGAGTCCTTTGGCCCCTGCGGGGGGCTGACGTCCCGCGTCGCTCACGACCCCCAAGCATCCCAAAGCACACGCCGCCAACCCGCACTTCATTCTAAAGCGAAAACAATGACCGATACCGTCGAGTCCTCGACCCTGCCGTTCGGCACAAGGCTCCTCGAGGGAGGGGTGGCGTTCCGCGTGTGGGCGCCGCACGCGGACCGCGTTGCGGTGGTGGGGGATTTCAATGACTGGGCCGACGAGGCGTCTCCGATGACAGCCGCCGAAGGGGGGGTCTGGGAGGGGTGGGCCGAGGGGGCCTCCGCCGGAGACCAGTACGGGTTCGTAATCTGGAACGGCGAGAAGCGCCTCGAGCGAGTCGATCCGTACGCCCGCGAGGTCACCAACTCGGTCGGCAAGGGGGTCGTCGTCGATCCGGCGTTTGACTGGCGCGACGACGACATGCGGCTGGCGGATCACAACAAGCTCGTGATCTACGAGATGCACGTGGGGACGTTCCACCGCCCGGACAACGAACCGGTCGGGACCTTCGCCGACGTCGTCAGCAAGCTGGACTACCTGCAGTGGCTGGGGGTCAACGCGATCGAGCTGATGCCCGCGGCGGAGTTCGCGGGCGACATCTCTTGGGGTTACAACCCGGCGCACCTGTTCGCCGTCGAGAGCGCATACGGCGGCCCCCGGGCCCTCAAGGAGCTCGTGCGCGAAGCGCACCAACGCAAGATCGCCGTCCTGATGGACGTGGTCTACAACCACCTCGGGCCCAGCGACGTGGGGGTCTGGCAGTTCGACGGCTGGGAGCACGCCGACAAGGGGGGCATCTACTTCTACAACGATGACCGGAGCGTGACCCCGTGGGGGGACACGCGTCCCGACTACGGCCGCGGAGAGGTCCGCCAGTACCTGTTCGACAACGCCATGATGTGGCTCGACGAGTACCGCATGGACGGGCTTCGTTTCGACGCCACGCTCTACATGCGGACCGTGGACGGTAGCGAAGAGAGGTCGGTTCACGACGGCTGGTCGCTCACGCAATGGATCAATCGCGAAGTGCGAGCGCGGGACCGTCACAAGATCATGATCGCCGAAGACCTCCAAAACCACGACGCCCTAACGAAGTCGGAAATCTGGGGTGGGGCGAACTTCCACAGCCAGTGGGACGCGCAGTTTGTGCACCCGATCAGGGAGGCGCTCACGACGGTCGAAGACGCCCACCGCTCGATGCACGCTGTCCGCGAAGCCATCACCTACCGATACAACAACGACGCCTTCGAACGCGTGATCTACACGGAGTCGCACGACGAAGTGGCGAACGGCAAGGCACGGGTCCCGTCGGAGGTGGATTCGGAGAATCCCTCGGGTTGGCACGCTCGCAAGCGCGCCACGCTGGGCCTTTGCCTGACCCTGACGGCGCCCGGGATCCCGATGCTGTTTCAAGGTCAGGAGTTCCTCCGCACCGGTTGGTTCGACGACACCGACCCGATCGACTGGGGGCGCGTCCAAGAGCAGCCGGGAGTCGTGCGGCTGGTTCGCGACTTGATCGCGCTGCGGCTCGACCGACTCGGGGTCACCGCGGGGCTCACCGGACAGCGGATCGAAGTGCACCACGTCAACGACGGCGACAAGGTAATCGCCTTCCGGCGCTGGCGCGACGGGGGTGCGGGGGACGACACCTTGTGCGTCGCGAACTTCTCGCATCGACAGTTCGAGGACTACCGAATCGGCGTTGCGTGGGGGGGCTCGTGGAGGCTGCGTCTGAACAGCGACGCCCCTTGCTACGCCCCCCCGGGCGAGGCGCCCGCCGCCGCCCCGCTGGGGGTAACGGACTTCGTGGCCGAAGAGTCGCCGTACGACGGGATGCCATACTCCGCGACGATCAGGCTTCCAGCGTACTCGATGCTGGTGTTTTCTCAGGACTCTCCGTAGCCCCAGTTCGCGTAGCGGATGGCAACTGCGTGGAGAAGTGGGCGATTTTCTTTCCCCCTCGCCGGACCGCCAACGGCGGCATCGGCCCACTCACAAGGAACTCGACAATGGCTACTTCCCACGCTTTGGGACTGAACGAGGCGGTGCTCGGTAAACTCCGCGAGCTTCGCAGGTTGTGCGTCGATTCGTCGAAGGGCTTCGAGCAGTGCGCGGAGCTCACAGACCGTGTGGGCATGCAGGCCGTGTTCCTCGCCCTGGCCGACGATCGCCGCGAGATGGACGCCGAGTTAGAGCTTGAGATCGTGGTCGCCGACGGGGCGGAAGAGGAGGAGGGGAGCTACTTCGCGGCTTGGCATCGTGCGTGGATCCAGCTTCACAAATCGATGACCACCAAGGACGAGTTCGCGATCCTGTCGGACGCCGAGATGGGAGAAGACGTCATTAAGTCGGCCTACGAGGGGGCGCTCAGTGAAACCGCGGGCTCTTCGATCCACCCCCTACTGTTAGCGCAGTACGCGCGTGTGAGCAAAGCGCACGACCGGATCCGTGACTTGCGTAACGCAGCGAAGCCGCAAGGGTGAAGCTGATCGATCGGGAACGCCGGCCCCCTTCCTCGGAAGGGGGCCGGCGACTCGGTTAATGGCGGCCCGAAGTTGCCGCACGCGCGTGCGGCGCTATCCCCACTCTTACGAGGAGACCGAGATGGTCCTCGACACGCTTGAGAAGCTGTTCGTTCACGAGTTGAAGGACCTGTACAGCGCCGAGTCTCAGCTCGCGGAGGCGCTGCCAAAGATGGCGGACGGGGCGTCCGACCCGTCTCTGAAGGCGGCTTTCAAACACCACTTGGCGGAGACCAAGGTTCATTTGGAGAGGCTCGACCAGATCTTCTCGAAACTCGACTACTCCCCGAAGGGGCACAAGTGCGCGGGGATGGAAGGGTTGCTCAAAGAGGGAGCGGAGCTCCTGAAGGCCGAAGGAGAGAAGGCAGTCATCGACGCCGCCTTGATCGGGGCCGCGCAGCGCGTCGAGCATTACGAGATGGCTGGCTACGGCACGGCCTACGCGTTCGCCGAGAAGTTGCGGCGTTACGACGACTCGGACCTGCTGCAGCAGACCCTCGAAGAGGAAGGGGCGACGGATCGCACGCTCTCGCGGATCGCGTGGCGGATTGTCAACTACAAAGCCTCGGAAGCCTGACTTGCCCGGCAGAAACGCCGGCGTGATCGCTCGATTGCGCTGGCGTTTCCCTTTGCGCTCGCGCAGACCGCTGCGTTGCAACGCTCCGACAGCGGAGTGCTGACAGCGGTGGTGGGCTGGGGCGTGGCAGGTACGAGAACGGTAACGGCCGGGCGAGCGCTCGGCCTCAACGGGCGATCCTCGTTTTCCGCCAAAGCGTGCGCGCATGGATCGGTTCCAGTGTCGGTGTGGCGCTACCCTCTTCTTTGAGAGCGCTCGCTGCGTCGCGTGTGGTTGCGACGTCGGTTGGTGCGACTCGTGTGAAGCGATCGTCGGACTCGACGTCGAGCGGCGTTGTACGAGCGGGCGTTGCACCGCCGGTCCCTTCGCTCTGTGCGCCAATCGTCGCAACTTCGCCGTTTGCAACGGGCTCGTCACTGCCGGAACGGGCGACTCGGTGGCGTCGTTGTGCCGGTGGTGCCGGCGCACACGCCAGATCCCCGACGTCACCGACCCGTCGGCCGTGCGCCGCTGGGTGCGACTGGAGCGGGCGAAGCGGCGGCTCTTGTTCGAGCTCACACGCCTCGGGCTCGACGACGCGATCCTCGACGGCATCCCGCCACTGGTCTTCGACTTCCTTGCGGACACGCCGGACCGGAAGGTCCTTACCGGGCACGCCGACGGTGTGGTAACGGTGAACATCGCCGAGGCCGACTCCGTTCATCGCGAGCGGCTGCGCCGCGAGATGGACGAGCCGCACCGAACCTTGATCGGCCACCTTCGGCACGAGTTTGCCCACTACCTCTGGCTGAGGCTGGTAGATGGGTCGCGCGACGCGCCCGCCGCAACGCTGTTCGGGGATGCCGGCGCAGTCGTCTACGCCGACGCGCTCGCTGCGTACTACGAGCAGGGCCCTCCGGAAAACTGGGCCGACTCGTTCATCAGCGCCTACGCGACTGCCCATCCGTGGGAAGACTTCGCCGAGACGGCGGCGTTCTACCTCGACTTGCGTGCGGTGCTCCACACGCTCGTCGCTTGGGGGACGGTCCGGCACGCGGACGAGATCACCGACCTATTGTCCACCTACATCGGTGCGGGGGTTGTGATCAACGAAGTCAATCGAACGATGGGCCTGACCGATCTCGTCCCCGAGGTTCTGTCCCAGCCGGTGATCGACAAGCTGATGTTCGTACACAGTCTGATCGACTCGGTGTCACCGACCTGTGGCCTCGGCGAGGCGTCGCTCGGCGCAGCCCCGTTCTTGTTGGATTGAGCCGAGCGTGGGGCAGCGGCCAGGTCGATCGCCTACGCGAGCGCCGCTGTCGTTCGACACGCCAACGCGCGCCGGAACGCCCGCGCCCCGCGACCGGTCAGACCGACACTAAACAAAGAAAGGGCTCCCGTCACCACCGGCGACGGGAGCCCTTCTCAGTCATGCAGACGCTAGCGAGAAGTTGTGATTGCTTACCGCTGGTCGCGGTCCCGACCGGCTTGGCGATTGTCCTTGTCAATCGCTTTGCACAGCTTCTTCGCCTCCGCGAAGTGGTCCTTCATTACCTTGGTCTGCTGTTCGGCGACGGTCTTCAGGCTCGGCGTGGCGAACTCCTCCGCCGTCTTAAGCTTGGAGAGCATGGCGATGTGGGCCCCCATCTGCGAGCCGACGAAGGCCGCGTCAAAGTCGTCCTCCGGAATGTCCTTCATCTCGGCCATGGTTAGCTTCAGGCACTCCGTCGCCATGGACTTCTGCATCGCAAACATCTGTCCGTCAGCCGACCCCGACACCGTTTGGCCCGTCGTCGATTGACCCGTCGTCGATTGGCCCGCCGATGAAGAGCTACCGGCGAGTGGTTGCGTCTGGCTGTTCGTCGCGCTCGTCCCATCGTCGGAGTTGGAATCCCGTCCGTCGTCGCCCTTGCCCGACAGGCTGCGAGCGTTTCGAGCGTGCATCGGAGCGAACCGCGTGAGGTCGTCGATCGCCTTCTCGTGAGCGTTCTCAATCTGCTTCGCGAACTGCTTCACGTCGTCGTTCTGTGCACGTTCGGCGGCGAACTGAGCCAATTGGACTTGTTCCTGGTGCGCAAGCATCAGGCAACCGGCGATTGACTTGTCGGTTTCCGCCGGGGAGCTCATCGTCGTGCTTTGGGCGATCTGCGATTGGCCGACGGTGTGGGGTTGCTGCTGGACAACGGTCTGTCCAACCGCCTGACAGCCAAAGAGCGCCACACAGGCGGCGGCGCGGGTAACGGAGCGGGTGATCATCGCGTGTTCCTCGTAGTAGAGTGGTGGTAATGCGATCCTTCGCTCGAAGGATCGGTGATAGCCTTCACGTCAGAGTCGCGGCGCTCGTAGTCTTGCGCTGCATGGGAGGCAAGCCGTCCTGCCCGGCGAAGCACGGTCCTTCACGTTGGTACGCAACGCCGCAAGGGCCGTGAGCTTGATCAAAGGGCGGGGGCCGGCGAAGGTTCTGGCGCCGTCTCGGTCTCGTCCAACGTAGCGTTGGGGGCAGGCCACGTCGGAGCGGTAGGCTGCTCAGGCTCCGCCTCCGTGGCCGCGCCATCGCGAAGCGTGTCGTCCTCCGGGCGCGCTTCCACTCCGTCCATCGTTTGTTCCATCGATGGCGCGGGGCCAGTGATCACCGGCTTTCGCGTCTCCACCTCGGTGGCATCGTCGCATCCGGCGACCGCTGCGAGCAGAAACGCGGCAATGATCGTCGTTGGGAGCGCCTGAGCGCCCCGCCGGAGATTGCAGTAGAACACGGATTACTCCTTCAAAGGGGGAAGTGAAGCTAGCCGAACGCGGAGTCCGCCTTGGTAGAGCGGCATCGACGGCGGGGCTGTTGTTAGGCGCGATCGTCGGAGGCGGGGCGACGCGTCGTCGCCGCAGTCGCACAACCAATGCAATTGGCGTGCCGCGTACCGCGGATTGCCCCTCTGACGAATCGGTGGGCCGTTGCGAATCGCGGCCCCGTGCCCGCACCGATCAGAAATCGACTGAGTCTCGCGCAGCGAGTCGGGGTGGTCCGTGCCGATCCAACCTGACCGCGCGGAGTCCGTCGGAGAACGCAATTACGCTCGGCCCGACGTTCGTACGGCGGTGGGGCAACGCGGGCTTGAACGGGTCGGTCTCGCGGTCGAGGGCGCACGGAGCGGGGCGCACGGTTTGCACTGCGAGCGACTCGTCGCTCGACTCAATCGGTAGCGTTCACCCGAGGCCGCGGTGACCGCTCGCGGCTCCATCGTCAACAAAGGCCCTCTTATGAACGTCGCCGATCCGCGCTCGCTCTACCCCCGCCCCCCTTTTCGTGCGCAGCAACCGCTCGACAACCCCGGCGCTACCCGTTCGATGGCCCCGACGCCGGACCACGGTGAAGATTCGTACCAAGGAAGCGGGCGGCTTGAGGGGGGGGTCGCCGTGGTGACCGGGGGCGACAGCGGAATCGGCCGCGCCGTCTCGATTGCGTACGCGCGCGAGGGGGCGGACGTAGTGGTTGGTTACTTCACCCACGCGGAAGACGCGGAGACCACCGCTGAACTCGTACGACGTGCGGGCCGTCGGGCCACGACGTTCGACGGCGACCTACGCGAGGAAGCGGCGTGTGTCGCCATGATCGACGCCACTGTTGCCGAGTTCGGCCGCGTCACCGTCCTGGTGAACAACGCCGCTTACCAGGAGTCGGGGGAGGTCGTCGAGGACTTCTCAACCGCGCTCTTCGACCGCATCTTCCGGACGAACGTTTACGCCCCCTTCTTCTTGTCGAAGGCCGCACTGGCCGTTATGGAGCCCGGGGCTTCCATCATCAACACGGTCTCGATCCAAGGCTATGTTCCGTCTCCGTCGTTGCTCCCCTACGCCGCTTCGAAGGCGGCCTTGATCAGCCTCACCAAGGGATTCGCCAAGCTCGCGATGGAGCGCGGCGTACGCGTCAACGCCGTTGCGCCGGGCCCGGTCTGGACACCCTTTATCCCCTCCTCCATGCCCCAAGAAGCGTTCTTGAACTTCGGCGCCGACACCCAGTTTGGTCGACCAGCGCAACCTGCCGAGCTTGCGCACTTGTACGTCTGGTTGGCGTCCCCGCAGGCCAGCTACGTTACCGCCGAGGTCTACGGCGCCACGGGTGGCAGCTCGCCGTTTTGAGAAGCTCGACGAAGCCCCTTCTCCGCTCTACGGCGACAGGTAAACGCCGAAAGCCTTGAGTGCAGGGTGATTGTCGCACACGATCTTCAGCGAGAGCAGCAGCGGCACCGCAAGGATGCCACCCACGATCCCCCAGATCCAACCCCCGAACAGGATCGCCAACAAGATCATCACAGGGTTGAGATCGATGGAGCGTCCGAGGATTACGGGAGTGACAAAGTTGGTCTCGATCAGATTGACCCCCAGGTAGATCAGCGGTGGCAACGCCGCGGCGCCCAGCGTGGGAAACGAAGACAAGGACGCCAGAGACATCACGCCGACGCCGACGACCAAGCCCACCAAAGGGACGAAGTTGAGCACCGCCGCCATGACGCCCCACAGCCCGGGGTTCGGCATCCCGACCAACCATAGCCCGCACCCCACGCCGACGCCGAGCCCCGCGTTGATCAGCGTGATCGCCCCGAGGTAGGTCGAGATCTTCGATTCGATGGTCCGGATCAGGACCACTACGTCGCGCTTGTTCCGCCAAGTCGGCGCGATCTCCACCGTCTTCTCTAAGAATCGATCTCCCGCAGCCAGCAGGTAATACAGCAGGACGAGTGTGCTGGCTGTCGTCGTCAGCATCCCCCCCGTAGTGCTGACGAGCTGACCCGTTAGCGCCGGCTGCTCGACCCGCACCGAAACAGGAACGTTGTCGCCCGGCATGGCGCCGAGCTTATCGACGGTCTGGGTCGCGGCTTGGAGCGGGGCCAGCGGCTTCATGATCGACCGAAGCCTCTTGCTGACCTGCTCGAGGCTTTCCGGCGCCTGCCGCACCCATTCGGTCGCTGGACCCGACAACGCCACCGTACCCGCCACCAAGCCACCGATCGGCAACACGAGGAGCAGCGCCGCGGAGACCACGTTCGGCAGGTGCAAGCGTCCCAGCGCCACCATGATCGGCTTAAGTAGCAGGCTCAGCACAAACGCGAGCGCGACCGGCATCAGCACGGCCTTCGCGAAGTAGAGCGTATAGGCGGTGGACAGGGCTGTTAGCACTACCAGGCACACCGTCCCCAATGTCGCGAGCCCCGCCGAGTCGGAGGGCGCCTCCGCTCCCGCGGCGACGACCTCGGCGAGCGGAGCGCTGGGCGGTGCAAGAGGAGAGGCGCTGTCGGGCGCGCTGGGTGGGCGTACGGCGTCGATTGTCAGATGCGGACTGTTCATTGATTGGGGGTTGCCTGTTGAAGCGGGGTGCGCTGACTCGGTCCGTCCATACCTTCCCCGCAATGATCATGCCGCGAACTCTGATCGGATTGCTGCGACGCGTTGACCCCGGCGCCGCAGCGTAGCGCTCCCCCGCGCCAATCTGGTCGCCCAGCGGCCAACTGCGCCGCTCACCAAGGCCGTGTTCGGGATGTTTGCGGCGCGTTTGCAGTTGGCGCGAGACTTGCACCCCCTTGGCCGCAACGCGACGCAACGCGGCTGGCTTCGCGGAGTTTTACCCAACACCGTTACAACGCACAAAAAGGTGGAGTCATCATGACGGCAACGTCGCAGCAAATCGAAGGGGGCTGGAACGAGCTCAAGGGGAAGGTCAAGAAGAAGTGGGGGGCTCTGAACGACGACGAGCTCCGCCAGTTCCAGGGATCGACGCAAGAGCTCGTCGGCATGGTCGAACGCGCAACCGGGACCGCGAGGAAAGAGGTTGAAGAGTTCGTAGCCAGCCTGCACGGCCAAGTTGGCCCGAAGATCGGCCAGGCGGTCGAGGCGGTGCAAAGCTACGCGGGGGACGCCGCCGAAGCCGCCGGCGAGGCGATTAGCCGCGTCCGCGATCAAGTCGCAGCGACGCATGCGGACGCAGAGAACCTGGTCCGTCAGCGGCCCGTCGAGTCGGTCGCCGTTGCGTTCGGCGCCGGGATCATCGCCGGTGTCGTGATCGGGCTAATGAATAGCTCTCGTCGTTAAGCGACGGACCCTCCCCACTCTCTCGACCACCGGAGACACGATGTCGGAAGTAAAGGAAACAGACGCTACTTCATGCCCGGCAGGCTGGTTCGGGCGGTGCATGTCGGACCACCCCGACCTGGCCGTGATCTCAGTAGCCGCGGCCGGCGTGCTGGCCGGGGTACTGCTAAGCGGGCTGATCGTCGATCGGAGCCCTTCGCGCCGGCTGCACGCTAGCGGAATGGCGTCGGACCTCGGCAAGTACCTGATGGAAGCGTTGGAGAAGAACGCCCCGTCGGGCATTGGCCAGTTGCTCGATCGTATCCCGTCACGGCGGTAGACCCATGCCAAGTGACCCTCAACGCGGACCGCTTCGGACACCCGGTGGGGATGCGCAAGCCGAGTCCGAGGCGATCCGCCAACGCGTGGCGGCCGTTCGACAGCAGTTAGTCGGTCACGCCGCCGAGGCGCGTGCCCAAACACGCGCAGTGCTCGACTGGCGCACCTACGTGCGTTCATATCCGCTGTACAGCCTCGGCGCCGCCGTGGTAGTAGGCTTACTCGTCGCACCGAGGTCGGCGCGCGGGCTGCGGATCTCGGACAAGCAACTGCGGCGGATTGCGGACGCGGGGGGCCTCACCGTCGTGACGCGTCCGCAACCCCCCGACGGGGCCTCAACGATCTTCTCGATGATCACGTCGGCCGCGGCCCGTTCGGCGTTGAACCTAGTGAGCAGCCGCCTTCTAGACCAGCAGGCGCAAGGTGTCCGAGGCGAAGGCTCGCTTTCGCGGCAGTCAGACAACACGTCAAGCACCACCACCGAGGCGCACTGACGTGTCACCGCTACCGCACAGGACCCCGCCGCTCCGCCTTCATCGGGAAGGATGGATTCCCACGCGGCCCGACGCCGAGACCTCCCGGACGCTGATGGCGGTTAGGGTCGCCGTCGAAGAAAGCCCCGGCGTATCGCTGCTGGTGGCGATTGCCCTAGGCGCGTTCATCGGCTGGGCGATTAAGCGCTAACCTCCGCGGAAGCCAACCCATGAGCCCTAGCGACAACAGTCACACCGAGGCGCCCCGGCCCTTCTCCGGCGCGCTTGGGGCGGCGGCGGAGTTTGCCGACCTTCAGTGGCGGTTGGCCACCTTCCACTTCCGCGCGAGTTCGTCGTCGATACGAGTCGCTGCCGCCGCGGCACTTCTGGCGCTAACCATGACTACGGCTGCCGCTCCGCTAGCGCTAGCCGCCGCCGCTTACGCCGTCATCGACATTTACGAGGTGTCCCCGCAGGCAGCGTTCGCAGGGTGCGCGGCGGCGGCGGCAACGATCGGGGCGGTCTGTGCATTTGTCGCCATCGCCTTCGCAAAGCGCACACTCGCGGTCGCCACCCGATCAGGCCAAGAGGTTCGCGAGAATGTTGTCAGCTTGTTTCGAGACCTAACTTCGCCGTGAACGCTTCGCTCTTTCCTTCCACCACATGCCTCTGGAGCCGTGATGCCCACCACTCACCCCAATCCGTCGCCAAAGCAGTCCGACACCCACACCTCGTCCATGCCAATGGCCGACCACGATGAGCAGATACCCGACGTCGTTACCTACGCAAAAGAGTACGCCCGCTTGCACCCCGACGTGGTCGCTCTGTGGTGCTTCGGAGTGGGCTTCGTGTTGGGATGGAAGCTCAAGCCGTGGTGATCGCAGGGACTTGTCCCGATCACCAATCATCACCGCGGTGTTGGGTGCCGCAGCTCTCGCCGGCCGCGTGCTAGCAACCAGCTCATTGAAACCACTCACCGAGCGGCAGGCGGCTTGCGTCGTTCGATCCGGGTTCGCTCCCACGTCGATCTGGTCGGGAGGCACGCTCTTGGCCTACGCCCCCCGCCGTTCCAGAACCACCGAGTCAGGGCCTGCTCGACAGCGGCGTACGCGATTCTCCGAGTCGCGCGATCGTAGCGCCCGCGGCGATGCAGAACGAATCGAGCGTGGCGCCTTTCGCCTCTAAACCTCAGCAAGCCGTGAGGAGTGCGTCGCTCGGCCTACGCGCCACGACGCTAGTGTCTAACGATGCGCAGCCCAATCCCTCTCCACGAGCCCTGCCGTGAGCCGGTGGTCGCGTGGAGGTGCTCGACCCGCATCCCCATTGTGTGTTCTGCGGCAGGGGGGAACGAGCGTGGCTTACCATCCGCACTTCTCGCGGCGTGATGTTCGCGTTACGCGAAACGTCCAACCACCAACCCGAGACAAATAATGTATCACCACATCAAGAAGCTCATGTTCACGGTACGGGTCGATGACCCCGACCCCCGATTCGGCAACATGCTATTGGAGCAGTTCGGCGGCGCCAACGGCGAGCTCGCGGCCGCGATGCAGTACTCTATCCAAGGGATTAACTGCGACGACATGGCGGTCAAGGACCTCCTCATGGACATCGGGACAGAGGAACTGAGCCACCTGGAGGTCATCGGGACGCTGGCCCGGATGCACCTCAAGCCGATGAAGACGGACGCCGACGCTGCCAGCGAAGACCCGCTGATCGCTATCGCGGGAGGGGGAGGGGTCGCGCTCTGCAACTCGATGGGCAACCCCTGGACGGCCGACTACCTCAAGGTTACTGGAGAGCTGGACGTCGATCTTCGCAGCAACATCGCGGCGGAGGCTCGGGCGAAGATCGTCTACGAACGGCTTATCAACTTCTGCGACGACAGCGGGACGAAGGAAGCGTTGCAGTTCCTGATGACCCGCGAGATCACCCACCTACGCGCCTTTACGCAAGCACTCGACAACTTGGGCAAGCCGGCGTTTACGATTGGCGCCATCCCGCCGACGCCGGTGATCGTGGACCAGTACTACAACGACTCGACGGGCTCCGGCGACCACGGTGAAGTCGATGCGAAAGGACCCTGGAACACAGCCGACGGCATCCAGGTCGTCGAATCGCCGGCCTTATCCGAATACCAAGTTGTTAGCGCCACACCGGAGAGCGGAAAGACAACTCTGGAGCAACCGGCGGCCGGACGCAAGAAGCGGTAACCGCGCAAACCCGCCGACGACGTTGCAGTAACGTACGACTCCCACTGTGCCGGAGTCAGAGCCGGCACGGCGATGTCGCTTCGTTGCAGAAAATCGGGGGTCTCACGGCAATTGCTGCGGCGGCCGCCGATTACGGACACAGCCGACGCGGAGGGACTTCGCGGCGGAGGAACGCGGATCGACGCCGATTAAGCCGGGCGGCCGATTGAACGGGGTGAACGGACAACGTCCCGGCGCCAATGACCAAAACGAGCGGGCTTTAGGGAGTGGGGGGCGGGCTGTAGGCAGCGCTCTCTGGCCGTTGGCGCTTGATCCTTGCTGCTTTCGTATCCGCGCCCATCTGCGATCATCGGCGGCTGGCTTCCTTTCCCCGTCAATCTTCGTCCTTCACTACGAGCGCGGCGAGGGCCTCGCGGCGTTGTTGAGCGACGCCACCTGCGGGGAATTGGGGTATCGGCTCACGTCGCCACGAAGCGGCCGTCCTCTAAGCGGCGAGCGCGGCCGAGCGAGGCGAGCGTCTCTAGCAGCTCGGCGACGCGGGCCTTGTCGGCGCGGGTGAAGCGCTTCGCCACGCCGTCGAGGGACTCGGGCCCCGCGGCGGCGGCAAGGGCCGACCGCACGGCGGCCGCTTGCTCGGCGAGGGACTTCGGCCACGGCGCCTTGGGGTGGGCCTTTGCGTTGCCCGTCGCGTTGGCCTTCGCTTTGCCTTTGGCGCCCTTCTTCTTCGGCGCGTCGTCGGCGTCGCCGTCGTCGTCCGCCCCGTCGTCAGCAGGGAGCGCCGAACGCTGTGTCGCGCCGGCGGGGTTCTGGTACTCGGGGCGGAGCCAGCGGACCAGGCCGCGCTTCTCTTCCTCGGCCCGCTGGTGGTTGAGGGCCACCAGGCGTTCGAGGATTTCCTCGTCCGACAGGTCCACCGGCCAGCCGTAGGCGTCGGCGACCGCGGCTTCGAGGTCGTCGTGGATCTGGCGCAGGACGCTCACCAGCCCCTGGTCGTGGATCGTCTTCTCCTTGGGGGTGAGCGTCTCGCCGCTGCGGAGCTTCTCCAGCACGTTGTACATGCCGGTCATCGTCAGCCCCGGGTGGGCGGCCTGCTGGCGCTTGCGGTGCGCGTCGAGCTGCTCGCCGAGGTCGCCTCAGATGCGCCTCAACTGAATGTGCGAATGCAAGTGATCGAAATCTGCGTCGGTTGTCAGCAAAATCGAGTTGGTAGCTGCCGCGGTAGCGGCGATCCACGCGTCGTTCTTTCCCATCCTTCTGCCTACACTCCGACTAAACACATCGATCGTGGCGTAGTGGCGCATCACCTCATCGCTGCTGATACAGCACTTTCTAGGTGAGTGTGCCGCAGTAGTTGCAGTGATAGAAGTATCCGAAGCAGTCTTGTGGGGTGATCCGAGAGAGGGCCTGACCGACGCAGTGGATCAGTCGTCGGAAGGTGGGTGGCGAGTGGCGCCG
>JBOFFC010000034.1:0-3971 GCA_051648405.1 Lacipirellulaceae bacterium
CAGCGGGAGGCCGATGTCGAGGACCGCCCCTTCGGTCGTCAGCTCATGGGGCGCCCCCTCGACGCCGATCGAATCGACGACGGTCGCCAACCCAGAGTTGCTGTCTCGATGCACTGCAGAGAGGACCGCGACGCCAGCCGCCAAGAGCACGACCGCTGCGAGCGCGTAGCGGACGCCGCGGCGCCCAGCGCGATGCGGGCGGACGTTCGCACGTTGCACGGGTGACGCAGCACGTTGAACGTCCGCGCCGAGGGGTTGCGGCGTCGGCTGTCGTGACCCCAACTCAAAATCGGCCTCAGCCCGCAATACCCCTTCCCGTTCGAGCAGAATGTGGGCGAGCAGGTAATTGGAGTAGAGCTGCTGCCGTTCGGGATTCCCCCGCAAGAGGGCGCCGAGCCTCCGCGCTTCTTCCGGCGTGATGACCCCGTCCACCATCCGGGCTAGGAGTGAGTCGAACTGGCTGTCGTGTCCCGAGATCACAGTCCGCCCTCATTCCTCGCTAGGCGCCGTTGAACGCAGTCGAGCAGCAACTGACGGAGACGATGGAGTAACACGCTCGTTGCGTTCGCGGTCTTGCCGATCCGGTCCCCGACCTCGGAGAGGCTCAGCGCGTCGCGGTATCTAAGCCATAGCAACTCACGGCGACTCGAAGGCAACTCCGCCAAGCACGCCGTCAGCGCCGCCTCCCGATCCGAAGTCGAGTCGTTCACGAAGTCATGCGAATTGACTTGGGCGAGCTCCTCAACGAGGTCTAATCCGTAGACCAGTTGATCTCGCCCGACGCGGCTGCGATGTTCGAGAACCTGGAGGCGAGCGATCTTGAACGCCCAAGCGATGAAGTTGCTCCCGGGTTCGTAGGCTTCGGCCTTCTTCCAGATCACCAAGTTCGTCGCCTGCACGATCTCCTCCGCGGCCTGTCGATCGGCGGTGAGCGAGTAGACGTACGCGAGCAGCCGCGTCTGGCTCGCGGAGATCCGTGCGACAAGTTCGGCGTGCCGCTCAGGGTCCGACATCGGAGTGCCAAGGTAAGTAGAAGAGACCTCGACGCGACGAGCACGAGGCGATGTCATCCTCGTACGTGCATACGTGCCGAGCCCGCCCCGGATTACAAGAAATCGAGAGAATCCGCGGCGAGTCCCAGTCGCTTGGCCCCCGCGGCCCCAGCGGGATGGACGCAAGTCTATGGAAAGACACAGCTTGCGACCACGCGGGCGATACCTGCGGTAGCCCTGCAAACTCGGACACGGCCTCGTCTATCGGCTCCGCTACCTGCCGATGGTCGAGGGGGAGCACGTCGCGAGGCTTTCGTTTACTGCGGGGGAGAAGACGGTCCGCTTCGAGCGGACGCTCGCCGCGAAGCCCAGCGGCAAGCCGGGCATCGTTGGCGTCGATCCGAAGGACCCCTGGAACTTCCGCTACCGGGGGAACCAGCGCGAGTACTTCTGGAACTCGACGACCACCTACTACCTGATGGGGATCATCGACGAGGCCGAGATCGCGGCGACGCTCGACCGCCTTGGGCGGCTCGGCGTGAACCGCGTGCGCTCGACGCTGTGCGGCCGTACGGAGAGCGGCATGCGGTGGAACGAGGGCAAGTCCGCTGCGATCCGCAACCTCCTTCCAAGGCGCCTCACTCGGGTCGCTCTGGCCCGCTCTCCTACTCCTCCGAAAGCGCTCCCAAGCCGCCCCGGCCGGTATCGCGACGGCGCCATCCCCCTTGTCTCTCCGCCATCCCCCTTGTCTCTCCGTCATCCCCCTATCTCCTTCTCTGACGCATCTGCCGCGAGCTGGATTTCGGTGGCCACCCGCCGCCGCCATCTCCCAGCTACACGGGCCCTTGCGGGCGAGCTATCTTTATCGGTCCTCCCCCCTGCGGCCCCGTCTCTCGTCCTGAGTTCCACCCAATGGCGATCCTCGACTTCCTCCGCTGGCTGATCGGCCTGGCGCAGCCTGAGAACCTCGAGAAGCTCGTCAACCTCGGCGGTCCGTGGTGGGTCAGCTACGCGATCCTGACGGCGATCATCTTCAGCGAGACGGGGCTGCTCGTCGGGTTCTTCTTGCCGGGGGACTCGCTGCTGTTCGCCACGGGGCTGCTCAGTAGCCAGGGGGTGTTCCACTTCTGGGGGATGTGCGTGCTGTTGATCGTGGCCGCAATCGTGGGCGACGCGGTCAATTATTCGCTCGGGGCGCAGATGGGGCGCGGCGTGTTCGACAAGGGGCGGCTGCGGTTTGTGAAGCGCGATCACCTGCTCGCCGCCCAGGCGTTCTACGACAAGCACGGGGGGAAGGCGATTGTGCTTGCGCGCTTCGTGCCTCTGGTGCGGACCTTCACGCCGTTCGTGGCCGGAGTGGCGAAGATGCCGTACCGGCAGTTCGCGTTCTACAACGTCACCGGCGGGGTCGCCTGGGTGATGGCGATGATGACGGCCGGCTACTGGTTGGGGCAGATCCCGTTCGTGCGCAAGCGGTTCGAGCTGATCGTGATCGGGATCGTCGTCGTGAGCGTGCTGCCGATCGTCTGGACGGGCGTCTCGCATTGGTGGGCCCGTCGCGGTACGCTCCGCCCGTCCGAGACCCCCAGCGACGGCTGACGCGTCGGCCGGTTTGCGAGCGGGGCAGGGGACAGCGAACCCCCGCCGAACGGACCGCGTCCGATGCTCAAGCTCGACATGATCCAGACCGTCGCCTTCGGCGGCTTGGCCCTCGCGCTGGGGTACGCGATGCGCCTCGTCTGCCCCCCGCTGGCGCGCTACAACCTGCCGGCGCCCGTCCTGGGGGGCCTCGCGGTAGCGATCGTGCTCCTCGTCGCGCAGCTGAACGGGCGGACGCTGGTGGAGTTCGACGTCGCCCTCAAAGACCCGTTGATGATCGCGTTCTTCACGTCGATCGGCTTCGGCGCCAGCCTGCGGCTGCTGAAGAAAGGGGGGCCGCAGGTGCTGCTGTTCTTCGGCCTGAGCACCGTCGCGGCGATCCTGCAGAACGTCGTCGGCGCCGCGACGGCGGTCGCGATGGGGCAACCCCCGCTGTTCGGCGTGCTGTGCGGCAGCGTGACGCTGACCGGCGGGCCGGCGACGGGGCTGGCGTTCGCGCCGAAGTTCGAGGAGGCGGGAGTCAGCGGCGCCGCGTCGATCGCCGTCGCGGCCGCGATGTTCGGCATCGTCTGCGGGGGGCTGATCGGTTCGCCGATCGCCACGCTGCTGGTGCAACGCACCGGGCGCAGTCCCGCCGGTCCGGGCGCCCCGCAGGGAGCGAAGCGCGGGACCGCCGAGCACGTCGTCGAGGACCACCTCGCGGTCGTCGCCAGCGAGACGCCCGACGGCGAAGACGCCGAGTCGTTCGCGCTGCTGAAGACCGTCGGCATGCTGGCCGTGGCGATGGCGATCGGCGCCTGGATCGGCGACGAGTTCGCACGCCAAGGCTACTTCTTGCCGCGGTACATCGGCGCGATGCTCGTGGCGATCGTGCTGCGGAACCTCGACGACCTGACCGGCTGGTTGCGCCTCGACCAGCGCCTGATCGACGACGTCGGCAACGTGTCGCTGTCGTTCTTCCTGGCGATCGCGCTGATGACGCTCAACCTGGCGGCCCTCGCGGCGGTGGCGGCGCCGTTGTTCGTTGTGCTCGTCGTGCAGGTGGCGCTGGTGGCCGCGCTCTGCTTCTGGCCGATCTTCCCGTGGATGGGGCGCGACTACGACTCGGCGGTCCTCTCGGGGGGCTTCTGCGGCTTCATGCTGGGGACGACCGCCAACTCGATGGCGATCATGGACTCGCTCGTCCAGCGCTACGGCCCGGCGCCCCGGGCGTTCCTGATCGTCCCGATGGTCGGGGCGTTCTTCATCGACGCCACCAACGCGACGCTGATCACCTGGTGCTTGAACTTCCTGAAGTAGTCTCCGGTAGAACCCGTATCGAACGAGCGTTACCAAGAGCTTCCCCCATCCTCCTTTAGGGGGAGGGGCCGGGGGGGGGGG
>JBOFFC010000035.1:0-2189 GCA_051648405.1 Lacipirellulaceae bacterium
TCTCGGGCCGCGCGGCGACCTTGGCGGCGGCGCACATGTTCGCGCCGCTCGAGATGCCGGCCATGATCCCCTCTTCCTTCGCTAGGCGGCGGGCCCACTGGAAGGCCTCTTCGTTGCTGACTTGGATCACCTCGTCGATGATCGACGTGTCGAGGTTCTTCGGCACGAACCCCGCGCCGATCCCCTGGATCTTGTGGGGGCCCGGCTTGCCGCCGGAGATCACCGCCGAGTCGGCCGGTTCCACGGCGATCGCCTTAAAGGCCGGGTTCTGCTGCTTGAGGTAGCGGCTCGAGCCGGTGATCGTCCCCCCGGTGCCGACGCCGGCGATCAGCACGTCGATGTCGTGGCCCGAGTCCTCCCAGATCTCGGGGCCAGTCGTCTTCTGGTGGATCGCCGGGTTGGCCGGGTTCTCGAACTGCTGGGGCATCCAGCACCCCGGCTGCGCCGCCATCTCGGTCGCCTTGCCGATGGCGCCCTTCATCCCCTCGCTCGCGGGGGTCAGCACGAGCTCGGCCCCCAGCGCCTTGAGCAGCGTGCGGCGTTCGACCGACATGCTCTCGGGCATGGTGAGCGTGAGCTTGTAGCCCTTCGCCGCGCAGACGAACGCCAACGCGATCCCCGTGTTGCCGCTGGTCGGCTCGACGATGTGCGTGCCGGGCTTGATGTGGCCGTCGCGCTCGCCGGCCTCGATCATCGCGGCGCCGATCCGATCCTTCACGCTATTAAGCGGCTGGAAGAACTCGCACTTGGCGAACACCGTCGCCTGCCCCGCGGGGACGAGACGGTTGATGCGGATCATCGGCGTGTCACCGATGCAGGCGGCGGCGTTGTCGTAGGTGCGGTTGCGGAACATGGGGGAGAGGCGAGAGGTTGGAGGCGAGAGGCGAGGGAGAGAAGATGTTCGATGGCAGATGATGGAGGGAGACTTCCGTATCCCCCGCCTCCTTCATGGGGAGGGGGCGCCCCTGGTACGCGGCGTCAACCGATCTGCCAACTGCCACCGACAGCGTCCCCGATTCTCCGACCGTGCCCGAAACGCCACAAGCCCGCGTGCCGACGTCGTGTCGGCAGCGGGCTTGTGGGTGTCGTGGGGCAAGTGGTTGCTAGCGCGTCAGCCGCAGAGGATCCGGTGCAGCTCCTCGGTGAGGCGCTGCAGGCCGGCGACCTGGGCACGCAGGGCGTTGGCCTGGGCCGGGTTCACGCCGCGGCCGCAGCTCGGGCCGTGACCCCCTCCGTGGAACGGCGCGCCGACGAAGGCCGCGGGACCGATCACCGGGCGGCCGACCACCGTCGGACCGGTACCGATCACGATCCGTCCACCGCCGAGGCTCACCTGCACGCCGCCGCGGCCGCCGAGCCGGTCGCCACCGAAGGGGACGCCGTAGGGGGAACCGATCCGCGGGTCGAACCCGCCCCCATAGCCGACACCGTAGCCGCCCCCGTGGGGGAAGCCGACCGGGCGACCACCACCTAACTGCGAGCCGGAGCGGGCGATCTCCTCCTCGACCGACTCGGAGAGCTCGCACGCTTGGGCGTTGATGCGGTCGGCGCTCCGCGCCAGGCGACGCAGCGCGCCACGCGACTCGATCGGCAGCGACAGCTCGCGCTCAAGGCGGTCGATGTCGCGGCACAGGTCCTCGAGCTCGTCGAACACGTCGTCGCCGGCGCCGGTCCCGCGGAAGGTCGCGTGGGCCTGCGCCTCGACCGCAGCCATCTGGCCACGGATCTGGCCGGTAAGCCAGTACAGCTGCTGGGCCGGGCTCGCCGAGGCGGCGCCGGCGAGGCCGAGGAGTAGGGTGAGGATCGAAACAGTCTTGGCGAACGAGGCGTTCATGGCGGATTCCCTTCGGGGGCAGCCTCGATCCGGGGGCCTTGCGGGGCGCGTCCGGAGCCGAGGAATCGGGGAGCCCGTCGCGGCGCCACACCGCCGCCGAGGACTCTCCCTGGGTCTGCCACGAAGAGGAAGCAACGCCTGCGCCGAAGTCACTGCCGCCACAAAAACCGCGGAAAAACGCGGGTCTGCCGATTGGCAGGCCCCTCAATTGATGTCAATTCGACATCTAGTCGGATGTCTTAATGACGCTGGGGGAACCGCGACGACGCCACGAGCGCCAAGTACGCCAAGAAGACGAATTCACCACCGAGAGCACAGAGGACACGGAGAGACGCGCACGCTGCGTTTCCTCTGT
>JBOFFC010000036.1:0-54713 GCA_051648405.1 Lacipirellulaceae bacterium
GGGCGGCGCCCCGGCGGCGATAGCCGTCGCAGTGATCGCGCTACGATCGAGTCGAACGTTCGGTGACGACTCCGACGGCTGGCGCCGCCGGCTCGCCACAAGTTGGAGCGCTTACTCCTTCGGCGTGTCGAACTTCTCGATCGTCGTGACGTCGAACAGACGCCCTTCGAGGTCGAAGGCCTTGAACTCCAGGCGCCGGCCGTTGACCGCCGCCAGGCAGTAGTGGTGGCCGTGGTCCACCACGCTCTGGAACCACGGCTTGATCGGCCCGGCCGTCTCGAGGCCCCCGCCGCCGCCGCCGGTCACGACGTACGTCGTCCCGCCGCGCTCGAGCACGCGCTCGGCCTTCAGCGGCCAGGTGCGCTCGTAGCTGTGGATGTGCCCGTTCCACACGATATCGACCCCGTGCTGGTCGTAGAGTTTGCCGAGCGGTCGCATCCGCGTGTCACCCCAGGTGGACTTCTTCCCGCGCCACAGGTCGCCGTAGTCGTCCTCGTCGGACGAGTAGGACGGGTGGTGGTACGACACGAACTTCCAAGTGGCGGTCGATGCGGCCAGCGCTTTCGCCAGCCACAGGTACTGCTCGCTCGTCGGATCGACGCGTTGGTTCGAGTCGATCATGAAGAACTCGGCGTTGCCGTACTTGAACGAGTAGTAGTACTCGGGGTCCGGCAGCGACATGTAGTCGTAGTAGTGCTTGGCGTTTTGCTCGTGGTTCCCCAGCACCGGGTAGAACGGCACGCGCGACGCCAGCGGCTGCATGCCGACAAAGAAATGCTCGGTCCAGTGACTCTTGTTGGGTCCGGTGTCCGTCAGGTCGCCGGGGATCACCAGGAAGTTCGGCCGCTGCTGCCAGAGCTGATCGACCAGCTTGTGGCACACCTTCGGGTTCCCCTGCATGTCGCCGATCACCCCGAACGAGAAGGGGGTCTCCGGCAGCGAAGCCGTTTGGAACGTCGATTGCGGCGCGTCGAGCTTCTCGCCATCGGCCGACGCCAGCTCGACGCGGTAGCGATACCCCGTTTGCGGCTTGAGCCCCGCGAGCCGCACCTCGTGGATCAACGACCCGGCCGCCCCGACGGCGGGCTTCGCGTCTTTGTTCCCGGCGCCGTAGTGGACGGTCATCGTCGCCGCCTCGGTCGTCTCGCACATGATCGTGATGCTGTCGGTCGTCGCGTACTGCAAGTACGGCCGCACGACGAAGCCGAGCGGCGAGTCGGCCGGCGGCGCCCCCAGCGCGGTGAGCTCGGCGCCGTGCTCGAACTCGTGCGCGACCCATTTGGCGGTCGCAGCCAATCCGTAGATCGCCACGTCGCGGACCACGCCGCGGTGGAAGCGCGGCTCGTCGTAGTCGCCGTCGCCGCCGATCACCAGAGGCGAGCGGCGCGGCCAGTAGACCTGCCCGTTCTGCGCGGCGCTCGTCGCTTCGAGCTTGCCGTTGACGTACAGCCGCATCTCGTGGCCGTCGTAGGTCGCCACCAAGTGGTAAAGCTTGCCGAGCTCGTACTCGGTGGTCCCCAGCAGCGCGGTGGCGCGGCCGTTGCCGTCGTCGGCGCCATGAGTCGCGAGGACAAAACGAAAGACGCGGTCGTTGTAGCCTACGCTCCAGCCGCGCTCGGCCTCGCCGTCCCCTTCGGTGTGCCCGACGACGACGCCATCGACCGACCGCCCCTCGATGCTGGCCCACGTCGACACGGTGAGGAACGTCGTCGGCGCCCCCTCGATCATCTGGTCCACCAGCAGCGCGTCGTCCGAACCGTCGAAGCGGAGCGCCGACCCGAGCGCGTCGCTGACTAGCTTCGGCATGCCGAGCACCCGCGCGTCGGGCCCGAGCCGCCCCTTCACGACGCCATCGACCACCGTCTTCTCGGTGAAGTACCAGTGGGCGACCGGGTCAGGCCCGTCGTGCCCCCGCGCGGCGGGAGCGGCGGCGAGCGTGGCGAGGGGGGCTAAGGCGAAGAGCAAGTCGAGGCGGCGCATGCGGAGGGGGCCAAGCAACGGGGATGCGAACATGGGGGCGGAACGTGGCGTAGTCTGCCCGCCGACTGTGAAGAGTCCGCGAAGCGCCCCGCCGCTCGGCGCTGCGAGTCCACTCGGCTGCGCTCTGCGCCGTGCTCTGACCGGCGACGGGGGGTTGTCTAGCAGCCTGTTGGTTTTTCGACAGGGTGCGTCGTCGCAGGGAGGCGACGTCGAAACCGTGGCGCTTTCGCCGCGGTTTCGCGAGCCGCGAGCGGCTCGGCCGTGCGCTTGGCGAGGTTGAAAAACGCCACGACGGCGTTTTTCAACAGGCTGTCGGGCGAGTCACGACGGAAGTGCCTCCAGAACGCGCGGGAACGCCCGGTATAGCGAGCGGCGAACGACCCGTAGGCGAGCCGGCGGCGACAGCGGCGTGGCGTCGTTAACGGCTACGGGCGTAGAATCGTTCACCCGACGCCCAGCCCCCCGCAAGCGGCCCCGATGCCCCGACGGCAGCCCAAAGCCCCCGACCCCGATCGGCCCGCCGCACGCCGCGGCCGCCGCACGCGTCAGCTCCTGGCCGCGATGGGGGTCCTGGGACTGCTGGCGCTCGCCGCGCCGACGATCGTCGCCAAGACGCCGCTGCGCGACGTCGCCCTCGCCAGGGCCCTCCCCCCGGAGGTCGGCTCGCTGCGCGCCCGCAGCGGTTCGTTCGGCTGGGTAGGTCCGACGGCGCTCGACGGGGTGGAGCTGCTGGACCCCGCGGGAGAAGTGCTGTTCGCGGCCGATCGCGTGCAGGTCGATCAAGGGGTCTTTGCCCTGCTGACCCGCGGCGGACCGCTCGCGTTGCGGGTCGAGCGACCCGTGGTCAATGTGCTGCTGAACCCTCCGACGAGCGGCGGTTCGCGTGCCGCCAGCAACCTCGAGGCCTTCGCCGAGCGGCTGGCGGCTTCGAAGGGCGCCGCCACGACCCAGCCCGGAACGCCTGCCGCCCCACCAACGAGCAGCGGCGTGGCGCAGGACCTCTCGGTCGCGATCGTCGGGGGATCGGTCCGGGCGACGGACGCGATCACCGGCGAGCGCTGGCTGCTCGACAACGTCGAGGGGACGCTCACCAACCTCGGCCTCGGCGTCGATCGCGTCGAGGGGTCGCTCGCCGGGAGCGTTGCTCCGCTCGCGGCGCAGGGCGCCCCGGCCCCGCCGCCGGCCGGTCAGTTCCAGGGAACCCTCGGCTCGGGCGCCGAGGGGACGCGCACGGTCCGCGGCCGGCTGGCCGCCGCGCCGCTGTCGCTGGTCGCCGCGCTGATCCGCCGCAGCGACCCCGGCGCAAGGCTCGCCGGCTACGCGAGCGCCGAAGGAGAAGCCGTGTGGCGCCCCAACAGCGCCCCGACGACGGGGGACCCCCTGACGGACCTCGTCGCCCGCGGCTTCGCCTCGACCGGCCGGCTCGCCGTCGCGAGCCCCGAGTACCTGGGGAGCGCCACTGGTGGCAAGCCGCTGCGACTGGCGTCGGCCGAGGCGCCGTGGCGGCTCGCTTCGCGCGACGGTCGCCTGGTGATCGAGCAGCTTGAGGGGGTGACCGAGGTCGGCCGGGCCCGCGTCATCGGGTCGATCGACCCGCGAGAAGCGGCCGCGTGGCGCGCGGGAGGAGCGACTCCCCCGAGCGACCTGCGGGTGGGGCTCGACCTCGACGTGGCGCGCCTCGCCGCGGTGGCCCCCGACGTGCTGCGCCTCAACGAAGGGGTGAAGCTCAGCGAGGGGCGCGTGCGGCTCGACGTGACGAGCAAGCCCGTTGGGAGCACGCCGCGCGTCGCCGCCGCGGCGCGGGTCGAGAGCCTCGCCGGCGTGTCGCGCGGCCAGCCGATTGCGTGGCGCGACCCGATCGAGCTGAAGCTCGTCGCCCGCGGCGTCCCCGGGGCGACCCCCGCGGCGCCGACCGGCTGGGGCCTCGAGTCGCTCGAGTGCGTCTCGACGTTCGCCAAGGCCCAAGCCAGTGGCGACGTCAACAAACTCAGCGGCAGCGGCGAGCTCGACCTCGACCGCCTGTCGAGCGACCTGCGGCAGTTCATCGACCTCGGGGACTGGCGGCTCGCCGGCAAGGGGACGGGGAACTTCGCCGTCGAACGCGCCGCGGCAGAGTGGCGAGCGACCTGCGACGGCGCGCTCGAGGGTCTGTTCGTCGGCCTCGCGAGCCAACCGCTGGTGAGCGAGCCGAAACTCGACTTCCGCGCCGAAGCGCGCGGCGCTACCGGGGAACCCCTCGACGCGGCGGCGGGCCGCGTGCAAGTCGGCGCCGAAGGAGACACGCTGCTCTTGGCCGCGACCCCCGTGCCGCAGAAGCCGCGGGAGCGGACGATCGACCTCAAGCTGGCCGGGGACCTCGGGGCGTGGTTCCGCCGTGCCCGACTCGTTGCGCCGACGCTGCCGAGCCCCGACCGGCTCGCGCTGCGGGGCGAGGTCGAGGCGACCGCGGCGGGGACCGTGTCGCCGGCGGGGGGCGCCCTGCCGCAGTGGTCGGTCGTGGTGACGAACCTAGCGCTCGACACGCCCCCTACCGACGCAACGCCCCTGGCGGTTCGCGAGCCACGCGTCGAAGCGTCCGGGGACCTCGCTTGGCAGAGCGTCGCGGGGGTCCCCGCGGGAGTAGTGGTCCGCAGCGACAACCTGAAGGTCGTCTCAAGCGGCGTGTCGCTTGCCGCGCGCAACGTCGTCGCGACGCCCACGGGCCCCGACGCGGGGGCCCGGGGCGAGGTCGCCTACCGCGCCGACCTCGCGCGGCTCTCGCGCTGGATCGCCGCGCGACGCGGCGCCGAGTCCTACACGGCCGGCGGCGCCCTGAGCGGGTCGGCTTCCATTGCGCAGTCGAACGAGGGGCTGCGGGTCACCGGCAACGCGGTCGGCGAGCGGCTCGCGCTCGCACGCACCATCCCTCCGTCGGCCGAGCAGCCCGGCGGCTCGACCGCGACCGTGTGGGCCGAGCCCAAGATCGAAGCCACGCTCGACGCGCTCGTCGCCTCCGGCTCCGGCGCAATCGTGCTGAACGACGCCCGGATCGTGTCCCGCAGCCTCAACGCGACGGCCAAGGGGCGCATCGATTCCCCCGCCACCCTCGAAGGGGTGCGCCTTGAAGCGCTGGTCGAGTACGACCTCGAGCAGCTCTCCCCCCTGCTGTGGCCACAACTGGGGAGCGACGTGAAGCTGATCGGCAAGGACCGCGCGGTGGTGCGGGTCGAGAGCGTCGCGGCCGTGCCGGGGCAGGACGTCGCGCCGATCCGCCGCTTGCGTGCGCGGGTCGAGGCGCCGTGGCAGGGGGCGAGCGTGTTCGGCCTGCCGATCGGCCCGGGGCGGCTCGGCGCGACGCTCGACAACGCGATCGTCGTTGTCGATCCGCTCGACGTGACGGTCGGCGCGGGGAGACTCACGGCGAAGGCCTCGGCCGCGCTCGACCCCCCGCCGACGGTCCTCACGCTGGCGCCCGGCCCCGTACTGACGCGGGTCGCGATCTCGCCCGAGGTCGCCGAGCGGGTGCTGAAGTTCATCGCCCCGGTGCTCGCCGACGCGACGCGCGTCGATGGCCAGTTCTCGCTGGCGCTCAGCGAGTTCACTGCGCCGATCGTGGCGATCGGCCGCGGCCGCGCCGCCGGCCTGCTGACGATCCACGCCGCCAAGGTCCTCCCGGGCCCCTCGATCGCCGAGCTCGTCGCGACGGCCAAGCAGGTGGTGAGCGTCGCCCGCGACGGCGTCCAAGGGGCGACGCAGCCGCAGGACGGCGCGCTGCTGACGATCGAGAACCAGCAGATCGAGTTCCAACTCGCCGACGGCCGGGTGTTCCACCGCGGGTTGTCGTTCCAGATCGGCGACGTCACCGTCCAGTCGTCGGGCTCGGTCGGCATCGACGAGACGCTCGACCTGCGGTTGGCGATCCCGATCCTCGACGAATGGGTCGAGAAGCGTCCCGTGCTGCTCGGCGGCCTGCGCGGCCAATCGATCCGCATCCCCGTGCGGGGGACGTTCGCACGCCCCGAGGTCGATCGCGAGGTGCTGCGCGGCCTCTCGCAGCAACTTTTGCAGTCGGCCGCCGAGGGGGCGCTCAACCAGGGGCTCGACAAACTCTTCGAACGGCTGCGGACCCGATGAAGCGCGCAGCCGCCATGCTGTTGATGGCCGCGCTCGTGATCGTGCTCGCGTCGTGGTCGGCCGCGGGAGAGTTCGTCCAATGGGCGCCCGCACGCGCTCTGGACTCGGCCAAGCTCGGGCGCGCCGGCTTGCGCGTCGTCGAGTCGTCGCGCTGCACGATGGTCACCGACTTGCCGGCTTCGCCCGCCATCGACGGACTGCCAGCGGCAATCGACGCCGCCGGGCCGCAGTGGGCCGAGCGGTTCGGGACCGCCGAGCGGGTGGCGCGCGATTGGCGGTTGCGGCTGTACTTGGTCAGAGACCGCGAACTGTTCGGCGCCGCCGGGCTGATGCCGGCCGGCGGGCGCGAGTTCCCGCAGGGGCTCGCACTGGGGTACGAGGCGTGGGTCATCGACCAGCCCTCCGACTACTACCGGCGCTGCCTGACGCTGCACGAGGGGACCCACGCCTTCATGCAGACGACGCTCGGGGGCTGCGGCCCGGGGTGGTACATGGAAGCGACGGCCGAGCTGCTCGGCGCCCACAGCGGGGACGCGGCCGCCGGCACGCTGCGCCTCGGCGTGCTGCCGAAGTCGTCCGCCGCGGCGCCGCAGTGGGGCCGGCCCAAGCTGTTGCGCGCCGCGGCGCAGCGGGCGTCGCTCGCGCCGCTCGACGCCGTGAGGAAGATCGACAACCGCGCGCCGCTGGGGGTCGAGTCGTACGCCCGCGTCTGGGGGCTCGCCCACTTCCTCGACAACCACCCCGCGTACCGCGAGCGCTGGCGCCGGTTGTCGGCGGACGTGCTCCGCGACGACTTCGACGGTCTGTTCGACGAGCGCTTCGCCGAGGACCGAAAGCGGCTCGAGCAAGAGTGGCGGCGGTTCTCCGCGACGATCGACTACGGCCACGACGTGGCGTGCGAAGCGATCGACTTCCGCGACGGGGCGCCGCTCAGCGCATCCGGGAGCGCCGTGCGAATCGACTCGCGCCGCGGCTGGCAACCGACAGGAGTCCGACTCGCGGCGGGGGAGACGGTTTCGATCCGCACCACGGGCCGGTTCACGATCCACACCGACGCGGACGGGAACGCCTGGCCCTGCGAAGCGGGTGGCGTGACCCTCCGCTACCACGCCGGCCGACCCCTGGGGGAACTGCACGCAACGATCGACGCCGGCCCCGAGGCGTTCGTCGAGGGAGTCCCCCTCGGCACGCGCGATCGCTTCACCCCCACGGCAACCGGCACGCTCTACCTGCGGTTGAACGACTCCCCGGCCGAGCGCGCCGAGAACCGCGGCGCGGTGTCGGTGCGGATCGCGGCGAGCGTCGGCTATCCCCCTCGTCCTTCAGGAGGAGGGGCTAGGGGAGGTGGTGAAGCCGGTACGAAGGTCGCCCCCTCCCCCGGCCCCTCCCGCTAAAGGGGGTGGGGGATTCGCCGTGCCGCGTTCTTCCCGAAAGGTGCGCATCGTTTGTGCGTCGATTGACGCAGCGGCCGCAGGGTTCGATGATGAAGAATTACCCGGGCCCGCGGTTACTCGTGAGCGGCCCCCCTGCCCTACCGGTCCCCCCGACCCGCCCCCGCCGACGCGCATGAACTTCCTCGAACAGAACGACCCCGCCGTTTGGTCCGCTGTCGCCGACGAGATCGAGCGCCAGCAGGACGGCCTCGAGATGATCGCCAGCGAGAACTACACGAGCCCCGCCGTGCAGCAGGCCGTGGGGAGCGTGCTCACGAACAAGTACGCCGAGGGGTACCCCGGCCGGCGCTATTACGGCGGCTGCGAGTTCGTCGACGTCGTCGAGAACCTGGCGATCGACCGCGCCAAGGAGTTGTTCGGGGCGCCGTTCGCCAACGTCCAGCCGCACAGCGGCTCGCAGGCCAACGCGGCGGTCTACCTGGGGCTGTTGCAGCCCGGCGACACGGTGCTGGGGCTCGACCTCGCGCACGGCGGGCACCTGACGCACGGCATGAAGCTCAACATGTCGGGGATGCTCTACAATTTCCACTCGTACGGCGTGCGGCCGAGCGACTGCCGGATCGACTTCGACCAGGTCGCGAAGCTCGCCCGCGAGCACAAGCCGAAGCTGATCATCGCCGGCGCGAGCGCCTACCCGCGCGAGATCCCGCACGGCAAGTTCCGCGAGATCGCCGACGAGGTGGGCGCCAAGCTGATGGTCGATATGGCCCACTACTCGGGCCTCGTGGCGGCCAAGCTGCACGACGACCCCGTGAAGGTCGCGGACGTGGTGACCACGACCACGCACAAGACGCTGCGCGGGCCGCGCTCGGGGCTGATCCTGGCGCGTGAGGAGTACGGCAAGGTCCTCAACAGCCGCGTCTTCCCCGGCACGCAGGGGGGCCCCCTAATGCACGTCGTGGCCGGCAAGGCGGTCTGCTTCGGCGAGGCGTTGCGGCCCGAGTTTCGCGACTACATCCAGCAAGTGATGGACAACGCCAAGGTGCTGGCCGAGACGCTCGCCGCCGGCGGGTTGTCGCTCGTCTCGGGGGGGACCGAGAACCACCTGATGCTCGTCGATGTGACCCCGCTGGGGATCGGCGGCAAGACGGCCGAAGGGGCCCTCGGCGCCGCGGGGGTGACCGTGAACATGAACATGATCCCCTTCGACACCCGCAAGCCGATGGACCCCTCCGGGATCCGCGTCGGCACACCGGCGCTGACGACTCGCGGGATGGGGGAAGCCGAGATGCGCACCGTGGGCGCGTGGATGCTCGACGCCCTGAAGCACCACGACGACGCCGGCCGCCTGGCGACGATCCGCGAACAAGTCCGTGAGCTCTGCACCGGCTTCCCCGTCCCCGCCGCGGCGCTCAACGCCGAGCTCGTCGGGGTTTAACGACAAGAACAGCAACCACAGATGAACACAGATCGACACGGATGACCTCCGCGGAGGCGATTCGTCGATCGGCGATTCGCTGCGACGTCTGTGCTGTCGGCGTGTCGAAGTCATCTGCGTTCATCCGTGTTAATCTGTGGTTCCCTTCCCCGTCCCGGTGGCGACTCGATGGCTGACAAGCACCGCGTACTGATCGCGGACGACAACGAGCCGAACGTCGAGCTGCTCGAGGCGTACCTGACGGGCCTCGACATCGAGGTCCGTGTCGCCGTCGATGGGCAGGACACGCTCGACAAGGCCCGCGCGTTCAAGCCGCACGTCCTGCTGCTCGACGTGATGATGCCCAAGCTGAGCGGGTTCGAGGTCTGCCAGCAACTGAAGAGCGACCCCGCGACCAGCAACGTGATGATCCTGATGGTCACCGCGCTCAACGAGCTGGGGGACATCGAACGGGCGGTGGACGCCGGGACCGACGACTTCCTCTCGAAGCCGGTGAACAAGATCGAGCTCGTGAAACGCGTCGAGAACATGCTCAAGCTCTCGAGCGTCACCGACGAAGTCGAACGCCTGCGTCGTTACATCGAAGAGATGGAACGTCGGGCCGATTGACGGCTCGGCTTTCGGACCCTTGCGCGGGACTCGCGGCCATGAGGCAGGTGCTCGCGATCGTGCTCGGTTTGGTCGTCGGCGGGTCGGCCGCTGCCGCCGGGCCCGCCGACCGCTCGATTGACGAGCTCGTCGCACGGCTCGGCGACCCCCGCTACGACGTCCGGCTCGACGCGCAGCAGCGCCTGCTCGACCACGGCCTCGACGCGTTCGACCCCCTGCTGGCCGCTACCCGCAGCCCCGACCCCGAGGTCGCCGCCACCGGCGCGCGGCTGCTCGAGCAGCTCCGCGGCGACTGGCTCGACGGCTCGCGCCCGGCCGACGGCGAGCCCCCGCTCGTCGATTCGCCCGAGGTCCGGCGTGTGCTGGCGGGCTACGCCGACCTGACAGCCGACGAGCGCTCGGCGACGATCGGCGAGCTGGCGAGGCTGCTCGACGTCGAGCTCTCGAGCGGGCGCGACCCCCGCGCGGCCGCGGCGCTCGCGCGGATCGCCCGCTTCGAGCCGGCGTCGCACGTCGCGCGCGAGGCGGCGCTGGTGTTGCTCGCCAGTGAGGACCGCGTCCTCGAGGCGAAGCTCGCGGGGGCGGTCGGCGACGCGATCGACCGCCTCTCCCGGGCGCACGGCCGCGGCCGGCGTGAGACGGCGCAGTGGCTCGCCACCGCGGCCGCCGAAGTCCGCGGCGAGGCTGCCGCCACGCGGTGGCGTGAGCTGGCCGAAGCCGAAGGAAACCGCCGCCGCCCGGTCGCCGGCGAGTCGTCCGAGGGCCGCGAGGGGGTCGCCGCGACGCTCCACTGGCGGGCCCTCCGCGCCGCGCTCGCCGAGCAACGCGAGGGCGACACGCTCGCGGCCACGACCGCGCTAGCGACCCTGAACCCCGACACGGCGGCGGGCCGACTCGGTCGCGCTCTCCTCTGGATGGCCGACGCCGGCGCCACCGAGGCGATCGACGCCACGCTCGCCACGCACCGCGCAAAGCTCGGCGCCAAGCGCGGCGGCTACATCGAGGCCCGACTGCTCGTGGGGCGCGGCGAGGTCGAGCGCAGTGAACGAGCGGCCGACGCGGCGCTCGCCGTCGAGCCCGACGCGGTCGATGCGGCGCTGGCGGTCGGTTCGGGGGAGTTCGGCCCGCGGGTCGTCCTGGCGGACGAGCTCGAGGGGGCGGGGTTCGTCCCCTGGGCGCGACGCGAGTGGCTCGCCGAGGTCGAGGGCGCCGACCCGCTGACGATCGCGTCGGTCTACGCGCGCCAGCGGCTGTCGGACTCGTACGCCGACGAAGAGCAATGGACCGACGCGGCCGCGATCCTCGCGCCGCTCGCCGAGCTGATCGAGCCCAAGGAGGGGAGGCGGCGCTACAACCAACTGCTGGGGCGCGTCCGCACGTTGATGCGACCCGAGGTTGCGGTGTTGCGCCCGGCGGTGGCGGTGATCGCCAAACGCTGGGCGTACGAAGCGCTCGCGATGGCCGCCCGAGGCGCTCCGCCCGCCGAGCAAGAGGCGGCCCTGCGCAAGGCGATCGAGGCCGACGACGAGGACGCCGACATCCTGATCTCGATGCACCGCCTCGAAGGGGCGAGCGAGGAGTTCGCCGCCGACACGCGCCGCCGGGTCCGCGACCTGGCCCAGAAGTTCGACGAAGAGATCGCCACCGAGCCGGGGCGTCCCGCCGCCTACAACCAGTGGGCGTGGCTCGTGGCGAACACCGAAGGGGACTACCAGAAGGCGATCCGCTACTCGCGCCGCTCGCTCGACCTCGACCCCGGGAACGGCGGCTACCTCGACACGCTCGGCCGCTGCCTTTACGCGGCCGGCGACTACCGTGGCGCCGTCGATCGCCAGCGCAAAGCGATCGCCGAGCACCCGCACATGAAGGTCATGCAGCGGCAGCTCGCGCTGTTCCAGCGGGCGCTGGCGGAAGACGAGGCGATGCGCGCTGCCGATCCTGGCGCCGAGTGAACGCCGAGGTAGTTCTCGGTGCGCACGACAGTCGGCGGTCCGAGTCGCCGAATGCCCAGATCGATCGACGCGCGGGTGGTTGCGGGTGATAGACTCCGGGTGTCCCTCAGTTCCCTCTCCGTGGAGCGTACCCCGTGAGCAGCCCCCTCCTAACGGTCATCGACGTAGGCCCTCGCGACGCGGCCGTCGTGGTGCTGTTGCACGGGTTCCCACTTAGCTCGGCGATGTGGCGCGAGCAAATCGCGGCCCTCTCCGACCGCTGGCGTGTGCTCGCCCCCGACCTGCGTGGGTTTGGCGCCTCGCGCTTCGCCGAGGGCGCCGTAGCGGAGGGGGGGGATGACTCGCTCGATCAGTACGCCGACGACGTCGTCGCGGCGCTCGACGCGCTCGGGATCAGCGAGCCCACTACGGTGTGCGGCTTCTCGATGGGGGGGTACGTCGCGCTGAACCTGCTGCGGCGTCACCCCGAGCGGATCGGCGCGCTGGTGCTGATGGGCACCCTGGCCACGGCCGACGGCGATGCGCAGCGCGCCACGCGCCTCAAGATGGCCGAGGGAGTCCACGAGTGGGGATCGGCCCGCGTCGCCGAGCTGATGCGGCCGAAGCTGTTCGGACCCGCCGCGCCCCAGCGGGCGATCGACGAGACGGCGGCCGTCATCGCCGCGACCGACCCGCGGGCGATCGCCGCCGCCCAGCGGGCGATGGCGGCGCGGCCCGACTCGACGGGGCTGCTCCCCTCGATCGTGATCCCAACGCTCCTGGTCGCCGGCGTCGATGACGCGATCAGCACCGTCGAGGCGATGCGCAGCATGGCCGCCGCGATCCCCGGGTCACGCTTCGAGGTGATCGACGGCGCCGGCCACATGACGCCGGTCGAGCAGCCGCAAGCGGTCAGCGACGTGCTTCGCGACTTCCTGCGTGCCTCAAACGACCAATGACCAAGCAAGGAAAGCACCAATGACCAAGCACCAATGACCAAAGGGCGTTGCCACGCCGCTGTATTGGTCACTGGTGCTTTCCGCCCCTACCCCGGCAGTTGGAACACCGACCGCGCCTTCATCAGCACGCCGTCGTCCGGGAACGTGTGCAGGGCGCGGACAACGAACGTCCGGTCTCGCGACTGCACATCGACGTAGCTGAGGGCGCCGACGCCGATCCGGCCGCTCGAGTCGAAGCGGTGGACCAGGCCCCCGTGCAGGCCGGCGAGGTCGATTTCTTTGCGGTACGCCTGGAGGACGTCGGGCGTGGCCGACTCGAGCGAAAACGTCGTCTGGTAGGTCACGCCGCCGCGACACTCCATCCCGTCGGTTTGCTCGCCGGCGAGGCGGTGCGACATCAGGCGTCGCTTGATCGGCAGCGGCTGCGCGGCCGACGCGGCGACCTCGGTCAGCACCAGCCCCTGGTGGCGCCACTCGACGACGTGCCCGGCGCCGGTGATCGACACCACCGCCGTGTAGCCGCCGCGCTCGAACCGCTTCGCCTTGCAGACCTCGAACAGCTCGGGGTGGAGCGTTCGGCCGTAGAGCTGGAAGACCAACTCGGCGATCTTGGGTCGGACCGACAGCACGGCAGGCACAGCGACAGAGGTGTGGTGAACGACGCGAGCGGCGTCTAGCGAGACTCTCCGCCTACGGGTCCGATTATAGCCCGGACCGCGCGCGGACAAAGGGAGAAACAAGCGCGAAGCGCGACTGCGCGATTTTGCGGCTTGACACTTACGCGGCGCGAACTCTCTCGCCGCGAACACAGCGAGCTGCGAATGAACCCGATGACCGACCAAACCGCCGCGCCCCTCGCCCCCCCCCTGGCGGAACTGATCGATCGGCTGTTCGCCGCCTACGGCCCGCAGCACTGGTGGCCGGGAGACTCGGCGTACGAAATGATGGTCGGCGCGATCCTCGTGCAGCACACGGCGTGGCGGAACGTCGAGCACGCGATCGCCGCGCTCGGCGGCGCCGGCGTGCTGTCGTTCGATCGGCTTGCGAGCATCGACGTCGGCGCGCTCGCGGAGCTCGTGCGACCCGCCGGCCCACCGCGGGTCAAGGCCGAGAGGCTGCACGCGCTCGCGAAGTTCGTGATCGACGAAGCGGACGGATCGACCGATCGCCTGTTCGAGGGCTGCGACGACCGGGAGGGCGCCCTGGGCCTGCGCCGCCGACTGCTGGGGGTCCGCGGCGTCGGGCCCGAGACGGCCGACGCGATCCTGCTCTACGCCGGGGGCGCGCCCGTGTTCGTGATCGACGCCTACACGCGTCGGGTCCTCGCCCGCCACGGTTGGGCCTCGCCGCGGGCCTCGTACGACGCGTTGCAGGGGGCCTTCGAGGGGGCCCTGCCGCGCGACCCCGCGCTCTTCAACGAGGCCCACGCCCTGCTGGTGAAGGTCGCTGTCGAGCACTGCCGCAGCCCGCGGCCGCGCTGCGAAGGCTGCCCCCTCGCGCCGCTGTTGCCGGCGTCGGGGCCGTGTGCTTGCTAGCACGCCGAACTGGCATGGCCCCCGCGCGGGGGTTCTTCTACGATCCCGCCGCTTGTTTCTGTGAGGCCCGCTCGTACGTGTTGGGCCCGCTGTTGGTGATCGGCGCCGTCGAGCGCCGTCCGCTGGTTGCGTGAGGAGCGTCCCCCCGAAACGAGGACGAGCGAACGATGAGCACGATCCGACCGTTGGCGACGATCGCCGTGTTGGCGGCGCTGGGAGTGTTCCTGGCGCTGAAGATCAACGAAGAGGCGCCGGTCGCGATGCAAGACGACTGGTCGCTCGCCCCGGTCGAGGGGGCGGCCGCGCCCGCCGCCGGCGCGTCGGCCGAGTCCGAGGCGCCCGCGTTCTCGCCAAGCGCGGCGCTCGCGTCGGGCGAAGCGAGCGCGACGTCGCGCAGCGCACCCCCGACCGCTCCAACGGCCACGGCGGCCAGCTCGCCCTCCGCCGCGCCGAAGCCGACCCAAACCAAGTCCCCCGAACTCCCCCCGCTGCCCAAGCTCCCCAGCGAACCAGCGGCCATGCCGCAGGGTGGTGGGATCCCCGTCGAGGGGACACCGATCGAAGGACTCGACCCGAGCAACACGCTCGCCGCGCCCGGCGCCCCCGCGGCGAACCCCAAGCAGGCTTCGAATCCGAAGCCCAACGTGAACCCGGCGCTCGCGCTGCCGGCGCGCGCCGCGGCATCGAACTCGGCGCCCGCCAGCGCCGCGACGCCCCCGGCGCAACCGACAATCTCGGGGCGCGTGCCGTCACTCGGCAACAGCACTCCCGACCTCCCCGCGATGGCGGCGCCCAGGGAAGCGGCCCCCGCGGCGGCGCCCGTCAGCACGATCGCGGCCGCGAGCGCCGCGCCACCGAAGGCCGAGCCGAGCCCTTCAGCGGGCCCCGCGGCGAGCGCAGTCGGCGACCGCTACGCGTCGATGCCGGCTTCGACACCGGCGCCCGACTTCGGCGCGACGGACTCGAGCGCCGAGTCGGAGACCACCCCGCTGAGCTTCGCGAGCAACGCTCCGCCCGCATCGCCGCTCGCCACACCGACAACTACAACAAAGCCGAGCGCAAACCCTGCGAGGACAACCCCGGCGGCGGGCTTCGCCGGCGCGTTGCCCTTGATCCAGGAAGCACTCGGGCGCGACGAGCTGACCCGCGCTCACCTGATGCTCTCGCAATGGCGCGACGACCCCTCGCTCACGCTCCAGCAGCGGAACGACGTCGCGGAGCTGCTCGACCAGCTCGCGGGGACCGTGGTCTATTCGATGGAGCACCGCCTCGAACCGCCGCACCAAGTGGCGGCCGGCGAAACGCTCGCCTCGATCGCCGAGAAGTACAACGTCCCCTGGCCGTTGCTGGCGAAGATCAACGGCGTCGCCAACGCCGACGCCGTGAAGCCCGGCCAGACGCTCAAGGTCGTCCGCGGGCCGTTCCACGCCGTCGTCGATTCGGAGTCGGGCGAGCTGGTGCTGATGGTCGATGGCCGCTACGCGGGCCGGTTCCCCGTGACGCTCGAGGGCGTCGCGTCGGGCGAAGGGAGCTGGACCGTCGGCGAGAAGGCGCCGGGGGGGATCGTCCTGCGGAGCGAGTCGTCCCCCGGGGCGAGCGTCGCCCTCGGGCCGAGCCCTGCGCCGACCGCCGCGGGCCGGATCGCCGTGGCTTCGAGCGACGCCGCCGAGCTCAGCGACATCCTGTCCGTTGGATCAACGGTCACGGTGCGTCGCTGAGCCGCGAGCGGCTTGGCGCGCGGCGGGCGTTGCGGGGACGATCGTCGATCGTTGGCCCCCGCAGCACCCTATGAGATTGTCCTTGCCATGTACGACCGCGACGCGCTCGCCGACTTGCTCCGCGCGAAGGCCCTCGCCTTCGGTGACTTCACGCTCGCTTCCGGCAAGAAGGCGAGCTACTACCTCGACTGCCGCAAGGTGACGCTCGACGCGCTCGGCGCGAAGCTGATCGGCGAGGGGATGCTCGCCCTGATCGGCGACGACCTGCCGGACCTCGTGGGGGGGATGGCGATCGGCGCCGACCCGATCACCGCGTCGATCCTGACCGTCGCCGGCCAGCGCGGCCTGCCGCTCCGCGGGGTGATGGTCCGCAAGGAGCCAAAGGCCCACGGCAAAGGCCAGCAAGTCGAGGGGCCCTACGCGGCGGGAGAGCGACTGGTGATCGTCGAGGACGTGGTGACCACCGGCGGCTCGAGCCTCCGCGCGATCGAGCTCTGCGAAGAGGTCGGCCTGAAGGTCGAGCGCGTGCTGGCGATCATCGACCGCCTGGAAGGGGGCCGCGAGGCGTTCGCCGAGCGCGGCTACGAGCTGACCACGCTGTTCACCGTCAAGGACTTCGGCGTCGGCTGAGCGGAGCGACACCCGCTCCGGCTATCAAGTCGCTGCCTGCTGCCCTCTGCCTGCTGCGTACTCCTGCATGGAAACCTCGCTCCACCGCCAGCTCAAGGAGCTCTACGCCGGGGACGAAGGGGAGGTCGAAGCGCGTCGCGGCGCGTACCGCATCGACGTGGTCCTCGGCGACACGTTCATCGAGGTCCAGCACGCGGGGTTGGCCGCAATCCGCGACAAGGTCCGCAAGCTGTGCGCGAAGCACCGCGTGCTGGTCGTCAAACCGATCGTCGTAACGAAGCACCTGGTGCGACTCGCGAGCCACGACGGCCCCGAGCTCTCGCGTCGCAAGAGCCCCAAGCGCGGCGAGCTGGTCGATCTGTTCGACGACCTGGTCCACTTCACGCGCGCGTTCCCCCACAAACGGCTGGCGATCGAGGCGCTGCTGGTCGAAGTCGAAGAGCTCCGCGCGCCGGGCCACGGCCGGCGGCGGCGCTGGCGAAAAGACGACCAGATCGTTGTGGACCAGCGGCTGGTCGGCGTCCTCGACCGCGTGCGGTTCGAGCGCGCCAGCGACCTGTGGAAGCTGGCCCCCGGCGCCTTGCCGGCGATCTTCGACACGGCCGAGCTCGCCGTAGCGCTTGGCGCCGCGCGCCAGGTCGCACAGCGCGCCGCGTACTGCCTCCGGGAAATGGGCGCCGTCGCCGACGCCGGCAAACGGGGCAACGCCAGGCTGTACCGCCGCAAAGGGCGAAGGGCGGCGTGAGCCAACGGCGAACAGGGAAAGCGTTCACGCCAAGGCGCAAAGACGCAAAGGCGAGCGAGGCGCGGCCTACCGACAGCTTCTTTGCGTCTTCGCGCCTTTGCGTGAACGCTTCATTTCTCCCGTTTTGCGGCATCAATGGCCGAGCCGGGGGGTCCCCCTGCCGGGCGCCAGGGCGTAACCTGTGGGGCTTGGCCAGGATTCTCCACGCGACCCAGGTTCCCTGACCCTCCGCGATGAGCGACGCCGTTCAGAACGTCCGCCGCGGGCCTCTCGCCAGGCTCATGGGGGTGCGGGTCTCGGGGACGGGGAGCTACCTGGCCGAGCGCGTCGTCACGAACGAAGACCTCGGCCGGCTCGGTTGCGACCCCGACTGGATCGTCCAGCGGACCGGCATCCGCGAGCGTCGGCACGCCCCGCCCGGGGTTTCTACCAGCGACCTGGCGATCGGCGCCGCCGAGCGGGCGCTCGAGGCCGCCGGGGGCCGCCGCGAGGAAGTCGATTTGTTGGTCCTCGCGACCTTCACCCCCGACCGCTTGCTGCCGCAAACCGCCGCCACGGTGCAGGACCGCCTCGGGATCAACTGCCCGGCGATGGACGTCGTCGCGGCCTGCGCGGGGTTCATGTACGCACTCGTGACGGGCGCACAGTTCGTCGCCACCGGCTGCGCGCGGCGGGTGCTTGTCATCGGGGCCGACACCAACACGCGGGTCCTCAACCCCGACGACAAGAAGACGTACCCGCTGTTCGGCGACGGCGCCGGCGCGGTGGTCCTCGAGCGCGGCTCGGACCAGCAGGGGATGCTCGCCTACACCCTCGGCGCCGACGGCTCGGGGATGGGGCTGCTGACGCGCCGCATGGGGGGGGTCGAGTGCCCCTTCACCACGGCGGGCCTGGAGGGGGGCGACGCCGCGGCCCCGCCCTGGCTGATGGAGATGGACGGCCGCCCCGTGTTCAAGTGGGCGGTCCGATTGCTCGAAGACACGTTCGCCCACGTCTTGGACGCGGCCGGACGCGAGCGCGACGAGGTCGCGCTGTGGCTGCTGCACCAAGCGAACGCGCGGATCCTCGACGCCGCCACCGAGTCGATGGGGGTCCCCGCCGACCGCGTGGTCAAGCACCTCGACCGTTACGGCAACACGTCGGCGGGCTCGATCCCGATCGCGCTCGACGAGTCGCTGCGCGAGGGGCGCGTCCAACCCGGCGACGAGCTGCTGATGTGCGGCTTCGGCGCCGGCCTGTCGTGGGGAACGGCGCTCTGGAAGTGGTGAAACGAATGCGGAAGGCGGAGTGCGGGATGCGGAATGGACGCGCTGCCGCCGAGTTCGTGTCGATCAATTCATTCCGCGTTCCGCATTCCGAACTCCGAATTCCATGAAGACCCTTCCGCCGCGCTCGAAGGTCAAAGCCGCTGACACGTGGGACCTCGCGAGCCTGTTCCCCTCGGACGAGGCGTGGGAGAAGGCGTTCGCCAAGTGGGACGCGCAGATCGCCGCCTACGACGAGCGTCGTGGCCGCCTCGGCGAGAGCGCCGCGGCGCTCGCGGCCTGCCTGAAGTTCGACAGCGCCTTCGACCGCGCCGGCGAGCGCCTCGGCTACTACGCGATGCTGAAGACGACCGAAGACCAGGCGAGCGGCGTTTATCAGGCGATGATGCAGCGCTACCAGGCGGTCGCCAGCCGCGCGGGCCAGGCGGCCAGCTTCATCCGGCCCGAGGTCCTCGCGATCCCCGCCGCGAAGCTCAAGAAGCTCCTCGCCGAGAAGGCCCTCGCCCCCTACAAGCTGCTCGTCGAGCGGCTGACGCGCTACAAGCCCCACACGCTCAGCAAGGGAGAAGAGAAGCTCCTCGCGATGCAGAGCGAGATGGCCGGCGCCGCCAGCCAGGTGTTCCGCCAACTGACCGACGCCGACCTGAAGTTCGGCACGCTCAAGAACGAGCGCGGCGAGGAAGTCGAGCTCGGGCAGTCGAGCTTCAGCGTCTTCCTGCACTCCCCCGACCGTTCGGTCCGCAAGAAGGCGTTCCACCAGTTCTACGCCGAGTTCGACGACCACAAGAACTCGCTCGCCGCGTCGCTCCGCGGTTCGATCCAGAAGGACGTCTACTACGCCAAGGCCCGCGGCTACGCCAGCGCCCGCGAGATGTCGCTGTTCGGCGACGACGTGCCGGTGAGCGTCTACGACAACCTCGTGTCGGCGGTCCGCGCGAAGCTGCCGGCGGTCCACAAGTACTTCGACGTCCGGCGGCGGAAGATGAAGCTCCGCGACGTCCACCACTACGACACCTACGTGCCGATCTTGGCGGACCTCGACAAGCGCACCACCTGGGACCAAGCGGTCAAGGGGGTCGTCGCTTCGCTCGCGCCGCTCGGCGAAGAGTACTGCAAGACGCTCGAGGCGGGCCTCCGCGGCCGCTGGTGCGACCGCTACCCCAACAAGGGGAAGCAGTCGGGCGCGTTCTCCGCCGGCAGCTTCGACGGCGACCCCTACATCCTGATGAACTACCAGCCCGACGTGCTCGACCACGTCTTCACGCTGGCGCACGAGGCGGGGCACTCGATGCACAGCCGCTACTCGGCGGGCAGCCAGCCCTACGAGTACTACAGCTACACGATCTTCGTCGCCGAGGTCGCCAGCACGTTCAACGAACAACTGCTGGGACGTCACCTGATGGACCGCGCCAAGACCGACGCCGAACGGGCGTACCTGGTGAACCGCGAGATCGACGGCATCCGCGCGACGGTCGTGCGCCAGACGATGTTCGCCGAGTTCGAGCACCAGACGCACGCCCTGGCCGAGCGCGGCGAGGCGCTCACGCTCGACAAGTTCCGCGAGGTTTACCGCGGGCTGCTCGACGCGTACTTCGGGCCGGGCTTCGCGATCGACGCCGAGCTCGAGCTCGAGTGCCTGCGGATCCCGCACTTCTACAACGCCTTCTACGTCTACAAGTACGCGACCGGCCTGTCGGCGGCGATCGCGCTGTCGGAGCGTGTCGTAAACGGCGGCAAGCGCGAGCTCGACGACTACCTCTCGTTCCTCAAGGGGGGCTGCAGCAAGTACCCGCTCGAACTGCTCCGCGACGCGGGGGTCGACATGGCGAGTCCCGCGCCGGTCGAGGCGGCCCTCACCCGCTTCGAGCGGCTCGTCGACGAGCTGGACGGGCTGCTGTGACCGAGGCCGGGCGGAGCGGACTGTGGAGGGCGTTCGAGGCCGGCTCGCCCCCTCCCGCCAACCTCCACCCGGGCGTCCGATTCTGGTTACAATCGGGGTTCCTTCCTGGGCGCTCCCCGGGGGGTACTCGTCGGGCCTCTTCCTTGCTCCCCACCTTCGAGCTCAGCCACCCATGCTCTCCGCGACCACTCCCCGGATCGGCGCCAGCCGCCGCGACTTCCTCCGCACCGCCTCGGCCGCCGCGGCAGCGGCTTGGACGATCCCGCTGGGCGAGCGCGCCTTCGCAAACGTGTCGGCCAACGACCGGCCGCGGATCGGCTGCATCGGCGTCGGGTCAATGGGGACGGGGGACGCCCACGACCACGCCCACTTTGGCGACGTGACGGCGATCTGCGACGTCGACCTGCGGCACGCGAACCGGGCTCTGGCCGACAAGGCGATCTGCAACGGCAAGGCGTTTCTCACGCAGGACTACCGCCGGGTCCTCGATCGATCGGACGTCGATGTCGTCAGCATCGTCACGGTCGATCACTGGCACGTGAAGATCGCCATCGAAGCGCTCGAAGCGGGCAAGCACGTCTTCTGCCAAAAGCCCCTCACGCTGACCCTCGAAGAGGGGCGGCTGATCAACGCCGCGAAGGCCAAGCATCCGGAGCTGGCGTTCCTCGTCGGCACGCAGCAACGCACCGCGCAGAACCTGTTCCTCCGCGCCGTGAACATGGTCCATCAGGGGATGCTGGGCCGCATCAATAAGGTGACGATCGGCCTCGACGGCTGCCCGACCGGGGGGCCGTTCCCCGTGGCCGAAGTCCCCAAGGATCTCGACTGGGAGATGTGGCAGGGCCCTGCGCCCGCCCACGCGTTCCGCGAGCGCCGCTGCCACTACGAGTTCCGCTGGTGGTACGAGTACTCGGCCGGCAAGTTCACCGACTGGGGGGCGCACCACGTCGACATCGCGCTGTGGGCCCTGCAGCGGAACTCCCCCGACACGCCGTACGACAAGCGGCTGGTGCGGATCGACGGCCGCGACGCCAAGCACCCCGTTGAGATACGCGACGGCTACGCCGCGGTGGACGACAGCTACAACACGTCGCACGACTTCGCAGTCGTCTGCCACTTCGCCGACGGCCTCGAGATGACCGTCACCAGCCGCGGCGACAACGGCATCCTGTTCGACGGCGAGCACGGCCGCATGTTCGTCAACCGCGAGCGGATCACCGGCAAGCCGGTCGAAGAGGACTGGGACGCCGGCCGCTTCGGCGCGCAAGAACTTCGAGCCTTGTTCAAAGGAAAGCCGGCCGAGGGGCACAAGGACAACTTCTACCGCGCGATCCGCGAAGGGGGAGAGACGATCTCCGACGTCGCGTCGCACGTCGCCGCGATGGACGTCTGCCACCTGACGGCGATCGCCGCCCGGCTGGGGCGTGAGATCGCCTGGGACGCATCGACGCAGACGATCCCCGGCGACTCGCAGGCCGCCGCCCTGCTCAGCCGCACCCCGCGCAAGGGGTACGAGTTCCTCAAGGTCTGACGCGCCCGCGACGGCGATCCGGCGCTGGTCGCCGGCAATGGGGGGGCGCAGTTGGGCGTTCGCTCTAAGCTTGCCTACGCTATAGTCTGTGTGTCGATGCTTGCCCGCCGCCAAACGGTGGCGGCGTGCGTCCCGCGTCCCTCTCTAGCCCGATGCCTGCGCGTGTGGCGTAGCTCGCGCCGGAGGCTCGCCCAGCAACAGAAAGCCCTCCATGTCGGTTAGCACACTCAGGTTTCTCAGCACGTTTTGTTTCTACGCGGGGTTCGTGTCGATTGCCGCGTCGATCGCCATCTGGTTCTTGGCCAAGGAGCCCGACGCCGCCCACGGCGAACGGTTCGGGATCTTCGTCGGCCTCTGGGCGCCGACGTTTTTCGCCCTATCGGATCGTTACGAGCGCTACGCGGCGACGCGGGCGTGACACGCGTGGGGTTGGTCGGTCAGGCGTCGCCCGCCTGGTCGTCGTCGGGGTCCGAATGGAAGAGGTGCAGCAAGCGGTGGGCGAAGGGCGTGACGAGTAGCCCCGCGACGACGAGGAACAACAAGCCGCAGTACAGCGCGTAACAGCCCGCGAAGATCTTGCCCCCCGTCGTCTGCGGTTCTCCCACGGGACCCATCGCCGCGAGCAGCATCGCGGCGTTGTGGAACGCCTCGGCCCAGCTCTGCTCTTCGAAGTGCCGGTACCCCAGCATCCCCACTCCCAGCGAGGCCACACCCAGCGCAACACACAGCGCGACGTACTTCGCGAGCCGCAGGTAAAACCGCGGCGTCGGTGCGGGACGTTCGTCCTTGCGTTCGAGTCTCACGGGGCGTCCCTGAGCCGTCGCCGCGCGAACAACGCCCCCCCCATCAATAGCAACAGCGCGCCAGCCGGTTCGGGGATCACCGACAGCGGCGAGAAGTTGTTGAACGCCAGGCCGATGCCCGAGGTCTTCGTCCCCGTGAAATCGACGACGATCCGGTCGATCCCCGCCGTGAGGCCCGTGAACACGAACGTCCACGGCTGACCGTCGAGTGACGTGCCGCTCGTGTCGATCCCCAACGGAGAGACCTGCGTCGCGAGCAGGTTGCTCGCGGCGTCGAACGCCCGCACGGTGTACTCCTCGGTGACGCCGGGGTTGCCCCCGCTGCCGGGGATGCCGTCGATGTCCCAGACCTCGCCCGAGGCGTCCGTCACCGGGAAACCGGCGGTGTACTCGATGATGAACTGCCCGAAGTCGCTGCCGCCGACCGGCGAGCGGAGGAACCACCCTCCCAGTTGCGGCCCGAAGCCGGGGTCGGCCGTGTCGATCCCTGACGAACCGCTGAAGCCCGCGTTGGGGGCCTCGCCCGAGAACGTGCCGGCGCGCTCGAACACCGCGTCGGTATCGATCGAGCCGTTCGAGTCGGAGTCAAACCCGAAGTTCACGAGCGCCGCGCCGGCCGTGTAGGGGGTCAGCGAAGAGAGGACGCCGTCGTCAATCGGCGTCGCCCCCGCGGGGGTGGCCTCGAAGTCGATGAGCTGGGCCATCGACGGCGCACACGTCGCGCCAAACATCACGAATGCCGACGCAACGGCGAAGCCACTTATTGAGCCTCGCGCGGCCAATGAACCGAGGGCGACCAACGGAAGCCCGGCCCACGGCGGGAAAACGTCGCCGCAGGGGTTCTTTGTCAGCCCAATCATCAATAAGGGTGCGCGGCGGTGGGTGCGGGTCATTAGCGTGCTCCAAAGAAGAGGCGAGGAGAGAGGCCTGACAGGCCGTCACGCCCCCTGACAGGGGAACTCAGCCGCAGCATGAATCGCGGGCCGGCAATTGTCCAATCGATCGCGGGGGGCCGACGACGCTTCACGCCGGTGGCGCCTCGCTCCGCAGCGCGCGGGTGACGGCCGCGGCCAGCACGCCCCCCACCAGCGGGCCCACCGCGTACACCCAAAGGTGCTTGAGCTCGCCCGCCACGAGCGCGGGTCCGAGCGAACGCGCGGGGTTCATCGACCCGCCGCTCACGGGGCCCCCCACCAAGATGCCGGCGGCGACCGTCGCGCCGATCACGACCCCGGCGAGCGCCGCGTCGGACTTGCCCGGCGCCGTGACGTTCAGGATCACGAAGACGAGCAAGAACGTCAGCAGCCCTTCGACAATCAGCGCTTGGATCACCGGCCCCGCCGGCGCCGTCTGGCCAAGCGTCGTGGCGTCCGGGAACAAGCCGCGCAGCGTCGCGCTCGCGGCAACGGCGCCCAGGCACTGCGCAACGACGTAAGGGGCGACCCGCGCCGCAGGGAAGCGCTTGGCGAGCGTCGCCGCGACCGTCACTGCGGGGTTCATGTGGGCCCCCGACAGGTCGCCGATCGAGTAGATCATCGCCGTCACGACGAGGCCGAACGCCGCCGCGATCCCCACCAGCGTGACCGCTCCCTCAGAGGACTGGTTTACGACGACCGAGCCGGTCCCGACGAGCACGAGCAAGTACGTACCGACAGCCTCCGCGACAAAGCGCTTCATGGGGCGGTTCCTTGATCGGGGCGACGACGCGCGCGCCGTCGCCGTGAGACGAGGTGACCGTGGGTCGCCACGGCCCGCGCCGACCAATGCCCGCGACGACCAACCAAAGAGGAGACGGCCGGCGAGGGACGAGCGCGACGCGTGGCGGGAGACTACGCCCGCGCACGGGGAAAGGCAACGGCGCCTTGCGCCGAGGCCAACACCGGACGCTCCCCGTCACCCCCGCGGCCCGGTCACGCTCCCTCGCCGATGTCGATCACCCGCTCGTAGGGGGTCGCCGGCAGGACGAAGATCTTGCCGTCCCCCATCCGCCCGGTGCGGGCGATCTCGACCAGGCGCTGGGCGACCTCTTCGGCCCGCGAGTCATCGACCACCAGCGTCAGCTCGACCTTCGGCAGGAAACCCAGCGCGTATTCGGTGTCGGTGTACTGGTCGAGGTAGCTCTTCTGCTTCCCCATCCCCTTCACCTCGGTGACCCACACCGCCTCAAGGGGCGCCCGGCGGAGCCCCTCCAGCACCTTCTCGACGAGGTAGGGCTTCACGATCGCGGTGACGAGCTTCACGGCGGGTCCTACGGGGGGGGCGGCAGCCGGGGCCTGGCGCTCGCCAGACTACCACGGCCAGCGACCCCTTGCGCGGGCGGCGAGCGAAGCGAGCCGTCCGGCGAGCCGGCGGCGTTAGCCGTCGGAGTGATCGCAGCACGGCCGACTCAACGCCGCCGTAACGATTCCGACGGCTGGCGCCGCCGGCTTGCCCAAGACGGGGCGCCCGGGCGCCCTCCCACGCCGGGCTGTCCCGAGGGATAATCCAATGCACCGTTTTCGACCCCGCCCTGGCGAGCGACACTCTGATGGATCGGCAGTTCAGCAAGTACCAGCAGAAGCAGATCAAGAACTTCTACGACAACCGCGAGGCCGTCGGCCTGCAGCGTTTGCAGGAGCTGGTCACCGAGCTCTACCTCTCCGAGGGGAAGAAGCGCGAGAAGACCTGGGGCTACATCGAGTCGGCCCTCGCCAAGACGGGGGTGAAGCCCGAACGCATCGCCCACCTCCGCGCGAAGGACGACCCGCAGTTGCTGGCCAAGCTGGTCGAGGAGCTGTTGGGGCAATGAAGGTGGCTGTTGGCTTCCAGTTGTCGGCGGTGCCGGGTGGTACACGAATCCGTCTTCATCCAATAAATGACCAAGCACCAATGACCAATGACCAATGACCAAAGTTGTCGCCGGCGTGGCGCCGCCGTTTGGTCATTGGTGCTTGGTCATTGGTCATTCGCCTAGCCGCCCCCATGCACCAATACCACTCCCTTCTCCGCGACGTGCTCGACAACGGCGTCTCCAAGGGGGACCGCACCGGCACGGGGACGCGCAGCGTGTTCGGCCGCCAGATGCGCTTCGACCTCGCCGCTGGATTCCCGCTGGTGACGACCAAAAAGGTCCACCTGAAGTCGATCCTCCACGAGCTGCTGTGGTTCATCGCCGGTGGCACGAACACCAAGTACCTCAACGACAACGGCGTGACGATCTGGGACGAGTGGGCCGACGACGACGGCGACCTCGGCCCCGTGTACGGCAAGCAGTGGCGCTCGTGGTCGGCGCCCGACGGCCGCACGACCGACCAGCTCGCCGAGGTGATCGACGAGATCAAGGGGGACCCGAACTCGCGACGCCTGATCGTCAGCGCGTGGAACGTGGCCGACCTACCCGACATGGCCCTCCCCCCCTGCCACCTGCTGTTCCAGTTCTACGTCGCGCCGAACCCCCGCGGCGGGCCCGCACGGCTAAGTTGCCAGCTCTACCAGCGATCGGCCGACGTGTTCCTCGGCTTGCCTTTCAACATCGCGAGCTACGCGTTGCTGACGATGATGATCGCCCAGGTCACGGGCCTCGCGCCGGGAGAGTTCGTCCACACCCTCGGCGACACGCACCTCTACGACAACCACGTCGAACAAGCCCGACTGCAACTGTCGCGCGAGCCGCGGCCCCTGCCGTGGATGGTCCTCGACCCGTCGATCACCTCGATCGACGACTTCCGCTACGAGCACTTCAAGCTCGAAGGCTACGACCCCCACCCGGCGATTCCCGCGCCGATCGCCGTCTGACGAAGCGCCCGAACGGGAGGTCGCGTGCCGAAGGCTGAGAGCGGGATCGCGGTGGGGCTCGTCGTCGCCGCGTCCGAGAACAACGTCATCGGGCGCGAAGGGGAGCTCCCCTGGCGTCTGCCGGCCGACCTAGCGCGGTTCAAGCGGCTGACGATGGGCCACTCACTGCTGATGGGGCGCAAGACGTTCGAATCGATCGGCCGGCCCCTCCCGGGGCGCGTCTCAATCGTCCTCACGCGCGACGCCGCGTGGCGCCCCGCGTCGGAAGAGGTGCTCGTCGCTCGCGACCTTGAGGAGGCCTTGCGGGTGGCGGCCGGAGCACCGGGCGTGTCGCACGACGTGGCGATGGTCGTCGGCGGCGGCGAGGTCTACCGGCTCGCCCTGCCGCGCGCCAACAGTGTCCACCTGACGCGCGTCCACGCCCGCATCAAAGGGGACGCGACGTTCCCCGCACTCGACCCGGCCGAGTGGCGCCTCGAGTCGAGCGAGCGTTTCGAAGCCGACGAGCGCAACGAGCACGCCACGACCTACGAGGTCTGGCGACGCAAAGAGTAGCTACGCCATCACGTCGGCGATCGATTCCGCCCCCAGCACCAGCATCGCCAGGCGGTCGAACCCCAGCGCCACGCCGCACGACTCGGGCATGCCGGGCGACCGCATGGCGGCGAGCAGTCCCTCGGGCATCGGCAGCCGCGGGTCGCCGTCGTTCGCACGCAGGTCGTTCGCCCGTTCCAATCGGCGGCGCAACGCGTCCGCGTCGGTCAGCTCGGCGTAGCCGTTCGCGAGCTCGACGCCGCGCCAGTAGAGCTCGAATCGCAGCGCGACCTCGGCGCCGTGTTCGTCGATCGTCACTTGCGCGAGCGCAGCCTGCGAAGCGGGGTAGTGCGTGAGCAACTCGGGCGCGTTGATCCCCAGCCGCGGCTCGACGAGCTTCGCGAGCAACAGGTTGAGCCACTCGTCGCGATCGTCGCCGCACTCGACGAACCCGTCCCCCAGCCGCTGGCGCGCGACGCGCCGCAGCTCGTCGGTCCCGACGGCGTGCGGATCGACGCCGACCCACCGCTGGAACGCCTCGCGGTAGCGCAGCACCGTCGGTCGCGGCGAGCCGGCGACCCGCTCGATCAACTCACCCAGCAGCGCGACTCCGTCGGGCATGGCGTCCCCCGGTCGGTACCACTCGACCATCGTGAACTCGGGAGCGTGCAGCCTGCCGCGCTCTCCCGCGCGGAAGGCGTGCGCGACCTGGAAGATCGCCCCGGAGCCCGCGCAGAGCAGCCGCTTCATCGCCATCTCGGGCGAGGCTTGCAGCCACTCGCCGGACGAGAGGGCGACCGGCTGGATGTGGCGCTCGGGGATCACCTCGCGCGAGGCGATCGGCGTATCGACTTCGAGGAAGCCGCGCCCAACGAACCACGCGCGGAGCGCGGCGAGCAACTCGGCCCGGCGACGCAGCAGCTCGGGGCGAGCGCTCATCACCCGACCACTGAGGCGGGGGCGTCCACGATCTTCTGCCCGGCGAGCAGCGGCGGCATCGGGCAGTCGAGCAGGTCCGAGATGCCTCGCAGCAGCTCGGCCTCGACGACCGTCACCTGCCGATCGACGCAGATCGCGGCCGCCGCGGCGTCGATCACGTTGCCTCGCACGACTTCTGTTGTCTTCGACAGGACCTCGAGCGCCTCGCGCAACGGGTCGAGCCCACACGCCGAATCCGGCCGCAACCGCAGCGACACCCCCTCCAGCCGGGCGGCGGCCGCCTTGAACGCCCGCTCGGCGTCGGCGCCGCGCTGGCCGGCGTGCGCGAGCGTCGAGAGCAACGTCGCGAGCGGCTCGGCGAGCTGACCGAGCGTGCGGAGTTCGACGCGCCGTTCGCGGACCGCCTCGAACTTCGGCCGCAGGTGCCTTAGCAAGATCTGCGCGAGGGCCCACTCGAACAGACCGATCTTCTCGTCGGCCAGCACCAGCGCCTGGAAGCTCCGCGTGAACTTCTGGTACTGCCGCGGGGTCATGCCGGCGAGCGCCGGCAGCGTCAGGTCCACGAGCGGCAGACGCAGCCGGGCGTCGAGCGCGTCGGCGTCGGGAGTGAGTCGCCGGACCACCAGGAGCAGCCCCTCATCGACGTGCTCGGTGAGCGCCGCGAGCTGCTTTGCCCGGACCGTCTCGTCGCGGTCGAGCAGCAGGGCGAACACCACCGCGCGGGCCGAGTACGTCTCGCGGGTCGCGTTCAGCAGTCCCTCGGGGGCGATCGCCAGCATCTCGCGTGCGTACCTGCGGTGCAGCTCCTGGGGATCGCCAACGTGCTCCGACGCGTGCTCGACGGCGGCGACCGGAGCGCGGTCGAGCTCGTGGGCGTGCCCCCCGGCGAACCCCGCTGCGCCCTCGACGCCGACGTCGGCCAGCCGATCGCCGAACGCCGGGAGGCTGCCGTCCCAGGTCGGCTCGATCGCCAGGATCCGCCTCTCGAGCGGCGGGTGGGTCGCCATCAGCGAGGTGAAGCCTTCCCAAACCCCCTGGGCGAAGTACATGTGGCTCATCTCGGCGGCGCGAGGGTGCTTGAGCCACCCCCTGCCGGCCGAGGCGAGGATCCGCTTCAGCGCCCCCCCGATGCCGCCCGGGTTGCGCGTGAACTGCACCGCCGAGGCGTCGGCCAGGTACTCGCGCTGGCGCGAGACGGCCGCCTTCAACAGCCCGCCGACGAGGCTGCCGATCGAGCCGATGACGATCAGCGCGGCGCCGATGGCGAGCACGATCAGGACCGCCGCCGCGGCGCCCCCTCCCTTGCCGTCGCTGCGCCCCGAGCTGACCCGAATCCCCGAGTTGAAGATCGTGCGGACGATGATCTGTCCCACGAGCCCCAGCAGCAAGATGCCGTGCAACACGCCGATCATGCGGACGCTCATCCGCATGTCGCCATTGAGGATGTGGCTGAACTCGTGGGCGATCACCCCCTGGAGCTCGTCGCGCGACAGCGACTCGACGCAGCCGCGGGTGACGCCGATCACCGCGTCGCTCGGCGAGTAGCCTGCCGCGAACGCGTTGACCCCCGGCTCGTCGAGCAGAAACACCGGCGGCGAGGGGACCCCCGAGGCGATCGCCATCTCATCGACGACGTTCAGCAAGCGCCGCGCGGTGGGGTCGGCCGAGCCGGGGTCGAGCCGCTTGCCGCCGAGCGACTCGGCGACTCCCGTGCCCCCCCCGGCGCGGAGCATGGCGGTCTTGAACAGCGAACCACCGCCGACGAGGGCCAGCGTCCCCAGGCCGACGCCGATGGGCGCCTGCCAGGGGTAGTCGCCGGATTGGAACGACTGGACCGTGATGTCCCGGTCGCGCGAGCCGGCGACCGCCAGCGCGGCGATTGCCGTCACCGTGACGACGACCGCCCCGGCGCCCAGACCAAACATCGCCACGAGCCACGCCGTCGTCGAGCGCGCCGCGGCCTGCCGTTCGAAGAAGTCCGTCGCCATCGCGGAAGCGCCCGAGACCAAGACCCAAGGATCCAAGCACGCGCTGCGGGCCCCGCGAACGGGGACTCGTCACGCGTCACGCCAGGTCGCTGTTGGGGCGTCTCAGAACGCCACCTTGGGGGCTTCGTTGATCATCGTGTCGTCGAAGTCCAGCAGCTCGGCGTCGGCCCCGTGGCCCAGCAGCCCCGCGAAGAAGATCGGCGGGAAGGTCTGCTTGTAGGTGTTGTACTCGGTCACCGCGTCGTTGTACGCCTGCCGCGCGAACGCCACCTTGTTCTCGGTCGATGTCAGCTCTTCGGTGAGCTGCATCATGTTCTGGTTGGCCTTCAGGTCCGGGTACGCCTCGCTCACGGCGAAGAGCCGCCCCAGCACCCCGCCCAACCCCTGCTCGGCCGAGGCAAGATTCGCCATCGCCGTCGGGTCCCCCGGAGCGGCCGCCGCGGCCTTCAGGGCGCCGACCGCTTGGTTCCGCGCCGTGATCACCGCCTCGAGCGTCTCGCGCTCGTGGCTCATGTAGCCCTTGGCCGTCTCGACCAGGTTCGGGATCAGGTCGTAGCGCCGCTGGAGCTGGACCTCGATCTGCGAGAACGAGTTCTGGAAGCGGTTCTTCAGCGTCACCAGCCGGTTGTAGATCCCGACGCCGTACATCGCGGCTAGCGCCACGATGCCGGCAATCACCAGCAGTGCGATCAACCAAGGGGCGAGGGTCATGTCGGGCTCCGCGGCGCGGGAGGAAAGTGTGGAGGTTCGGAAACCGGATCGTCGATCGCTTGCCCAGGGTTCGCTGTCCTCGTGGGAATCTTGCCTACCTTGCCCGGAAACGGGCTAGGCGGGGGCCGTTGTTCGCTCGATGTACTCACCGGTGCGCGTATCGACGCGGAGCCAGTCCCCGTCGTTGATGAACCCCGGGGCGAGGATGTCGGCGCCCGTCTCGAGCGTCACCGGCTTCTGCACGCCGGTCGATGTGTTCCCCTTGGGCGACGGCTCGGCGAACGTCACCTGCAGCACCACGTGGTTGGGGGGAGTGACCGCGATCGGCAGGTTGTTGAACGTCATCAACTGGCAGTCCATGTTCTCCTTGATGAACTTCCAGGTGTCCCCCACCTGATCGGCGGTGAGCTCGTACTGCTCGTAGTCACTGTTGTTCATGAACACGTACCCTTCGCCCTGCCGGTACAGGTACTGCGCGGTGAACTCGCTGATGTCCGCCTCCTCGAGCACCTGCCCGGCCCGGTAGGTGCGGTCCACCAGGGTGTTGCGCAGCAGGTTCTTGAGCTTGCACTCGTAGAGGGCGGTCCCCTTGCCCGGCTTGCGGAAGTTCATCTCGACGCAGAGGAACGGAGTCCCGTCGATTTGGACCTTCATCCCCTTGCGGAAATCGCTCGTGTTGATCGTGCCCACGCCTAGCTCTCTCGTTGGATCGACGGTTAAATCCGTAGGAGCGCCCGCCCGCTCCCGCGGCGCCGACGCCCTCCCCTGAAGGGCTACCCCCCACAAACCATGGCGGTGGGCCCCCTTAGACCGATGCAGAGTGTAGCCCAGCCCCTGCCGGTTGTCCGCCCCCAACAGCCCGCGCCCGAGACGCGGGGCGCGGGCCCGACCCCCGCGCCGGTCGAGCCGACCTGGAAGCGCCACCTGCGCGAGGCGGTCCGCACTCCGGCCGAGCTGTGCGACCTGCTGGGCCTCCCCGAGTCGGTCCGCGATGCCGCCGAGCGCGCGTCACGCGGCTTCCCCCTGCTCGTGCCACGCCCCTTCGTCGCGCGGATGCGGCCGGGCGACGCGACCGACCCGTTGCTGCGCCAGGTCCTGCCGATCGGCGACGAGCTCGTCGAGTCGCCCGGCTTCCGTTCCGACCCCGTCGGGGACCTCGCCGCGCAGCTCACCCCGGGGGTGCTGCAGAAGTACGCGGGCCGCGTGCTGCTGGTGACTACCGGCGCGTGCGCCGTGCACTGCCGCTACTGCTTCCGCCGCCATTTCCCCTACTCCGCCGCCCCCAAAGGGATCGCCGCGTGGGAGCCGGCGGTCAAACGCATCGAAGCCGACCCGACGATCGACGAAGCGATCCTCAGCGGCGGCGACCCCCTTTCGCTCGTCGATGGCGCCCTCGCGGGGCTCGTCGAGCGGCTGGAGCGCGTCCCGCACCTCCGCCGCCTGCGCGTTCACACGCGGCTGCCGATCGTGATCCCCGAGCGCGTGACCGACGCGCTGGTCGCCACGCTCGGCGGGTCGCGCCTCACGCCGGTCGTGGTGCTGCACAGCAACCACCCGCAAGAGCTCGACGCGTCGGTCGCCGCGGCGACCGCGAAGCTTTCCGCCGCGCGCGTCCTGCTGCTCAATCAGGCGGTGCTGCTCCGGGGTGTCAACGACTCGGTCGAGACGCTCGCCGAGCTGAGTCGCCGCCTGATCGACCTGCGCGTCACGCCGTACTACCTGCACCGGCTCGACCGTGTGGCGGGCGCCCACCACTTCGCCACGCCCGACGGCCTCGGCGAGACGCTCGTCGCGGCGCTCCGCGAGCTGCTCCCGGGGTACGCCGTGCCGCGCTACGTCGCCGAAGTCGAAGGAGCCCCGAGCAAGACGCCGCTCGGATGAACGCCCCGCTCCCCGTCGTCCACCCGACTCCCCCGGCCACGAAGCCATCGGTCTTCGACGCCGCGGCCGTCGAAGCGCTGCGCCGCGAGTTGCGGCTCGAGCCGGGCCTCGTGCGGAAGTTCCACGTCGCGTTCTGCAAGCACTCGGCGACCAAGGACGAAGCGCTCGCCGTGCTCCCCTGCGAGGCACGCCCCGCGTTCGCCGAGCGGCTCGAGTTCCACCCCTTGAGCGCCCCGCGGCGGTTCGACTCTTCGATCGACGGGGCGACGAAGCTCGTCTTCACGACCAGCGAAGGGTACGCCGTCGAGTCGGTGATCCTCCGCGCCGCGACCGGCCGCGTCGCCCTCTGCTTGTCGAGCCAAGTCGGCTGCGCGGCGCGGTGCGATTTCTGCGCGACCGGCCGGATGGGGATGGCCCACAACCTTTCAGCGCCTGAAATCCTCGATCAGTTCGTCCAGGCGAACTTGACCCTTGCCGCCGAAGGCCGGCGCGTGCGAAACGTTGTCTTCATGGGGATGGGGGAGCCGCTGCACAACGAGGCCGCGCTCGGCGAAGTGATCGCGACGCTGGTCGATGGCGCTCGCTTCCACCACCCCCCGACACGCTTGCTGGTGAGCACCGTCGGCGTCCCCGACGCGATGCTGCGTCTCGCCGAGCGGTTCCCGAGCGTCAACCAAGCGCTCAGCCTCCACTCGGCCGTGCAGCCGACGCGCGAACGGTTGCTTCCGCTCGCCGCCAAGGCGCCGCTCGATGCGCTCCGCGCGACGGTCGCAGAGCTCAATCGCGTGCAGTCACCCCGCACGGGGGTAATGCTCGAGCACCTGATGCTCCAGGGGGTAAACAACTCGTCCGACGACGCCGACGCCCTGGTCGCGTGGTGCGCGGGGCTGCGTGTGCACGTGAACCTGATCCCCTACAACCCGATCGAGGGCGCCCCGCACCTGGTCGGCTCGGCACGGGCAGAGATCGAAGCGTTCGGGGCGATCCTCAAGCGATCGGGCATCCCGACCACGATCCGCTACTCGATGGGCGCCGACATCGAAGCCGCCTGCGGCCAGCTCGTGCGTCGCGAGAACCGCGAGGTCGCGCAGCGCCGGGCGATCGCCCGCCGAACGCCGTAACCGACCCACGATCACGGCGCTACGGTCGTCACCGCTTCGCAGCGATACCGCGTCGAGCCCCGCAGCCGTTCGACGACCTGCAACGTCCAATCCCCCCCGGCCGCATCGATCAGCCGGTCGCCGGGCGCCGGCGCGGCGGTCCCCTCGAAGAACGGCAACTGCCAAACGACCTTGCTCGGCACGGGGGGGAGCGCCGACGCCCCCTCGGCGGGGGTCCGCTGCGAGAACCGCCACCCGGTCGTCCACGCGCCGGGCGAAGCGGCCCCCGCGCGCCACAGCCGGACGCTCTCCAGCGTGTCGACTACCTCCGCAAAGTCCCCCGCCGCGTTCCAGGCGATGCTCATGGGGCGCCCCCACGGGACGACACCTCAAACGGTTCGAGGTCGGCGATCTTCTGGTCGCACCAGTCGATCGTCCGCTGGAGCGACTCGGCGTACGTTTCCCAGTGGACGCGCTGGCCGTCGATCCAGTACGTCGGCTTGAGCTCCGAACGCACGGTTCGCAGCCGCTCGAAGGTCTGCGAGCGGATCGTGCGCAGTTGGTCGGTCTCCGACTCCATGCTTGTCCTCGCTTTCGTGAAGTGGAACAACGACCCGCTCGAGGGGGGCCGCGGGGACCACGCTTTCGCACGGCCCCCGCGGCGACGCCCCTCGCGCGGCGATCACGCCGCGGACCGCGTCAGCCGGTGCACTTCACGACGCAGCGCGGGTTGAGCACCGCCGCGGCCCCGCGCTCGCTCGCCTTGAAGCGCAGCACGACGTCGCTCGTGAAGTCGGCCTCGCTCCCCAGCGGCGCCTGCGTGACCGTGATCGGCCAGTTCTCCATGTAGGCGAACGCCTTGCGGAAGTCGCCGAGGAACCACCACTTCTTCGCCGCGTCGGCCGACACCCCCGTGGCGAGCACGCGCCGGAACGCCAGCCGGCTCTCGGCCACCTCGTAGCCCCGCAGCGGGTTGGCCGCGTAGGTAGTCGTCGCCGCGGTCCCCCCCTCGTAAGAGATCTGCGCCGCGCTGAACACCCGCTGGGCCGCGTGCCGGTACGCCGGCATGACCAGCACCTGCGTCCCCCTCAGGACAACCGGCTCGCCGGTCGCCGGATCGACGATCTCCGCCAGACGCTGCTCGGCCGCATCGACGTCCGTCCAGTCCACGAGCTCGTTCGCCGTCACCACGTTCACCCATGCGCCGCTGGCGAGGTACGTGTTGGACGCCACCCCGCGGTGCTTGAAGTTGTTGGTGATCCCGAGCACCAGGTCCAGCAGTCGCTTCTCCTTGTTGTGGCCGAGGACCTCGCCGACCTCGGCGGCCCGCGACAACACCAGGTTCGTGCGATCGAAGAAGATCGCCTCGCGGGTCACGGGGACGATGAACCCCCGTTTGGTCGTCGAGGGGGTCTCGATGTAGTCCTCGTCGAACCCCAGGCTCGGGTAGGGCATCCCCGCGCCGACCTCGTCGATCTGATCGGCGACGCGTGTCGCGCCGGGGATCTTCTCGCCGTCGAGCCGCGTCGGGATCGTGCTCACCATCCTCGACACGACGAACGCCTCGTTGGTGTACGCCTCAAGGACCTTCGACTGCACGACCTGCGCCGCGACCGTGCGGAACGCACTCGCATCGACCCCCTCCTGCTCCGTGAGCGGGTCGCCCCCCGACCGCGGGTCGAGCGTGCGGACCCATTCGCGGCCGTCGGGCACGAGCGCCTCGGCCAAGTCGCGGAGGCTGAAGTCCTCGGCCTTCAGCGTCCCCTCGGCGAGCGCCTCGGTCAGGTGCTCGGTCGTGCGCGCCGGCCCGTCGAGGTCGTAACGCCGCTTCAGTTCGCGGTAGTTCAGGCTCTTCACAGCGGACTCCTGGATTGCGGGCTTCGGGAAGAAAGCGCTCTACGCCAAACCACTGCCGGCTCAGGCGGGCGCCTGCGGACCGCCGCGCGTGACCGTGCTGACGACGTCCACCAGCACGCGCGGGGCGGCGGCCGCGGTGGCCTTTGCGCACCGACCGATGGCGCCGGCGACCGAGACCGCTGTCCCGACTCGCTGCCGCTCGAGCAGCGTCCCCGCGGTGTTCTCCGTGGCGCCGACGAGCGCGCCGATCGGGAAGCTCAACGGGGCGCAGTCGAACTCGAACACCCCCGTCGTCGCGACCCGGATGGGGGCTGTGCTCCCCACCGCCGAGGCCTGCATCGCGACCCCCAGGAACACGTCCTGGAACGCCTGTTGATTCAGCACCAAGGTCTCTTGGTCCTGCATCAACGAAGCGGGGTTCGCCACGCCGTCGTCCAGGTAAAGCAGGTCACCGATCTCGATCGCCCCCTCCGAGGCGGGGGCCATCATCACGGGGTTCGTGTCGCCGTAGCGCCAGCGCATCGTGTTGGGCATCACTCGGTCTCCAGGAAGGGAACGGGACTCGGTGCGTTCGCTCGACCGCAGGTTGGGGTCGGCCCTTACGGCCGGCGCTTGGTGATCGCTGCAACGAACTCCCGCGACGTGCGCGGCGCGCCCGTCGCGGGGGCGTACACGGGGCTTTCGCGCGACTCGGGCGGTCGCGTCGAGCGCGGCGAGCCCCCCGCACGCACCAGGCGCGCAAGGCCATCGACTGCGGCGTCGAGCAGCCCGGGGGGCGCCCACGCGAGCGCCTCGACCAGCGCCTCGACCAGCGCCTCGGACGGGGGCTCGCCGTCGATCGACAGGCGCCGCGCTAGCAACGCCCCCTCGACGCGCCGACGCGCCCCGACGCAGCGCAGCTCCTCGCGCAGCCGCTCGACTTCCGCGAACGCCTCGCTCGGCCGCTCGCCGATCGCGCCGAGCGCCTCGTGCTCGAAGAGCCCCGCGGTTGTGGCCGGGTCGGCCACCAAATCGACGCTCCGCACGCCGGTGATCTCTTCGACGATCACCCCTTCGGCGGAGCTACGCGTCCGGGCGACCACGTTGTGCGACAGGCCGACGTTCTGCGAAGCGTGCTCGGCGTCCCACGCGAGCTGCTCGGCGAGTGCGTGCCGCGGGTTGTAGTGCAGGTCGCCGAACAGCCCCTCTTCCGCCACCAGCCGCACGTTCCGCACCACCCCCAGGCGGTCGCGGTAATCGCGCGGCCCGAGCGGGTCCCCCGCCGGGTGGTTGACGTTGACCTTCGCCCCCTCGTAGAGGGGCATCGCCCCGCGGAGCGCAGTCTCGCGGTACACGCGGCCGTTGCGCGACCGCAGGCCGAGCAGCTTCACGCCGCGCAGCACCCCTTCGAGCGGGTCCCCCAGCAGGGTCGCACCGCCGCTCGTGACGAACTCTTGCAACGGGCCTTCGCGGAGCGGCTCGGGGGCCTCCCCGGGATCGGTTTCGTGCATGGTGACCTCCGAGGAAACGAAACGAGCCCCCAACGGGCGGCGCGCGAGCGCGACCGTCGTCGTTGGGGGCTCGAGGGGAAACGCGGCGCGGGGATGACCCGGCTCCGCTCGTCTCGACGCCGAGTAGAAGCACCCGTCCGCCGTTGGCGCAGGGCTAGCGGAGCGTTCGGTCGGTCGTGACGCGGACGTGCTGGATGTTCCCGTCTTGCACGGTCATCGCGAGCGACACGACGCCAAAGAAGCCGGGCTTCGAGGCCTCGGCGACGATCGCCACGAAGGCGTCGTGCGCCTGACCGACCTTGCCGCGTCCGGCGCGTGCCGGCGGCCCCGCGGGATGGTCGGCCACAACGTGTGTTGCGTTCGTCATGGCCGTGATTCTACCGTACAGAACAGATGCTCATCGCTACGAAACTGGGCCACCCGCCGCGCTCGGCCGCGTGTCGTGCGTCCGGCAATTCTCTTGCTCTTGGTCGTAGTCGAGGCCCAGCCGCCGGCTCCACGACTGAGGGGAGAGCAGGCCACGGCGGTGCGCGATCTCGTCGATGCGCGCCTCTTGCAGTCGGTCGCGGACCGAGATCGACGGCGCGGTCGCCTGCACCTCGATCACGCGCGGCGCGTCCGCCGGCAGGCGCCCGGCGATCACCGCGTTCCGAAGCACCGCGGCGAGCACCCGCTGGTCTTCCTCGATCATCGCCGCCTGGAGCCGCTCGAACATCTTCACCGCCGGCCCTTCGGCCACCATCGTCGAAGCGAAGTTCGCGTTCGACGCGTCGGAGGTGAACATGAACTCGGGCATCACCAGCCGCGCCGCGACGGCCCGCAGCTCGGCTTGGAGGATCGTGACGTAGCTGCCGGCGTCGACCCTGGTGGCGGGGAAGTCGTACTCGAGCCCCGCGGGGGCGTCGAGGATCGTCCCCGGCCCGTACTCGGTCACTCGCCGTGTGCGCCCCTGCGAGTCGATCGTCTCCCCCGACGAGCGGTCGGCGACGAACCGCTCGACCCCCGATCGCGACGCGCTGCGGTGCTTTCGGATCAGCGCGATCGCCGACTGGATCTCCGCAACCACGCTCATGTTCCGCAGCAGCTTCTCGGCGCGGCGGAGGTTCTTCCGAACGGGGGTCAGCAGCGGAAGGCCACGCTTCGCGTTGCGATCGACGTTCGCCTTGCGGTGCTGAACCTCGGCGCCATCGACCAGGCGTCCGTCGATGTAGTAGCCGAGCGCCGTCTCGACGTCGCCGACGTCCGTCAGCACCCCGTGGCTCGCCGCGGGGTTCGCGGCAGCTTCGGCCGGCGTCGCCACGCACTCGGGCTCGACGAACCGCACGAGGGTCATGCCATCGGGTTGCGCGAAGAGCCGTAGGAAGGCCTCGCCGTCGCGGTCCAGTCGGCGCATCGCCTCTTGCTGCCGTGAATGCCACGAGTTGGCGACCAGGAACTCGTCGATCACTTCCTGAACCATCGCGGCCCAGCCACGGGGCGCGTCGCACCCCTTGCGCGGTGTGGCGTGGTACACGTGCCCCGTGCCAACCACGTAGCTGACGCGGTTCTCGAGGCCGTTGATCGCGAACTCGTTCGTCAAAGCGAGCCGCCGGCTCTCGTCGCGCAGCCGCTCGAGCAGCGGCAACGTCAGCCCCCCGCCACTCCCCGACTCGTGGCCCACCGGCGCCCACGGCTCGTCCCCGTCCCCCGCGTAGGCGTCGCGCGGATCGACGAAGCGGTCCCACAGGGCGTCGAACGCCTCGGCCAGCCGTTGCTCGATCGAGTTCGTCATTTCCGCAGTGCCTCCCTAGGTCGTGTTCCGAGTTTCCTGGAAGAGCCGTCGCCCGCTCACGCTCCGTTCCGCCACACGTCCTCCGCCAGCCGCAGCGCCATCTCGAGGGCGTCCGGTCCGTCGTCGTGCGTCCCCAGCGGGAAGTCGCGTAGCTGGTCGATCAGTAGCCGCGTCCCCGCCGACCCCCGCAGGAACTTCAGCCGCCGCTGCGACAGGTAGGGGCCGAGCCGGCGGACGCGGACCTGCTTGTTCACGTTGTTGTGGACTTCGCAGGGGGTGACGCCGACCACGCCGCGCCGCTGGAACTCGCCGAGGAACTCGCCCGCCAGGAGTTGCTGCCACTGATTCGACTCGACCCCCAACACCGCAGGACGGAACCGCTGGCAGCAGTCGACGACGTCCGACGCCATCTGCGCCGTCGGTCGCCGCGCGAGGTCCCCCTCGACGTGCAGAACGCCGCTCGTGTCGATCCCCAGCAACACGATCGCCGAGTAGTCCCCCTGCCGGGCGTCGCTCCCTTTGCTCGGATCAACCGCGACGACGCGCAGCGCGAGGTCCCTCGGCCAGGCGTCGAACCAGATCGAGTCGCCGAAGTACGACTCGGGCCACTCGCACCGCTCGGGGTCGATCGGCGACGACTGCTTCTCGCGCTCGAACGCCGTGTGGCCGCTCTCCACGCGCATCCGCATCAGCGTGTAGAGGTCTTCCTCCTCGGGCCACAGCAGCTCGGCGCCACGATCCATCGCGGCTCGGTTCCGGCCGTAGAAGCGCATCGCGCGACCCTCGGCATCGACTCGGTCGAGGTCGCAGTAGAGCGCCTCCCACTCGCCCCACAGTTCGCTCGCGTCGGGCCAGCGGACGATCGACTGGAACCGCCTCGACCCCCACCCCGCGGTCCTGTCGAGCCGCATCGCGAGCGCGTCGCGGTGCAGCGCCGTCGCCAGGTTCACGACGTTCGTCTCCTTCGTCCCCGCCTTGAGCAGTGTCCCGTGGAACCAGTCCCACGACGCCCCGCGCTGGTAGGCCGAGGCGATGTGCGCGTCGTTCTGCAGGTCGTCGCACACGATCAACGTCGGTCGATTCGCGCGTCGCCGCCTGCCGCGCAGCCGCTGCCCCGTCCCGTACGCCTCGATCACCACGCCGTTTCGGAGCTCGATCCCCCCCGCGCGCCAGCGCGGCCCTTTGCCGACCCCGCTCGGGTAACACTCGGCAAGCCGCGCGTTCTCCACGAGCTCGGACTTGAGGTTCTCCAGGTGCGTCTGCGCTTGGCCCTTGGTGTCGCTGACGATCCAGATGTACGGCTCGCTCCGCCGGAGCGCCGCTCGCAGCACCAGGGCGAGCGTCCCGATCGTCGACTTCGCGCCGCCGCGCGGCCCGATCAGGTTGACCTTCGTCCCCCGCGCTACGGCCATCTCGTCGCATCGCTCGGCGAGCCAGCGGTGCATCGCCGACGGGGGCTTGGCGAAATGAGCGGGGAGGAAGCGCTTCCCCCACGCCAAGAGCCCGTCGCTATCGACAAGCAGTCGATCGGCCGCTAGCGGCTTGGCGGCGAACGCGCTGCGCACGGCGCGCCGCAGCGTCCGACCGAGCGCCGCGGCGTAGCGGTCTGCGGGCGAGTCGCTCACGGCTTGTCTCCCACATGCTCTTGGGCCGGGTCGCCGGCCAGCGGGTCGCCGATCGCCTCGGCGAGCACCGCCAACCGGTCGAGCACGCGCTGGCGGTCCTCCTCGCTGCGCACCTCGGCGGCGATCCCGCCGGCGACCGTGTTCAGGAACCGCGCCAGCTCGCGCCGCGTCACCAGCCCCGGGTCGCGCTTCGCGTAGCGGTCGGGCGCCCGGCGCTCGAGCCACCAAAGGCTCGCCCGCCACTGCTTCTCCTCGCGCGCCGCCTGCTGCACGACGCGCATGTGCCCCAGCTCGCACCCCGCCTCGGCCCGGCGCAGCTCGACGGCGAAGTCCGCGTCGCGCCGCGCCTCGTCGTCGAGCCCCGCCGCGGTCAGCCCGGCGTACTTCGCCGCCGTCTCGCGGTCGCACCCGAGCGCCAGAATCGCCACGACATCGCGCTTCTGTTCCTCCGTGAGTGTCTTCATGAAGCGCTCGATCGTGCTCGCGGAAGTTCGAGTAACCACAGTTCCCCCCACCCCCTTCAGGGGGAGGGGCCGGGGGAGGGGGCGCCCCAGGCGCCCGGCGTCGTTGTCTTGCTTCGCAACTGCGGCACGCCGGCGATTGCACGCCGGAGACGGCTCTATTCGCAGTCAGGCGCCTTCGTCCCCCACGTACTCGAACGACACCACCGCACGACCGGCGGAGCTGCGGTACGCTTGGAAGGCGCTCCCGCGGCGTGACGCCGCGCGACCCGTCCGCCGCACACTGACGGTCCGCCAGCGCGGCGACCTCCGGCAGTGCGCGACGAGCGCCGGGTGGCCGCTCGTCACGTTGATCCGCAGGCCCTCCGCCCGGTGGAGATCGGCGACCGCTTCTGTGAAGCGCATCCCGATGCCGATCCCCTGGTAGTCCGGCAGCGTGACGATCCGCGTGAAGCGCCGATGCCCCTTGCGGGCGATCAGCGGCAGCGTCGCCGCGAACGCCACCGGCTCGCCGCGCCACGTCGCCAAGTAGCACCGCGCGGAGCGCGCGATCGAACCGTTCAGATAGTGATGACGCGCAAACACTCGCCACGCGTCCACGGCGCAGCGCCGGACTTCGAGCTCGATCGCGGGCCGTCGAAGACCCCTCCGTTGAAGGGCGCCCGTCGCCATGTCGAGGACCCAGTCGGGCTCGAGCCACTCGGCCACGTCGTAGTGGCACGTCACGGCGACGAAGCGGCAGCCGATGCTCCCCTTGCGGATTCCTTTGGCGATCGCCGCCGAGCAGACCCGCGCGACGCTCCGATCGACCACGCTCGTGAACTCGTCGAACGCCACGATCGGCGCAGAAGCTCCTTCAGCCCCTACAGCGAGCGCCCGAGCCAGGTCGCAGCGGAACCGCTCGCCGCCGCTTAGCACGCCGTACGGCTTGACCCACGAAGGGGGCGAGCCGAACCCGACGGCGGTGAACAGCTCGACGACTTTGCGAACCGGCAGCTCGCCGAAGCAATCGACCACCGCGCGGTCGCGGGGCCACTCCCCTGGCTCGTAGAGCGAACCCGCGAACGCCCGCCGCGCGACGGTGCTCTTGCCGCTCCCCGACGGACCGACCACGAGGCCGATCCGCCAAGGCTCGCCGTCGAGGAGCTCGTCGTCCTCGGGCAGCTCGACGGCGAAGCGCTCGACCGACCGCGCGCCGAGCGCCATGTCGAACATCCCCGCCACCTGTTGGACCCGGAACGAGTCGTGCACCGGGCACTCTACGTCGATCTCGAGCGTTGGCACGTCGCACTCCTTTCGTACCGGCGGAAGTCTGCGTCGGACTTTTGCGTCAAAGCGTCAGCACGCGGCAGCGATGCCCTTCGTGCGTTAGCCGCGCGTACAAGGCGCGCTGCGACGCTTCGCCATCGACCTCGACGACGACCTGGTAGCTGATCGGGAACTCGACTTCCGCACGGAGCGGCTTCACGTCACCCTCCGTGTGCTCACGGGCGAGCTTCGCGAGCATCTCGCCGACCGGTTCGCTCTGCGTCGCGACGCTCGACAGCAGCCCCGCGAGCCCCCCCTCGTCGATGCCCGCGAGCGCCCCCAGAGGGTCGTGCGTCAGCAGCACCTTCTCCGCCTCGGCGTCGTCGAGGTCGAGCACCAGCACCGGCACGATCGCCGACGCCGCCGTCGCAGCCCGGAGGTGCCCGTCCACCAGCTCGAGCGACCCGTCGGCGAGCTCGCGCGCCAGCAGCGCCCCCGCCATGCCGACCTCGTCGAGCAGACCCCGCAGCACCCGGCGCTGGTGCAACGAGTGCGTGCGCCAGTTCTTGGGGTGCGGCCGCAGGTCCCCCGCCCGCACGCGCCGCAGCTCCTTCACTCGGTCGCGGATCGCTCGCTTGCTCATGGGCCGCTCCTAAGCGCCAAGGTTCGGACATCGTTCTGCAGCAGTCGCACGTCGGATTTCACGTGCCCCAGCTCGGCCTCGAGCCGCGCAAGCCGCTCGCGGCTGGTCGCCGCCAAGTCGTAGACCGAGTACAGCGTCGCCCCGACGAGCGTCAGGATCGCCAGCGCGAGCGACGCGATCGCGACCCAGTCGGCAGGCGCCAGACGCACACGGTCTGTGTCGCGGATTCGGACCATCGATATCGTCCGTTGAGAGAGTCGCAGCCAAGGCTGTGGGGCGTGTACTCCCCTCCCCCTTCAGGGGGACGGGTCGGGGGAGGGGGCGTCCCGCCGAACAACCCGACGACGCGAACGCGTCAAAACCCCCTTCCCCCGTTCTTCTCGGAGACGCGGCCTCGCCCTAAGGGGGACGGGGACCTTGGTAGCCGCGCCTTACGCCAACTCATGCCCCGCAGCGAGCACTCGTCCCTCACGGCCCGGGCGCCGCGGGGATGATCGGCGCCATCGCCGCCGTCGGTCCCGACGCGCTGCTGCGCGCGCCGCCGATCGTGCTGTCGCTCCGCAGCGCCGAGTAGAACCCCGTCAGGTTCGTCGGCCACGGGCCGAGGTCCGCCGGCAACTCGGTCACGGGGATCCCCTCGGCCAGGAGCTCGAGCCGGTCCTCGGTAAACACCCGGTCGAGCCGCGGCACGGTGTCCACCATCTCGGTCGAGGTGAAGAACGCGGCCGGGTTGTAGGCCGCCAAGTCGGCGTCGCTCAGCAGGAACCCGGGCTCCCAGGCTTCTTCACGCGTCTTGCCGAACAGCTCGATCGCCATGTTCGCGTAGACCCGCCGCAGGTACTGCCCGACCTGACCCGCGAAGGCCGTCGAGATCTCCATCTCCTTGCGGTTCTCGGTGTGCTGCATCGCCTCGGCGAGCGACACCAGCACCAGGCCCGACCAGCGCCGCAGGAACGGGTTGCGGACCTTGAAGTAAGGGATCGGGTAGACGCGGAACGCCTCCCCCGCGGGGCGCGTGTGGTGCGCCTCCATGTTGTCCTGCCCCGGCGGAACCGCGCGACCGGCGAGGATCGCCGCGGCGCGGAGGTACAGCTTGTGGACCCGCTTGCAGGTGTTGATCGACGGCGGCACGCGCAGATCGACGTCCTCGTGGTGCATCAGGTGGAACAGGTTGCGGCCGACCAGGTCGATCCAATCGAGGATCTGCGGGTTGAGGCTCCCGACGTCGTTCGAGCCGTTCGGCACCGCGTACCCCGCTTCGCCGAACACGCCGACGTTGTACCAAAGGACCGCGTCGGTATTGGTGAGGGGCATCGATCGCTCCGAGAAGTAGGAGAGGGAAACCAAGAACGAAGCACGCGGCTAAAGCCGCAAAGCGGCGCCAAGGCGAGCCGGCGGCGCCAGCCGTCGGAGTGATGGAAGTAAAGCGGACTCAACCGTTGCGCGACGACTCCGACGGCTAACGCCGCCGGCCCGCCTTACGAAGCGCGTCCCAGCAAGCTCCAACTACTGCCCACCATTCAGTTTCTGCTTGATCAACGACTCGAGCCCCGCGAGCCACTCGACCGAGCCGGGGAACTTGCGCGACAGTTGTTCGCTGGCCCACTGGTGGGCGCGGGCGAACTCTTCGCGCTCGTAGGGGACGTAGTGCGTCTCGGGGACCACGCGCTGCGGCAGCGGCGGCGTGTCGATGGCGATCGTCCGCGTGCTTGAAGCCCGCGACCGAAAGCGACCCCTCAGCAGCAGCCCTGCCGCGACGATCCCCAGCCCGATCGGCCCGCTGATCCCCAGCGCCGAAATCAGCAGCGGCGCCACGGCGGGCGCCGCGACCTGCGCGAGCTTCTCTTCGAGCCCCGCCACGGCGCCGCGCCACCCTTCGGCGATCCCCGCCAGGTCTTCCTTGCGCGCCACGCCGTCGAGCCGCCTGTGCACGTCGTCGCGCCAAGCGTCGTCGGCGGGACGGGCGACCGGCGCAGACGGAGTAGGAGCTTGCGGCGCCACGGGAACGAGCCCCCGCGGTGCGTCGGCCGGCGGCGTGGAGGGCGTCGGCTGCAAGACGATCCGCGCTAGGACTCGCCGCAGCGGTGCGCCGCACATCGCGTAGGTCTCGCCGTCCCGCGCGCCCCAGACCACCGCCACCAGCAACCCTCGGCCGTCGAACACGCCGCCGCCGCTGTCCCCCGGCCGCACGGCGCCGCTGATCCGCACGCTCGCCGACTGCGCGCCGCTGGCGGTCGAGTAGCCCGTGATGGCGCCCCGCACGGCGCGGAACACGCCGACGGGTCCGAACCCGCACGCCGTGAGCTCGCCACTCAAAGGCTCCACCGCGACACGCGCCGGCGTGGCCGACAGCCGCCCGGTCCGCAGCAGCGCGAGGTCGTGGGCCCGATCGACCTCGATCACCTCGGCCGCGTGCTCGACGCCTTCGCGGAGGGTCACCGCGGTGCGCCCCGGTCCGTCGTCGAAAAAGTGCGCGCAGGTGACGACGAAGCTGTGCGTCGCGTCGGTCGCCACGATCGTCCCCGACCCGAGCGACGCCCCCGACCCGGCGCGGTGCGTGATCCGCACCATCGCACGCGCCGCCTCCGCCACCGGCCCAACGAGCGGCGGCAGCTGCGCCCCTGCTGGAGGCCCCAGCGGCGGCGCGACAGGGCACCCCAGCGGCCCGCAAACGCTCGCCCCTGCGGCGAGCGTCGCGACGCACAACGACAGCCCGACGCCTACGATTCGTGTCACGGCTCGAGTCATGGCTTGCTAGACCCCCCCGAAGGTGAAGCGGTACTCGTAAAACGGGCTCCGCGCCAGGTCGGCCGGCTCCGTGAGTCGGTCGGCCAGCCACGGCGCCGGATCAACGCCCCCCGCGAGCCGGTCCGCCGCGGCGCACGCCTGGCTACAGAACGGGGGGCGCCGATCGACGGCGCGGTCTTCGACGTCGGGATCAACGAAGGTCCGCACGACCGGCAGGTGCAACAGCGCGGCGCACGCCACCGACGCGTAGCCGTAGTCGCACCCGGCGAGCCGCCGCAGGTAGGCCGTCGAGGCAGCCGCGTCGTACTCGGGCCAGCGCCCCGCGGGGTTCGTGCGGAAGAGATCGATCCGCCCTGGGTAGCGCGCGACTTGGCTGGCGAGCGTCACCGCCCGACCGCCGTGCCACTCGCGGACCTCGAGGCAGAACGGCTCGTCCCCCCACCAGGCGAGCTTCGCCGCGTGCGTGTGGACGCCCCGCCCCGCGACGGAGATCATTCCCGCGATCGAGATCCTCCCGCGGCCGCGGAACAGCAGCAGGTCGGCGTCGCGCAGCTCGTCGCGCACGTCGGCCAGTCGCACGATGGTTCGCAGCGCACGGAACACGGGCCTCTCCCGGTTGCGCGAGCGCACGAAAAAAAGCCCGCCGCGAACGTCCGGGGACGCTCGCGGCGGGCTCTTGTTCGACGCCCCGGAACTGCTCCGGGACTCGTGCGGATGCCTCGCCTTGTGATGGGTGTATTCTACCCGAAGGCGCGGCTCATACTCGGCGAAACTGCGTGACGCAGCGCGCTTCCCCCTCCCCTCAGGGGGAGGGCCGGGGTGGGGGCGAACCACCAAACGAAGTAACGCCCCATGAGAAACCTCGCGCTAAGCCGCGAAGACGCAAAGAAACGAGAAAGGCGAGCCGCCGGCGCCAGTCGTCGGAGTCGTTGCGTGACGGGTGAGTCGGCGTTGCTTCGATCACTCCGACGGCTAACGCCGCCGGCTCGCCTAACAGAGCGCGGGGTCAGCCACCGGTAGGGTAGTAGATCGAACCAGGTCCCAACGCCCCCTCACGGCGCCAGCGCCACGCGCCCCACCACCTGGCTCTCGTACGCCGTGAACTCGGCCCACACCGGCAGGTGGTCGGAGACCATCTCCGCCTGGTCGCGCGACAACTGAAAGACCCCCGGCACGTTCAGCACCCCCGAGCGCCCCGTGAACTCGGTCGTCGCGAACCGCGACACCAGGATGTTGTCGTGCAGCTTCGTGCCGGCGGTGTTCGTCGCCTCACTTCGGATCGCGGGGAAGATCCCCGAGACCTGCCCGAGCCCGAACAGGTCACGCGGCGCCAGGGGCCGTGCAGCAGGGTTCGGTGTGTAGGGCCCCGCGGCCGGCACGGCCGTGTTGAGGTCCCCCAGCAGGATCACGTCGTCTTCCGTGAGGCCCGAGATCTGCAACCGCTGCACCTCGCGGTAGACGTTCCCCAGCGCGTCGAGCTCCTTCGGCACTTCGTCGGGATCGACGTGCGTGTTGACCAGCAGGAACGTGAACGCGCGGTCGACCGGCTGCACGCGTGTCTGGAACATCGCCACGTGCGGCTCGCGGTGCAGCGCGTTCGACGGGTCGGGCACGACGAAGTCGACCTGCGGGTGGACGTTGATCTTCGCCGTGTTGAAGAGGTAGGCGTACTGCTCGGTCACCGTCGTGTTCCCGAGCCGCTTGCTGACCCGCGCGTCGTAGAAGGTTTGGCCGTCGTTGTTGACGTACGTGCGCAGGAAGTTGGGGATGAAGTAGTCGTCCTGCGTGCGGATCTCTTGGATCGCGACGACGTCGAACTGCTTGACGATCTGCCCGAGGGCCGCCATCACCTGCGGCTTGCGACCCTTCGCGTCCCCCAACGCCTCGACGTTAAACGACGCGATGCGGATGATCAGCCCCTCGGCGCCGGGGGGGATCGTCGTCCCGACGGCCAGGTTCGGCTGCACGACCACCGGGGGAGGGGCGTTGTAGCTGTAGCCGGCGCCCGCGTAGGGGCTCGTGCCGAAGGGGCTCGCAGGCCCCACGGGTTGCCAGTTGCCGCTCGCCACAACCCCCTGCACCGTCTGCGCGACGCGCGCCACCGACTGCGGCGTGATCGCCCCCGTGAGGATCGACCAGCCGCCGGTGACGAGCGCGCCGAGCACGCCGAGTGAAAGAAGCCGTTGCACGCGAGCCCCTCCGTGGGCCGAGGACGCTCCGCCGGCGTCCCCCGTCGCGCGGACGACGCCCCCGCTTGGGGCGCAGTCCGGCGTCGGGACGATACCGCCCTGTTCCCAATCGACCTAGACGAATCGGTCGCTCCAGTCGTCGCCGATGGCGTATACTGAAATGCCGGTCGGCGCCGGCTCGCTGGGTCTCCCCATTTGCCCCGCTTCTGATGCGACCCGTCGCTCACCCGCTGCTTGCGCTGCTAGCGACCGCCCTGCTCGGCGGGGCGTCGCGCGCCGACGTCGTCGAGCTCACCAGCGGCGGCCGTGTCGAAGGGTCGGTCGTCACCGACCCCGAGCGGTCGCGCAACGAGCTGGTGATCGAGAACCCATGGGGCCGGGTTGTCGTCCCGCGCACCGCCGCGGCGAAGATCACCACGCGCTCTCCCGCCGAGGTCGAGTACGAGCGTCGCGCGCCGACCGTCTCCGACACGGTCGAGTCGCAGCTCGCGCTGGCCCGTTGGTGCCGCGACAACGGCCTTGCCGAGCAGGTCCGCACGCACCTGGCGCGCGTCGTCGAGCTGGACCCCGAGCACGCCGAGGCCCGCAAGCAGCTCGGCCACCAACAAGTGGGGGGGCGCTGGATGTCGCGCGACGAGGTCCTCGCCGCGCGGGGCCTGGTGCGCCACCAGGGGGCGTACCGCACCCACCAAGAGGTCGAGCTGCTCGAGCGCCAGCGGCTCGCTGACGAAAAGGCGCGAGGCTGGAAAGCACGCCTCCGCGCGCTCCGCAGGGACCTCGACGACCGCCGCCCCGAGGTGGCTCGCAATGCCGCCGACGCCCTCGCTTCGCTCGGCGAGCCGGGCGCCGCGGGCCCCCTGGCCGAGCTGCTCCTCGAAGAACGCGACCCGCTGGCGAAGCAGCTTCTGGCCCGCGCCGCCGCGGCCCTCCCCTCGCCGGCGACGCTCGGCGCCGTGGCGCGCGTCGCGATCGACGACGACAACCCCGAGACCCGCGCAGCGGCCGCCGAGGCGCTGCAAGCCGCCGGCGAGCGCGGCGCTCAGGGACTCGCTGGCCCCTTCGTCGGCGCGCTGGGCGCCAAGAGCAACGAAACGGTCAACCGCGCCGCCGACGCACTCGCCCTACTCGGGCGCGAGCAGTCGATCGGCCCTCTGATCGACGCCCTGGTGACGGTGCACAAGTTCCGCGTCGGCAACGACGGAGGGGGCGACACCTATTCGATGAATACCGGCACGGGGCAGTACTCGTTCGGCGGGGGTGGCCCCAAAGTCATCTCGCAGCCGCTCGAGAACCCGCGTGTCCTCGAAGCGCTCGTCGGCCTCACCGGCGAGAACTTCGGGTTCGACGAGCCGGCGTGGCGCGCGTGGCTCGCCAGCCGACAGATCGACGAGCAATTCGACCTCCGCCGCGACCCGTGACACGGGTTCCGCTTCGAAACAGCGCAACACCAAGGCCCGACCCGATGCTAAACCCCACCGTCGCCGTCGTCGGCGCGTCGAGCGACCCGGCCAAGTACGGTAACCTCAGCCTGCGAGCGCACGTCGCGGCGGGGTACACGGTGTACCCCGTCAACCCGCGCGGCGGGGAGATCGAAGGGCTCGAAGTCTACGCGTCGCTCGACGACGTGCCGGTCGCCCCGCTCGACCGCGTGACGCTCTACGTCCCGCCGGCGGCGGCGCTGGCGGTGCTCGAGCAGGCCGCCAAGAAGGGCTGCGCCGAGCTGTGGCTCAACCCGGGGGTCGATACTCCGGAGGTGATCGCCAAAGCCCACGAGCTGGGGCTCAACGCGATCGTCGCGTGCAGCATGATCGACGCTCACGCGCGCACGCGCTGAGCCAACGGACTACGCCGCGGCGCGCTTGTCCCACCGGCTCGGCGTGACGACCCCCAGCGCGACGCGGTCCTCGAGGTTCGGCCGGAAGACCACCAGCAGCAGCAGCGGCAAGTACCAGGCAAGCGCGAGCCCCCCGCTGTGGGCGTGCCAGAATTGCACCCCCAGCATCAGCGCCGCCGAGCCGCTCAGCAGCGTCGCCAGGTTCTTCTGGGCCGGCCACAGCGCGAAGCTCACGCTCAGGCCAACGAACGCCACCAGGATCGGCACGCGATACCACGCGTTCCAGTAGGCCCAAACACCGCTGAGGCGCTCCATCACCGGCGGACGGACGCCGAACATCTGCTGCAAGCGACTGAAGAACATCTCGAGGTCGGTCGAGGTGAAGACGAGCGTCGCCACGAGCGCCGCCAGCGTCAGACCGACCCCCGTCGCGAAGCGCCCCAGCCCGCGGTGACGGTAGAACGCCCCCCACAGCGGCAGCAGCGCGAACGGGTAGTAGATCGCCCCGCACCCCAGGCCCAGCAGCGCGCCGGCCACGAACGGACGGCGGTAGAAGTACACGGCCCACACCAATAGCGCAGCCGGCAACACGTGCGTCACGTTGCCGGTCCAGAGCGCGGTGTACGGCAGCAGCAAGTAGAGCGTCGCCGCGGCGATCCCCAACGGGGCGTTGCCGAAGTGCCGGCTGCCGATGAGCACGGTCCCCACCACGATCAAGAACTGGCACAAGACGGCCATCACCCGGGCCGTCACGACGTTCACCCGGCTGTCGGGTCGCGAGGCCTCGATCGCGGCCGCTTCGGCGTCGGCGCGGCCTTCGGGGACCTCGGTCACTAGCGCGCGCGTCGAGATGTGCGGCAGAAGGAACAAGAACGAGAAGCCCGGCCCGTGCGTCGCCAGGGTGTCCTGCTCGAGTTCCGAAGCGGCACGATGACTCAGGTACTCGGCGCGCTGCACCGCGTACAGGTCGGTCTCGCCCGGACGACCATTGATGACGTTCGCCGTGAGGAAGGCGAGCAGCGAAGCCGCCAAGAAACTCAATCCCCCGAGGTTCAGGTTCGGCTCCAACAGCGGCCGCCGCACCATCGACGAGTCGAGCGTCATCCGCAGCAGCAACAGCCCGTTGAGCGCCAGCAGCCACACGAAACCGATGCGCTGCGCAATCTCCGGCGCCTTGCCGCGCAGCGATTGCTCGATGCAGATCAGGCCCGGCGCGAGCAGCACCAGCAGGATCAAGTCCAGGTTCCGCATGCAGAACACGCGGTTGAACTTGAAGAACAGCGCGATCGTCAGCAGCGACGACAGGTAGGCCCACGACGTGGGGTTCACCCGCTCGTACTGAAAGAGGACCTCGCTCATCCGTCGCGCGACTCCCTCGCGGTGTTGGCCCAACGGCCCACAAGGCCGACCTCAACCGGTCAGAATAGGCGACGGGGCCCTCATTTCAACCCGCAATACTGGGGCGGCTTGGGCTTTCAGTCGCCGCGATCGTCGCTGGGGAGCCCCAACCGACGCCGCGCCTCGTCCCCCCACGGGCTGTCGGGCGCCACCTCCAGGAACCGCCGCCAGTGCCGCGCCCCCTCGTCGGGCTCGCCCGTCCGGTCGAGCGCCACGGCCAACTGGTAGTGGGCGTCGGCGTACCCCTCGTGGGTCTCGAGCGCCCCGCGAAACGCCGCGATCGCCAGTTGCGGCTCTCCCAACTCCCCGAGGACGCACCCCAGGTTGACCCGCGCCTCGAGGTACTCGCCGTCCAGCTCGAGGGCCGCGTAGTACCGCTCGCGTGCGGCGCCGGGCTCCCCCGCGGCGTAGAGCATCTCGGCGAGCGTGAAGTGATCGTCGGCCGCGACGGTCCCCCCCAGCAGCGCCAGGCGCTGCGCCTCGATCGCCCCCCGCACGTCGCCACGGTCGTGCAGCTCCCCCGCCATGCCCCGCGCCTCGTCGGCCACGGGGGGCGACGCGATGGGCATCGGGAGCACGCCGCGTGCTACGCCGTCCCCCGAGTCCTCGAGCTCTTCCGCGTCGGTCGAATCAAAATCGAGCCGCTTCTGTCCCCCGGGTTCGGTCAGTGAATCCCCGTCGCGGACCAGCAGCCCCCCTTCTCCGACGACTAGGTTCAGCTCGGCCAGCGGACGCACGAGCGCAGGATAGCGGCGACCGAGCTCGTCGAGCGCGCGATCGACCGCGTCGAGCTTGCCGGTCGTCGCGAGCAACTCGGCCAGCAGCCGCGCCAAGCGCGCTTCGCCGAAGTCGTACAGCGCGAGGCGATTGATCCGCTTCGTCGGCAGCAGCGCCCCACGGCGTTCCCAGCGGCGCACGGCCGCGAGCGGGACCGCCACGAGGTCGGCGAGCATCGCCGGGCTGTAAAGCCGATTCGCGTTCCCTGGGTGGCCGACGGCCCCGAGGCGGGCCCACAGCTCGACCTCATCGACTACCGCCGAGACGGGGGCGTCGGCGTCGCTCCGCGGCTCCCCGGCGGCGACCCCATCGCCAAGGACCACGAGCGTCGCCCCGCTCGAAACGACCTCACCCCCCGCTTCGCTCACCAGCCGCACCGCGTCGCGGCGCGACATCGCTACCAGGGCCCCGGCGAAGCGCACCCGCTCGCCGGCGAGCGGCAGAGGGTCCGGCGCGTTGCGGTCTTCGATCGGGTGGTCGGGGGCCATGCGGCCGAGTGTTCCACCCCCCCCACGCCCCGTCAACAAGCCGCCCGCGGCTTAGCTGCCGGTTGAAAACGCCGTCGTGGTGTTTCTCAACCTCGCCAAGCTCACGGCCGAGCCGCTCGCGGCTCGCGAAACCGCGGCGAATGCGCCATGGTTTCGATGTCGCCCCCGTGCGACGACGCAGCCGGTCGAAGAATCAACAGGCCGCTAGCGCGGCTGCGGCTCAGGCGTCCACGGCAGCCGCGGCGTCCTCTGCGGGCGCCTCGTCGGACTCGTCCCCCACTTCGGGCTTCTCCGCTTCACGCGGCTCGGCCTCGGTCGGCGCAGGACCCGGGTCGATGCGCGGGGCGTCGATCGTCGGCAACCCGCTTGAGTGCGGGGCGCTCGGCTCAACAACCGACGGGGCGCAGCAGAGCGACTCGATCGGGGTCCGGACCCACACCGTGCGCGGCGTGCGGACCGTGTAGGTGACCTCTTCCTGGCGCGTGACGACACGCGGCACGCTGACCTTCTCGACCTTGTCCACCAAGCGGCAAACGCGCACTTCGTACGGCTCGACACGCTCTTCGGCGACCATCTTGCAGACGGTCACCGGCACGCGCCGGACCTGCTCCTCGGTCACCATCCGGCAGACCTGCACCGGCTCTTGGCGGTTCACCCGCTCGACCACCTGGCGTGTGACCTGCACCGGCACCGCGCGGACGTGCTCCTCGGGGACCATCTTGCAGACCTGCACCGGGACCGTGCGGACCGCTTGCTCGGTCACCATCCGCGTCACCTGCACGGAGACGTTCTCGACAACCTGCTGCGGCACGTAGCTGCTGACCGGCGTCTGAACCGCGACCGGGTTGGACTTGAAGACCCGCTGCACCACCTGCTGCGGGGGGGTCTGCTGCTGGACCCACGACAGCCCGGGCCGAACCGTCTGCACCATGCCGGTCAGAGGATCGACCGTCTGCTGCGTCGGGAGCCATTGCAGCCGCGGGAACGACGTCTGCCCGGGGGTCACCGACACCTGATCGACGTAGCCCCCTTGCTCCACGACTTGCGTCTGGAAGGTCGTCACCGGACGCATTACCGTGCGGACTTGCTGCTGGCTGACCGTCTCGACGACGGGGCGTTGCACGGCGTACGCCTCTTGGCGCTGCTGCGTCTCCCAAACGGGGCGCTGCACCGTGTAGCGCTCTTCGCGCTGCTGCGTCTCGACAACGTTGCGCACGACGTCGTAGCTGGCGTCGCGGTACTGCGTCTCGTAGACCGGTCGCTGGACGGCGTAACGTTCTTCGCGGACCGACGTCTCGCTGACCGGCTTCATCACCGTGAAGCGGCGCTCACGCCGCTGGGTCTCGAACACCGGGACCTGACGCACGACGTCGCGCTCTTCGTAGACCGTCTCGCACACGGGGCGGAAGGCCGTGACCTGCCGCTCTTCGTAGACGGTTTGGCACTCGACACGGTACTCCTGGCCACATCCTCCGTCGCACGGGGAGATCGGCCCCTGAGCGCCGGCCGGCGCGAAGGCGACCCCCCACGCGACGAGCACGCGGGCGAACGAAGAGACGGACTGCGGGGAACGGACCATGGCGAAAGGGTCGGCGTGGCGAAGGAAACGAGGGGTCGCGCGACGCGCTCGGCGCCTCGCGCAGGAATTGCTCAAGTCTGTGGCGCGACCGGCGGCGCGGCAAATCGATTTCACCCCCTCCAGCCGCTAGCGGGGCAAAAAAACTAACGGCGCCTTGGACTTAGAACGCTCAGGCAACCTGCACCGGCGCGCCGACAGCGATCGACACCCGGGGCGCCGCTCCGCACAAGCGACGCAAGCGTTAGACTTGCCGCATTCGCTACCAACCGACCGACTCCACGCGACGCGCGTCCCCCCGCCTTGCTCTTCCTCGACGCCACGCTCGCCAGCCACGCCGAGGACCTCGCGCTCGACGAGGTGCTGCTCGCTGCGCCGTCGGGGGACTTCGTCCGCGTGTGGGAGCCGCGCTCACCGCTCGTCGTGCTCGGCCGGTCCTCGAAGGCCGACGAAGAGGTCGATCTGCACGCCTGCCGAGCGGCCGACGCGAGCGTCTTGCGACGCGCCAGCGGCGGCGCGACGATCGTCACCGCGCCGGGCTGCCTGATGTACGCCGTGGTCCTCGAATCGTCGTCCGCGGGGGCGCCACGGGGGGTCGATGACGCGCACCGCTGGGTGCTCGGACGCCTTGCGCACGCCTTGTCGTCGCCCGGAGTCGCCGTCGAACGCTGGGGGACGAGCGACCTCGCCGTGCGAAACGCCGGCGGACTCCGCAAGGTCTCCGGCAACAGCCTGCGAATCGCGCGCGAGCGGCTCGTGTACCACGGGACACTGCTCTATGGGATGGACCTGGCGATCGTCGGTCGCCTGCTCCGCCACCCGCCGCGCGAGCCCGACTACCGCGGGCGCCGCCCCCACGGCGAGTTCCTCGCCAACCTGCCTCTCACGCGCGAACAGGTTGTTGGCGCCGTGCGCGCGGCGTTCCCCGCTGACCGCGCGCCCCTTGAGACGCTCGAGCGGTTCGCCGACAGCGCGACGCGACTCGCGCTGGAAAAGTTCTCCGCCCCACCGTGGAAGGTCGTGTGACGACAAACGATCACCGCGCGCCGCTGCTGGCGATGCTCGCCGAGTACGCGCTGCGAACACCCGAGGAAGCCGACGTCGCCGAGCGGATCGCCGCCCTCGTCGCG
>JBOFFC010000037.1:0-4274 GCA_051648405.1 Lacipirellulaceae bacterium
CGATCGACCCGGCGCAAACGCGCCTCGGCGACGCGCTCGAGCGGGTCGCCATCGACAACGCCGGCACGCCGCTGGCGGCGGTCGTCGTGCTGAGCGACGGCCGGGTCAGCGGCGGCGCCGACCCGCTAACGGCCGCCGAGCGCCTCGGCGAGCTCGGGGCGGCGCTCCACACGGTCGGGTTCGGACCCGTCACCGCGCCCCCCAACACGGCGCTCCGCAACCTGGCCGCCCCGCAGCGCGTGTTCGCCGGCGACGACGTGGCGGTGACGTGCGCGGCTTCGGTCGTCGGCAGCGAGATCGACTCGATCGCGGTCGAACTGTGGCTGGCGCCGCTAGGCGATTCACTCGAAAACTCACTCGAAGCGACGACGATCGACGACGGCGCGTTTCGGCGCGTCGCCGCGGGGACGCTGTCGCTGGCCGGCGGCGCGGACGACGAGCCGCGGCTCGCCACGACGTCGATCGAGTTCGAGGCCCCCGCCGTCGGTCGCTACGCGCTCGAGGCGCGGGTCGCCCCCCCGCCGAACGACGCCGACCCACGCGACAACCGTTTGCGGGTTTCGCTCGAGTCGGTCGATCGGCGCAGCCGCGTGCTGCTTGTCGCCGGAGGCCCGATGCGTGACTTCCATTTCCTGCGTGACGGCCTGCACCGCGACCGCGCATTCGAGGTCGATGTGCTGTTGCAGTCCGCCTCGGGGGCCGTCTCGCAGGACGCTTCGCGGGTGCTCGACGCCCCTCCGGGGACAATCGACGACCTTGAGGCGTACGACGCCGTTCTCGCGTTCGACGCCGACTGGGGAGCGTACGGCGACGAGCCCCTGGCCGCGCTCGCGCAGTGGGTTGCGAAGCGCGGCGGCGGGTTGGTCCTCGCTCCGGGGCGGGTCTTCGACCCGGCCTGGCGGCGCTCGGCCGAGGGGTCGCCGCTGGCGGCGCTGATGCCAATCGAGCTCGACGACGACGCGCTCGTGGGCTCGACGACGCTCGACGCGAACGACGAACCCCGCAAGGTGCTGCTGACTCCCGCCGGACGCCAAGCGGACTTCCTCGACCCCGCGGGGGACGGCGCCGCGTGGGAGTCCTTCCTCGGCCTGTACGCGACCCCCCCGACGTCGCGCGCAAAGCTCGGGGCGACCGTCTACGCCGAGCTTGCGGGCGCCGAGCCCCTGCCGTGGGTCGTCGAGCAACCGTACGGCGCCGGCCGCGTCGCCTACCTTGCGCCGGCCGAGGTCTGGCGGCTCCGCGCGGTCGATCCGGCCTGGTTCACGGCCTTCTACACGAAGCTCGTGCGGCGCGTCGCCGAGGGGCGCATCGCCGGGCCCTCGGCGGCGGGAACCCTGTACTTCGATCAACCGCGCTACGACCTGAACGCCACGATGCAGGTGAGGCTGGCACGCGCCGAAGGGGTCGAGGCCGACACCGCCGTCGCGCCGCTTCGCTGGCGACGCCCCGACGGCCGGCTGACCGAGGTCCCCTGGAGCCCCGACCCGGCCGACGCCGCGGGGCGGATCGCGTCGCTCCCGGCTGACGCGGCCGGCACGCACCGGGTTTCGGTCGCGCTCTCGGGGCAAGCGCGGGACTTGCCTTCCGACGTCGCCGCGCTCGACGCGTCGGTCGAAGTCTCGTTGCCCGAGGGGGAGTCGCTCGCCGTGACGCGGGACGCGGGACTGCTGGCCGCGATCGCCGCGCAAGCGAAGGGCGCCTCGTACGCGTCGCTCGCCGAGGCGATCGCCGCGGGCCCGCGCTCGATCGCGACGCTTTGCCCCTCACGCGCCGAAACCAAGACGGTCCTCGGCCCCCCCGACGAACGGGTGACGGCGGCCGTCTCGCGCTGGTCGCTCGGCCTCGTGGCGGGGGCGCTCGTCGCCGAGTGGGGCCTGCGAAGGTGGTGGCGACTGGCATGAACGACTACAAATCCACGACGGACCCAATCGACGCCGCCCTCGAAAGCGCAAGAGGCGAGCTCCACGGCGCACTGCGCCGGCGAGTCGCCGCCGAAGCGCTCGCCGGGCTCGCCGTCGCCCTGACCGCTGGGCTCGTGCTCGACCGCCTCGTCGAACCCTCCCCGTCGCTACGCGTTGCGGCGATGGTGGTCGCTGCGGTTGCGGCGGCTTGGTGGATCGTCGCCCGCGCAACGCCGCGCCTCGTGCGCCGGTTCACGCGCGAGGAGCTCGCCGAGGTCGTCGCCCGGCGGTTGCCGCGCGGGGGGGACGCGCTCGTTACGGCGGTCGAGCTCGAAACGAGTCCAGCAGCCGTGACGCAAGGGATCGACCACTCCCTGCTGGCGAGCGCAACGCGGAGCGCAGCGCGCCAGGCGCTCGACGCGGCGGGGCCGATCCCCCTCACCAAGGCGGCGTCACGGAGCGTCCCCGCGCGGGTCGCGAAGTCGCTCACCGTGGCGGCCTTGGTGCTCGTCGCCTGCTGGCCTTCCGGCGTTTGGCACTACGCGAAGCGCCTCTTGCTGGCGGACGAGCCCTACCGGCGACGCGTTCACCTGGCGGTCGAGGGCTTCCGCCTCGACCCATCGACCGGCGAACTGGTGCGCAAGGCGCCGCGCGGGGCGCCGTGCGAAGTGACGGTGTGGGCCGACCTCACGGCGGGGCACGTCGCGCCGAGCCGCGTTCGCGCCCGCGCGCGGGGAGCGTCGGGCTCGCGCTTCGATCACCTCTTCGAGCGGATCGGCTCGCCCGCCGCGCCCGACGACGCAAAACCCGTCGTCCCGCGCGGGCAGCGCTATCGCCTGCGGCTCGACCCGCTCGTCGAAGACGTCCGACTGCGTGTCACGGGGGGGGACGGCGCCCTGCCGCCGCTGGTGGTGCGGGCAGTCGATCGGCCCGAGGTGACGGGGCTGCGGCTGCGGATCACCCCTCCGCGGTACCTCGGGGGTGCGGAGTTCGAGGGGGACGCCCTGGCGGCGGGGCCGATCCGCGAGGGCTCGGGCGTCACGCTCGTCGTCAGTGCGAGCAAGCCTCTGGGGACGGTCCTCGTGGCATCGCGAACGGCGGCGGCAAACGCGCCGATGACCGCCGATGGGGAGGGGCGATCGACCGCGGCAATCCCTTTGGGGACAGCTTCGCAGGCGGTTGGGTACGCCGTCTCGCTCCGCGACGCCGAGGGGATCGAGTCGGCCGCGCCGGTCGAGGTGCTGATCGACGTCGCCGCCGACTCCCCGCCGGTCGCCGAACTCCACCCCCGCGCTCGGGGCCGGGCGATCACGCGCGATGCGCGGCTGGCGCTGGGCGTCTCGCTGCGTGACGACCACGGGATCGCCTCGGCGGCGTTAATCGCCTCGGCGCGGGAACGCGGTGAGGTATCGACGACGCTCGGCTTCGACGAGGGAGAGGCCGAGGTGGACGCGAACATCGACCTCGACCTGATCGCGATGCGGTCGGCGCCCACCCCCCTGGCGCTCGAGCCGGGGGACGAGCTCACGATGGTCGCCGAGGCGCGCGACGCGTACGACCTAGCCCCCCGCGAGGCTTCGCGCAGCGAACGCGTCGTGTACGAGGTCGTCACCCCCGACGAGTTGCTCGCGCGGCTCGCCGAGCGCGAACAGGAACTCCGCGCTACCCTCGAAGGGACGCTCGGCGACGCGCGACGCCTGGCGTATGCGCTTGACCTCGCCGCGCGGTCTGCCGACAGCGCAGCGCGCACGAACGACAGGTCCGACGCGAGCGACGAGCGGCTCGCCGACCGCGCGGCCGAGTTGTTGCTCGACTCCCGCAAGGCGTCGCGCGGCGTTGCGGGGGTTGCCGAGGCGTTCGGCGGGCTCCGCGACGAGGTCCTCGCCAACCGCCTCGAACAGCCGGCGCTCGCCGAGCGGCTCGGAAGCGAGGTCGCTTTGCCGCTCGAGCAGGTGTGCGCAGGACCGTTCGCGCGGGTCGTCGGGCTGCTCGGGACGCCCAACGGCGCTCGATCGCCCGAAGCAGCGCCCGAAGCAGCGCCCGAGGCGGCGCGCGAGGCGGCGGAAGCCGTCCAGCGGATCGAGCTCGTGCTCGAACGGATCGAGTCGCGGCAGACCTACAACGAGGTCGTCGCCCTGCTACGCGGATTGATCCGCGACCAACGCCGCGTCAACGCCGAGACCGACCGCGAACGCCGCGAAGCCGTCAAGCGACTCCTGCTGGAGTAGCTCCCGCGGCTCGCATCACGGACGCTGCGCCACGTCCGTCGCCCCGGTCACGAGCAGCTCGCCGGGGCGGAGGTCGATCGAGACCAGCCTCGCCGGGGGTCCGTCGTCCCCTCCGAGTCGGCCGACGTCGATCACGAGCACGGTT
>JBOFFC010000038.1:0-47107 GCA_051648405.1 Lacipirellulaceae bacterium
GTCTCCCGCCTTCTCGCCTATCAAGCTCGGCTCGCCATGACCGCTTTCCCCGAAGTCGCCACCCGCGTCCCGTTCGAGGGCCGGACGAGCCGCAACCCGCTCGCCTTCAAGCACTACGACCCCTCGGAGCTCGTCGAAGGGAAGTCGATGCGCGACCACCTGCGGTTCAGCGTCGTCTACTGGCACACATTCCGCGGCACCGGCGCCGACCCGTTCGGCCCCGGCACGATGGTCCGTCCGTGGGAGGACGGCACGGACTCGGTCGAGAACGCCAAGAACCGTGCGCGGGTGGCGTTTGAGTTCTTCGAGAAGCTCGGCGCCCCCTACTACGCGTTCCACGACCGCGACGTGGCCCCCGAGGGGAAGTCGCTCGCCGAGAGCCACCAGAACCTCGACGCAGTCGTCGGCGTCCTCAAGGAGGAGCAGCAGCGCAGCGGCGTCAAGCTGCTGTGGGGGACCGCGAACCTATTCAGCAACCCGCGTTACATGCACGGGGCCGCAACGAGCCCCAACGCCGAGGCGTTCGCCTACGCCGCCGCGCAGGTCAAGAAAGCGCTCGAGGTCACGCTCGAGTTGGGGGGCGAAGGGTACACGTTCTGGGGGGGCCGCGAGGGGTACCAGTGCCTCTGGAACACCGACCTCAAGCGCGAGCAAGAACACCTCGCGCGGTTCCTGCATATGGCGGTCGATTACGCGAAGCAGATCGGCTTCTCCGGCCCGTTCTACATCGAGCCTAAGCCGAAGGAGCCCACCAAGCACCAGTACGACTCCGACGCCGCGGCCTGCCTAAACTTCTTGCGGCAGTTCGACCTGTTGCCGTACTTCAAGCTGAACCTGGAGACGAACCACGCCACGCTCGCGGGGCACACGATGCACCACGAGCTTGAGGTTGCCGGCGCCTCGGGGGCGCTGGGGTCGATCGATGCCAACACGGGAGACCTGCTGCTGGGCTGGGACACCGACCAGTTCCCGACCGACGTCTACCTGACCTCGCAGTGCATGCACTCGGTGCTGAAGTGGGGGGGCTTCACGACCGGCGGTGTGAACTTCGACGCCAAGGTCCGTCGCGAGAGCTTCGAGCCGATCGACCTGTTCTACGCCCACATCGGCGGGATGGACGCCTTCGCCCGCGGGCTGAAGATCGCCGCCGCGATGCGCGCCGACGGCCGTCTGGCCGAGATGGTCGCCGAGCGCTACGCGAGCTGGGACTCGGGCCTGGGGGCCGAGATCGAGGCCGGCAAGCACGACTTCGCCTCGCTCGAGAAGATCATGCTCGCCAAGGGGGAGGCCGCCCCCAACGGCAGCGGCCGCCAGGAGCTGTTCGAGAACCTGCTGAACGAGTTCGTCTGACCCGGGCGCTGAGCAGGCCTGCATGAGCTTGCGGAATCGGTCGCAGTGCCCCGGTGCGGCGAGGCAGGGCTGGCGGCCGGCCGGCGAACGCTGGTTGGCGGTCGCCGCTCGGACCGCTATAGTCGGCTCAGCAGTGGGCAGCCCGGCCGGCGCGTAACGTGGTCCCCCCAGGGGACTTGACCGCGCGGCGGCTGGCCGAACAGAGTCGTGGCACGAAGCCCCGTTCCCCCCGCCATCCCGCAATGCCCATCCTCCCGCCGCTGCTGATCTACGCGACGCTGCTCGTCGGGTTCGTCATCATCAACTTGGTGCTTGCCCACTCGATCGGCCCACGGAAGAAGACGCCCGTCAAGCAGATGCCGTACGAGTCGGGGATGGACCCGATCGGGGACGCCCGACAGCCGTTCAACGTACGATTCTACTTGGTCGCGATCCTGTTCTTGATGTTCGACGTCGAGCTCCTGTTCTTGATCCCTTGGGCGGTCAGCGCGTACCCGGCCGGACGGGTCCTGCCGGCGGAGCTCGGCGGTATGGTGTTCGGCGTGATGGTCGTGTTCCTGGCGACCCTGGGGATCGCCTACGCGTACGCGTGGCGCAAGGGGGTTTTCCAATGGCGGTAGGCCTTCCCGACAACGTGTTCCTGACGACGCTCGACGCCGCGGCCAACTGGTCGCGATCCAACAGCCTCTGGCCGATGCCATTCGCCACGGCCTGCTGCGGCATCGAGCTGATGGCGACCGCCTCGTCTCGGCACGACATGGCACGATTCGGCGCCGAGGTCATGCGGTTCAGCCCGCGGCAGTGCGACTTGCTGATCGTCGCGGGGCGGGTGGTCATGAAGATGATGCCCGTCTTGCAGCGCATCTGGCTGCAGATGCCCGAGCCGAAGTGGTGCATCTCGATGGGCGCCTGCGCGTGCTCCGGGGGGGTGTTCGACACCTACGCCGTGGTGCAGGGGGTCGATCGCTTCATCCCGGTCGATATGTACGTCCCCGGGTGCCCGCCGCGGCCCGAGCAACTGCTGACCGCGCTGATGGACATGCAGGCCAAAGTGTGTCGCACAGGGACCCTCATGGGGACGGAGTTCGCCGATCGTACGACCTCGACCGGCCCGCCGCCGTTCGACCTCGACGAGCTCCGACGGCGCCGCGAGGCGAGCCCCCCGCCGGGCGTCGATATCTACGCAGCGCCGACGCTGAACGCCGGTTCGGGCAAAGCCCCCGCAGGGAGAGGCTGAGCCGCCATGAATCAGGCCTTCGATAGCCTCCTTGCCGAGCTGGCGACCACCGCGGGTAAGGGCTTCGCGCGTTCGGAGTTCCGCGGCGACACGCGCGTCGTGGTTCCCGCCGAGCGGCTAACGGCGTGTTTGACGCTCGTAAAGCGTCGCGGCTTCGACTACCTAGTCGATGTGACGGCGGTCGATTACCTGGAGTACGAAGGGGCGACCGATCGTTTCGGCGTCGTCTACGTGCTGACCAACACCGGCAGCGGCGCACGGCTGGTGGTGAAGACCTTTGTGAATCTGCCGAACCCCTCACTGCCGTCGGTGATCGGCCTGTGGGGGGCTGCCGACTGGCTCGAGCGCGAGGTGTTCGACCTGTTCGGCATCCGCTTCGAGGGGCACCCCGACCTGCGGCGGCTGTTGATGCCCGACGGATTCATCGACCACCCGCTACGAAAAGACTACCCGCTGAAGGGCCTCGGCGAGCGGCACAACTTCCCCGTCGTCACCCGCGCCGAGAGTTGAGGCCGCCGGGCCCACTTCACCATGCCGCTCACGCGCACCGACCTGCCGCAAGCCGACGCCAGCGACGAGGAATACCTCTGGACGCTTAACTTCGGCCCCCAGCACCCCGCGACGCACACGACGTTGCGGCTGGTGCTGACGCTGGACGGCGAGAAGGTCGTCGATTCGGTCCCGCACATCGGCTACCTGCACAGCGGTTTCGAGAAGCTGGGGGAGCACCTCGACTTCAACCAGTACGTGACGATCGTCGATCGGATGAACTACGTGTCGCCGCTCGCCAACGAGGTGGCTTGGCACCACGCGGTCGAGAAGCTCGTCGGGATCGAACTCACGCCGCGCTGCAAGTACCTGCGGACGATCCTCGCCGAGGTGATGCGTATCCACGACCACTGCTTGTGTGTCGGCGCGGTGGCGCTCGACCTGGGGGCGTTCACCGCCTTCCTGTACCTCTTCGAGCAGCGCGAGAAGATCAGCGACATCGTTGAATACGCCTCGGGCCAGCGGTTCCACGGCAGCTACACGCGGGTCGGCGGCGTGCTGTTCGACGTGAACACCGACTGGGTCGACAAAGTCCGCAAGTTCCTCGACGCCTTCGAGCCGGTCCATGCCGAGGTCGATGGGCTGCTGACGCGGAACCGGATCTTCGTCGATCGCACCCGCGGGATCGGCGTGCTGACGGCCGAAGAGGCGATCAACCGCGGCGCCTCGGGCCCTGTGGCCCGCGCCAGCGGCGTCGTCCGCGACCTCCGCAAGGACGAGCCGTACCTGGCGTACGGCGACCTCGACTTCCAGGTCGTTTGCTCGCGTGCGGGCGACAGCTACTCGCGGTACCTCGTCCGCATGCGAGAGATGAGCGAGAGCGTGAAGATCATCCGCCAGGCGATCGACAACATCCCGGCCGGCCCGGTCAACATCGGAGTCACGACCGACTCGGTCCTCCCCGCCAAGCCGAGCGTCTACCGGAGCATCGAAGGGCTGATCCAGCACTTCGAGGTCCTGATGCCCAACCGCGGCTACGAAGTCCCGCACGACGAAGTCTACGCGGCGACCGAATCCCCCAACGGTGAGCTCGGCTACTACTTGGTCGGCAACGGGACCACGCGGGCGTACCGCGCCCGGACACGTCCCCCGTCGCTCGTCCACTTCGCGCTCTTCCCGCACTTGGTGCGTGGCCACCAACTGAGCGACGTGGTGGCGGTCCTCGGGAGCCTGAACATCATCGCCGCTGAGCTCGACCGCTAGAAACACAGGCCAGGCGCCAACATGCCCGCGTTGAGTCCAGAGCTTCGCGCCCAGATCGAGGCCGAGCTCGTTAAGTACCCCGTCAAGCAGGCCGCAACGCTCCCCGCGCTGCACCTAGTTCACGACGCGCACCGCGCCGTCAGCACCGAGGCGCTGAAGGAGATCGCCCAGATCCTCGACCTTCACCCGTCGCAGGTGTACGACACGATGTCGTTCTACGGGTTCTTCCGCGAAGCGGCGAACCCAATGGGCCGCGACCGGATGTGGGTCTGCCGGAGCCTGTCGTGCGCGCTGCGCGGCGGCGAGGAGCTCCTCGCGTCGCTGAGCGCTCGCTGGGGTGTGGCGCCGGGCCACACGACGGGCGACGGCCGCGTGTCGCTCGAGTACGCCGAGTGCCTCGGCGCGTGCGAGGGAGCGCCCTGCTTGCTGCTGAACGACGTTTGTCACCTGAACATGACCGAAGAGTCGGCCGCCCGACTCGTCGAGGGCTGAGCCGCCGTCCGGCAAAGCCACCGCCAACACGATTGCTGCACGTAATGCCAACGTTTGAGCCCGTTCTCCTGGCGCGCGTCGATATAGACGGCGGCCACACGCTCGCCTCGTACCAAGCCGATGGCGGGTACGAGTCGCTGCGCAAAGCCCTCGCCATGACGCCGGCCGACGTGATCGGCGTCGTGAAGGACTCGGGGCTCCGCGGGCGCGGAGGGGCCGGGTTCCCCTGCGGCGTGAAGTGGAGCTTCCTGCCGAAGGGGCACGCGGGCCCGATCTACCTCTGCATCAACGCCGACGAGAGCGAGCCGGGGACGTTCAACAACCGCATCCTGATGGAGAAGGACCCCCACCAGTTGATCGAGGGGATCGCGATCGCCTGCCACGCGATCGGCTGCCACACGGCTTACCTGTACCTCCGCTACGAGTACGGCGACGCCTACCGCGTGCTGAAGCAGGCGATCGAAGAGTGTCGCGCTGCGGGGGTCCTCGGGCCGAACGTCCTGGGGACGTCGTTCTCGCTCGACGTCCACTTGCACCGCGGAGCGGCGGCCTACATCTGCGGCGAAGAGACGGGGCTCATCGAGAGCCTCGAAGGGAAACGAGCTTGGCCGCGGATCAAGCCGCCGTTCCCGGCCGTTGAGGGGTTGTTCCGCAAGCCGACGATCGTCAACAACGTCGAAACACTCTGCTGCGTGACGCAGGTCTTCGCCCGCGGCGTGGAATGGTTCAAATCGATGGGGGTCCCCCCCGACCCGGCCAACCCGCGCGACGCGGGGAGCTACGGCCCGAAGCTCTACTGCATCAGCGGCCACGTGAACCGGCCGGGTTGCGTCGAGCTCCCCCTGGGGGTCACGGCGCGCGAGCTGATCGACGTCCACGGCGGCGGCGTCTGGAAGGGCCGCAAGGCGAAGGCCGTGATCCCGGGGGGACCGAGCATGGGCTTCCTGTCGGCAGACGAGCTCGACACACGGCTCGACTTCACCGCCCCTGGCCGCGCCGGTTGCCTGGGCCTGGGGACGGCGGCGGTCGTCGTGATCGACGACCAGACCAGCATGGTCGATGTGCTGCACAACTGCTGTCGGTTTTTCGCTCACGAATCGTGCGGCCAGTGCACTCCGTGCCGCGAGGGGACCAGTTGGAGCACGCGGATCCTCGACCGCATTCGCTCGGGGCGAGGCCGGATCGAGGACCTCGACTTGCTGCTTGAAGTCGCCGGCTCGATGGGGACGATCCCCGGGACGACGATCTGCGGCCTCGCCGACGGCGCCGCTTGGCCCGTCAAGAACGCGATCAAGAAGTTCCGCCCCGAGTTCGAAGAGTACATCCGCTCGGGCGCCAGCTCGATCACCCCGGCGCAAGAGCTCATGTGCGCGGCGCACTGACCCCTCCGACGCCCTCGCGAAACGCACGGCGACCAATCGATGGCTACCGCAACGGTCAACAACACACGCGTCGAACTCCCGGAAGGGGAGACGATCAACTGCGTCCAGGCGGCGCAGCTCGCCGGGCACTCGATCCCGCACTACTGCTGGCACCCCGAGCTGTCGGTCGTGGCGAGCTGCCGCATGTGCCTGGTCGAGGTGGGGGAGAAAAAGCCCGACGGGTCGATCGTGATGCAGCCGAAGCTGACGCCCGGCTGCCAGACGCCCGTCAAGGAAGGGATGGTCATCGTCTCCGACAGCCCGGCGGTGAAGAACGCGCAGAAGGCGACGCTCGAATTCTTGCTGCTGAACCACCCGCTCGACTGCCCAACCTGCGACCAAGCGGGTGAGTGCTTCTTGCAGGACTATAGCTTCGACTACGGCCGCGGCTTCAGCCGCCTGCAAGAGCCGAAGAACCAAAAACCCGACAAGGACCACATCGGGGCGCAGATCACGCTGTTCACCGACCGCTGCATCATGTGCAGCCGCTGCGTGCGGTTCACGCGCGAGGTGAGCGGCACGGCCGAGCTGCACGTGGTGAACCGCGGGACGTCGTCCGAGATCGATATCGTCCCCGGCGAACCGTGCGACAACAAGCTCGCCGGCAACGTGGTCGACCTGTGCCCCGTCGGCGCCCTCTGCAGCAAGGACTTCCTCTACAAGCAGCGCGTCTGGTGGCTCAAGTCCACGGAGAGCGTCTGCCCGAACTGCAGCACGGGGTGCAGCGTCCGCCTCGATCAGAACGAGGACGTTCTTTACCGGCTGACCCCCCGAGCCAACCCGCAGGCCCAGGGGCACTTCATGTGCGACGAGGGTCGGTTCGGTTGGAAGTACGTCCACGCCGAGAACCGCCTGACATTCCCGGAGAAGAGGGAAGGGGGGCGTGTCGTCGATCGCGGCTGGGACGACATCCTGCCGGCGCTCCGCAGAGCATTCGAACAAGCCGCGGCGAAGGCCCCGGACCGAGTCGGCGTGCTGCTCTCCCCCTGGATGACGGTCGAAGAGGCGTACCTGCTCACCGACTGGGTGACGACGATCGCCCCCGGGGCGCTCGTCGCGGTGGCGGCGCCGCGTGTCGAGGGGGTGGACGACCGTTACCCGAAGGGCCGCGACGGCCAGCCGGTCGAGCCGATCCGGTTCACGATCCGGGCCGAGAAGGCGCCGAACCGGCTCGGCGTTCGCCATGTGGCCGAGGCGCTCGCCTCGCTGCATTCGGACCTAGACGGCCTGATGCACGCGGCCATGTCGGGGCGTCTCGATGCGGTCTACCTGGTCGGCGGCGACCCGCTCGGCTGGATCGACGAGGGACAGGCCGCCGCGCTCGACGGTGTGCCGCTGGTTGTCGTTCAAGACCTACTCCCGTCGGCGGCGGCTGTGCGGGCCCACTTCGTGCTCGCGGGGGGCTCGTTCGCCGAGCGCGACGGGACGGTCGTCAACCACGCCGGCCTCGCACAGGAGCTGCGCCGGGCGGTCCGCGGCCCCGAAGGGTCGCGCCCCGACAACCGCATCCTGTGGGACCTCACCGGGCGTGTCGGCCTGTTCAACGGCGCGGCGCTGCGGCGCGAGATCGCCGAGCGGGTCCCTTCGCTCGGGGCGCTCGCGGTCGGTTCGCTCGGCGACCAAGGGGTTCGGATCGGCGAGGCGCCGACCGGCGTCGAGGTCGCCCCGGGAGTCGAGGCACCCGTTTCGACCTGACCGCTCAGCCCACGTGGTCGGAGGGAACACACGGAAATCGGACCGCCGATCGCGCGATCCCGGTCGACAGCGAGAGCACAACCCGCGATAACCCGTGAGCGTGCATCACGCTCCGCTCACAGCCCCCCGCCTGATGCCCACCCTCTCTGCGAACTTGACCGAGGCGATCGTCACCTTTGTGGTGATCAACGTCGTCGTGGCCGCGATCCTCGGGGGGTGCTCGTACCTGATCCTGCTCGAGCGAAAGCTCTCGGCGTGGATGCAGGACCGCGTCGGCCCGAACCGAAACGGCCCCTACGGCCTGTTCCAACCGGTGGCGGACGGGTTGAAGTTCCTCTTCAAGGAAGAGGTCATCCCCGACCACGCCGACAAGATCCTGTTCGTCTTGGCGCCGTCGATCTCGGTTTTCACGACGCTGCTGGCGCTCGCCGTGGTGCCGTTCGGCCCGGTCGAGGACGCGCCGTGGTGGTTCCGCTTCATCATCGCGCCGAACATCGACATCGGGGTCGTGTTCATCTTTGCGATCACGAGCCTTGCCGTGTACGGCGTGATCCTCGGCGGCTGGGCCTCGAACAACAAATACAGCGCGCTCGGCGCCCTGCGGGCGAGCGCCCAGGTGATCAGCTACGAGATCCCGCTGGGGATGTCGCTCGTCGGGGTGTTCCTGCTCGCCGGCACGGCGAACCTTGAATCGATCCTGGGGCAGCAAGCCGCGGCGGGCATCTCCGGGTGGTGGGTCTGGACCCAACCGCTGGCGTGCTTGATTTTCTGCACCGCTTCGCTCGCCGAGGCGAACCGCCTGCCGTTCGACCTGTCGGAGTGCGAGCAGGAGCTCGTCGGCGGGTTCCACACCGAGTACAGCGCGCTCAAGTTTGGGCTCTTTTTCCTGGGCGAGTACACGCACGTCATCACGTCCAGTTTCCTGGTCGTAGTCCTGTTCTTCGGCGGGTGGCACTTCCCCTGGATCGCCACCCCGGAGAGCGCGTACTTCGGCAGCGTGCTCGTGAAGCTGCTCGTGCTGCTCAGCAAGGTAATGGTGGTGATCGGCTTCGTGATGATGATCCGCTGGACGATCCCCCGGTTCCGGTTCGACCAATTGATGGCGCTAGCGTGGAAGGTGCTGGTGCCGCTCGCACTGGCGAATGTGGTCGTCGTGATGTTCGCTCTGCAGTTCGGCTGGAATCGCTGGTGGCTCACCGTCGCGTCGATCGCGCTGGTGGTCGCGGCGGGACTGATCAGCACGGCGATCACCCAGGCGGACATCCAACGGCGCCCGGTCGCTTCGTCTCGCCCCTCCCAGCGCCGCGTCGCAACCTGAGTTCCCCCCGCACGGGGATCGTAACGATGATCGACCACGAGAAAGACGTCGCCTGGATCGAACAGCCCGAAGTGGGCTTCTGGGACGCCACGCTTCTGCCGGCGATCCTGTCGGGGCTGAAGACGACCTTCAACCACGTCGTCGCCCACAAGACGGTCACGAAGCAGTACCCGGAGGTGAAGCCCGATCTGCCGCTGCACTACCGCGGCGTCCACCGGCTCAACCGCGACGAGCAAGGCCGCGTCAAATGTGTCGCCTGTATGCTCTGCGCGACGGCCTGCCCGGCGCGGTGCATCGCGATCGAAGCGGCTCCGGCCCCTCCCGACTGGCCGGACCGCGACAAGTTCCCGGCGACTTTCGTCCTCGACGAGCTCCGCTGCATCTACTGCGGGATGTGCGAAGAGGCCTGCCCCGTCGATGCGATCGAGCTGACGCACATCTACGACCTGACCGGCGAGTCGCGGGCCGACCTGATGTACGACCGCGAGAAACTCCTCGCGGTGTTCGACGAGACGAAGGACAACCCGAAGGACCCGGTTCGGACGGCCCGCGGGGCCCTCGGGCCCGCCGCCGTGTTCCCCGACCTGCCGACGGTGGGCCCCGCAACGGCGGTCCAATCGACCGACCGGTCGGCGGGCCTCGACTCGCCGGGCGTGATCCGTCCTACTGTCGCGCCCCGCGACTAGTTCGCTGCCGCACTGCTCCGCCGCCGAAAAGCTCCACCGCCGCGCTGTTTCGCCCTCCCTGCGACCTTCGCCCCTTGATGGCCTTACCGTCCGACAACGTGTTGATCGTGGTGTTCGTCGCCACCGCGGCGGTCGGGCTTTGGCTCGCGATGGCGCAGCGGCGGTACCAGACTAGGTACCTCGGCGTGGCGATCGCGACCGCCGCGCTGCTGGGTGTGCTGACGCCCTTCGACGCCCCCGGGGGAGAGCTGGTCGAGCAGGTCCAATTCTGGCTCTACGGCGCCTGCGCGATCGCCGGCGGCGTCTCGATGATCGCCTCCCGCGACCCGGTGCACGGCGCACTTTGGTTCGCCGTCGCGACGCTCGCCGTCTGCGGGCTGTTCCTGCTTCAGTCGGCGCCGTTCCTGGCCGCCGCCACGGTGATCGTTTACGCGGGGGCGATCATCGTGACGTTCCTGTTCGTGATCATGCTCGCCCAGCAGAACGGCGTCGCGGCCTACGACCGCAATCCTCGAAGGCCGACGCTCGCCATCGCCGTCTCCGCGGTGATCTTGGGGACCTTGTTGGCGGCCCTCTACGACCTGCACCGCGACGGCGGCGTCGGCGTGTCGCCCAAGGCTGTCGCGGCGAGCACGCCGCCCGCGCCCGGCGCCCCACCGGAAAAGCTCGGCGCCGTCCACGCGCTCGGCCGGTCGTTGTTCGTCGATCACTTGCTCGCGGTCGAGCTCGGCGGCACGCTCCTCTTGGTCGCGACCGCGGGGGCGATCCTGCTCGCGCCGCGGAGGGCGAGCGGCACGCTATGAGCAACACGCACGACGCCTATCTGGCCCTCGGGGCCGTCCTGTTCGTGGTCGGCGCGCTCGGCTTTGTTTGCCGGCGCAACCTGATCCTGATGCTCCTTTGCTCGGAGCTGATGCTGCACGGCGTGTCGGTAACGCTGCTGGCGTTCGGTAGGACCCACGGCTCGTCGGACGGGCAGGCGTTCACGATCTTCGTCCTGACGGTCGCGGCCTGCGAAGCGGGGATCGGGCTCGCGTTGGTGCTCTCGCTCTACCACGGCGCCAAGACGCTCGACGTTTCGATCTGGAGCGCGCTGCGCGAGGCGGGGGTCGATCAGCCCGAGGAAGAGTTCGAGGCCCTCCCCCCCGACGACGAGCAGTTGTCGCACGAGTTCCCCTCGCTCACCCCGGCGGGCGTCCGCCCCACGATCGACGCCGACGCCCCGCTCGACGGGCAGGTCTGGCCCGACGAAGGGGACTACGGCCTCCCCACGATGTTCCGCTACGGCCCCAAGTCCGACACGCAGCCCAAGTCCGAAACGCAGGAAGTCGCCCGCTAGGCTTCGCCCCGTCCGCGTCTTCCCTCGCGACCCATGCCCGAACGTTCCGCCGAAATCCTGCTCTGGCTCGTGCCGCTGGCGCCACTCGTGGCGGCGGTGCTGATCGCGCTCGTCGGCAAGCCGCTGCTCCGTGGGGCAAGCCACTGGCCGTGCTGCTTGGGGTTCGCCATCTCGTGCGCGGCCTCCTGGGCGCTCTTCGCCGCGGTCGTCCCGAGCGGCTTCGGTGACGGCGGGTCAAAGCCCGCGCTCGCCGCTGGCTACACGTTCCTCGACGTCGGCGGGATCGACGTGTCGATCGCCCTGCGGGCCGACGCGATGGCCGCGCTGATGCTGGTGATGATCACGTCGGTCAGCACGCTCGTCGCGGTGTTCGCCTCGGGCTACATGCGTGGCGACGCGGGCTACGCCCGGTTCTTCGCCGTGGTGTCGCTGTTCGTGTTCTCGATGTGCATGCTCGTTCTGGCGGGGAACTTCGTCCAGCTCTTCGTGTTCTGGGAAGGGGTCGGCCTCTGCAGCTACCTGCTGATCGGCTACTGGTTCCGCAAACCCGAAGCGGCGGCGGCCGCGACCAAGGCGTTCATCGTCAACCGGGTGGGCGACTTCTTTCTGCTCGTTGGGCTGTTCCTGATCTCGACGACGTTCGGCTCGCTGGCGTTCGACGACGTCCTGTTCGACTCCGCGCGGATCGCCAGCGTCGCGGCCGAGAACCCGACCGCAATCACGATGATCTGCGCCTGCCTGCTCCTCGGTGCGATGGGCAAGAGCGCGCAGTTTCCGCTGCACGTGTGGCTCCCCGACGCGATGGAGGGTCCTACGCCGGTCAGCGCGCTGATCCACGCCGCGACGATGGTCACGGCGGGGGTGTACCTCGTCGCGCGATCGACGCCGCTGTTCGTCCACGCGCCGGAGGTGCAGCTCGTCGTCGCCGGAGTCGGCGCCGTCACCGCGCTGCTCGCGGCGCTGATCGCGCTCACGCAGAACGACCTCAAACGCGTCCTGGCGTACTCGACGGTCAGCCAGCTCGGTTACATGTTCATGGCGCTCGGGGCCGGCGCCGCGGGGAACGACCTCGCCGTCGCCGGGGCGACGGCCGCGATCTTTCATCTCGTGACGCACGGCTGCTTCAAGGCGCTGTTGTTCCTGTCCGCCGGGAGCGTCATGCACTCGATGGGGGACGTGATCGACATGCGGCGATTCGGCGGCCTGCGGTCGGTGCTGCCGGTGACGCACCTCGCGTTCCTGGCCGGGGCGCTGGCGCTCGCCGGGGCGCCGCTGATGGCGGGCTTCTGGAGCAAGGACGAGGTCCTCGCGACCCTGTCGCGGGCCTCCGCGCACGCCGAGCACGGCGCCTTCTTCCGCGGCGTGTTCTGGGTCGCGGTCGTGACCGCGTTCCTGACGGCGTTCTACACGTTCCGCGCGTACTTCCTGACGTTCTGGGGCGAGGTCCGCCTGCCGACCGAGGCGGGAGACCACCCCCACGACGCCCCGCCGTCGATGGCGTGGCCGCTGCGGGTGCTGGCGGTCTCGGCGGTGGTGGTCGGCGCGATCGGGGCCATCAACCATTCCTTCGCTCGCTACATGGAGCGGACCCCGGGGATCGAGTCGCTCGCCGCGTCGTCCCACGCGGAAGGGCATGGCGCGGAGCACGGCTTCAACCTGGGCCTCATGGCGGGGAGCTCGGTCGTCGCGATCGCGGGGATCGGCATGGCCTACTTGCTGTGCGGCGGGGCGCCTTCAACCGGTCAGAGCGGCGTGCCGGGGGTGGCTGTGCTCAGGGCGCTCTCCGAGAACCGCTTCTACTGCGACGAGCTGTACGAGCTCGCCGTCGTTCGCCCGCTCCGCTGGCTGGCGGCGGCCTCCTCGCTGTTCGACCGATACGTCGTCGATCGCCTCGCGAGCGCGATCGGCTCGACCCCCCGTGTGCTGGGGGAGCTCCCCCGTGTGTTCCACCACGGCGAGGCGTCGGGGTACGCCCTACTGATGTGGGGCGGCGTGCTGCTGTACGTGCTCGTGACCTGGCGATCGCTCCAGTGATCCGCGAACGCGGGCGATTCGACCCGCGTTACCCGGCGTTCCCGTTTCCTTCCTTCCTTCGAACATCGGCATGACGACGCTCTTGCTGACGATGCTCGTCTTGCCGTTTGCGACGGCGTTGACGCTCGTCTTGCTCGCCCCGCCGCTCGCTTCCACCCGGGCGATCGCGCTCGGCGGGGCGCTGGCCACCGGGGTGACTGCGGTCGCGCTGGCGTCGTCGTTGTTCGAGGCCCCCCCCGTTGCGAAGAGCACGGCGCCCCTCGCGCCGCGGGTCCTCTACGAGGCCGAGTGGTTCCGGTACGACGTCGAAGGCGCCGCGCCCGTCCGCGTGAGCCTGCTGCTCGGGATCGACGGGGTGGGGATGGCGCTCGCGCTCGCCACGGCGCTCGTCACGGTGTCGTGCGTCCTGGCGTCGTGGCACTCGAGCCCGGCCCGTGCGCAGTGGTTCTACGCGGCGCTGCTGTCGCTCGAAGGGGCCACGATTGGCCAGTTCTTGGCCTTCGACCTGGTCTCGTTCTACGTCTTCTTCGAGTTCACCCTGATCCCCGTGTTCTTTCTGCTCGCTCTGTGGGGAGGCGCCGAGGGCCGCGCCGCTGCGACGCGGGCCTTCGTGTTCTTGTTCACCGCCAGCGTGTTCACGCTCTGCGGGCTGGCGTTGCTCACCGCGAGCGTCGCCGCCGACGGCCTCGCGACGCCGTGCTCGATCCCGGCGATCGCCACGTGGTTGCAAACACACCCGCTCGACCGCACGACGGAAATCGCGGTGCTCCTGCTGGTGCTCGTTGGGCTGCTCGCGAAGACCCCCGCTACGCCGCTGCACACGTGGCTCCCGCAGGCCCACGCCGTTGCGCCGACGGCCGCCAATGCGCTCTTCGCCGGGGCGCTGCTGAAGCCGTTCGGCCTGCTGCGCCTTTGCTTGCCGCTGTTCCCCGTCGCGTGCACAGAGGTCGGGCTTCCGCTCGTCGGAGCGCTGTCGGCGGTCGCCGTCGTGTACGGCTCGTTGTGCGCCCTCGCGCAGACCGATCTGAAGAAGCTCCTCGCCTACAGCAGCGTCGCCCACATGGGCGCCTGCACGCTGGGCCTCTTCGCCCTGAACATCGAGGGGCTTTCGGGGGGTGTCGTGCTGATGGTCGCCCACGGGCTCGCGACGGCGGGACTGTTCCTGTTGATCGGCGCGCTCTGCGACCGCTACGGTGTGCGCGAGATCAGCGCGTTCGGCGGGCTGGCCGCACGGATGCCGCTGTTCGGCGTGCTGCTCGTCACGCTGACGATGGCCAGCATCGGGCTGCCGGGGCTTGTTGTGTTCGCCGGCGAGCTGCTCGCGATCCTCGGGATGTTCAAGACCAGCCCCGTGTTCGCGGCCGCCGCGGCGACGGGGGTCGTCCTTGGCGCCTGGTACTTGTTGTCGATGGTCGCGCGGATCGCGTTCGGCCCGCTCAAGGAACCAGCGACTCCGAATGGAATTGCGCGGGACCTCCGACTTCCCGAACTCGTCGCCGTGGCCTCGCTCGCCGCAGCCTGCCTGTGGTTGGGCGTTCGGCCGCAGCCGCTGATCGACTGCATCCGCCCCGACCTGGAACGCGTCGCGGCCCTGTACGCCGACGAGCGCGACGTTCCCGAGGTCGCGCTCGCCCCCAAACACCTGCCCGCGGCGCGGACCCGATGACGCCATGCAATTAACGTTCGAACAAGCTTCCGCCGCCGTCCAGGCGATCGCCCCCGAGGCGATCTTAATCGCGACCGTCTGCGCGATGATCCTGCTCGGCCCGTTCGTCGCCGCTCCCGGCGCGCGCGGCGTGCGGGAACGGTGGACCGTCGTCTCGCTGCTGGCCTTCGCGGCCGCCTGGTGGGTCAGTTTGACCCAGGACTCTCCTGGGGCCGGGCCGTTCGTTGCCGATAACCTGGCCGAGTTCGTCCGCATGCTGACGCTGGCGCTCGGCCCGCTGCTGATCCTGATGGTGACGCGGCACGCCCCCACGGCCGACTCGGCCGAGGCGCACGCCTGCGTGCTCGCGCTGCTCGCGGGGGTGAACCTCGTGGCGTTGTCGTCCAACCTTGTGGGATTGTTCCTGGCGCTCGAACTCGTCAGCGTGCCGACCTACGTGTTGCTCTACTTGCCGCGTCGCGACGCGTTCATGCAAGAGGCGACGATCAAGTACTTCTTGCTCAGCGTGGTGTCGTCCGCCGTGACTCTGTTCGGCATCAGTTGGCTGTACGGCGCCGGCGGGACGGCCGACCTCGCCGGGATTGCCGCACGGATCGCCGCCGACGACTCCGGCAGCGTGGCGAAGTTCGCCACGATCGGCGCCGCGATCGCAGGCGTCGGGCTCTGCTTCCGGCTCGCGGCGTTCCCGTTCCACGTCTACGCCCCGGACGTTTTCCAAGGGGTTAACGGCCCCAGCGCCGCGATGCTGTCGGTCGTGCCGAAGATCGCCGGTTTCGTGGCGATGGCCCGGCTGCTCCCCCTGGCCGCAGGGACTTCCGAGCTGTCTGACTTCGCGCTGCCCGAGTCGCTCCAGTCGCCGCTCGCGATGGTCGCGATCACGACGATGTGTGTCGGCAATTTCCTCGCCCTGCGGCAGACGCACCTGCACCGCCTGCTCGCCTACTCGAGCATCGCGCAGTCGGGCTACATGCTGGTGGCCCTCGTGGCGGGGGGACACGGCCCGTTGCTGGGGGGGATCGGCGCGCTCTGGTTCTACATGGCGGTCTACGGCGTGACGACGATGGGCTTGTTCGCGCTGCTCGCCGCGGCGGGGCGCGAGCGGCCGATCGAGCAGTCCTCGCAGCTCGCCGGCCTAAGCCGGACTCACCCCTGGATCGCTGTCTGCCTCGCCATCTGCCTGTTCAGTCTGACGGGCCTGCCGCCGACGGCCGGGCTCACCGGCAAGTGGCAGATCTTCCTCGCGGCGTTCGCGAGCGAGAGCGCGTGGGGGCGTGTGCTCGCCGCTACGCTGGCGATCAACACCGCGGTCGCCGCCTGCTACTACCTGCGGCTGGTGGCGATCATGGTGCTCGACCCGGCGCCGACGGCCCGGCCGAGTCGGCTGCGACTGGCGCCGGCGATCGGCGGGGCGCTCTGCGCCGCGGCGGCGGTCGGCGTCTTCTTTTCGCCGCAGTGGCTGCTCGACCTCGCGCAAGGGCTTTAGCGTCGGGGCGACTACCTCGCGGACCGCCACACGGGGTCGTGGTGCGACTCCTCGGGCCGCGGCCAGCGGGTGAGCGTCACCTTCTGGCGGGTGTAGAACTGGACCCCTTCCTTGCCCTGCACGTGCAGGTCGCCGAAGAACGAGCCGTTCCACCCCGTGAACGGGAACCAGGCCATCGGGGCCGGGACGCCGACGTTGACGCCGATCATCCCCGCGCTCGCGCGGCGCTTGAACTCGCGTGCCGCGTAGCCGTCGCGGGTGAAGATCACGGCGCCGTTGCCGTACTCTGAGCCGTGCCCGAGCTCGATTGCGTCGTCGAGCGACGCGACGCGCGACACCGAGAGCACGGGCCCGAAGATCTCTTCGCGGGCCACGCGCATCGTCGGCTCGACGCGATCGACGACGCTCGGGCCGATCAGGAACGCGCGGTCGCCGGCGCCGGTCGAGCGGCCGTCGAGCGCGACGGTCGCCCCATCCTCCGCGGCGATGTCGAGGTAGGACGCAACGCGGCGGCGGTGGTCCTCGCGGATCACCGGTCCCATGCCGATCGTTTCGGCGTCGGCCCCCACGGCCGGGTCGGTCGGTCCGACCTTCATCGAGCCGGCGAGCCGCACGAGTCCCTCGACCAGCGGATCGGCCGCGCCGCCGACGGCTACCGCGATGCTCCCCGCCATGCAGCGCTGCCCCGCGCAGCCGTAGGCGCTCGCGGCGAGCTGTTTAACCGTCTGGTCCATGTCGGCGTCGGGGAGGATCACCAGGTGGTTCTTCGCCCCGCCGGCGGCTTGAACGCGCTTGCCGTTGCGCGTGCCGCGCTCGTAGACGTGCTTCGCCACAGGCGTCGAACCAACGAACGACACGGCCGCGACCAGCGGGTGGTCGAGCAGCGCATCGACGCACTCGCGTCCCCCCTGGACGATGTTGAACACCCCCTCGGGCAGGCCCGCTTCGAGCAGCAACTCGCCCAGCCGCACCGCCGACAGGGGCGCTTTCTCCGAAGGCTTCAGCACGAACGTGTTGCCACACGTGATCGCGACGGGGAACATCCACAACGGGACCATGGCCGGGAAGTTGTAAGGCGTAATCCCCGCGCAGACGCCGACCGGGTGGCGGACGCACTCGGCATCGACTCCCGTGGCGATGTTGGGGAGGGTCTCTCCCATGATCAGGCTCGGGATCCCGGCCGAGAACTCGACCATCTCGACGCCGCGGTGCAGCTCGGCGCGGGCTTCGGCAAGCGTCTTGCCGTGTTCGCGGGTGACGAGCGTGGCGAGCTCCTCGAAATGTCGCTCGAGCAGGGTTCGGTAGCGGAACATGACCCGGGCCCGCTCGACCACCGGGATGTCAGCCCACCCGGGGAGGGCCTCAGCGGCGGCGCGGACGACCGCGTCCGTCGCGGGGGCGTCGGCCAGCGCGACACGGGCGATCACCTGCCCCGTCGAGGGGTTGAAGACCTCCTCGTGCCCCGCCGCCGAGGGCTCGAACCACCGCCCCCCGGCGAGCGACGGGACCGACACGACGGCGACGGTGGAGGACATCGGAGGAAGCCTCGGAATCGGTTTGGGGCCCGGTGGGGGTTTGGGGTAAGGTACCAGCCCTGAAAGGAAATCCCAATGACCAAGCACCAATGACCGAAAGAGCTGTCGGCTATCGGCGGTCGCTCAACTGATCGCTGACAGCCGAAAGCTGACAGCCCTTCATTGGTGCTTGGTCATTGGTGCTTTGTCCCCCTCGCCCCTCGCCTCCATCCTCTCGCCTTTCCCACCGCCATGCCCCGTATCGTCCGCGGCGCGCTGATCCAAGCCACCACCTGCGAGCCGGTCACGTCGCCCGTCGCGAAGATCAAGCAGGCGATGATCGACAAGCACGTGGCGATGATCGCCCAGGCGGCCGACCAGGGGGCGCAGGTTTGCTGCCTGCAGGAGCTGTTCTACGGCCCCTACTTCTGCGCCGAGCAGGACACCAAGTGGTACTCGCTCACCGAGCGGATCCCCGACGGTCCGACCACGCAGTTGATGTGCGAGCTTGCGAAGAAGCACCGCATAGTGATGGTCGTCCCGATCTACGAGGAGGACCTCACCGGCGTCTACTACAACACGGCCGCTGTGATCGACGCCGACGGCAAGTACCTCGGCAAGTTCCGCAAGATCCACATCCCGCACTGCAACCCGGGATTCTGGGAGAAGTTCTACTTCCGCCCTGGGAACCTGGGTTACCCGGTGTTCGACACGGCGGTCGGCAAGGTCGGCGTCTACATCTGCTACGACAGGCACTTTCCCGACGGCGCGCGGTGCCTGGGGCTCGCGGGGGCGGAGATCGTGTTCAACCCGTCGGCGACCGTAGCGGGCCTCAGCGAGTACCTGTGGACGATCGAGCAGCCGGCCCACGCGGTGGCGAACCAGTACTTCGTCGGCGCGATCAACCGGCCCGGCTGGGAAGAGCCGTGGCGGATCGGCGAGTTCTACGGCCAGAGTTACTTCGTCGATCCGCGCGGCCAGTACGTGGCGAAGAGCCCCAAGCGAGACGAGGACGACATCGTCGTCGCCGACATGGACTTCGACATGATCCGCGAGGTGCGGAACGTCTGGCAGTTCTACCGCGACCGCCGGCCGGAGACGTACGGGGCGATCGTCGCGCCGTGACGGACGGAAAGCTCGACAGGATTACAGGATGACGGGAAGCGATCGACAGGATCGCCGCGGCCGTCCTGTTCATCCGTTCTTCCATCAGTTCTGTCAGGCTCTTCCTGTCAGCCGTCGGGGTCGTCCAGCAGTTCCTGGAGGCGATCGGCGAGTTCGGGGGTAAACGTGGTGACCCAACGCTCGTCGATGAGGCCAACGCTGATCATGTCGCGCAAGTGGGTCCGATCTTTGTCGCGGAACGACGTGAGCTTCATTGTCACCAGCGCTTCGAGGCCGACCAACTGAAACTCGGGGCGCCGTACGCGCTGTGCGATGTCGGGCGCCGCGGCGGCGTAGGTCGCCTTGACCTTCTCGCCGGCGTACAGCAGGTGGACGGCGTCGCGCGGCCGACCCTCGGGGCCGTCGAGGAACATGGGCACGTCCATCAGCTCGTAGTGGACGAACCCCGCCCCTTCGAGCGCAGCCTTGACCGCGGGGAAGTCCTCGCGGCGGACCATCAGATCGACATCGACTGTGTTCCGCGCCGCCCCGGGATCGACGGTCGAGACCCACGCAGCGACGGCGTTCCCCCCGATCACCGCGTAGGGGACCCCCGCGGCCTCGAGGGCCTTGGTCGAACGCCGCAGCCGCTCGCGTACCTTCTCCACGGCGTTCATCATCCGGTCGAGTAGCTCTTCGCCAAACCCGACAACGCTCGCCGTCGGGTCGGTGGTAAGGCCGTAGAACTCCATACGGTCGATTATAGACGGAAAGCTAGACAGGACTACAGGACACGGGAAGCGATCGACAGGATAGCCGCGGCCGTCCTGTTTTATCCCCTTCCCATCCCGTCAATCCTGTCAAGCTTCCTTCTTCGTCAGACGCATCAGGACGACGTGGACCACCAGCGCCACGGCAAAGCTCACGAACCACGCGTAGTGGTAGAGGTCCTTCCAGAAAGGGTCGATCCCCGCGCCCAGCGACTCCGGCGCCACCGTCGCCAGGAACCCCGGCAGGCAGGGCAGGATGCCGCCCAGCGTGGCGACCATCGCGATCGGGTTGAACCCGCCGCGGTACCAGTAGGGGCCGTCCTTGCGGTACAGGCCGGCGAGGTCGAGCTTCGTCCCGCGGACCAGGAAGTAGTCCCCCACCAGCACGCCGCCGACCGCCCCCAGCAGGGCCGAGTAGGCGATCAGCCAGGTGAAGATGTAGCCCGTCGGGTCGGCGATCAGCTTCCACGGCTGCATCAGGATGCCGATCACCCCGGTGATCAGCCCCCCGACGCGGAACGAGATCCGGGACGGCCACAGGTGGGCGAAGTCGTTCGCCGGGCTCACCACGTTCGCGGCGATGTTCGTCGCCAGCGTCGCGATCGCCAGCGCAGCCATCGCCAGCACCCGGATCGCGGGGCTGTTGAAGCGGCTCAGCACGACGACCGGGTCCCACTCCGGCTTGCCGTAGACGACCGTCGTCGCGCTGGTGACGGCGACCCCGATGAAAGCGAACAGCGCCATCGTGGTCGGCAGCCCCAGCGCTTGCCCCAAAACTTGATCGCGCTGCGAGCGGGCGTAGCGGCTGAAGTCCGGGATGTTCAGCGCCAGGGTGGCCCAGTACCCGACGTTCGCCGTCAGCGCCGGGAAGAAGAACGACCAGAACTGCCCGGCCTTTGGCTGGCCCGCTTCGAAGGCCGACGGTTGCGACAGCATCGGGCCGAAGCCGTCGGCCGCGTAGTAGGCCCAAGCGAGGAACGCGAGGCCGAGCCCCACCAGCAGCGGCGCCTTGATGTTGAGCAGCAGGCGGATCGACTCGATGCCGTTCCACACCACGGCCATGTTCACGATCCAGAACAGCAGGAAGCAGCCGAACTGCGCCGCGTTGACCCCCACGCCGGGGATCGGGGCGAGCGACCCGAGCCCCGGTGCGAACACAAGCCACGCCGTGTAGAGGGCGCCGCCGCCGATCCAGGTCTGGATGCCGAACCAGCCGCACGCCACTAGGGCCCGCAGCAGCGCGGGGGCGTTCGCCCCCCGGACGCCGTACGGCGCCCGGCAGTAGACGGGGAACGGGATCCCGTACTTCGTGCCGGCGTGGGCATTGAGCACCATCGGCACGAGCACCAGGAGGTTCGCCAACAGGATGGTGGCCATCGACTGTCGCCAGTCCATCCCCTGGTCGATCAGGCTCGACGCGAGGTTGTAGGTGGTGATGCAGGCCGCCATCGAGACCCACAACACCGCCATGTCGCGCACGCCCCAGCGGCGCTCGGAGCGCCGCGTCGGCGCCATGTCGGCGCTCCAGTAGGGCGAAGCCGTGACGTCTTCGGTCAGTTCGACCAGACCGTCAGCGGGCGGACCCCCCGACACACGCTCGGGGGCGGCAGGGGGCACAGAGTGCGACATGCACCTTCGGGGGTGGACGGTGGACCGGTGTCAGAACGTAGGCGCCTGCGGAGCGTACTTTGCTCAGGTTTGCTGGCTTTCGTCAACGCCGAGGCGTAAGATCGCGACCCGTCCCGCCGAGGACTCGGCCCACCGCTGGGGGGCCCCGAACCGCACCGAAGCACGCAACCCACGCCCCGTCATGACGACCACCGCGACGAAGTTCGAGCTCCCGATCTGCGACCACACGCCGACGCCCTACGACGGCCCCTCGCGCGCCGACGTGATCGGGCTCCGCAAGCAGTACGTCTCGCCCGGCGTGATCACGTACTACAAAGAGCCGCTGATGGTCGTCGAAGGCCACCTGCAGTACGTGTGGGACGAGACCGGCAAGCGCTACCTCGACGCCTTCGCCGGGATCGTGACCGTGAGCGTCGGCCACTGCCACCCGAAGGTGATCGAGAAGGTCCGCGCGCAAACTGGCACGCTGCAGCACACGACGACGATCTACCTCCACCCGACGATCGGGCGGTTCGCCGAGAAGCTCGCCGAGAAGATGCCCGCGGGGCTCGATAAGACGTACTTCACGAACTCGGGGAGCGAAGCGAACGAGATCGCGATCCTCAGCGCCCGCGAGCACACGGGCAACCACGACGTGATCGCGCTGCGAAACTGCTACCACGGCGGCACCGCGACGACGATGGGCCTCACCGCCCACGGGACGTGGAAGTTCAAGTCGAACCAAGTCTCGGGGGTCCACCACACCCACGCGGGCTACTGCTACCGCTGCCCCTACGGGCTCACCTACCCGTCGTGCGACTTGAAGTGCGCCCGCGACGTCGAAGAAGTGATCCGCTACCAGACCCCCGGCGAGGTGGCGTGCTTCATCGGCGAGCCAATCCAGGGTGTCGGCGGGACGGTGACCCCGCCGAAGGAGTACTTCCAGGTCGTGTACGAGATCGTCCGCAAGTACGGCGGCCTGTGCATCGCCGACGAGGTCCAGGGGGGGTTCGGACGCACCGGCGAGCACTACTGGTCGCACCAGAACTGGGGCGTTGTCCCCGACGGGATCACGATGGCGAAGGGGATCGGCAACGGAATCCCGCTCGGGGCCTTCACGACGACCGACGACATCTCGCGCGTGATGAAGAATCGGATCCACTTCAACACGTTCGGCGGAAACCCGGTCAGCATGACCCAGGGCCTCGCCACCCTTGAGGTGATCGACGAAGAGGGGATCCAGGAGAACGCCCGCGTCGTCGGCGGTCTCCTGAAAGAGGGCCTCCTCGCTTTGCAGGACAAGCACCCCTTGATCGGCGACGTTCGCGGCATGGGCCTGATGCTCGGCGTCGAGCTGGTGCGCGACCGCAAGACGAAGGCGCCCGCCGCCGCAGAAGCTGCCGACGCGATGGAGCGCATGAAGCACCGCGGCGTGCTGATCGGAAAAGGGGGCCTGTTCGGCAACACGCTGCGCATCAAGCCGCCGATGTGCCTCACCGCCGACGACGCCGACTACCTCGTCGCGGCGCTCGACGAAGTGCTCTCCGAGGTCGGGAGAAGCTAGACAGGATCACGGGATTGGTTGGAGGGATCGACTGGATGGGCACGACGCTTTTGCCCCTGCTCCGGGACGGTCCATGGAACACGAAGAGCTTACCGGGAAGGTCATCGGAGCCGCGTACGCCGTGTTCAACGAGCTAGGCGCTGGCTTCCTTGAATCGGTGTACGAGAAGTCCTTGGCAGTCGAGCTTGTGAGGCTTGGGGTGGCCGGTCAGCGGCAAGTCCCGCTGCAAGTGCGGTATCGAGGTGAGGTCGTCGGAGAGTTTGTCGCCGACCTCGTTGTTGAAGGCCTGATCATCGTCGAACTGAAGGCGGTCGAGAAACTCGCCAAAGCCCACGAGGTTCAACTCGTCAACTACCTCAAGGCGACCGGAATCGACCTCGGCTTGCTCGTCAATTTCGGCGCCGAGGGCGTCGAAGTGCGCCGCAAGGTTCGCGAGCTCCCCAAACGAAACCCGTAGATCCCTTCTTCTTTCCATCCCGTCAATCCTGTCTAGCTTCCATGCCCACCCTCGCCACAACCGTTGACGGACTGAAGCTCCCCAACCCGTTCGTGATCGCGTCCGGCCCTCCCGGCACCAACGGCAACGTGATCGGCCGCGCCTTCGACGAGGGCTGGGGCGCCGTCATCGCCAAGACGGTCAGCCTCGACGCGTCGAAGGTCGTCAACGTCCAGCCGCGCTACGGCCGGCTCCGCAGCCGCAACACGTCGGTCGCGGGACAGGGGGAGATCTACGGCTGGGAGAACATCGAGCTGATCAGCGACCGGCCGTTCGAGACCTGGCTCGACGAGTTCAAGCGGCTCAAGGACACGCACCCGACCGGTGTGTTGATCGCGTCGATCATGGAGGAGTACGACAAGGGCGCCTGGCAGCAGATCGTCGGCCGCTGCGAGGAGGTCGGCGTCGATAGCTTCGAGCTCAACATGAGCTGCCCCCACGGGCTGCCCGAGCGCCGCATGGGCGCCGCGATGGGGGAGAACCCCGAGTTGCTCGAGGAGGTCTGCGGCTGGGTGATGGCGGTCGCCACCAAGCCGGTGTGGGCCAAGCTCACGCCGAACGTGACCCACATCGAGGACCCGACTCGTGCGGCGTTCCGCGCCGGGTGCCAAGGGGTCGCGGCGATCAACACGATCCGCTCGGTGATTGGCGTGGACCTCGACTCGCTGCGCCCCGAGCCGAACGTCGAGGGCTACACGACCCCCGGCGGCTACTCGTCGGTCGCGGTCCGCCCGATCGCGCTGCGGATGTGCATGGAGATCAGCAAGGTAATCGAAACCCAGTTCCCCGGCCGCACGCTCAGCGGCATCGGCGGCGTCGAGACGGGGGAAGACGCCGCCCAGTTCCTTTTGCTGGGGGCGAGCACCGTGCAGGTCTGCACCGGCGTGATGAAGTTCGGCTACGGCTGCGTCAAGCCGATGCAGGAGGCGCTGCTCGCGTTCATGGAGAAGCACAAGTTCCAGACGATCGACGACTTCCGCGGCAAGTCGCTGCCGTACTTCACGACGCACTCGGACCTGGTGCGCCGACAAGCCGAGGCCCGCGCCGCGAAGAAGGCCCAGTCTCTGGCGACGCAGCCCGACAAGAAGACGATGATCAAGGGGGACGCCGAGTGGACCGGCGACGAGTTCGTAAAGCAGAGCGACGCGCTCGCGCGCGGCTGAGCTGACGGAAGCTTGACAGGATTCCAGGATGAAAGGGGATTTACAGGATTACTGGGTGCGATCTTTGTGCTTGCGACGGACCTCAACCCTCTCGGGGCCGAAGTTGATCAGGAGTCCGACCGGCTTACCCGTGGCCACCAGGTAGTTGACCAACTGGACCTCGTGAGCTTTGGACAGCGACTCGACCGCCTTCAGTTCAATGATCACTGAATCCTCGACAACGATGTCGGCAAAGAACTCGCCAACGACGGTTCCGCGAAAGAGCACGCTCAATGGCACCTGGCGCAACGCCGTCAGTCCAACCCGACCCAGCTCCAGCAACAACGCCCTCTCGTAGACGGATTCAAGGAACCCCCCGCCAAGCTCGTTGTGAACGGCGTAGGCAGCGCCGATCGCCTTCGCCGTAAGCTCCTGGTGCTCCACCGCATCACCCTTGCTTCACGAGTCTGCGTCCCCGAATCCTGTAGATCCCCTTCAATCCTGAAATCCTGTCCAGCTTCGCTTCAGAAGTGCGTCGGCCGGCGGGCGAGGAAGCGGCCGTGGGCGGCGGGGCCGACGAACTTGCCCCCTTCGACCATCACCGTGCCGCGCACGGTGACCAGGTCGCAGCGGCCCGCTACTTCCCAGCCCTCGTAGGCGTCGTAGTCGGTCGCCATCTCGTGCGTCGCGGCGGAGAGGGTCTCCCGCGCCGCCGGGTCGTACACCACCAGGTCGGCGTCGGCGCCAGGCTGGATCGTCCCCTTCCGGGGGTAAAGGCCGAACAGCCGCGCGGCCTGCGTGCTCGCCGCATCGACGAACGTCGGCAGGTCGATGCGCCCCGTCGCCACGCCGTGCGTGTAGAGCAGCCGCACGCGGTGCTCGACGCTGGGGATCCCGTTGGGGATCTTTGTGAAGTCGCCGCGCCCCATTTCCTTCTGGCCGACGCCGTTTCCAGAACCAAAGTCGAATGGGGCGTGATCGGTCGCCACGGTGCTCACCAGGCGACTCGCAACCGCGTCCCACAGAAAGTCTTGATGCCGCTTCGCGCGGATCGGGGGGCTCATCACGAACTTGGCGCCCTCGAAGTCGGGCCAGCCGTTCGAGGCGCCGCGCTGCGCCGCGGTGTCGTCGAGCGTCAGGTAGGGGATCACCGTCTCGACCCACGCCCGCACGCCGCGCAGCCGGGCGTCGGTCGCGGCGCGGACCGCCCCCTCGCAGCTCGTGTGGACGACGTACACGCTCGCCCCCGTGAGCTCGGCGAACGTCATCAGGTGGTGGACCCCCTCGGTCTCGACCTCGACGGGGCGTGACGGCTCGTGCCACTCGGGGTCGGTCTTCCCCTCGGCGAGCAGCTTCGCTTGCAACCGCGCGACGAGCGACGCGTTCTCGCAGTGGGCGGTGACGATCACCCCCAACTCCTTCGCTAGGGCGAGCGTCTGGTAGAGCTCGTCGTCGTCGACTCCCAGCGCCCCCTTGTAGGCGAGGAACACCTTGAAGCTTGCCGTCCCGTCGGCGACCACCGCCCGCAGCGCGTCGGCAGTCGTCTCGTCGAAGCGGGTGACCCCCATGTGGAAACCAAAGTCGCACGCGGCGAGCCCCTCGGCCTTCGACTTCCAGAGGTGATACGCCTCGAGCGGGTCGTCGCTGCGTGCCGGGCAGACCATCTCGATCAGCGAAGTGGTGCCGCCGACTAGCGCCGCGCGGCTGGCCGAAGCCCAGTCGTCCTTGGCGTAGGTCCCCATGAAGGGGAGGTAGACGTGAACGTGCGGGTCGATGAACCCCGGGAAGACAAGCTTCCCCGTCGCGTCGATCACGCACGCGCCGGCGGGGGCCGTCAGGCCACGGCCGACGGCGACAATCGACTCCCCTTCGCAGAGCACGTCGGCGCGCGAAGCCCCCTGCGACGTGACCACTTCGCCGTTCTTGATCAGCATCGACATCGCGTGTTCTCGCAGGGGCGCGGCATCCGCCAGACGCGTAGACTACCCCCCGCACCAAGGGCTTCCCAGGAGACTCGTCGGCGGCAACCCGACGTTTACTTACGGGCTCACCGCAAGCCCGGGGCAGCGATCGCGATTCCCCGATACGCCCGCCCTCACGCTGGGGGGCCGTTTCGCACAGCGAACGGGCCCGCTAACGGCGTAGGAGGTTGCCCGGCAGGCCCCGCGGGGTTAGCGTGCGTTCGGCAGGGCGGGGTTTGCATTCGCGGGCCCCTGGCGTACTCCGATGAACTTCGCGTCTTTCGATCCAGCGCAACTGGTGCGCCGGCACTGCGTGATCGGCTGGAGCGGACTCGCGCTCTTCAGCTTCACGGGACTAGCGCTCGAGGCGCTGCACGGTCTCAAGGTCGGGATGTACCTCGACGTGGGCGCCGAGCCGCGCCGACTGCTCTGGACCCTCGCCCACGCCCACGGGTCGATGCTGTCGATCGTCCACCTGGCGTTCGCCGCCTACCTGGCGACCACGGGGGGTGGGAGCCGGGCGTCGGTCGGTTGGACTTCGAGGTCGCTCACGGCGGGCCTTGTGCTGCTTCCCGCCGGCTTTGGCCTTGGCGGCATCTGGCTTTACGGGGGCGACCCCGGGGTCGGCATTCTCCTGGCGCCGATCGGCGGGGGGGCGTTCGTCGTGGCGATGGTCGCCGCGGCGATCGACGCCCGTCGGCTCGGCGACGGCGAGGAGGCGAGCGCGGCCCCGCGACGCGACCCGGACTCTCCCGCCGCACGACGGAGGGGCCGGCGATGAGTCGCAGCAGACCGCTCGGCGTCGATCGCCGCCGACCTCTCGGTGGCGCCGCCAACGCCCTGATCCTCGCCGCGCTCGGCGGCGCCTTCGTGCTGGCGTACCGCTGGCAGGAACAGTCGGGTCGCGTCGAACAGACGACGCGTGACGCCGCCGCGCTCGCGACCGACCTCCCCGAGCACGGCCGCGACGGAGGGTACGTGTCGTCGGCGCGTTGCCGGGCGTGCCACCCCTCAGAACACGCGAGCTGGCACGCCAGCTACCACCGCTCGATGACGCAGGTCGCGAGCAAGGAGTCGGTGCTGGCGGACTTCGACGGCTCGACGATCGAGTGCAACGGAGTCGACTACCGCGTCTACGAGCGCGGCGGCAAGTTCTTCGCCGAGATGCCCGACCCCGACGCGATGATGGACGTCGTCCAGATGCGCGGCCAAGACGCGATGGCCGCGAAACTGCCGCGCGTCGAACGCCGCGTCGTGATGACCACCGGCTCGCACCACTACCAGACGTACTGGGTCGCCGGCGACGACGAGTACGGCCGCCTCTTGCAGACGCTGCCGCTCGTCTACCTGCGGAAGGACGATCGCTGGATCCCCCGCCCCCAGGCGTTCATGCGCCCGCCGGGAGACCGGTTCCTGACGCAGTGGAACCATCACTGCATCAAGTGCCACAGCACGGGGGGGATCCCAGGGGTCGTCGATAACGGGCGCCGCGGGGCGTTCGACACGCGCGTCGCCGACCTGGGGATCGCGTGCGAGGCGTGCCACGGGCCGGGGGAGCGCCACGTCGCGGCGAACGCGAACCCCGCGCGGCGGTACTGGCTGCACACGACCGGCGCCGTCGATGACACGATCGTCAACCCGGCGCGCCTCGACCACGAGCGGTCGAGTCACGTCTGTGGCCAGTGCCACGGGGTGTTCATCGCGAAGAACGACAAGCACGGCATGGAGTATGCCCGCAGCGGCGAGAGCTACCGGCCGGGCGACAGCCTCTACGACTCGCGCCACTACATCCAGCACCCGGCAGGGGGCGACGACCCCAAACGACTGGCGGAGTTCCAAGACAACCCCGAGTTCTTCCGCCAGCGCTGGTGGGACGACGGGTCGATCCTCGCCGGCGGACGCGAGTTTACGGCCATGAGCGACTCGGCCTGTTACCTGCGGGGGGAGATGTCGTGCCTATCGTGTCACTCGATGCACAACAGCGACCCCGACGCGCAGCTGACGCGCGGCCTGGCGGATCAGTCGATGTGCACTCAGTGCCACAAACAGCCGCAGTACACGTCGAACGTCGCGGAGCACACGCACCACGCCGCGGCTTCGAGCGGCAGCGACTGCCTCAACTGCCACATGCCGCACAACAGCTACGCGCTATTCGCCGCGGTTCGCTCGCACCGCATCGCCTCGCCGAGCGCCGCCGCGAGCCTCGAGCACGGAACCCCCAACGCCTGCAACCTGTGCCACCTCGACAAGACGCTCGACTGGACGCAGAAGAACCTCGTTGCTTGGTTCGGTCACAAGCCCGTTGCGGTGACGGACGAACAGCGGGACACGTCGGCCGCCATCCTTTGGCTGCTGAAGGGGCACGCTGCCCAGCGTGCGATCGTCGCCTGGAACGCCGGCTGGGCGCCGGCCCGCGAAGCGAGCGGCGATCGGTGGATCGCCCCGTTCGTCGCCCGACTCCTCTCCGACCCGTACGGCGTTGTCCGCTACGTGGCGCACGACACGCTCCGCCGACTCCCGGGCCCGACCAGCTCGAAAAGCGCCGTGAGCGACTTCGCTTACGACTTCCTCGGGGATTCGGCCTATCTGGCCGATCGAGCCGAACGGGCGATCCAGCGCTGGACCTCCGACGACCTGCAGCCCAACGCACCGGCGCTCGTAACGGACGACGGCCGCATCGACCGTCGTCGCTTCGACCAACTATACTCCGAACGCGACGACCGCCCGATCGTCATCAGCGAGTAGTTGGCGGGTCTGTCGCACCCCGCATGCTCCTGAGATTGGACTGTTTTGGCCACAACGCGCCGCCGATCGACCATGACCAAGTGGCGCGCGGCGAGCCTGGTCGGCGTGCACGTGGCGGCCGCTGCGCACCTGCTTCACTGGCAGCTCGCCGGCCGAACGCTGGCGCCAGTCGAGCCGAGCGAGATGTTCGACACGCTCCACCTGGGCGTGGTCACCGTCGGCTTTGTCTTCACCGTCGGCGTCGTGCTGGCGACGGCGCTCGTGGGGCGGTTCTTCTGCGGCTGGGGGTGTCACATCTTGGCGCTTCAGGACCTGAGCGCTTGGCTGCTCGGCAAGGTGGGTGTGCCGACCCGACCGATCCGCTCGCGGACGCTCGTGTGGGTTCCGGCGTTGGCGGCGCTCTACCTGTTCGCGGGGCCCCAGGTGGAAAGGCTGCTGCGTGGCGAGCCGCTGCCGACGCTCCACGTCGTCACCGACCGCGACGAGTGGACCTCGTTCACGACCGACGACCTGCTGCGCAGCTTCCCCGGGCCCGGCATGACCGTCATGACGTTCGTGGTTTGCGGCTTCGCGGCCGTCTACTTCCTCGGGTCACGCAGCTTTTGCTCCTACGCGTGCCCCTACGGCGCGCTGTTCGCGGCCGCCGAGAGGGCCTCGCCACTGCGCGTGATCGCCGGCCCCGGCGCCTGCTCCGACTGCGGCATCTGCACCTCCGGGTGCAAGTCGAACGTCCGCGTCATCGAAGAAGTCCGCCGGCACGGCGCCGTGATCGACGCGGGTTGCATGAAGGACCTCGACTGCGTTAGCGCGTGCCCCACCGGCGCGCTAGCCCTTGGGATCACGACGCCGCCGCTACTACGCGGATCGAGCACCCCGCGAACCAAGAAGCCCTACGACTTCACCCCGGCCGAGGACGCGTTGCTCGCCGCTGCGTTCGTCGCGGCGCTCGTTGTTGCGCGGGGGTTGTACGACGCGGTGTCGTTCCTCCTCGCGCTCGCCGTCGCGGTGCTCGTCGCCTACGCGGCGGTCATCGGTCTGCGGCTGATCAGCGCCACCAACCTGGAGTTCGGGACGACTTCGTTCAAGCGCGCCGGGGTGCTCACCGTCGCGGGGCGATTCGCCGCGGCCGCTCTGTTGGCGCTCGCTACGCTAGTCGTTCACAGCGGCGTCGTGCGCTACCACGAGTTCCGCGGGGACAGCGCCGCTTGGCGGCTCGCGTCGCTCGAAGCGCGCGGCAGCACCGACGCCGAAGCCGTGGGCTCATTGCGGTCCGAGGCGATCGCGCAGCTCGAACAGGCCTCGTGGATCGGACTGGTCACTCCTGCCGGCTGGCGCGTTCAGCTCGCCCAGCTCTACCTCCGCGCGGGGTCCCCGGCCGACGCCCGCCGCCACCTCAACGCCCGCTTGGCCGCAGACTCCGACGACCACGCGAGCCGCGTGCTGCTCGCTCAGGCGTGGGTCCAAGAGGGCCGCGAAGCCCTCGGCCAACAGCAGGCCGAGCAGGTGATAAGCACTTTCGCCGGCCCGGGTCACCAAGCGAGTCAGACGGCGAGCGCGCGGCGCATCCAGTCGAGCGCCCACTACCTGCTCGGCGACCTCGCGGGGCGCCGCGGCGATCACGTTGAGGCGACCAAACGGTTCGAGGAGGCGACCAGGCTCTACAGCAAGCACGCCGACGCGCACTTCGCGCTGGGCCTGCTTCTGCTTGACGAGGGGCGCACAATCGAGGCCGAATCTGCGCTCACCACTGCGATTCGCCTCCGCCCCCACCTGGCCGGCGCGCAGCAAGCGCTCGATGAACTGCGTGACGCTGAGGCCCACGACGAGTAGACCTCGAGAGTGCGCCGCCGACGCGCTCGTCGCGGCGCACTAGGCCAGTCATTCCTCGCAAGCTAGAGTCGGACCCAGTTGAGTGCCGGCGTCGGAACAACGGCACGTTAAGACTCCATGAAGGGGAGGGGACTTTGAAGTCGCCCGTCTACGCAGCACTCGCGATGTTGCTCTCAGCCAACGGCTACGCCGGCTCGCTCACTCACCTGTACCCGGACATCGTCCCCTACGTCGAGGAAGACGCCCCCGCGGCGCTTCAGACGTTGCAGGCTTGGTCCCTCACGGGCACGTCGCTGCGCTACAGCACGCTCTACGCGAACCAGGGGGACGGGCTGTTCGAGATCCGGCGCGGCCCGGTCATCGACGCCAACCGCTATCAGCTCCTGCAACGCGTGTACACCGGCACGGACTTCGGCGCAACCTACGAGGACATCCCGATCGGTACCGCGCCGATCCCCGGCACGGCCGGGTCGCCCCTCCCGAGCGACACGAACGTGATTTGGCTCGAGGACTTCACGCGGTTCTCTCTGCACGAGGCGCCGGTGGTCGGCGGCTTCTTGACGGTCGGCGCCGAAGTCGCCGGCGTGATGAAGACGAGCTGGCGACTGAGCGCGAATCGCGGCCCGCTCCCCGGCTTCGCCTCCGCCCCCAACTACGCGAGCCCCGACCAGCGCGATCAGCAACGGATCAGCGTCGGTTGGGCCGACTTGTACGGCGCCGGATCGAGCGGCCAGGTATTTGACATCACCGGGGTCCCCGTGGGGCCGCTGTACTGGCTGCGGCAGACGGTCGATCCGTCGAACCGCATCCGCGAGACCGACGAGACCAACAACACGGCCCAGGTGCTGATCGACCTCCGCAACCCGGGGTCGGCCGTGAGGTTCAGCGGTCAGTTCCTGCAACCGGGGGACCGGACCGCGCCGACGCCGGGCGACCTCACCGGCGACGGCTTGGTCAACATCGACGACTGGTTGGCGTTCAAGGTCGGCGCCACGAGCAGCGTGGCGGGACTCGACCCCCGCGACGCGTACGCGCTGGGGGACCTGGACTTCGACGGGGCGCACTCGCTGAGCGACGCGGTCCTCTTCCGCCAGCACTACGACGCATCCAACGGCGCCGGGGCGTTCGCGGCGATTCAGAGCCCCGTCCCCGAACCGACTTCGCTGGTGCTGCTGGGGGGCGCCGGTGCGCTGGCCGTAGCGGTCACGAGGCCGCGGCTCCGCCGGGCTGTTTCCATCGTCCTCGCGTTCGCCGCGTTTGGCCTGGCGTCGAAGGCCCGCGTGTCGTCGGCCCGCGTCGTGCTGTTCAGCGAGAACTTCGACGGACTACCCCTCCGGCCGAACCTGAACGAGACGCTCGCCAACCCGCTCGCCTGGACCGACACCCCTCCGGCAGGCTGGGTCGTCAACGACAGCGGCGTGCGGACCGTCGGCATCCCATCTCGTGGCGTCAAGGAGTGGGAGGGCTGGACTTTTGCGAACAAGGCGTGGTGGTCGGCCGCGGCCATCGACCAGGGGCGTGGCCAATTCTCGCTCGGATCGGGGACGGTGGCCGTCGCCGACCCCGACGAATGGGAAGATCGCGGCGCCCCGGTCAACGGCGCCAGCGGCCTCCCCGCGCTGGGTTACTACAACGCGTGGATGCGCACACCGAGCATCTCGCTGGCGTCAGCCGCTCCGTCGTCGGCGAAGCTCAGCTTCGCGTCGAGCTGGCGAGACGAGTGCTGCGACGACGGCACGGCGCGCACGAACAACCAGACCGCGCTCGTCCGCGCGTCTTACAACGGGGGCGCCACGTTCCAGGAGGTGCTCCGCTGGGAGTCGAACTCGACGAGCCCCTTCTTTAAGGACGACGCCACCAACGAACGAGTGACGATCAACCTGGCGAACCCCGCCGGGGCGAGCGGCGTGCTGCTCGAGTTCGGGCTCGTCAACGCGGGGAACGACTGGTGGTGGGCGATCGACGACCTGCAAGTCTTCGCCCCCTCCACGCTGTCTATCGACGTGGCGACCGGCGACGCGCGGATCCTCGGTGGCGCCAACCTCACGGGCTACCAGATCAGCAGCCCGAGCGGCGCGCTCAACCCCAACGGATGGCGGGCTGCCAACCTCGACTCGCAGAACTTCGGTTCGCCTTTGCCGACTTCGGCCGACTTCAACAACGACGGCGTCGTGAACGCCGCCGACTACACCGTGTGGCGCGACGCCGATCGCAGCGCCCCCGACTACGCGGCCTGGGCGGCCCAGTACGGACGCTCGGTCTCGGCAGGGGGATCGTGGGAGACGCTGATCGCCAGCGACAACCAACTGCTCGAGTTCTTCCTCGACGGGCAATCGAGCTTCACAACGGCGTCGATCGGCGCCGCGTTCGACGCGGGCTCGACAAGCCGCGACTTGCGCTTCGTCTACTCCGACGCCACCGGGCAAGAGGTCGAGGGGGTCGTGGCGTACGTTACAGGTGCGCCCCCCAGGACTGTGCCCGAACCGTCGGGTGTCGCTGTCGCGGCGCTCGCCCTGGTGGGGAGTCTAGCCACTCGCCGCGGGTGAACGACGGCTGGCTGAGGCGCTCGGCACGCCGGCGCCTCACGCCCGTGGCCGGCGCAACAGGGCGGTGCAACTCACCACCAGTCCGATGACCCCCAGCACCGACAGGGCGTAGCAGACCCCTTTGAGGAACACGAGCTGCTGCCCGCCACCTAGGCCCAGGTCCTTGCCGAGCTGCAGCGCAACGCTCCCGGTGTACCCCACGGCGTCGGCCAGGTAGATGCCGAAGACCGCGGTGCCGGCGAAGCCCGTCGAGGCGATCATCCGGTCGAAGAGCATTGAGTTGAACGGGACGTACGCCAGGTACCCTCCCAGGCCGATCAGGGTGTACCACCAAAAGCCGCTGATCTGACCGGCGTCGAGCAGCAGTGTCGCGACGCCGATCGTCGCCAGGCCAAGCGACATAACTCCGTAGGTCGCCGTCAGACCCCATCGGTTGTCGGACACCCGGCACAGCTGTGACAGCACAACGATCACGCCGAGCGCCACGAGCAGCTCGCCGCGCGAGACGATTGTCTTGTTGTCTTCGTACTGGTACCCGAGCTGATCGAACACCTCGACGGCGTAGTTGTCGCGGTAGTCGCGGAACGCGGTCAGCATGAAGTAGACCGCGAGCGCCGCCACCATCGGGACGGCGTACCGCCCGAAGAACGCCCACCGCGCCGCGCCGTTCATCGGCTTCCGCTCGACGCGGGCCGAACGGTCCTCCTTCGTTGGGTCGGGGACTTGGTCCAGCAGCCAGGCGAAGAACACGAACGGCACGAAGAACAACGAGCCCGTCACGGCCGGCATCCACTGCTCGGCCATCGGGGGGAAGGGATTTGGGAGGACGAGCCCCCAGCTCTCGGGCGTCGGCATCGGGAAGTCGGCGCCGGCGAGGACCGCCCGCCCGACGTCCTTCACGACGCCGCTCGAAACGATGTACGCGCAGCTCAGGCCCGCCATCAGGAACTCCGAGGTCCGCCGCCCCTCGAGGTACAGCACCACCAGGCCCCAGACCATGCCGAGCGGCAACCCGTTGAGGAACAGCGCCCCCGCGCGGAGCCAAGGCTTGTCGAGCGGCGCCATGCCGAACAGCACGAGCGCGAGCTCGGAGGCACAAATCAAACCGATCAGCGTCGGCAAGCGACCGCGGCGACCCGCCTCGGAGCAGACCTTCACCCCCAGGTACTTGGACGTCGCGTACCCGATCACCTGCGAGATCACGAACAGGGTCTTGAGCTCGATCCCGTCGCCGATCGGCACGGGGCTCCCCTCGTAGGTCCCGGCGGCGAACGGCTTGCGGAACGCGTACATGCAGAAATATGCGCAGAACGCGACGCTCGTCGCGTAGACGCTCAGCGTGCTTCCCCCCCGCTCGGCGAGCCAGCGGCTCAAAAAGGACGGCTCGCGCGGCGATTCGCTCGGCATAGATCGATCCGACGGTGATTGCACGGAAGGGCAGGGGGCCGGGAAGCTACCCGCGCCCTGTTAAGTTTCCGTGAATAGCCGGGCCGAGCGCTGTGTGTCAAACGTTCTGCGCTCCTCGCCGGATGGCGCGGCGGCGCCACCGCGATAGCCTAGCGTTTAATCTACCCCCCCGGATGAGGATCCGTTTGATGCCCGAGCTGTCGGTTGGTTCTCCCCTCGCCGAGGACGTGTTGCGGTTGTTTCGCCACAGTGGCGACTCGATGTACGGGGGCGAAGGGGTCACGCAGCTCGAGCACGGGTTGCAAGCGGCCCTTATGGCCGAGCAGGAGGGCGCCCCCAGCGAGCTGATCGTCGCGGCCTTGCTCCACGACATCGGCCACTTGCTGCACGACCTGCCGGACGACGCCCCCGACAATGGGATCGACGACGTGCACGAGGAGCTCGGCGCCCGCTGGCTCGAGCGACGATTCCCCCCCGCTGTGCTCGAGCCCGTGCGGTTGCACGTCGCCGCAAAGCGCTACTTGTGCGCCGCCGAGCCCGCGTACCAAGGGGGACTCAGCGAACCCTCGCTGGTCAGTCTCGCCCTGCAAGGGGGTCCAATGTCGCCGGCGGAGTGCGAAGCGTTCCGCCGCGGCGAGTTCTTCGACAACGCGATCCGCCTGCGTCGCTGGGACGACGAGGCAAAGGTCGTCGGACTGGCGACCCCCTCGCTCGAGCACTTCTGCACGCACCTCGACCGTGTCGCGTTGCCCGCTACGCTGTAGCGAGCGGACGCCCCTCCTCCGAACGGACCTCGATCGATGACGTCGGAACGTGTCGCCGTAATCGGCGCGGGGATCGTTGGACTCGCCCACGCGTGGCGGGAAGCCGCTAGCGGCGCCCGGGTCACGCTGTTCGAGCGCTCGCCGCGAGCCGAGGGGGCGAGTGTCCGAAACTTCGGGATGGTCTGGCCGATCGGCCAGCCCGCCGACCGGCTCGACGACGCGCTCCGCAGCCGCGCGCTGTGGGACGAGTTCCGCAGCGCCACCGGCGTGTGGGGCGGGCCCTACGGGTCTCTGCACGTTGCGACGCGCGAAGACGAGGCCCGCGTACTCGAAGAGTTCGCCGACGGCGCCTCCGGCGCGGGATACCGCGTGGAATTGCTGAGCGGCGCCGAGACCGCGGCACGATGCCCCGCGACCGCTAGCCGCAATCCGATCGCCGGCTTGTACAGCGACACGGAGCTAGGCGTCGATCCGCGCGAAGCGGTCGCAGCGGCGCCCGGGTGGCTCGCCGAGCGGTACGGCGTTGAGCTCTGCTTCGGCACGACGGTCGTCGAGGCCGACGGGGGCGCCCTGACGACGAGCGACGGCGGCCACCACTCTTTCGACCGCGTCACCATCGCCTCGGGCGCCGACTTCCAGACGTTGTTCCCCGACGTCTTCGCCGACCACGCCGTAGGTCGCTGCAAGCTGCAGATGATGCGCACCACGCGGCAGCCGAGCGGCTGGCGCCTCGGCCCGATGGTCGCCAGCGGCCTCACCCTGAGGCACTACCCGACGTTCGCAGGGTGCCCCGGGCATTCCGAGCTAAGACAACGGATCGCCACGGAGACGCCCGAGCTCGACCGCTACGGGATCCACGTCATGGCGGCCCAAAACGGCCGCGGCGAGGTCGTCCTCGGCGACTCGCACGAGTACGGCGAAGAGATCACGCCGTTCGACAACGACGAGATCACGCGACTGATGATCCGCGAGCTGCAGAAGATCGTCGATTTCCCCGACTGGACGCTCGCAGCGCGATGGCACGGGATCTACGCGATCCAGTCCCCGCCGTCGCTCCAGTTCGTCCACCAGCCTTCGGACGCCGTGACGATCGTCATCGCGACCGGCGGGTGCGGCATGACGATGTCGTTCGGCCTCGCCGACAAGATGGTGAAGGCCCGCCAACGTGGTGAGAACGGCGCGAAGCTCGTCGAAGTCGGAAGCGGAGAGGCGGAATGATCACTCAGCCCACGAGCGTCCGCTCGTTCACGCCGGCGCGACTGCAAGCGGTCGTCCTCGATTGGGCCGGCACAACGGTCGATTTCGGGAGTCGCGCTCCGATCATGGCGCTGCTGGCCGCGTTCGAGCAAACGGGCGTCCCGATCACCGAGGCCGAGGCGCGGGCCCCGATGGGTCGCGCTAAACGTGACCACCTCGACGAGCTCCTGACGAACCCGGCGATCGCCGCTCGTTGGCGCGAGGCCCGCGGGGCCGATCCGAACGAGCGCGACCTGGACGCGATCTACGGCGAGTTCCTCGTGCTGCAAGCGGAGTGCGTCGTTGCGGCCTCGCCGGTCATCGAAGGCTGCCCCGCGGCGATCGACGCCTGCCGGTCGCGGGGGCTGAAGATCGGGTCGAGCACCGGCTACCCGCGATCGCTGCTCGACGGGGTGATCGCCCGCGCCGCCACGGAGGGCTACTCCCCCGACGTCGCGCTGTCGGCCGACGACGTCGCCCCCGGGCGTCCGGCGCCTTGGTTGATCCTCGAGAACGCCCGACGGCTCGGTGTCTTTCCCGCTTCGGCGATCGCGAACGTCGATGACACGCCCGCCGGCATCGAGTCCGGTCGCAACGCGGGCGCGTGGTGCGTCGGCGTTGTCCGGAGCGGCAACGAGGTCGGCCTCAGCGAGTCGGCGCTCGCCGCGCTCCCCTCTGCCGAACGTGACGCGAAGCTCGCGGTGGCCGCAGAGCGACTCGTCGCCGCCGGCGCCCACCTGCTGATCGACACGATTGCTGACCTGCCCGACGCGATCGATCGGATCAACGGTCAACTCGTCGCCGGGCGCGGTCCCGACGAGGCTGTTTAGCAGCCTGACGATCCTTCAGGCGGCTGCGTCGTCGCACGGAGGCGACGTCGAAACCACGGCGGTTTCGCCGCGGTTTCGCGAGTTGTGAGCTTGGCGAGGAGAAAAAGCGCCACGGCGGCGTCCGTCAACCGGCTGCTAGGCCTCGATCTCGTCGAGCGTCTCGGCAAACGCCCCGAGCATCTCGTCGCACGCCGCTTCGTCGTGCGCGAGTGACAGGTAGAGCTTGGTCCCCATGGGGTTGAGGAACACGCCCCGCGAAAAGAGCCCGAGCATCAGCTTCCGCGCGAAGCCCTTGTCACGGTGCTGACTCGTGCGGTAGTCGCTCGGCTCCTGGTCCGTGAACGCGACCTGCGCGAGGGGCCCGTCGCCGAGCACCGCGGCCTCGATTCCGTGCTGCGCTAGCACTTCTGTTAGGCCGCTGCGAAGGTACTCGCCGAGAGCGAACAGCCGCTTGTAGACGCCGGGCTCGCGCAGCACGCCGAGCGTCGCGAGCGAAGCGGTCGCCGAAACGGGGTTCCCGCCGAGCGTCGATGCCGTCCACACGTAGGAGTCGATCCCGTGGCGGCTCTCGCGCGCCAGGTCCATCACGTCGCCGCGCCCGCCAAACGCCCCGATGGGAAGGCCCCCGCCGAGCGCTTTGCCGTAGGCGACGAGGTCGGGCACGACGCCGTACCGCTCCTGCGCGCCGCCGTAGGCCAAGCGGAATCCCGTCACCACTTCGTCGAACACCAGCAGCACGCCGTGCCGGGCCGTTGCTTCGCGGAGGGCTTCCAGAAAGCCCGACTTCGGGGGAAGACAGCGTTGCAACGGCTCGACGATCACCGCGGCGAGGCCGCGGGCGTGCCGAGCGATCAACTCGGCCGAGGCCTCGGCGTCGTTGAATGGCGCCACCAGGACGCCGCCGCCGTGGTGGGCGGTCAGCCCGTCGCTCGATGGTTCTGGTTCGGGGAAGTCCAGGTTCCGCGCGGGGAACATGCTCGTCACGCCGACGTCGTGGGCGCCGTGGTACGCCCCCTCGAACCGCAGGACGTTGTCGCGGCCGGTAAACGCCCGCGCGAGCCGCAAGCAGTACATGGTCGCCTCGGTGCCCGAGGCGCAGAACCGGACGGTGTCGCAGGCCGGGCTGGCGGCGACGATCCGCTCGGCGAGCTCGAGCGAGGCGTCGGTGACCGTGGCGAAGTTCGTGCCCAAGGCCAGCCGCTGGGCGACAGGTCCGACGACGCGCGGGTTCGCGTGCCCCAGGAGCACCGAGCCCCAGCCCATCGAGAAATCAACCATCCGCCGCCCGTCGGCGGTCCACAACTCGCAGCCATCACCCCGTGTAACGACCGGCGTGAGCTCGCGCGGGAGGTTGAACTCACCATTGCCCCCAGCCGGGAAGACTGCCCACGCCCGATCGGCCCACCGCGAGATCGCTGGCTGCAGAGTTTCAACGGTCATTTCCATTTGCGGCTCGGGCGAGAGTTCGATTGCTGACAGCGATGACACTACGACCACCGGACCCCGTAGCCAAGCGGGAGAACGCAATTCGCTTGTCTCCGTGCGCTCAGCAGTAGAGACAAGCTCGACTTGGCAGTGTCTGATGAGCGTAGATGACTCAACTCGCTTCAGCGTCGGGACCCCGTAGCAGTCTTAGGGAGCCCTCGACGCAAGAGCATGAAGAAACGGTTAAGGCGACCCCCGCCCGAGTCCGTCAGCAGAGGGTCGCCCTGCTGATCGATACGGCCACGTCCTGGGGCTCGGGCCTGATCGAAGGGGTGGTCTCGTACGCGAAGGCCCGTCGGAAGCCGTGGCTCTTCTCGCTTGAGCCGCGCGGTAAGTACGAGCCAATGATGCTCCCGCACGGGTGGGCCGGCGATGGCGTCGTCGCGCGAATCACCCACGCGGCGCTCGCCGAGCAGCTCATCACGATGCGAGTCCCGGCAGTGAACGTGTCCTGGTTCCGCTACGGCGAGAACCTGATCCCGCGCTGCACGTGCGACGAGGTCGCCTCCGCCGAGATGGCCGCCAAGTACTTCCTGGCAAGCGGTTTCCGCCAGTTCGCCTATTGCGCATCGACGTTGCGCCCCAGCTACCACGACCGGCTTGCAATCGCCTTCGCCCGCGCCGTCGAACGAGCCGGGTACCCCTGCACGCTGTTCCAACCCGACCACGAGCGCTTTGCCGCTCTCGACTCCGAGCAACAGCTCGGCGAGCTGGCCGCGTGGTTGACGGCGCTCCCCCGGCCGGTCGCGCTGCTGGCGTTCGATGACCTGCAAGGGCGACAAGTGACTGAGGCGTGCGCCCTATCGGGGCTCGCCGTTCCGGACGACGTCGCGGTGCTCGGGGGAGAGCACGACGAGCTCTGCTCGCGCATCTCAAGCCCGCCGCTGTCGTCGGTCGATCAGGGCCCGCTCGAGGTCGGCTACCGGGCGGGCCAGATGCTAGACCAACTGATGGCTGGCGAGACGCTCGCCGAGTCCAACGTGTTGCTGCCGCCGCGACGGATCATCACGCGTCCCTCGACCGACAAGGTCGCGGTGGACGACGACTTGCTCTCTGAAGCGATCCGCTACATCCGCGTTCACTTCGCCGACGAGCTGCGCATCCGGGACATCCTGCACGCAGTTCCTCTTAGCCGGCGAGCGCTCGAGATCGGCTTCCGTCGGCACCTGGGCCGCACGCCGCGCGAAGAGATCCGCCGGGTGCGCGTGCAAAAGGCCCTCGAGCTGCTGTGTGACACCGACTGGCCGGTGACGCGCATCGCGAACACCTGCGGGTTCGACCGACCAGAGTTGCTCACCCGCGCCTTCCGCCGCGAGCTCAAGGCGACCCCGACCGAGTTCCGCAAGCGCGTCGCGGCGCTCCGCGACACCCGGGTTGCCGCCCCCGAGGCCGAGTAGCGCCACTGCCGATTGGGCGCCCGAGCCCACTCGCGGTGCTTCTTGCAGACTGTCCCCAGTAGGTGGCTAGGCGTCGGGAATCCCGGCGGCGACAATCCCGCCACCGCCGGGCCGTGTCATGTCGCGGCGGGCGCACCACGATTGGCGGAAGAGGGGTCCCTTGGCGGCTGACAAGTTTGCGATTGGGGTCGATTACGGAACTAACAGCGTTCGGGCGCTGGTGGTCGATGCTGCGACGGGGGACGAAGTCGGCACGGCGGTGTTCGACTACCCGAGCGGTGCTGCGGGCATCCTGACCGACGCGGCCGACCCGCTCGTCGCGCGGCAGAACCCGGCGGATTACCTGCTCGGGTTCACGGAGTCGGTCCGCGGCGCCCTTGTAGCGGCGACGTCGCGCGGCGGCTTCGACCCTTCGCGGGTCGTGGGCCTGGGGGTCGATACGACCGGATCGACGCCGATTGCGGTGAACGCCCAGGGCCAGGCGCTGGCGCTCGACCCCAAGTGGTCGGCGCACCCGGCCGCCCAGGCCTGGCTCTGGAAAGACCACACCGCGCACGCCGAGGCCGAAGAGATCACCGACCTCGCGCGGCGACGCGGTGAGCCGTACCTCGCCAAGTGCGGGGGCGTGTACTCGTCGGAGTGGTACTGGGCCAAGTTGCTGAGGCTCGTCCGCGTTGCCCCGGAGGTCGCCGAGGCAGCCGCCGGCTGGGTCGAGCTGGCGGACTTCGTTCCGGCTTACGCGACCGGGACCGCAGCGCCCGATCGCTGCGCCCGCGGCATCTGCGCCGCTGGCCACAAGGCGATGTACCACGAGTCCTGGGGTGGCCTTCCGAGCGAGGGGTTCCTTGCGGCGCTCGACCCGCGCCTCGTCAAGTTTCGCTACACGACAACGGCGGTCCCCTCCGATCGCAAAGCGGGCGACCTAACCCCCGACGTTGCGAAGCGGCTGGGCCTGAAGGCCGGGGTCCCCGTGGCGGTCGGCGCGTTCGACGCCCACATGGGGGCGGTCGGCGCCGGGGCGGGGGAGGGGACGCTGGTCAAGATCATGGGGACCAGCACTTGCGACTGCTTGCCGGCGCCCCTCAGCCACCAACTCCCCGACGTCCCCGGGCTGTGCGGCATCGTCCCCGAGTCGATCCTCCCCGGCATGTACGGCATCGAGGCGGGCCAGTCGGCCGTCGGGGATATCTTCAACTGGTTCGTCAAGCAGCTTGCGCCGGCCGCTTACGGCAACGAAGCGGCGGCCCACGCCAAGCTCTCCGACGATATGGCGAAGCTGCGCCCCGGCGAGTCGGGCCTCGTGGCGCTCGACTGGAACAACGGCAACCGCACCGTGCTCGTCGATCCGCTCGTCTCCGGACTGCTCGTCGGCCAGACGCTCCACACGACAGCGCCCGAGGTTTACAGGGCCCTCGTCGAGGCGACCGCCTTCGGCGCGCTGACGATCATACGCCGCATCGAGGAGTACGGCGTCGCCGTCCGCGAGGTTGTGAACTGCGGCGGGATCGCCGAGAAGAACCCGACGGTCATGCAGGTCTACGCAGACGTCTGTAACCGACCGATGAAGATCAGCCGGTCGGCGCAGACCTGCGCACTCGGCGCGGCGATCTTCGGGTCGGTGGTCGGCGGCGCTCACGGTTCCGTCGAGGCCGCCCAGCGAGCGATGACCGGCACAAAGCCGGTGGTCTATCAGCCTATTCCGGCGAACGCCGCGGTGTACTCCGAGCTGTTCGCGATCTACACGAAGCTGCACGACGCCTTCGGCACTACCGGCGCCGAGGGATCACTGTACAGGGTGATGAAGGACTTGATTTCCCTGCGCGACCGCGTGCGGCGTGGATAGCCGGTTGCCGCTAGCCGAACGGACCACTTCGACTCTTCCTCGCTTCGCTTCCACGCGCCGCATCGCGCCACCCCTCGATTCGCTGAGTCGCAGTTGCTCGAAGACCTCAAGGCCGCCGTCTGCCAAGCGAACCTCGACCTGGTGTCGGCGGGATTGGTGACCCTCACGTGGGGGAACGTCAGCGGGCTGTCCCCCGACCGCACGCGCCTGGTGATCAAGCCGAGCGGAGTCGCGTACGACGCGATGCGGCCCGAGCACATGGTGGTCGTTGACGTGGCGACGGGGGACGTCGTTGAAGGGGCGCTCCGCCCGTCGTCCGACACGCCGACCCATCGCCTCCTGTACCAGGCGTTCGCAAGCGCGTTCGGAGTCACGCACACGCACAGCCCGAAGGCGACGGCCTTCTGCCAGGCGCGACGCGAGGTCCCGTGCCTCGGGACAACCCACGCCGACCACTTCGCCGCCGCGGTCCCCGTGACGCGTCCGCTCACCAAACACGAGGTCGATACGGCCTACGAGGCAAGCACGGGTGAGGTGATCCTCGAGCGGTTCGCGGGCCTCGACCCGGCCGCGATCCCCGCGGTGCTCGTCGCCGGGCACGCCCCCTTCACTTGGGGGAAGGACGCCGCCGACTCGGTCAGGAACGCGATCGCGCTCGAGGCGGTGGCGGCGATGGCGATCGACTCGCTGGCTCTCGGGGCGCCCGCGCTCGAGCCGTACGTCCTCGACAAGCACTACCAGCGGAAGCACGGCCCCGGGGCGTACTACGGGCAGAAGTAGGCCCCTCGCCCGACGCCTTGGCGACACCGCGCCGCTCGCGCGCATCCCTCTAGTCCCCAACTTCCGTCTCGCCCTGAACGACATGCCCCTCCCGAAGCTCGACGAGTTGCACCTTTGGTTCGTGACCGGCAGCCAGCACCTGTACGGGCCCGCCGCACTGGAGCGCGTCGCTGCCGACGCCAGCGAAGTCGCGGCGGCACTTGACGCCTCGTCGGACGTCCCGCTGCGGGTGGTCTTCCGGCCGGTGGCGACGTGCCCCGAAGAGGTGTTGGCGACGTTTCAGGCGGCGAGCGTCGATCCGCAGTGCGCCGGCGTCGTTGCGTGGATGCACACCTTCAGCCCCGCAAAGATGTGGATCGCGGGCTTGAAGGGGCTCGCCAAGCCGCTGCTCCACCTGCACACGCAGCACGGCCGCGACCTGCCGTGGGGCACGATCGACATGGACTTCATGAACCTGCACCAGTCGGCGCACGGCGACCGGGAGTTCGGATTCGTCTGCACCCGGCTGGGAATCGACCGCAAGGTCGTTGTCGGCCACTGGCGGGACGCCGTGGTGCAGCGCTCGGTGGGCGTTTGGTCGCGCGCCGCGGCGGCGCGGCTCGACCTGTCGAGGGCGCGGATCGCGCGAATCGGCGACAACATGCGTGAGGTGGCCGTCACCGAGGGGGACAAGGTCGCCGCGCAGGACGTGATGGGAGTCTCGGTCAACGGGTACGGCGTCGGCGAGCTGGTGAAGCGAGTGGAAGCGTCGAGCGACGCGCAAGTCGATGCGCTGTGCGCGGAGTACGACGCGTCGTACAACGTGGCCGCTGAGCTCCGCCCCGGGGGCGCCCGGAGAGTTTCCCTGCGCGACGCCGTGCGGATCGAGCTCGGACTGCGGTCGTTCCTCGAAGAAGGCGCCTTCGCCGGGTTTACCGACACGTTCGAAGACCTCACCGGCCTCAAGCAGCTCCCGGGGATCGCCGCGCAGCGGCTGATGGCGGATGGATACGGCTTCGGGGCCGAGGGGGACTGGAAGGCTGCCGCGATGGTCCGCGCCGCAAAGGTGATGGCCGCCGGCCTCCCCGGCGGAACGACGTTCATGGAAGACTACACCTACCACTTGCCGGCGGAGGGGGAACGGCTGGTGCTCGGCGCCCACATGCTCGAGATCTGCCCGTCGATCGCGGCCCGCAAGCCGAGCTGCGAGGTCCACCCGCTGGGGATCGGCGGCAAGGAAGACCCAGTACGCCTGGTGTTCGACGCCCCGCCGGGGCCGGCGGTGAACGCGACGCTGATCGACCTCGGCGACCGCTTCCGCCTAGTCACCAACGAGGTCGTGGCCGTCGTCCCGCCGCACGACCTGCCAAGGCTCCCCGTCGCCCGCGCGGTCTGGAAACCGCTGCCAGACTTCGCCACGTCGGCGGCGGCCTGGATCTACGCGGGGGGCTCGCACCACCCGGTCTTCAGCCAAGCGCTCACGACCGAACACTTCGAGGACCTCGCGATGATGCTCGGCATCGAACACGTCGCGATCGACGCCACGACGACGATGCGAGAGGCGCGGAGATTCGCGGCGCGATCGCTCCGCTGAAGCTCGCGCAGGATCGACGGAAAGGCGCTCGCCACCGACGACTAGCGCATTGGGCGTTCGCGGGTGTTGACGCCCCTGGTGGACTCGCGCTGTGCGGCGTTCAGCCTCCCCCGATTCGCCGCGTCGGTGAGCGACGGGGCGCGGCCGCTCACTCCCGACGCCCACAGGGCGCGCATCGCGGGGACGATGCGCCACGAGATCCGTTCTCCCGTGGCGACCCCGCGCAAGTGACTACTGACGCCCGCATGGTCCGGTGAACCGTGGGCGGGGATCCGCAGCCGGCCCGCGCGGGGCAACGGGAGTTGGCTCGAGAGCCGACTCGATCCGCGGTCCGACGCCGTCGAGGGCGTTCTCGCGGCCTGCGTCGAACGAACGGCAACGCCAACTTGGCCCGTTTGAAACGCGGGAAACGCGTGTGCCGAATCTGAGGATTTTGTTGGCGGTTCCTGCGCGCCGTCACCGCTCCCCCCAGTGCGGCCGGCGACGGCCTTGTCTTGTGAAGGGCCAAGTGTTCCGGCGGACTAAAAACTCTACTCAGGAAAAGAAAACCATGGGGACATTCAAGGCGGCACGCCGCAAGCGGTTCGGCATCGAGACCCTCGAGCGCAAAGCGATGATGGCCGGCGACGTCGCCGTCAGCTTTTCCGGGGGAGAGCTCAACATTCAGGGGGACGCGTTCGACAACGCTCTTGAAGTCGTCCAGGCGGCGAACGGGACCGTCACGGTGCGCGGGTTGGCCGACGCGAACGGCGTTGCGACGACGATCAACGGCCGCGCGGTGGCTCAGTTCCCGCTGGCGGTGATCTCCAAGGCGCAGATCAGCCTGCAAGACGGCGCCGACTCCGTGACGCTCCGTAACGTCAGCATCGGCAGCGACCTGAAGATCGACTCCGGCGCCGGCAACGACGTCGTGCGCGCTACGGGCGTGCGAGTCGGCGTTGTCGTCGGGTCGAGCGCCGAGATCCTGACGGGCGTCGGCAACGACACGGTCGCCCTGTCGAACGTGAGCATCACCGGCGACCTTGTCGCCGACACGGGCGAGGGGAACGATCGCGTGACCGTCAACAGCGGCTCGTCCGTTGGCGGCAGCTTCAAGGCGGTCACCGGCGCCGGGAACGACACGGTCGTCGCCAACGGCTTGTCGGTCACGAAGTCGTTTGAGGCCGAGACAGACATTGGCAACGACGTGGTGACCCTCGCCGCTGTCACCGCGATGGAGGGGATCCACGTCAACACCGGCGAGGGCCTCGACCGCATCACGGTGCGTGACTCGAGCTCGACCGCCGACGTGTCGCTCGTTTCCGGAGCGGGCAACGACGTGGTCGTCGTCGAGCGAGTGACCTCCGGGTCGAATGTGCACGTCATCACCGAGGACGGCGTCGATAGCGTCACGGCCCGCAACATCACCGCGGCGGTAGACATCGTGCTCGAAGGGGGCGCCGACTTGGATTCGCTGATCACCGACGCCCTGTTCCCGGGGAACGCGCTGATCGTCACGGACTTCGAGACTGTTGCCTGAGGCGTTCTCGTGGTGCTTTAACTCCCGACCGAGGGGGGCGTCACCCCAACGTGGCGCCCCCCTCGGCGGGTTGTTGCGATTCTCACAGCGGATCGTCGGACCGAACGCACACCGATTCCGAGGGGCGGCGCTTGCACCGATTGGCCAGCCCCGTGCGCGTCCGCAACCATCGATCCCCGTTGTGAAACGGCGTTAGACCACGTTCGGGCGCGCCCCCTGGTCGCACACAACGGTTGCGCACCGGTGCAACCGCACGAACGACCCCGGGAACCGCGGCGTGATCGGCCCGGAGAGCAGCGTCGCTAGCGGCTCGGCCTTCGCAATCCCGGTGGCGATCACCAGCAGCCGCCGCGACTGCATCAGATCGGCGATTCCGAGCGTCAGCCCGCAGGTCGGCGCCGACGCTTCGCGGACCATGGCGTGGCCGAGCGACGCGGCCGACAGCCGCGCGACGTGGGCGTGCGGCTGCAACTCGTCCGCCGGCTCGTTGAAGCCCAAGTGACCGTTGACCCCCAGACCG
>JBOFFC010000039.1:0-50585 GCA_051648405.1 Lacipirellulaceae bacterium
CGTGCCAACGTGGCGATACTGCGCCACGTTGGCACGCGGCGAATCGACGCGATGCGCTATGCGGCTCGATTCGATTCTTGAACGGCCGAAATGGCCCCATCGCACGCGAGCTGGGCCCTCGCGTAGCGAACTCCAGCGCGCCCTGTCCGGCGGGAATTCGACTGCGTTGTGAGCCGGGCGCCGGCTGCACGCATGGCGCGCTCGCACGGCGCCCCGATGCACCGAATTGAGGTTGGGTCGATCATTCGACCGACTTGAATCCTTGCACTATCGCTGAGTGAAGTTCAGCGGGCCGCCTGTCGGCGCCGAGCGCAAAGCACCCCCACCAGCGCCATCGCCAGCGCCCCCGGCTCCGGCACGGCCGTGCTCGTCGCGAGCGGCGGGCCCGTTGCGCCGAGGTTGTCGCGCCACACGGTGTAGTCCGCGGCGTTCACCACTCCGTCGCCGTTGCCGTCGGCTGAGGCGAAGCCCGCCGCGCCGTATTGGTCGGTCCAGGTCGTGTAGTCGTTCGGGTCGACGTCGCCGTCGAGGTCGTAGTCGCCGGGGAGCAGGAAGGACGAGGCCAAGAGCCCGTACTCGGCGAGTGTCGCCGCGTCGGCGCCACCGATCACGAGCACGCCGCCGAGGGCGAACAGGTCGTCACGCCTCACGAAGCCGTCCCCCGTCAGGTCGGCGGCCGGCGAGAACAGCGTCTGCCCGCTGAGCAAGACCGTCGCGAACGCGGCCATGTCGCCCGGCTCGAACAGGTTGTTCCCGTCGAGGTCGCCGAAGCCGAGGCCGGCGCTCGTGACCTGCCGCAGTCCAGAGAACCGCTGGACGTTGTAGTTGCCGGTGATCTCGTAGGTGACGACCGTCGCGACGTGGTTTCCGTCGATGACCCCCGACGAGACGAGGCTGAACAGGTCGCGGTCGACTTGCTCCGACCTGTTCGACGGGCTCACCAGCGCCAGGACCTGGGCGTCGGCCAGCGAGGCCGGCAGGTTCAGCAGCACGTGGACGCTGTTCGCCGTTTGATCGATCGAGCGGACCTGGAAGTCACGCGTCGTGTCGCTGGGGCCGAACTGCTCCGTCGAAGCGATCGCGCTCAGTGGGTCGAGGCGGTCCACGTAAACCGTCTGGCGGAAGTCGGTGAAGACTTCTTGCTCGCCGGGGCGCGGGGCGCGCCAGGCGCGGACCGTCACGTAGTTGTAGCCCTCGGCCAGTCGCGTCGCATCGACCGTCTGGACGTAGCTGCCGTTCCCGGTGGGGCTGCCAAAGCCGGGCGCGTTGACGGTCGTGAAGTTCTCGAACCCGTACTTGGTGGCGTTCGACGCGGCGCTCGACGGGAAGTCGGCCACGCCGTTGCGGTTGACATCGAAGCCGTCGTTGATCTTCACCAGCGCGCGGTCGCCGTCGGCGTGGACGTCGCGGAACGTACCCAAGCCGCCGCCGTTGAGCGTCACGGCGCTCGTCGCCAGCGAAACGTCGAACGTCCCTGCGGTGACGACGGGGATGTCGGAGATCCGCGCCGTGCCGTTCGTGGACGGGGTGGGGTTTTCGTCGAGCGCCTGCGTGACGCCGCTGATTGACAAGACGCCTTGTGGGCGCGGCAGGCCGTAGACCGTGTACCCTTCGTTGCCGTTGCCGGCGTTGTTCCAGGGGATGTCGATCGTCGCCTGCTGCGAGCCGTTCACCACCGTGTAGCGGCGCACCTGACCCGAGGGGTCCTGCCAGTTGCCGGTCACCTCCTCGAGCCACTGCCCCGGCTGGAACGTTGTGTTGACCGTCCGGCTGGTGGCGCCCGGGTTGTAGCCGATGTTCAGGCCCACGAGCGCCGAGCCCTGGCGTTCGAAGACATAGACCGCGCTCTTCTGGTCCTGGGGCGCGGCGAAGGCGTTGTCGATGAACCGTTCGAGGAAGTCCCCGCGGCCGTAGCTGTTCCGCACATCGACCAGCGTCGTCAGCACGTCGCCGAACGTCCCGCCGAGGGCGTCGCTGCGGCCCTGCTTGAGAAAGAACAGGTTGTTGCCGGTACGGTCGAACTCGTTCGAGCGGTAGTAGACGTAGGCGTTGCCCGGCCGCATCAGGACCCACGCGTGGGCCACGTTGTCGAGCACGATGCTCGCCCCCAGGCCGGGGGGCGAGACCCCCTCGTCGTGGTTGTAGACGAAGCCGATGCCGTTCTGGCCGTTGTTCGCGATGTTTGGGTTGAGCGTGCTGTTGACCGTCGCGTTGACGCTCGCCGCGCGGACGTTGAACCAGTTGTTGTTGAGCCCGTTGCCAGTCATGTTGCTCGCCATCGCCGCCCACAGGCTGAAGTCGAGCACGTCGCGGTTGGGGTTCACCGTGTCGCCAGCAGGCTGCGACTTGCGGATGAACGACGCCAGCGTGCCGGCGTTGTAGTTGAACACCTCCTGGAACTGAAACACGCTCCGCTGCGTGCCGTCGAGGTTGTAGCGGGCGCTCGAACCGGCGACCGCTCGATCGACGAGCTTGGGGATGTCGAGCGACTGTGGGTTGTAGCCCGAGTTGAACTGCCCCAGTGGGACGTGCCGCGCCGCGTCGATCCGCAGGCCATCGACGCCAACTACCTGCGTCAGCCACTGCGCGTAACGCATCATGTAGCCGCGCGTCGTCTCGGGGACGGGGTCCCCCGCCGCTGGGTTCGCCGTGTTAAAGTCGTGGACCGTGTAGCTGACGCCGTTATCGATCACCGTCCGCGAGGGTCCGTTTGTGTCGGGGTAGAAACGGCGGTTCTCCTCGGTGGGGACGTTCGCCTGGCGAGGAACCGTCGAGGCGCCGACCACACCGCTGGGGAGCACGGTCGTGGTGGGGATCGCCCACGCGCCCGGCGCCTGGCGGACGTTTTGAGCCTCACTCGGGACCGGGTTGCGGACGAACTGGCGGTTGCTCGCCAAGTCGATCGTCACGAGATTCTCGCCGAGGCGGAACCAATACTCGAACACCGAGCCGAACGGGACCTGCCCCGCGTTCGCGCCGTACAGCGCCGCGTAGGTGTCGCGGTGGAACGGGCTGCTGACCGAGTTGTTGGGGTCCGACAGCTCGAAGCCCGGGTAGTCCGAGCGGTCCTGCAGGTAGGGGGCGCCCTGGTTCGTCAGGCTCGACGGGTACGTGTACCCGTTGAGCTGCGTGTCGAACGAACCGACGTGGTGATGGACATAGTCCACGTACACGTTGCCGCCGAACTTCTGTGTTGCCCGCACCGCGGCGAGATAACCCTTCTCGGTGCCATAGAGAGTTTCATCACGCGGCTTGCCGAGGTCGAACCGGTCGTACGGGTCATAGCCGATGCCACCCCCCTGGGGAAGGTTTACGGCGCGACCCGGCGGCGGCGTCCAAAGCGAGCCATACCCGGCCCGGAATAGGTCGGGGGTGCGGTGCTCGATCGTGTTCCACGACGCCTCGAACCACTGCAGGATCGGGGCAGGGGACGTCTGCTGGGCGACCGCTGACGCCGCCGCGTGCATCCCCAAAAGGGCGAGCAGCCCCGCCGCGAGAACCACACCACGCGCCTGAAGAATCATCCCGCTCTGCCTCCAGTGAACGCCGCGTTCGCCGGCTCAACCGCCGGGCCCCCCGATCGGGGGGCTAGACCCCGATAGTCTGGTTAATCCGGCCCAGAGCGTCTAGCAACTCGCCGGGATTTCCGGTTGTTTGCAGCGCTCGGCGACCCGCCTTGCGAATCGCCGAAACGGGTCGGTGAACTGCTCGCCTAGCAGCCTGTAGAGAAACGCCGTCGTGGCGTTTTTCAACCTCGCCAAGCTCACGGCCGAGCCGCTCGCGGCTCGCGAAACCGCGGCGAAAGCGCCACGGTTTCGACGTCCCCTCCGTGCGGCGACGCAGCCCGTCGAAAGATCAACAGGCTGCTCGGCGCCATCCGCGTCGGCGCGGCCGTCACCGACCAGAATCGTTCAGCACCGCGCGCCGGAAGTGCTCGTCGGGACGAGAGTCGATGCGTCGGACGTCGGCGTCGCTCAGGGGGTGCAGGCGGCCGGTCGAAGCGGCGGCGAGGCGGATGCGCGCGGCCTTGGTGGCCATCGCGGTGATCGCGTGGACGTCGGCGGCGTTCTTGCCGAGCGCCACGAATCCGTGGTTCTGCAGGTAGATGGTCTTGGGCGGTTCGCCTCGTCGCGCGACGAACTCGTCGAGTCGTCGCGCCACTTCTTGCGCCAGCGGCGCCCCCGGATCGACGTAGGGGACCAGCAGCGACTCGGCGCCGCAGACCACCACCTCATCGGGGAACAGCCGACCGGCGAGCAGCTCCTCGAACCGCTCGCCGCAGGCGATCGCGTTCACGGCCGTCGGGTGGCAGTGGCCGATCACACCGACGCCGGGCTGGGTGAGGCAGACGGCGTGGAGCGGGGCCTCGACCGAGGGGCGGCGCTTGCCGTCGGGGTCGATGACGGTCGCCTCGAGCGCGACCTTGAGCGCGGCGTCGCCGCCGGCGGGGGGCGAAGCGACGAAGTCGAGCATCTTCGCCAACTCGACCCGCACGACACCGCTAGGGGTGAGCGAGGCGAGCTCGGCGCCGCTCGCCTTGACGTAGAACGTGCCGTCGCCGCCGTTGACCGAGGCGTTCCCTTCGCCGAGGATCGCGCAGTCCTGCTCGGGGGCGCCGAGCCAGCGCGACAGCGACACCAGGACTTCAACAGGGTCGTCCGACGCGCTCATACGAGGTCGGTCCCGCAGACGAAGGCCTCGATCCCCAAGGCCTCGGCCATCGCGGCCTTAGCAACCAGCGCCGCGTCGGCCTCGGCCGCGGAGTTCGCGTAGGCGACCTGGATGTGGTTGCTCTTGTGACGGGCCATCATCTGGTCGCGCGTCACGCCGTGCGTCACCGCGTGCATGATCGGCCACTGCGGAGTGGTCTCGCGCCAGCGGCGATCCGTCTCCTCCTGGGGGAGCGTCACCACGCTCGCCCGGCCGAGGTCCATCTTCAAGCGGCCCTCCTCGACGAACACCCGCGACCAGACGATTTCGCCCGGCTTCGAGACGCCTTTGAGGGTCCCGCCGCCGTTGGGGAAGTACATCGCCGGCTGGCGTTCGCTGCTGGCGCCACGCCAGCCATCGACGAAGTGCGCCGGCGGCGCGCTGCCGCTGATGAGGAACACCCAGACGTAGTCGTCGATGGTCCCCGACTGGTCAAAGTCCCCCCAACGGAGGTCGTGCAGCGTGTTCTCGACCGGCTGGCCCGCCCCCTTGTGGACACGGTAGGTCATCAGGCCATCGAGGCCCGCGCACTCGTCTACTTCGTTGAAGTGCGGCAGCGGCTCGCCGGCGTACAGCACGCGCGAGCCGTCACGGCTGGTGACGGGCGGGCGGTCGGCGTTGTTGAGCGTCCCCTCGACCAGGTCGCTTGCCGGCAGGAGGTCCTTGAGCCCTTGTTGGTACTGAATGCCGATCGTGTGGCAACCGAAGTCGTCGGCGATCCGCACCGCGGCGACGTACATCTTGCACTGCGCGAGGATCTGGGCGTCGGTCAGGTGCTCGGTGTGGTCGGGGCCGCTGACGAAGCGCAAGCCGGCCCCTTCGTACCAGCGGCGTACGGCGAGCGCCTCGGCGTCGCTCACCTTAGTCGTCTCGTAGTAGAGCGCCGACTGGCTGAGCCGCTCCTTGAAGACGCCGGTCGGGTTGAGCAGGTGGTCGGGGATGATCGCGTTGAACATCCCCATGCACCCCTCGTCGAAGACCCCCATGATCGCCTTGTCGCGCTTCAGCTCGGCGGCGAGCGCACGTCCGAGCTGGCGAGCGTCTTCGTGTCCCTTCACGACGGCGAACGGCCGGACGTGGTCAGTGGCGTGAGTCACGCTTCCCGAATCGAGCCAACCAGCCAGCTTCGCGCGGAACTCCGCGGCGGCGAAGTCTTCGGCCCACAGCGTCGAGTAGGGCTGACCCGCCTTGGTGAGCGAGCCGTTGAGGTTTAGCATCCCCACCAGGCCGGGCCACGTCCCGGACCAGTTGGCGAGCGTCAGCAGCGGGCCCGGCCGGCCCACCAGCCCGTGCAGCAGGTGGTGCGAGTACTGCCAGACCGCCTCGGCGACGATCAGCGGCGCCTGGGGGTCGAGCGCGCGGAACACGGCCATGCCTTCGCTTTGCGAGGCGATGAACCCGTGCTCGGCCTGTTCCTTGTAGGGGTGCGCGCGGACCAGCGTCCAACCGGCGGCCGCGACCGCCTCGGCGATCTGCTTCTCCATCTCTTCCTGTGCCGGCCAGCAGCGCTGGTTGGCGGAAAGACGGAGGTCGCCGTTAGCGACCAGGTACACGTGACGCGGCGCGAGCCGCGGCGCTGAGCGCTCCGCCGGAAGGTCGTAGGTCATCGGGGGTTCGCCCAGGTTGCCTGTTGGTGATTGGTCATGAGGCTGGTCGGCGCCAGGTCGTGACGGCAGCGCCGTAGAGGGCCACGACGACGAAGCAGACCAAGGGGAGCACGAACGAAACACGCGTAGCCGAGAGGGTCGTGCCCGCGAGCGACCACGCCGAGCCGTCCATGATCCAGCCTTGCAAGGGGGGCATAAAGCAGCCCCCGCCAATCGCACAGATCAGCCCCGCCGAGGCGAGCTTGGCGTCGTTCCCCAGGCCTTGCAGCGCGATCCCGTAGATCGTCGGGAACATCAGCGACATGCACGCCGACACCCCCACCAGGCACCACATCCCCGGCAGGCCGGGCAGGAGGATCGTCCCCACGACCAGCGCGCCGCCGGCGACCGCGAGGACCGCCAGAAGCAGGCCCGGGTCGAAGAACTTGAGCAGGTAAGTGCAGACGAAACGGCTCGAGACGAACAGCACCATCGCGGCGATGTTGTAGCCCTGGGCACGCTCGGCGCTCATCCCCAGCTCGTTGACGCCGTACTGGACGACGAACGTCCAGCACATGATCTGGGCGCCGACGTAGAACGCCTGGGCCACCACTCCCGCGAGGTAGCGCCAGTTCCGGGCAAGTCTGCCGACGATCGCCGTGAGCCGCGCGTCGCGTACGTCTTCGATCTCTCCGCCGGGGAGTTTCGCCAGTGCGAACACGGCGAAAAAGGCAAGGACCACGAACCCCAGCGTCGCGTAAGGCCCGACGATCACCCCCAGGTCGGCCTGCTGCATCGTTGCAAACGCGCCGGGGTCTCCCTCGGCGAGCGCCTCTCGGGCTTTGTTGGTTGCGGGGTCCAGTTTCGCGAGGATCAGGTCCTTCGCGACGAACATCCCGATCAACGAGCCCACGGGGTTGAACGCCTGAGCGAAGTTCAGCCTCCGTGGGGCGCTCTCCTGCGGCCCCATCGCCAGGATGTACGGGTTGGCGGTCGTCTCGAGAAACGCCAGACCGCAGGTCATCAGAAAGTAGGCGCCCAGGAACGCCGAGAACTGCAGCGACCAGCCCGCCGGAACGAACAACAAGCAACCGGCCGCGTAGAGCGCGAGGCCCGTCATGATCCCGGCCTTGTAGCCGAACCGTCGCAGGAAGAGCGCCGCGGGGATCGCCATGAAGCAGTACCCGCCGTAGAAGGCGGCCTGCACCAGCGAGCTCTCGAAGTAGGACAGCAGCAGGACGTTCTTGAACGCCTGCACCATCGGGTTCGTGATGTCGTTCGCGAAACCCCACAACGCGAACAGCGTCGTCACCAAGCAGAACGGCGCAAGGAACTGCGAGGGGAGCACGCTCGCGGTGTGTTGGGAACGACTCATATCGTTGCGCGGGCCGGGGGCAGAAAAGGCAGACGAGGGGCGTCCAACGTTGCGCGACAAGGCGGCCCGCCGCAGTATGGAACCCACGCCGCCGGACGGTGTCAAGGGTAGGCAGACTCGCAAGCCGCGTTGTCCCGGCGGTCAATCGCCATCCGTTCCTTGAACCCGTCGAGTGACCTGGGTGCCGGTCGGTGATGGTTGCTGCGAAGCCTGGCGTCGCAGAGACTGTTCAGCGGGCTCGCCTCCCGGCCCATTGGACCCCAAGCCCCGTCGCCGCGGGTGCGCCGAGACCTACGGACTCCATCGAGCCCGCCGAACGTGCTATGAGCTCGTCGCGCGCAGACCGATCCGAGTTACTCGGGGAGAGGACAGGGCATGAAACCCGGTGAGCCACTGCCACGCGGCCTGCTCGTTGTCGGCTTGGGGGAGGCGCTCTTCGATTGCTTCCCCGGAGGGGACGTCCTCGGCGGCGCCCCGGTCAACGTCGCGGTCCACACCGATGCGCTGCTCCAGTCGATTGGGGGCCGTGCTGTCCCCGCCACCCGCGTCGGGCGCGACCCGCTCGGGGCGCGGTTCGCCCGCGAGCTCGCGGAGCGCGGCGTCTCGACCGAGCACACGCAGCACGACCCGGGCCTTCCGACCGGGCGAGTCGCCGTCGCTATCAATTCGGCGGGGCACGCGTCGTACACGTTCGATAGCCCCTCGGCGTGGGACGCGATCGACTTCGACGAACCGATGCGGCGGCTAGCGGCGCGGTGCGACGCCGTCGCCTTCGGCACGCTGGCGCAGCGCGGCCCGCGGAGCCGCGACGCGATCCGTTCGTTCCTAGGCGCCGCGAAGCAAGCGTTCCGCCTGTTCGACCTGAACCTCCGGCAGTCGTACTACTCGGCCGAGGTCGTCGATACGTCGCTTCGGTTGGCCTCGGCGGCGAAGCTCAACGACGACGAGCTTCACGCCGTCGGTGCGCTGCTGGGACTCGACACGCTCCCCGCCCATGACTTCGACGGCGCTGTGCACGAGCTCGTCGCTCGCTACGGGCTCGAGTGGGTGGCGCTAACGCGCGGCGCGGCGGGGACGACGATCTACATGAACGGGGCGAAGGTCGTGGGACGTCCCGCCTCGTACGCGGTGGAACTCGGCGCCGACTCGGTCGGCGCGGGCGACGCCTGCTGCGCGGGGCTCCTCTGTGGCAAACTGCTCGGCTGGCCGCTCGACAGGACTCTGCGGGTGGCCAACGTGCTGGGAGCGTTCGTGGCGTCGCGGCCGGGGGCGACCCCCGCGTTGCCCCCCGAGCTGCTCCGCCTAGTCGAGTGACCTGCGCGGTCGATCCACCGACCGGCGTGGCGAACGCCTCCACCCGGCCGCTGGCCGAGTCTCCTCTCCATCGAACTACCGAAAGGGGTCGCATGCGGACTTCCGGCAAGCTCTACGTCAGCTCGATCATTGCCGCCCTCGGCGGGTTCCTGTTCGGGTTTGACACGGTCGTGATCTCGGGCGCCGAGCAGACGATCCAGTCGCTGTGGAAGCTCAGCGCGGGGATGCACGGGCTCGCGATGAGCTCGGCCCTGTGGGGAACCGTCCTCGGGTCGCTGGTGGGGAGCGTGCCGACCGATCGAATCGGTCGCAAGGGGACGCTGTTCTGGATCGGGGTGCTGTTCCTGGCGTCGGCCGTTTGGTCGGCGCTGGCCGGCGACGTCTGGTCGTTCATCGCGGCGAGGTTCCTCGGCGGCGTGGGGATCGGCGTCTCGACGGTCGCTTCGCCCCTCTACATCGCCGAGATCGCGCCACCGCGGCTGCGAGGCCGCCTCGCGGGGATGTTCCAGTTCAACATCGTGCTCGGGATCCTCGTCGCGTTCGTCTCCAACGCGCTGCTGCGCGAGTACGGCGGCGAGCACGCTTGGCGATGGATGCTCGGCGTGATGGCCTTCCCGTCGATCGCCTACACGCTCCTCTCGGCCCTGCTCCCCGAGAGCCCGCGCTGGCTGATCGGCGTCCGAAGGGACGAGGGGCGCGGTCGCTCGGCCCTCGCGGCGCTCAACCCGGCAGCCACGCCCGCAGAAGTCGATCGGCTCGTCGCCGAGATCGCCGACGCCTCGAAGGCCGAGGAAGCGGCCACCGTCGGCGGGGCGTTCGCGGGCCACCTTGGCAAGCCGATCTTGCTGGCGTTCTTGATCGCGTTCTTCAACCAGCTCTCGGGGATCAACGCCGTGCTCTACTTCGCGCCGCGGATCTTCGAGTCGGCGGGGCTGGGAGCGCAGGCGGCCCTCCTCCAGTCGGTAGGCATCGGGGTCACGAACCTGGTCTTCACGTTCGTCGGGCTCGCGCTGATTGACGTGTTGGGGCGCCGCACGCTGCTAGTGATCGGCTCGCTCGGCTACATCGCGTCGCTCGGCCTCTGTGCGGGGGCGTTCTTCACGCAGAGTTTCGCCATCGTTCCGGCCTGCATCTTCGCGTTCATCGCCTCGCACGCGGTCGGTCAGGGCGCCGTGATCTGGGTCTTTATCTCCGAGATCTTCCCGAACGAGCACCGCGCCGCGGGAAACTCGATCGGCAGCGCCACACACTGGGTGTTCGCGGCGCTCATCACGCAGGTGTTTCCGAGCGCCGTCGCGGCGTTCCCCGCGTGGACGATCTTCGCGTTCTTCTGCGGGATGATGGCCCTGCAACTCGTCTGGGTGCTGACGATGGTCCCCGAGACCAAGGGGGTCCCACTGGAAGAGGTCCAGCGGCGACTGGGAGTCTCGTAGCACGGACGTCCCGTTGCGCCGCGCACCGTTCGAGCCCCGCCCGAAGGAAGCAGAGTTGGTCAGCAGCGGTCGAGACCTCCGCTAGCTGCGGGCGCGGCTCAAGGAACCGCGCCCCGCTACGCGTTCGGTTCGCCCGCCGGGGCGACAGGCCGGGCGGCGGGCTTCAACCCGGGGAGCCCCAACTCGAACGTAGCCGGCCCCGACTCGCAGAGCGGCTTACTGCCGGTCTCTTGGCGCAACAGGGCGGTGATCGTGAGCGAACCGAAACGCCGTTCGACCTCACCGATGGCGTCGTCGAGCATCCGGTGCAGCGGGCAGAGCGTGCCGCCGTGGCTGTTGAGCCGCAGCGGACAGCGGGTGATCCGTTGGATCGGATCGACGCAGTTCACGACCTCCAGCACGGTCAGTTCCGCCGGGTCGCGCTCTAGTGCGTACCCCCCGTTGACGCCCCTCTGGCTAGAAACAACGCCGGCACGCCCGAGTGGCTGCAGAACCTTCGGCATGTAGCTAGCAGACACCCGCGTCCCGTCGGCTAGCTGCTGCGTTGTTTGCGGCATACCGGGATTCTGGGCAAGCCAGACGACCGCCCGCAGGGCGTACTCAGCAGTTTGCGAGATGGCCATAACTGCTGATGCGGCGGGAATGACAAGCAGAAAGCACTACAGGACAAACGGTCCCGCTGGTCAGGAATATCGGCTGGCCACTGATTAAAGTCAAGTGGACATTCATGTCGTCATTTCACCTCGCCGCGTTCATGCCCAGGATTTCCTGAAGCCGTGCTAAGCGGCGCAGGTCCTACCGCTTCGCCCGTCCGAACGAGCAAAGCTATCGGTCCGCGCCGCCGCACGCCGATTCCTCCGGGCAATGGGTCGAGGAGCGACCCGCCCAATCGATCCACGCGGCCGGCCGATCGAGTTCCGGCACTCCGCCGTCACGGAGGAAAGCAATCCATGCGAATCTCTCACTGGTGCTGGGCGGTGTCCCTCGCGGTCACACCCCTCACCGCGAGCGCCGACGTCGTTTCGTCCCTCACGCCGCTCCCCTCGTCCGTCGAGGCGGCTTTTGAAGGCGTGCTGGAGGAAGAGGCCGCCGTCGTCGATCCGGTGGTTGTCGCCACGGACGTGGCGCCGGCTAGTTGCGAGACAGCCGCGTGCTGCGGTGACTCGCTTTGCGGAGACAGGTGCTGCGACCTTTGTGATGACGGTTGCTGCTCGATCGTCGGCGGATCCGGGTGCGCCCCGGCGAACTGCGGGCTGCTCGGGCTCGGCTACCTGACTTACGACGAGTTCGCGGGGGGGTGCGTGCTTCCCGAGCTGCTGCTCGGCTGCTTCTGCCCGACCGAGGGATGCTTCGACGATTTCATCAGTCCGATGACCAACCCCGTGCACTTCGAGGACCCGCGGAACCTCACCGAGCTGCGCGGCATCTTCCTCAACCACAACGTCCCCGGCGCGGCCGGCGGCGGCGACCTTCAAGTCTACGCACTACAGATCCGGGCGCGGCTCACCGACCGGCTGTCGCTCATCGCGGCGAAAGACGGCTTCATCGTCTCCGACAACCCGCTGATCGACGATGGTTGGGCGGATGTCGATGCCGGCCTCAAGTACGCGCTCTACCGCGATGCCGCTTCGCAGCGGCTCCTGTCGATCGGCGCCGTGTACGACTTGCCCGTCGGTTCTCCTCGCTCGCTCCAAGCCGGCGGCGACGGCGAATTCCACTTGTTCACCACGGGGGGCGCCCAGATCCTCGACCACGGCCACTGGCTGAGCGCGCTGGGCGGCATCATCCCGGCCGACCAGGGCGAGAACTCGTCGTACGTGTACTGGTCGAACCACTTCGACTACCAAGTGCGCCGCGGTTGGTACGCCTTGGCCGAGTTCAACTGGTACCACTGGGCCGTGGATGGGGACAACGCCCTGGGCCTCACCGGCGTCGAGGGGGGCGACTTGTTCAACTTCGGCTCGGCGGGAGTCGCCGGCAACGACATCGTCACGGGAGCGTTCGGCGTGAAGTACAAGCCGAACCGCCGGACCGAGCTGGGCGTCGCCTGGGAGAACCCGTTGACCGACCGACGTGACGTGCTCGAAGACCGCCTGACGATCGACGCAATCTTCCGCTACTGAGAATCCGCCGCTAGCAGCCCCGCACCCCGAGCGGACTGAGTGCGGGAGCGCCGCCACGGCGGTCGGAGTCGAGGCTACGACTTGGGAGAAACGACGAGCGGCCGCCCGGCAGTTCCGGGCGGCCGCTTTTGCGTTGCGCAGGTCTCGTGCGTGCCGACGCCTAGGGCTTAAACACCCGTACGTGGACCTCTAGGTCGTTCCAGTCGCCGTCTTCTAGAGAGTCCTCGAAGCCGACGAGGGCCCCATCGGCGAACGTGGCGACTTCGCGATGCTTTGACACCGACCACTTGTACGGCGAGTCGGGCTCGGTCATCGAGTTGCGTCCGACGACGATGTAATCGTGCCGACGGCTGTCTTGATTGTTGATGATGCAAGCGCCGCGGAGCCCCAGAACGTAGTTGCTGTAGGCGTTGGGACCCTGTTCGGGGTCGCGTTGCTCTGGTGTGTCGCTCCAGACGACGCGGCGGGTGCCGACGTCGATGATCGCGACGGTGTTAGGAAGCAGGCATTGGGCGGTGGCCCGGACCACGGCGAACGCTCCGGGCGGCACGCTGAAGCGGTAGCCCCCCGACGCTTCGGCGAGCCACGCGGGATCGGCTTGGGGGCCGTCGCGCCGGGGCCGCGCGGCGTACGGAAGGCCCAGCCCGGGGCCCGCGGGCGCCTCGGTTGGGTAGATGCGGATCGTCGCCGAGACGTCGTCGTAGTCACGTTGCACCAAGAAATCGGTCTCCTCCATTCGATCGAGCGCTGATCGAAGGACCTCTGGCAATCCGCGTCGATCCACGCGGGCGCCTTCCGAAACCTTCGCATCGACCTGCGGCATGTATCCGCTGTCGTCCCAACCGATGCAGAGTAGCGACGGCGACTGGTAGGTGACTCGGTAGTCGCTGAGGTACCAATTGGGGTCCTCCGTCGCGACGAACCGCTTGTGCGAACCGGTCAACAAGAAGCTGCGGGGCCGGTCGGTCGAGTTCCTGACCGACCACGTCCCGACCACGCGGACGTTGCCGCGGGCCTTCAACCGCGCGGACTCGTTCGTGTTCGCGAAGCAGACCGACTCGCCGGTGGTCTTCCCCTCGGCGTCGAGCTCGACGACGGCCAGCGAGTTCTCGTCGAAGGAGTTCGCATCGACCACCATCTCGAGCGTGTGCCCCGGAAAGACCGACACAAGGAACCCGCGTTCGCGTTGGCCCGCGACGTTGTCGAGCATGACGTCGCCGCGGACGATCGGCGTCGCGGCGGAGCCGAGGGCCGGCGTCGTCGGGAGAGCGATGCTCGATAGCAGCGCCGTCCGGGTCAGTCGGCTCACCAGGGTCAGCGACACCCTATCCCGAACCACCAAGCGGTGGAGATCACCCGCAGACCGGGTTTCCGGCACGAGCACGCTTGCCGACGGGCTGCCGTTGGACGGCCCCTCCACTGGTGCGCCGGGGACCGGGCCTCCCGCGGTACGCACGGGGCCGGTGAGCGCCGGCAAGACCCACGGTGTTACGCACGCGACGAGGATCGCGGCGGCGGTCGCCCAAAGCACCGAGCGCATCCGGGAATCCCGACCGGCTTCGCTGCGTGCAATCCGCGCGATGAGGAGTTCGCACGGGTCGTCGGCGGCGAGGGAGGCGACGTCGAGCGAAAGGGAGGGGCTGGCCACGAGCGGCCCGAACGACGGCTCGGTCGCCGAAAGCTCGGTCTTCAGGAGCATCGGGACGGCGATCAGGCGGGCGTAGCGTCGCTGCAAGTCGGGCCGATCGAGCAGCAACGCCTGCAGGGCGCGGACCCGCTCGGGCCGCGCGCCGCCATCGACGAGGTCGGCCACGAGCGACTCGAGCTCGGCTGCTTCGTCCGCGGAAAGGTCGCCGTTCATGGCTTGGCTGGGGATTAGCGGGTCGGCACCGCCGTTGCGGTGCGGTGCGGTGATTGGGAACTAGCAGCCCCCTCGGCTGGCGGGGGAGTCGGTCGGTGACGGCGGCAGTCCGCGGGGCCCGTTCGTACGGAGCGGCGCCTACCCACCGTCGGTCGCGAGCTTCCGCTCGATGCACCGCAGCAGCAATCGACGGATGCGAAGGAGCCCCACCTTAACCGACGAGGGCGAACGCTCGAGCCGCTCGGCGAGCTGCTTGATCGGCATCCCGCGGTCGTATCGCAGGGCGAGCATCCGCCGCTGCGGCCCGCGCAGTCCGGATACGCAGTGACGAAGGGCGAGCCGCGTCTCGGCGCCAACGCTCTCGTCGGAGTCGATGCTAGCGAGCTGCTCGGCGAGCTGCTCGTCGAACACCAGGCGGTCGCGTTGTCGGTCGCGGACGAACGCTTGCACCTGCCAGTAGGCCACCTTGCGGGACCAGGCGGTGAAGTTCGTCCCGAGGGCGAAATCGTCCGCCTTCCGCCACAGCACCAAGTTGGCCTCCTGGACCACGTTCTGCGCCTCGTGCGGGTCGCCGAGCAGCATCGTCACGTAGTGCAGCAGCCGAGTCTGCTCGGCGGCAAGGAGCTGGACAAACTCCTCGCGCCGCTGGGCGGCTTCGGCAGCGGAGGGGGCCGTCGGTGGGAGAGCGTCGGGTTCCATGAGCCGCGGTCCCGTCTTGGGCCGTTACGGGGTCGACGCGGTGGAATCCGCTGACTGATGGACCGGGAGGCGGCTGATTGTAATACCGCTTCGGGCCGTGGCGTTACCTACTACCGGGCCCCGGCGAGATTTTCTACCAGAAGAACGGTAACCGACCTGCTCCCGCGGGTATCTAGACTGCGAGACCCTTATCTGACCCCGCGGCATCAGGCGACGCCGCGGGGAGTTTGCGACCTTCGATCGCTGTTCCCCCAGTCTTTCGCCGGCGGCCCGGCGCAAGCGGATACTGTGCTTCGTCCGATCGGCGTTCGCCGCGGCGTGGCTCGGGCTTCCGCCTGCGTGGCCCGACGGACCGAGGTGCTGGCACTGACCCCGGAGGGATCCTTGGACCTCGTTCCCGCTCAGAACCGCTCCCCTCGGCCCCTACATGGTTTCACGCTCGTCGAGCTGCTGGTGGTGATCGCGATCATCGGGATCCTGGTCGCCCTTCTGCTGCCGGCGGTGCAGGCGGCGAGGGAGTCGGCCCGCCGGACCCAGTGCACGACGAACCTCAAGAACCTTGTCCTGGGCATGGTCAACCTCGAATCGACGTACGGCCGGTTGCCCTCCTCGGGTTGGGACGGCGGCTGGTCGGGAGACCCCGACCGCGGCGCAGGCAAGGCCCAGCCCGGCAACTGGTTCTTCAGCACGCTCCCGTTCATCGAGGAGCAGCAACTCCACGACATGGGGGTGGGGGTAACGCCTCCCTCCGCGCGTAAGCTGTTGCTGGCGCAGCGCGACGCGACCCCCGTCGCCGTGGCAAACTGCCCGTCGCGGAGGTCCGGCGGACCGTATCCCACACAGTTCCCTCAGCCGCTCAGCGGCGACGGTACGGGACAGGCCTCCAAGTACAACGTCAGGGAGACGGCTCGTTGCGACTACGCGGCGAGCGTCGGCGACACCCGAGATTTCGACGCCGTTTGCATCAACATCGGGCCTAGGGGCTACAGCGCGACGATCAACCCGGCGGTGTTCCCGCCGAAGCTGAGCACTTTTACCGGCATCTCCTTCTGCGGGACGGCCGTGAAGCTGCGGCAGGTGACTGATGGACTCAGCAAGACCGTCGCGGTTGGAGAGCGGTTCATCCCCGTGAAGTTCTACGCCCCGTCGCTTGCAGTGGACGGGATGTGGGCGGCGGACGACTGGGGGCAGTTCGTGGGCTTCCAGGACGACACGGTCCGCTCGACCTACTACGACGGGATGACCGCGTCGCATGTGCCAGTCGCGGACACTGACCCCACTCCAACAACGACTCCCCCTCCTCCGTCTGCAGCGATCAACCTCAGAGGTCGTGAGCTGTTCGGCAGCGCACACCCGGGCGGCTGCCTGTTCGGGTTCCTCGACGGTTCGGCGACCTCCGTGCCGTTCGACGTCGACGTCGAGGTCTTCCGCCAAATGGGACATCGGGCCGACGGCGGCGACGTGAAAGAGTTCGTCCGACGGACGGGGTCGTGACCGACCTTCAACTCTCGCGTACGGGTGCTTTCCGACTCAAAGACCGCCTCACACTTCCTTCGTAGTATAACGCCGCCTCATTTACTTTTTTTACGCACTGTGCTTTCGGCGTGGTGCAGTCTTGTTACTTATAGCATCCACATGAGGCAATATAACTCTGCTCAACGCGGCACCCATAAGCGCTCCGATGTCGTCCACGCACCACTAGTGTAGATGCCCTGGTTAGTCAACACTCACTACCAAGGACCTTAACGATGCGTAGCAGAACCATCGCAATCCTAATGACCATTTCTGCTGGCGTGTACTCTACAGCAACAGCTCAGTTTGTTGTGACCGCATTCGACTCAGGCGGAGTAACTCAGACGATTGCTAGGGCGGGCGGACATCCTGATGTATCCAGCTTCAATTTTTTTGATCCGATAGATCCGCAACCTCGGACGGCAACAATGGGCGGATCAGGGTCACGCGCGTCTATCAGCTACCCTGAGGGAGGCAGCTATCAGGCCGTGACCACAGCCGCCACTTCCGCACGGTCGCCTGGGATTGCTCCATCTACAAGTGCTCCAACTGTGACCACATCCGGTAGCACAACCGGTAACGCGATCGCGAGCGAGGGAGACTACTGGGGATTCTACCGCTCGTTGGGTGAGACTATTAGTGGAGGATTTGCGACTGCCGACGTTACGATTGGTCCAGCGTTTGCCGGGTGGCGAGTGTTCGGCGGCGTGTATGTCACGGGCTCCGCGCACAGCAACGGTGATGCTGCAGGCAATTATGATGCAGTCGCCGGATTCTTTAATAATAGAGGAACTCCCGCAGTTGGGTTACAGATTACTGGACCTGCACCTGTGCAGTTGACCAACATCGGCGGCATCGAGGAAATTGCATCCGATGACGGGCAGGTTGGTGCAGGGTTTACGGCGCTTGGTACGGTCGGTCCTGGTGGAGCCGGCGTAAACTTGATTGCGTCGCATGGCATCGGCTCACTTATGGGAACTGACTATGACACGCTTTCCATAACACACCTGGGCACTACTGCTGCCGCGGCGTGGGTATTCGCACTACCCCCAACCGCGGCCCCCAGCACCGCGACTGCAACCGCGATGTCGATGCCAGAGCTGTCCGACCTGTCGCTCAATGGCGTCGTCAATGCGTCCGACATTGATGCGCTCGGTATGTACCTGAGCAGCTTGAACTCGTCCAACAGGTCAGTGTTTTCTAGCCGCCAAGAAGTGTTTGTTCCTTACACCGGTCAGCCGAACTACGAGCCGTATGTCGCACAGTACACGGAAGGCGCCCACCCGCGATTCGACATCAACCTAGACACGCGGGTCAGTAGCACCGTCTCAATCTCCTCGCCGTCTGCCGTCGTTTCCGACCTTGACTATCTTGTCCGGACTCGGCTGCTGTCGCAGTACGGAGACGCCAACCTGGACGGGCGCGTTGATCTGACGGATCGGTCGATCGTCCTTCAGTCGATGAACACGCCGGCCCGCGGCTGGTCGCGAGGCGATTTCAACGGAGACGGAGTGGTCAACGGCACAGACTATTACATTTGGAGCACTTTCGCTGGTTGGACACGGCCACCAGCGACTTCGATTCCAGAACCTGCGGCTGTAGCGCTGTTGATGGCAGTGATGCTTGGCGCCGGCACGCGCCGTTCGCTGGCGGGTCGGTAACGCAGGTCGATACAGAGTATTCCGCCAAATGGGACACCGTTACGACGACGGAGCGGTGAAGGAGTTCACGCGGCGCACCGGTTCGTAACACGATCTAGCCCGAAGGAACTCGGCTCTCGCCCCGAAGGTGGCGACGATAAGGCGACAGAGAACTGGCACCGACGAGTAGGCATCTTTTTTTCTTGAACTGGAGACAGCACTCATGAGTTTGCACCGCGTGGCGCTGGCGACCGGCGCCCTAGCCCTGACGATGGCGGGAGGGGGCGCCGCCCAGGCGTACTCCCCGATCCTCGCCCCGGGGGACTCGATCCTGTCGATCGACCTCGACGTCAACAGCCGCAGCTTCTACCCGGCCGGCGAGCCGCCGGCGGCATTGTTCGACGCCAGCACGGGCTCGAAGTACCTGAACTTCGGGCAGCGTAACTCGGGTTTCATCGTGACCCCGACCGCGCTTTCGAGCGTCGGGAGCTTTCAGATCACAACGGCCAACGACTCGCCCGAGCGTGACCCGCGCCTGTGGGAGGTCTACGGCACGAACTCGCCGATCACCAGCGCCGACAACAGCGCCGGCGACGCCGAGCCGTGGACCCTGGTCGGGGCCGGGTCGGTGACCCTCCCCAACGCCCGTGAGGCCCTCGGGCCGGCGGTCAGCATCCCGGCGGGTCCGGCTTACTCGTCGTACCGCGTCGTGTTCCCGTCGCTGCGGAACGATATCGACGCCAACAGCTTGCAGCTCGCCAAGTTCGGCCTGTTCGCGTCGGTCGACGCCACGGGCCCGGACCTGCTGAGCCCCACGACGCCCGTGATCGCGATCCACCGGCCGACCTCCGAGAGCCGCTACCCGGGGGGTGAGGGCCCGGCCAACCTGCTGGACGGCAACACGAACTCGAAGTTCCTCAACTTCGGCCGCACCAATGTCGGCGTGATCGTCACGCCCGCTGCGGGTGCGTCGGTGCTCGAGGGCTTTGCGATCACCACGGCCAACGACGAGCCGGCCCGCGACCCGACGTCGTACAAGCTGTGGGGGACGAACGACCCCGTCACGAGCACCAACAACTCGGGCGTCGATGGGAGCGAAGTTTGGACGCTCATCTCGCAGGGGGCGCTCGCCCTGCCGGGCGCGCGGCAGACCTCGACCGGCGTCATCCCGGTCGCGAACGCCACCTCGTACACGGCCTACCGTATCGAGTTCCCGACCTTCGTCGGGCCGGCGAACGACTTCCCCGGCAACTCGCTGCAGATCAGCGAGCTTCAGTTCTACACCGTTCCCGAGCCATCGACCGCGTTGTCGATCGGCCTGGGCGCGTTGGCCCTGGGCGTTCTGCGCCGGAGGGGTTGCTAACGAGACCTTGCGACCGCCTCTAGTTGTCGTGACTGTTGCTTGCGCGTCGCGCGGGGACTTGATCCCCGCGCGACGCGTGCTCAGCGCCAACACTCGTTCGGCGTTGACGGCGGTCCGTGCCTCTTCCATTCGCGCCCCGCGCTTGCCGTTCCGCGCGCGTCGGGCAACTACAAGGACCTCCCCATGCAGAAGTTGGCCCGCGTCACCGCGACGCTAGCGATCCTTGCCGGCGCCGCACCGAGCGCCTCGGCGGTCGATCTGCTCAGCCCTTCCGACGTCATCCGCGCGATCGACCGCGACCTGTCGAGCCGCAGCGACTACCCCGACGGCGAGCCGCCGTCCGCGTTGTTCGACGGCTTGGCTTCCACTAAGTACCTGAATTTCGCACAACGCAACTCGGGGTTCATCATCACGCCGAGCACGCTCGGCGCAGCGCGGAGCTTCCGGATCACCACCGCCAACGACGCCCCGGAGCGCGACCCGGCGACTTGGGAGGTCTACGGCACGAATTCGCCGATCACGAGCCTCGACGACAGCGCCGGCGACGGCGAGACCTGGAGCTTCCTGGCCGGGGGAGGGCTGTCGCTCCCCAACGAGCGCAGCACGGCTGGCTCCGTGGTCTCGATCGCCAACAACGCCTCGTTCAGCTCGTACCGAGTCGTATTCCCCAGCCTCAAGAACGACGTCTCGGCCTGCTGCCTTCAGATCGCCGACTTCGAGCTCTTCTCGACGCCGACCGGAACCGGCGGTTCAAACCTCATCGGCGCGTTCGACCCGGTCCTGGCGATCCACCGCCCGACCTCCGAGAGCCGCTACCCGGGCGGCGAGGGGCCGGCAAACCTGCTCGACACGAGCGCGGGGAGCAAGTACCTGAACTTCGGTCGTGAGAACGTGGGGTTCATCGTCACGCCGGCCATCGGCTCGTCGGTGATGGGGGGCTTTGCGCTCACGACTGCCAACGACTTCGCCCAGCGCGATCCCTCGTCGTACGAGCTCTACGGCACGAACGCGACGATCGCGAGCGCGATCAACTCAAACGGCGAAGCCGAGGCCTGGACGCTGATCTCTCAGGGGCCGCTCAGCTTGCCCGCCGACCGCTTGACGTTGTCGCCAACGGTCAACGTCACGAACACCACCGCGTACCGGTCGTACAAGATGGTCTTCCCGACGATCGTCGGTCCGTCGGGGGGATTCCCCGGCGACTCGCTGCAGCTCGGCGGGGTCCGATTCTTCTCGGCGGCGCCGGGGCAAGCCAAGCTCCAGATCAACCGCGCGACCGGCGAGGTCCGGATCGTCGCGAACGAGTCGATCCAGGTCGGCTCGTACAGCGTGATCTCCGACCAATTCGGATCGCTCTCCGACCCGGCGTGGCAGTCGATCGCGGCGACCGGTGACTCCGACAGCGGCGGCTCGCGGGACCCCAACGACGTGTGGGTCGAGCTCTCCCCCGCGGGGAGCAACAGCCTGCTCTCGGAACAGGACGTCGCGGGCGGCGGCGCCAACGACGGGCTCAGCCTAACGGCGGGTCAGTCGTACAGCCTCGGTAACGTGTGGCTCAAGACGCCCTTCGAGGACATGCGGTTTGCTTTGCGCAACCCGAGTGGCAATACGATCCTCGCCGACGTCGAGTACGTCGGCGCCGCGCTGGTCGAGGGGGACTACAACGGCGACGGGCTGGTGAACGCCACCGACTGGCCGCTCTTCCGGGCCGGGTACGGTGGTCAGTACGCGGGTCGGAGCGTCGCCGAGGCGTACGTCGGGGGTGACCTCGACGGCGACCTCGACAGCGACCTCTCGGACTTCAAAGAGTTCCTGGCGGCGGCGGGGGTCTCTTCGCTCTCGCAACTGCTGCAAGTCCCCGAGCCAACGTCCGGCGCGACGCTGATCGCCGGGCTGTGCGCCCTCGTCGGGGCCGCGGGCCGTCGCGCACGGCGCGCGGCCGGGGTGACGCTCGCTGCGGCCGCGATGGGCGCCGCTTCCCCCGCGGGCGCCCAGACGTTCTCGGTTGTCGGAACGGCGCCCGTTGCGACCACTCCGGACCCTACGGAGAACGCCGAGAGCGGGCCCGGCAACTTCTTCGACGACGGGTTCATCGACGGCGCGATCAACGACGAGCTGTTCGTTCTCGACTACAACGACCCCAACCTCGTTGGGGACTACCTTCAGTACCAAGGACTTGGGAGCGCTCCGAAAACGGTCTTTCTCGACTACGGTGCGTCCGTCTCGGCGAACTGGTTCGCGTACGCTCAGCGCTCGGGGGCCGACCCCAGCGCCGACCGCGTCGGCAAGTTCGAGCTCTGGTTCAGCAACACCGACTTCGGGGGGGTCCTCCCCGTGTCGGCGCCGCAGTCGGTCGTGCAGTTGAGCCCGGGGGACAACCGGCTTGGGGATAGCACGCTGCGTCCCTACACGCTCGGCGGCGACCGCAACGGTCGGTACGTCGCGGTGCGGCTCACGGTCTCGGAGCTCTCCGCGGACCGCCCGACCAACAACATCGGCGGGCACGAATTCCGGTTGTTGTCGGGGCCATCGGACGTCGTGCTCGAGATCGATCGCGGCACGGGTGCGATGACCCTCCGCAACAACTTGTCGGGCGCCGGCGCTGTGGAGATGCGGTCGTACGCCATCGAGAGCGACCTCGGAGGCTTGCGAGCCGCGTCGTTCAACGGCGTCCGCGGCGACTCGGCCGCCTTCCCCGCGGGGAACGGCTCGGGCAACGGTTGGGAGCTCGGCGGGGGGTCGAACCAGCAGCGTCTGACGGAGGCGAGCCTACTCACGGGATCAACGCTCGCCGCGGGCGTGTCGAGTCTCGCGCTCGGTGCGGCGTACAACCCGCTATCGCTCGCCGACGACGTGGCGTTCAGTTGGTCGAACTCCGCCGGTCGCGTTTACAATGGGCGCGTCGCCTACGTCGGGACCGCCCCGAACGTGTTGCCGGGGGACTACAACAACGATGGCCGCGTGAACGCGGGGGACTACACCGTTTGGCGTGACGCGCTCGGAACGGCGGCGGTGCTCCCCAACGACGCGACCCCCGGGTCGGTCGATCAACTCGACTACGACCGTTGGGAATCGAACTACGGACGCGAGTCGATGACGGCCACCGCTGTGCCCGAACCCGTGGGGATCGCGGCGGCGATCGTGGCGATCGCCGCGATCGGGGCTCGCCGACGACGTTAAGCCTAGAGGTCACGATGAGGAGACGGGGGGAGAAGCTTCGGCCGTCGTCGCTCGCCGGCGGCGGCGGCCGAAGCTGTTTTTGGTTCTGGCCCGCGCCGGCGACCCGCGCAGGCCGATAACACTCGCAACTTGGAACAGGCGACACGATGCGGCGACGCAATCAGCGAAAAGGCACGAAGAACAACCGTCACGCAGGCGCCCTGCGGTTCGAGCGGCTCGAAGCGCGGCTGCCGATGGCGGGGGACACCTACCTGGTGAACTTCCAGCTCGCGGCGACGACACCCGCGCCGAGGTACCTCGTCGACTCGGGGCAGGCCTTCGCCGCGCGCGGGGGTGGCCTCTCCTACGGCTGGTTGTCGGACCACACCGATCAGGCGCGGACGCGCATCGACCCCGAGACGGGGGTCTTCTTCGACGCCGACGTGCGTCACTCGACGCTGGTCCAGTTCGAGGCGAACCAGCGCTGGGAGTTCCAACTCCCCAGCGGGACGTACTCCGTCACCGTCGCCGTTGGGGACCCCGCGAACAACGACGGCGTCCACACGATCAACGTCGAGGGGACGAACTACTGGAACGCGGTTCCCGACGGCGCAACGCCGCTCGTGCAATCGAAGAGCGTCTCGGTGACCGACGGCCGGTTGACGATCGACGCGGGGTTGGCCGCCAACCTCGCGACGCGGATCAACTACGTGCAGATCGTAGGGGTCCCGAGCGGCCCCAACCAGTCGCCTTCGGCGCCGACGATCACCGAGCCGCTCTTCGACGGCAAAGTCGTCAACCCGGCCGACGTTCACATGGAGGCGATCAACTTCGTCGATGGGGATGGCAACCTCCACAAATCGACCGATTGGGAGGTCTGGACCAGCGGTCCCAGCGCCGAGCTGGTGTGGGAGACCCGCGGCATCGAGGGGGTCGAGCGGCTGCACACGCACCTCGGGGACGGCGTGTTCGTGAACTCGCGCGCGGGGCTCAGGAACCTCGCGCAGAACACCGAGCACCAACTGCGGGTTCGCTTCCGCGACGACGCGGGCGCGGTGAGCGCATACTCGCTCCGCACGTTCGTAACGGGAGCGGCGACGGCCGCGTTCCCGCTCGAACTCAAGCAGGTGCAGCCGACCCCTGCGCCGGTCTGGCGCGACGTGTTCGGCGTCGATGTCGAGCTCGCCGACGGGGCGTCGTTCATCAACCCCAGCGACCCGATCATCGCGATCGACCTCGACGGCGGCAGCGCGTTCCCGGCTGCCGAATCCCCGAACAACGCGATCGACGGCACGCTCGCCAAGTACCTGAACTTCGGCAAGGTGAACTCCGGGTTCATCGTCACGCCGTCGAATGCGACCCGTGTGGTGACCGGGTTCACGATCACGACGGCGAACGACTTCGAGGAGCGCGATCCCAGCGCCTGGTCGCTCTTCGGCACGGGCGACACCATCACGAGCGGGCAGAACAGCACCGGCACGGCCGAGTCGTGGACGCTGATCGCCCAAGGGGGGGTGGCGCTCCCCGCGGCCCGCGACACAGTGGGCCCTGCGGTGATGTTCGCCAACACGACCGCGTACAGGTCGTACCGGATGGTGTTCACAGGCTTGAAGAACGCCGCGGCGACCGACTCGATGCAGATCGGCGAGCTCACGTTCCAGACCGCGTCCTCGTCGGCGTTCATCACGCCAAGCGACCCTATCATCGCGATCGACCTCGACGGCACGAGCTCGTTCCCGGGGGGTGAAGCCCCGAGTAACGCGATCGATGGCACGCTCGCCAAGTACTTGAACTTCGGCGAAGTCAATTCGGGCTTCATCGTCACGCCGTCGAACCCGACCCGTGTTGTCACGGGCTTCGCCATCACGACCGCGAACGACTCCGAGGAGCGCGACCCGAGCGGCTGGCGGTTGTTCGGCACGAACGACACGGTGACCAGCACGCAGAACAGCACCGGCTCGGCCGAGAACTGGACGCTCATCGCCCAAGGGGCGCTGACGCTCCCGGCGGCGCGCGACACGGTCGGCCCGACCGTGTCGTTCGCCAACACGACGGCCTACGGGGCGTACCGGATGGTCTTTACCGGGGTGAAGAACGCGGCGGCGGCCAACTCGATGCAGGTCGGCGAGGTCTCGTTCGTAACGACGGGCGGAACGATCGGCCCCCCCGCTACGCCGGCGTCACTCGAGGTATCGACCGCGGACTTCGCGACGACGCTGACCCGCGCCGAGGGCGCCATCGGCCCGGGCAACACGCTGACGTACGCCGCCGCCGTCCCGGACCACGAGGCAACGCGGCTCACGATCCGCTCGGGGGGCCAAGCGCTAACGCTCCGCGAGAGCGACCTCGAGGTGACCGACGAGCTCGGCGACCGACGCACGATCTATCTCCCGGCAGTGACCCTAGCGGCCGGGCAGCGCTTCGATCTCTGGGTCTCGGCGACCGGCGCCACGTACTTCGGCACGGCGACACAGACCTCGCCCAATTTCCAGTCGCTGGCGCGCGACGCGAACCTCGACGTGCCCTACTTGGCCAAGGCGCCGCGGTTCGTGATCGAGGAAGTGGGCGCCGACTACCGGCTGCCGGTCAACATCACCTTCGTCCCGAACCCCGGCCCCAACCCCACCGACCCGCTGTACTTCGTCATTGAGCTCTACGGTTCGATCCAGGTCGTCACGCGGAACGGCGTCAAGCACGAGTTCGCGACGGGCCTGCTCGACTACAACCCGACGGGTCCGATCTCCGGCTCCGGCGAGCAGGGTCTCACGGGCCTCGCCGTCGAGCGCGACGCCACGAACCCCGACGTCTACAACCTCTACGTGGGCATGCTGGCCGACAACGGCGCCCCTCCTGGGGGGGCGTCGCACTACCCGAAGGTCGAGAAGATCACGAGCGCCGTCGGCGGCCTCACGCTCGCCACGCGCACCGTGCTGCTGAACATGCAGCCCGAGACCCAAGGGCAATCGCACCAGATCTCGAACATCACGATCGGTCCCGACGGCAAGCTGTACGTCCACAACGGCGACGGCTTCGACGCCTCGACCGCGCTGGACCTCGACCAGTACCGCGGCAAAGTCCTGCGTCTCAACAAGGACGGCTCGGCGCCCGCCGACAACCCGTTCTACAACGCGGCCAATGGGACTTCGGCCCGCGACTACGTGTGGGCTTATGGTGTGCGGAACCCGTTCGGGGGCGCCTGGCGCGCGGCCGACGGCAAGCACTACATGGTCGAGAACGGCCCGAGCATCGATCGCTTCGCCCAAGTCAACCGCGGCGTGAGCTACGGCTACGACGGTTCCGACCAGTCGATGACGATCAACGCGATCTACAACTGGATTCCCTCGTCGGCGCCGGTGAACATCACGTTCGTCCAGCCCGAGACGTTCGGCGGCAGCCAGTTCCCGAAGGAGCTGCAGGGGAGGGCCTTCATCAGCGAATCCGGCGCGACCTACGCCGGCGGTCCGCAAGCTATCGGCAAGAAGGTCACCCACGTGACCCTCGACGCGGCCGGGGCGCTCGTCGCGGGCCCCACGTCGTTCGCCGAGTACATCGGCGGGGGACAGAGCTCCGTGGTGGCGATCGCCGCGGGGCCCGACGGGGTGTACTTCTCGGAGTTCTACGAGGAGACCGGCGCCAACGGCCCGACCGCTTCGGGCTCGCGGCTGTTCCGCATCCGCTACGTGAACCCCCTCGACGGGGACTACGATATCGACGGGGACGTCGATCAAGACGACTACACGGTGTGGCAGAGCAACTACGGATCGAACCTGCTGCTCTCGGCCGACGGCAACCGCGACGGCCTGGTGAACGCGGCCGACTACACGGTCTGGCGCGACAACCTCGGGGCGACGCTCGCCCCCCCAGCGACGAGCAGTTCGGCGGCGATGATTGAGGCGCCGCTATCGGGCGCCCACTCCGAGATCGCTTCGCTTGCGAGCTCTCCCGAGGTGGTTGACGAGGCGCTCGTCGGCCTGTTCGGCGCTCCCCCAAGCGAACGAGCGAGCACCTCGCGCAACGAGCGTCTAGTCGTCCGCGGCGGGAGCCCCGCCCCAACCGCTCTCTACTCGCTGCTACGGGCGCAGTTTGAGTCTCGGTCCTCCGTCGAGTCAGAGACGCCCGCTCGGCGTCGCGGAACGCTCGACCGCGACGCAGTCCCAGGGACAGCCCGCGAGGACGGCGCGGCGCACGGCGTCGCGACGAGCGTGCAGCAAGAATACCGTCGCGCTACGCGTCAGTTGAACGCCAACGTGTGACGCCCGAGTTCGAACTCGAGGTCGATAGGGTCCTGCTCGACCGTGCAGGCGGGCGCGCCGCGTAGCCGCTCCGCCAGGTCGGGCGACGCGTACATCGTGTCGAGGTGCAGCGTGTTGGGGATGAACATCCACCCGTCGTCGCCGTAGCGTTCGCGGATCACGCGGACGAGCGACTCGTCGTCCGGCAGCGTGGCGGGGATCTTCGCCCGCTCCATGTCGCCGGTGGCGTAGACGTTGATGAACGTCTTCTGCTCGTCGATGGAGTCGCGCAGCCGGCGGGTGATGAAGTCCGCGAGGCCCACCCCGATCGCGTTCCCCTGCGACGCCTCGGCGAGCGACAGCGCTGCGATCGCGCGGATGCGGGGGGTCGGCAGGTCCTCGAACCCCCGCACGCCGCGCAGCCCGATGACGTTGGTGTCCATCCCCGTGCCGCTGTACGTCTTGCCGATCGAATCGACGATCAGCACGTTTAGCTCGTCCACCGGCAGGCGGGGGAAGTACGCGCGGTGGCGCTCGAGCAACGCCGGCTCCCGCTCGAGGATTTGTTCGGGCCGCAGCGCGTGGACCTCGGCCGTCTTGTCGTAGCCGTCCTCGAGCAGGGCAAGCCCGGCCCAGACCTTGCCGGACTCGACGAGCAGCTTCCCCATCTCGAGCAGCATGTGCTGCATCTGCGGCGTCGGCGCCGAATGGAACGTGTGGGCCGAGCGGATCTTCCCCAGCCCGACGACCATCATCTTGGTAACTCCGCTCTGCACCGGGCCGCTGAAGCAGGTGTGCAGCTTCACGCGATTGACGACCAGCACGCCGGCGGACTCGTACGCGTGGCGGTCCATCCACACGTCGCCGGTGGCAACCGAGCCGACTTTCACGCACTCCATGCTCGAACGGATCGGCATGCCCATCGCGGCCTCGGTCACGCCGAGCGACTCGACCATCGCCCGTTGCCCCTCGGCCGTGGCCCCGTTGTGCGAGCCCATCGACGGGACGATGAAGGGGCGGGCGCCCCGTTCGCGAAGCCAGTCCCCCGCGGCCCGGACGACCGTCGGCAGGTTGTCGATGCCCCGGCTGCCGACCGTTAGCGCGACGTCCCCGGCCGGTGGCGTAAGCCCGAGCGCGTCGAGTTGCCGCCGGACTTCGGCCGCGACGTCGGCGAGCGGGCTCGACACCAGCTGCTGACGGACCTTGTGGAGTTGCATCGGTCCCCCCCGAACCGCGGTCGGATGTGCAGCCCAGCGCCTTGGTTCAACGCTGCGAAGCGACTGCGGGCCGCATGGCGACGGTCGCCGATGGCTCACGCGACTTAAGCCACGCCCCGTATCCGATGATCATCGTCGAGGCGATCAGCATCGCAATCCCCGTGGCGATCAACTTCTTGGCCAGCGGGCTCGCGCCGCGCCACTCGCAGAAGTAGACCCCCCAGAGCGTGCTGAAGATGATGATGCTCGCCATGTGGAGGGTCCAGCTCGCATAGTCGAACTCCCCCATCTGCGTCGATCCCATCGTGTAGAAGAAGAACTGCAGGTACCAAGTCACCCCCGCGAGCGCCGAGAAGAAGTAGTTGTTCGCTAGCGGGATGCGGCGATCGCCCCCCTCCGGCTCGTGGTGGGTCGCTCGGGCCAGGTACTCGTACCCGGTGCGGTTCTTGAGGTTCAGCAGGACGCACCACACGAAGTTCGTGGTGAACCCCCCGAGGAGCACGACGACGAGCGAGGGGAGGCCGGTCCAAAGCTGCGGCGTCCCCGCGTCGAGCGTGGCGGCGTTGATCGGCTTGCCCGCCTCGAGCCCGAAGGCGAAGCACGCGCTCATGATCCCCGAGAACGTGGCGACGACGATCCCCTTGCTGAAATCGAACTCCTTGATCGCCTCGCGCTTCTCCGCCTCGGGCATCTGCCTTTCTTTGGTGAGCCCCGCGTAGGCGGCGACCGCGATCCCGCCGAGGCAGACCGCCACCCCCAGCAGGGTGAACTGCCCCGGCGCCGTCGCGACGATCTCGCCGAACGACTGGCCCTGGATCGGGAGGTCGGGTCGCAGGCTCTTGGCGATCGGGGGGACCAGCGTCCCGAATGCGGCGCAGTAGCCCAGCGCCACCCCCATCCCCAGCGACAGCCCGAGGTAGCGCATCGTCAGGCCGAACGTGAGCCCGCCGAGACCCCACAGGGCGCCGAACAAGTAAGTCCAAAACAGCGTGGTCGATGACTGCCTGCTGAGCACGCCGACGAGGTCTTCGGTCTGGATCCACGCAAACAGCCACGGGGCGATGATCCACGAGAAGAAGCCTCCCGTCAGCCAGTAGGTCTCCCACGACCAGTTCCGCACGCGGCGGTAGGGGACGTAGAACGAGCCCGACGCGAGGCCGCCGAGCCAATGGAACAGGACTCCGAGGACCGGATTCATGCGCGGAACCAGTTGATGTGGTGCGGACGGCTTCGGCGTTAGGGCCGACTCACGAGCGCTGGGAAAGGACCTCGGACTCATAGCGCCGCACGTCGCTCAGCCAACCGGCGCCGACGGGGACGCCGTTCTGCTCGCAGAATTGGTCCCACACGGCGCCCACGGGGAGCGTCTTGTGCGACTCCATGAGGGCGAGTCGCGCCGTGAAGTCGCCGGCCTCCTCGGCGCCACGCAGCTGCGCCGCTGGCTCGAGCAAAGCCGTCAGCATCGCGACCTGTGTAGCGCGGACGCCAACCACCCAAGCCGCGACGCGGTTGACCGTCGCGTCGAAGTAATCGAGGCCGATCCGGACCCGTGGCCCGTACCCACCGCGGACGATCTCCCCCGCGATCGCCTTCAGCTCGTCGGAGAGCACCACCACGTGGTCGCTGTCCCAGCGGACGCCGCGCGAGACGTGCAGCAGCACACCGTCGAGGTGACAAAGCACTGCCGACAGCTTGTCGGAGACGACTTCTGTCGGGTGGAAGTGCCCCGTGTCGAGACACAGCAGCTTGCGGTTTCGGATCGCGTAGCCGAGGTAGAATTCGTGCGACCCGACGGTGTAGCTCTCGGCGCCGATGCCGAACAGCTTCGACTCGACGGCGTCGAGCAGTTGAGACGCGGGGATCGGTTCAGCGAACGCCTCGTCGAGCGAAGCCCCGAGCCGCTCGCGCGGGCCTTTGCGGTCGATCGGCGTGTCCTTCGACCCGTCGGGAACCCAGACGTTGCAGACGCAGGGCGAGCCGACCGCGGCGCCCATCGCGGCCCCGATCCGGCGGCAGGCGATCGCGTGATCGACCCAGAAACGGCGGACCGCGGCGTCGGCGTGCGACAGCGTGACGCCGCTGGCAGCCAGCGGGTGCGAGAAGAAGCTGGGGTTGAAGTCGAGCCCCACGCCCCCCCGCTTGGCCCAGTCGATCCAGGCCGCGAAGTGGGCCGGTTCCAGCGCGTCGCGATCGACGCGGGCGCCCCCCGTCTCGGCGTACAGGGCGTGTAGGTTGAGCCGGTGCGAACCGGGCAGGAGCGACATCGCCAAGTCGAGGTCCGAGCGGAGCTCGTCGGCGGTCCGGGCGCGGCCCGGGTAGTTGCCGGTCACCGCGAGCCCGCCGCCCAGGGGCCCCTGCGGTCCCTCGAAGCCGACGACGTCGTCCCCCTGCCAACAGTGGACCGAGATCGGCAAGGCCGCGAGCGCCGCGAGCGCCGCTTCGGCATCGACGCCCTGCTCGGCGAATTGATCACGGGCGGATGCGTAGCGGGCTGCGATCGTGCTCACGATGGATATTCCCCGGTTTACAGGAAGGGTGGGGCTTCAGGCGCTCGGCGAGTTGGCCGTAATCCGTTCAAACCGCCGCGAGGCCTCGACGTGAAGCGACGCGTCGCCGGCGGGGGTCATCCGCTCGGGGGGGAACGACCGACGAACCACGGCCCGCAGCGCGGGGAGGCCGTCGATCAGCCCCAGGCCCTTCGCCTGGACGAGCGCGTTGCCGATGGCCGTCGCCTCGACGGGGCCGAACGAGGTGGGGCGCGCCACGGCATCGGTCGTCAGTCGCGCGAGCAGCCGGTTTTGGACGCCGCCGCCCACGACGCACAGCTCGGCGATGCGCGACCCGAGCACGCGCTCGAGGTTGCCGAGCGTTTGGGCGTACGACAGGGCCAAGCTGTCGAGGCAGCAGCGGGCGAGCGCTCCGGGGGTGATCGGCTCGACCTCGCCCCGTTCGCGCGCCAGGCGCCGCAGCTTGCCGATCGATTGGCCAGGGGCCATCAGGTCGGGATGGTTGGGGTCAACAAGGCTCGCCATCGGTCGCGACTCCTCGGCGAACCCGAGCAGCTCTTCGTGAGAGTACTCGCGATCGACGCGGCGAAGGTCGCGACGGAGCTCCTCGTAGATCCACAGACCGCCGATGTTCTTAAGGAACCGCACGGTCGCATCGACACCCCGCTCGTTCGTGAACTTCCCCGCCGCGGCCTCGGGGGAGGTGATCGGCGAAGCGAGCTCGGCGCCGAGCAGCGACCAGGTCCCGCTCGACAGGTAGGCCCACTCCCCCGCAGCGTGGCGCGGATCGACCGGCGTGGCGGCGACGGCCGCCGCCGTGTCGTGGGTGGCCGGCAAGACGACCGTCGTCGAGAGATCGACTCCGATGCGCTCGCGCAGCTCGGCGCGGAGCGGTCCGACAGCCGTCCCCGGAGGCGACAAGGGCCCGAGCATCCCCGCACGCAGGCCGAGCGACGCCAAGACCTCGGCGTTCTCGCGGTCTCCGTCGCGATGCAGCATCGCCGTCGTCGAGGCGATCGTCGCCTCGTTTGTCATCACTCCGGTCAGCCAGTAGTGCAGCAGGTCCGGGAGCAGAAGCAGTCGCTCCGCGGACGCGAACGCGTTGGGGTCGTCGTGACGCCTGGCTTCGAGCTGGAAGAGCGTGTTGAACGGCCAGGCCTGCAAGCCGCAGTGCTCGTAGAGCGCTTGTTCGCCCACCGCGGCCAACACGCGGTCGCGGGCCGGGCCGTTACGCGGATCGCGGTACGCACGCGGCAGGCTGAGCGCTTCTCCGGTGGCGCTAACGAGGCCAAAGTCAACGCCCCAGGTATCGACGCCAACACTGGTGAGCGGCGTTCCCAGCTCGCGCGACCGCGCGGCGCCGAGCCGCACCCCCTCGAGCGTGTGGCGCCACAACCCGGTAAGGTCCCAGACCGGCCCCGCCGGGGTGTCGCACGGCTCGTGCTCGAAGCGGTGCAGCTCTTCCAGGCGCAGCACCGCGTCGTCACCCCCCCCTTCCAGCACGCCGAGGATCGCGCGCCCCGAGCCTGCGCCCATATCGATCGCGAGGTGCGTTGTGACCATGGCAGGCACGCTAGCGAGAAGGGGTCGAGAGCCGTAGGAAAAGTGCCGGTCGCGAACAGCGGCGATGCGCATCGCGCCCCGCCGCCGACGAACTATCGCAAGAACGCCTCGTACAGCCCCGCGTCGATCGACAGCACCTGGCCGGTCGTCTTTGCGGAGCGGTCGGACAGCAAGAAGTACGCCCCCTCGGCTTGGTCGGCCGGGGTGACGCTCTGCTTGGTCAGCGTCCGCTCGGCGTAGAAGCCGGCGAGTTTCTTCCGCAACGTGTCGTCCGACTCCGACTCGTCGAACGCGATGCCGTACTTGGTAAGCGACGAGACGACGCGGTCGCGGGGGAACATCGTCGAGCCCTCGACCACCGTGGCGGGGGCGATCGCGTTCACCCGCACCAACGGCGACAGGTCGATCGCCAGCTCGCGCACCAAGTGGTTCGCCGCCGCCTTCGACGTGTCGTACGCGATCGAGCCGCGCTTGGCGACGACCGCGTTGACGCTCGTCGTCAGCACGGCCGACCCCAGGAGCCCTTGCCGCTTGAAGAGCGGCCGGGCCACGTCGATCGAGTTGAACGCCCCGCGGACGTTGACCTCGAACGTCGTCTTCCACCCATCCTCACTCAAGTCCCCGTCGCGGTTTGGCGGCAGGAACACCCCCGCCGTCACGACGATGTGGTCGAGCCCGCCGTACGCCAGAATGAGCTCGGCGAACAGCTCGTCAAGCGAACTGCGGTCGGTGATGTCAACGGCGGAGCCGATCGCCGGCCCACAGCCGGAGACCCCCGTCCCGGCGACGCCGATCCCTTGTCCGTGCGCTACGGTCAGCTCGTCGGCCACCCGCTTCGCCGCTTCGGCGTTGCGGTCGGCGCACACGACGTGGGCCCCCTCGCGGGCCACGCGGTGGGCAACCTCGCGACCGATTCCCGCGCCGGCGCCGATCACCGCGACGACCCGCCGCGCCAGCTCTTTCTCAGGGGGCATCCGCTTGAGCTTCGCCTCTTCGAGCAACCAGTACTCGATGTCGAACGCCTCCTGCTGCGGCAGGGCGATGTACTCGTCGATCGCCTCGGCGCCGCGCATCACCTCGACCGCGCACCCGTAGAACTCGGCCGTGACGCGCGACTCGCTCTTGTTCTTGCCCCACGCGATCATCCCCACGCCGGGGATCAGCACCACGGTGGGATTGGGGTCGCGCATCGCGGGCGAATCGGCGTGCTTGCAGCGCTCGTAGTACGCGGCGTAGTCGGCCCGGTAGGCTTCGAGCCCCTCGGCGATCACACGCTTGAGCCCCTCGACGTCGCCCGACGCCGGGTCCCAAGGGACGTACAGCGGCTTGATCTTGGTCCGCAGGAAGTGGTCGGGGCAGCTCGTCCCCAGTTCGGCCAATCGCGGCGCGTCGTGCGAGTTGACGAACGTCAGGACGCGGTCGCTCGCATCGACGGTGGCGATCTGCCGCCCGAGCTTCGAGACGCGGCCCCGCAGCCACGGCAGCACCTCGACCAGCACGCGCCGGCGCTGCGCCTCGTCGAGGGCCGCGTAGCGCTCGCCGCCGAAGGTCGCGGCGCCCTTGTCGCGATGGTCGATGAACTGCGCTGCTTTCTCGATCAGCGTGAGCGTGAGCTCGTAGCACGCGCGGTCGTCGTCGGCCCAGTTGATGAGGCCGTGCTGGCCCATCACGAGTCCCTTGAGCCGCGGGTTGGCCTCCGCGTCGCGCTGCATCGACAGGCCCAACTCGAACCCAGGCCGGAGCCACGGGGTCCAGCCAACTTCGTCGCCGAAGACCTCGCGCGTGAGCTCGCGGCTGCGGCGGCTGGCGGCGATCGCGATCACCGAGTTGGGGTGCATGTGATCGACGTGCAACGCCGGCAGGAAGCCGTGCAGAGGCGTGTCGATCGAGCTGGCCCGGGGGTTCAGGTCGAACGTGCAGTGGGGGAAGAGCCCCACCATGGCGTCCTCGGCGGGGGTCTTCGGGCCGCGGTTGGGACGCGCCGCGTAGACGCCACGAAGCGACAGAAGCTGGTCCATCCGCAGCGAAGCAAAGTTCTCTCGCTTCGACGTCCGCAGGTCTCCCCCCGAGCCCTTTACCCATAACACGCGGCACGCCTCGCCGGACAGCGGGTCGCGGCCGTCGAGCTTCGACGACGTGTTGCCCCCACCGGTGTTGGTGATCCGCTGGTCGGCCCCCAGGCAATTGGACCGATAGACGAGCCGGTCGAGCGGCGACATGCCTGCCGCGACCGCGTCGTCCCAGTGGCGGGTAACGTGCCGGAATTCCATCGAGCGGAGCGCCAACGGCGGTCGGAGGGAGGCACCCGCGTCACGGGCAGCCTGGAGGAAAAGCTTTGCTAGTCCGGAGTATGCACGCTAGGCTTGGCAAGAGTCAACACATACGGATGTGGTATTTTGTTGGTTTCTTGTCGCCGGGCCTCGCCACCGTGCTCGCCATCGAACGCCACACCGAGATCCTGCGGAGCCTCCGGCAATCGGGGGCGGTGTCGGTGATCCAGCTCGCCGAGCGGTTCGCCGTGACCGACGAGACGATCCGCCGCGACCTGGCGAAACTCGCCCGCGGGGGCCGGCTCGTCCGGACCCACGGAGGGGCGGTCGCGATCGAGGCGGGGGAGCCTCCCTACGTCGAGCGACTCGTCACGAACGTAGAGGAGAAGCGGCTCCTGGCCACGGCCGCGATCGCCTACCTGAAGCCGGGGGAGGTGATCGCGATCGACGCCTCTTCGACCGGGCTAGAGTTCGCGCGAGCACTCCCCGAGGGGGACTTCACCGTCGTGACCAACGGGCTCGACGTGCTGCGGACGCTCGCCCCGCGCACCGACGTCGCGCTCATCTCGACGGGAGGAGAGTACGACCGGGCCGGCGAGTGCTTCGTCGGACCGATCGCCGAGGCGTCGCTGCGGTCGATCGCTGTCGGTCTTGCCGTCCTCTCCTGCCGCGGCGTGGACCCGTCGTGCGGCTGTTCCGAGGCGTCACCGGCGCACGCCTCGTACAAGCGGGCGGTGCTGGCGATGGCCGAGCGGTCTCTGCTGCTGGTCGACCACACCAAGCTAGGGCGCCGGTCGGTGGCTTTGTTCGCGCACCCCGGCGACTTCACCGCCGTCGTCACCGACCACGGCGCTACGCCGGACGACGTTGATCGGCTCCAACAGTCGGGTGTTCGGGTCGTGACGGCTGGCCCCAATCCGTAGTGCGCCCGGCCGTCGGCGCCGCGGAGGACGCCCGTTAGCGAGGACCCCTCGCAAGTCCGGCCCCTTCGTGCTCCGGCTCGCCGGGCCTGCCACGATGAGCTTTGATTCTGCGCAATAACGCCGATCAGCTATGGACTTCGGGCGCGGACTCTAAGATATTCCGCGATGCCGGTCCAGCAACCGCTTTCACGGGCCGCGAACTGTGCGTGCTGCGCTGGCGTTCTACGAGATGGTTCCGTCTGCCTGTCGGGAGTCATCGATGCCTCTCTTCTCTTTGTGTTGCACTGAACCGAACGTCGCTGAACGTCCGGGCGCAAGGTGTGTGGGTCCCGGGCGTCGCCCACAGGGCTTCACCCTCGTCGAGCTGCTCGTGGTGATCGCGATCATCGGCATCTTGGTGGGGCTGTTGCTGCCGGCGGTGCAGGCTGCGCGCGAGGCAGCACGGCGCTCGCAGTGCGTCAACAACCTGCGGCAACTGGGGATCGCGCTCCACAACCACCACGACGCCATCGGCCGCTTGCCGCGGAACGTCAACTACATACACCTGAGGGCGGGTGAACGCGTCAAGCCGGGGAGCGAGCAGCGCGACCACGCGTCGCACCTCGCCAACGTTGCGCCCTACATCGAAGAGGGGCAGTTGATGGACTCCGTCAAGCTGTGCGACCCGCTGAAGGAGGCCAACTGCATCCCCCCCGGTCGGCAGTTGGTCGGAGGGATCCCGCTGATGTCCTACGCGCTCCCCGCGCTGCAGTGCCCCAGCGACGACCGGAACGGGGTCGTCGTCGATCCGCTGTCGGGCCTCAAGACGTGGAACTCCTTGGTGATCGGGGGGCCGCGTACACCGACGGCGATCGGCGTTTCGAACTATGCGGGGAGCATCGGCTCGCAAGTGGTCGAGTCGTGGGGGGGGTTCAACCTGCGGAACGCGGTCGGGCCGCCAGGGCCTGAATTCGACCGAATTGGCCCCGACGGCGAGGACTGGTTCGACCAAAACCTCACCCTCAACCCCTCACAGCGGTGCGCAACCGGGCCGACGACCGCACCAGCCGGCTCGAACATCCGTAGCGATTGCGCTGACTCGACGACCATCTCGGGGGTCTTTGCCCGTGCGACCTGGTCGGCCAAGTTCAGCCAGGTGACCGACGGCCTCTCGAACACGATCGCGATGGGGGAGATCCTGCCGCGCTCGTCGGCGTTCCAGTGGATCCGTGGCTGGACGATGTCCGAAGGGCTGTGGTTCGCCACGACCGCGCCGATCAACTACTCGACCGACGCCGACCTGTTCGGCGGGGCGCCCCCCAAGGGGAACGACTGGGAGCTCGACTTCAACACGGCGATGGGGTTCAAGTCCAAACACCCCGGCGGGGCGAACTTCGTCTTCTGCGACGGTTCGACCCACTTCCTGTCGGAGTCGATTAACTACACGGCCTATCAGCAATTGGGAGCGCGAGCGGATGGATTCCCCTCGAGCGACAGCGGACTCTGAGCCCGAACGACCCGCGTCGTGGTGCGCCCGTGGCGCGGCCGTCGCCCTGGTGGTGGCCTCCGCCGTCTCCGGATGCGGGTTTCAGGAGAAGGGGCCCCCGACCGTGCCGGCTACCGGGGTCGTTACCCTCGACGGCCAGCCGGTCGCCGAGGCGACCGTGCAGTTCCACCCTACCGACGCGGCGGGCGCCCTGCAGGCGTGCATCGGCGTTACCGACTCCCAGGGGGTGTTCGAAGCCCGGACGCACGTCGGACTGGGCAAGTACAAGCCCGGCGCCATGCCCGGTGAGTACCGGGTGTCGGTCACCAAGATGGGCTACGAAGTGAAGCCCACCACGATGCGCCCCCCCGATCACTTGATCCCGAAGACTTACAGCGACCCACGCGCGTCGGGATTCAAGGCCAGCGTCGATCCCTCGGCGGAGAACAACTTCTCGTTCGAGCTGAAGAGCAAGTAGCGGGCCCGACCTGCCGCACAAGCCGGCCGGGGGGTGGCCACCTCGCTTCGTCGAGGGCGTCGAGTTGCTGCCCGATAAGGAAGCGGAGTGTCGCCAGCTCCACCCACGCCGACGTGTGGCGCGAGGTGGTCGCGGCAGGGGTTCCCGCGGCAGGCGCTCGTCGAGGCCACCAACTGGCGCGCCGAGCAGGCGATCCGACCCGCCGTCGTCAACCGCAAGGTCTGGGGCGGAAACCGCACCCAACGCGGCGCGCTCGCTCAGGCAACCCTCTCCACCCTCCTCGTGACCCTCGCCCAGCAAGGAATCGACCCCCTCCTCTGGCTCGCAAACGCTCGAAAGAGCCCGCTGCTCCTACCACTCACCGGGTGACGGGCGGTAAACAAGTACAGTCGATTCTTTCTCGCATCCAAGCACCGGAAGCACCCTCGATGAACGACAGCAGCTCGATGAACTGTGGGGCTTCGCAACTCGATCGCCGGCGGTTTGGCGCCGCGATCGCCGGCTGCGTCGTCGCGGGGGGCTTGGTCTCGTCGGCGCGGGGGGCGTCCGCGGCGCCCGTCGCCTCGGCTGGCGAGAAACCGACGTTCCGCAAGGCGGTGAAGTGGGGGATGATCCTCGAAGGGACGACCGCCCTCGACAAGTTCCGACTCTGCAAGGAGCTGGGGTACGACGGGATGGAGCTTGTGAGCCCCCTCGACACGCCGCTCGAAGAGTTGCTCGCCGCCAGCGCGGCGACCGGCATGCCAATCCACGGCCTGGTCGATATGAAGCACTGGGACATCCGCCTCTCGGCGCCCGACCAGGCGACGCGCGACCAAGGAAGGGGGATCCTTGAGCAAGCGATCCGCGACGCGCACGCGATGGGGGGCCACGCCGTGCTGCTGGTTCCCGGCAAAGTCGGGGACGACGCCACGCACGACGAGGTTTGGTCCCGCTCGATCCCCGAGGTCCGCAGGGTGCTGCCGCTCGCCGCGACGCTCGGCGTGCGCGTGCTGATCGAGAACGTCTGGAACGGGTTCTGCGAAACCCCCGAGCTGTACCGCGACTACATCGACGCGATCGGCAACCCGTGGGTCGGCGCGTACTTCGACATCGGCAACTGCCGGAAGTTCGGCGCGTCGGAAGACTGGGCCCGCACGTTGGGCAACCGGATCGTGAAGCTCGACGTCAAGGACTGGGGTGACACCGAGGGCTTCTGCAAGATCGGCGACGGCGACGTGAACTGGCCCGCCGTCCGCGCCGCACTCTCGGAGATCGGCTACCACGGCTGGTGCACCGCCGAGGTCGAGGGGGGGGGCCGGGCCGAGCTCGCCGACATCGCCGCTCGCATGGACCGCGTCCTCGTCGGCTGACCCCGTCGGGATCGAACTTAACACCGCTAACGCCACCCACCCTCACGGGGACTCGCGATGACCACTCCGCACGATCTCAGCAGCGGCCAGCACGCCGTCGATGCCGGTCGCCGCCGGTTCCTCAAGCACTCGATCGTCGCCGGGTCGTCCGTGGCGGCATCGATCGCGGCGAACTCGATCGCCCGCGCGGCGCACACCGGAACCGACGAGACGCTGCGGATCGGGCTGATCGGCTGCGGGGGCCGAGGGACCGAGGCGGCTCTCAACGCGCTCGCCGCCGATCCGCGGACGCGCCTCGTCGCGGTGGGAGACGCGTTCGAGGACCGCGCCAAAGCGGCCCTCGACGCGATGTCGTTCGACGAGAAGCTCGCCGAGCGCTGCGTCGTTGAACCCGACCGAGTCTTCAGCGGGTTCGACGCCTACCGAAAGGTGATCGACTCGGGGGTCGATGTGGTGATCCTCGCAACCCCACCCCACTTCCGCCCCGAGCACCTCGAGTACTGCGTCGAGCGCGGCAAGCACGTGTTTGTCGAGAAGCCGATCGCGGTCGATATGCCGGGTGCGGCGCGCGTCGAAGAGTCGTGCCGCCGTGCGAAGGAGCTCGGCCTGGCGATTGTTTCGGGGCTCTGCTGGCGCTACGACCCGGGTGTGTGCGAGACGGTCGATCGGATCCGCGGCGGGGCGATCGGCGACCTGGTGGCCATCGAGTCGTCGTACAACACGGGCACGCTGTGGCACCGCGGCGACAAGCCGCATTGGAGCCGCATGGAATACCAAGTCCGCAACTGGCTTTACTACACGTGGCTTAGCGGCGACTTCATCACCGAGCAGGCGGTCCACTCGCTCGACAAGACGGCCTGGCTGCTGGGGGACGCGAGCCCCGTTAAGGCGATGGGGATCGGCGGCCGGCAGCAGCGGACCGATCCTAAGTACGGCAACGTCTTCGATCACTTCACCGTGTTCTACGAGTACCCCGGCGGTCAGAGCGTGTACTTCACCTGCCGCCAGCAGGACGGCTGCTCGGTCCGCATCGACGAGCTCGTGCACGGCTCGAAGGGCAAAGCAGAGGTGCTCGCCAAACGAATCGACGGACCGAAGGCGTGGCGCCACAAGACCCCCGAGGGGGCGCCGGCGCCGAGCATGTACGTCCGCGAACACGAGGAGATGTTCCGCAGCATCCGCAAGGGGACGCCGATCAACAACGGGCACTACATGGTCAACAGCACGCGTGTCGCGCTGATGGGGCGGATGGCCGCCTACTCGGGCAAGACGCTCACCTGGGACGAGGCGATTGCCTCCCCCGAACGCCTCGGCCCCCCCGAGTACGGCTGGACCGACGTCCCCGAGCCGCCGGTCGCGATCCCCGGCGTGGAGCCCGTGGCATGACGCGGCGCGTCGTGCTGGCAGCGACTTTTCTGTACTTTTCCGCGATCTCGGACACCGCGTTCGGCGCAGAGCCCGCGTTGGGCGTCGTCGCGACCCGTCCCGTTGCGGGGCGGTTCGTCGAGCACGACGGCGTGTTCCTCGTTCCCTACGAGGAGACGATCCCTGGCGCCAAGGTCACCATCGCCATGGAGCCGGTCCCCGGGGGGGTGGTCGCGTTCCGCGGCGAGCGGTTCGAGCTCGCCCCCTACTGGGTCGGCAAGACCGAGGTCACCTGGGGCCAGTACCGTCCCTTCATGGGTCTGTGCGCCGTCTTCGAGAAGTTTGACGACCGAGGCGTGCGGCAACTGACCGACGCTAACCGCGTGGACGCCGTGACGGCGCCGTCGAAACTCTACGACACGACCTTCACGTTCGACGCGGGCGAAGCCCCCGCGCTGCCGGCTGTTTCGATGTCGCAGTACGCGGCAAAGCAGTACACGAAGTGGCTGAGCCTGCTCACGGGGCGCGTCTACCGACTCCCCGCCGACGCCGAATGGCTGCACGCGGCTCGTGGCGAAGGCAAGAAAGATGGCGACACTTCACCGGCAGACGAACCGGCGCTCGACGACCTCGCGTGGCACGAGGACAACTCTGATTACGCGACCCAGCCCGTTGGCCAGAAGCTCCCGAGCCCCTTGGGCCTCCACGACACGCTCGGCAACGCGAGCGAGTGGGCCCTCGACGCGCTGGAGGGGAAGGCTACCGACGCCGATGGCGCCGGTGGCGAGCCCCCCGTAGCTTGGCCAACGGCGCTCTTCCCGCGCGTGCTGCGCGGCGGCTCGGCGCTGCTGCCGATCGGGGAGTGCAACCTCACCGAGCCCCGGGCGTCGAACGACACCGAGTGGCTCGCCTACGACCCGAACACTCCCAAGAGCCCGTGGTGGTTCGCCGCCGACGAAGCCCAGGACGTCGGCTTCCGCTTGCTCCGCCCGTACGAGGCGCCCGACAGGGCGACTTGCGCCCGCTACTGGGACGCCGACATGCCGCGGATCCAGAAGATCGCCGACCACCGCATCGACAACGAAGGACGTGGCGAACGCGGGCCGGTGGACCCGGACCTGCCGGCGGCGATCGAGGCCCTCAAGGTGGACAAGTGACCGGCTCGTCGCTCCACGCGCCGGCGCCCGCTCCGACCGCCGCTCCGCGGCTTGGTTCGCTCGACGCTTTCCGTGGGGCGACGATGCTGCTGTTGGCCTTCTCGGCGGCCCGGGGCGACTGGTGGACGCCGATCGCCGCGGCGTGGCCGGCGGCCGAGGCGTTCCTTGTGCAGTTCGAGCACGCGGAGTGGCGCGGGCTTACGTTCTGGGACATGATTCAGCCGTCGTTCATGTTCATGGTCGGCGTCTCGCTCCCGTTCTCGGTCGCTTCGCGCCAACGGCGCGGCGCTTCCGGCGCCCAGCTTGTGCGTCACGCGGCGACCCGCGCCCTGCTGCTCGTGCTGCTCGGCGTGGGGTTGCGCTCGCTCGGCCAGACGGAGACGAACTGGACGTTCGAGGACGTCGTGTCGCAGATCGGGCTCGGCTACTTGCCGCTGTTCTTGCTGGCGACCCAGACGCAGCGTTTCCGACTGCTGGCGATCTCCGCGGTGCTGTTCTTTACGTGGCTGTTCTTTGCGCTGTGGCCGCTGCCGACCGCCGATGCGCCGGCGTGCGCCGCCGCGGTGCTGCACTACGACGGGTTCTGGGCGCACTGGAACGAGAACACGGGCCCCGGCCACGCGCTCGACGTGTGGCTGCTGAACCTGTTCCCGCGCAGCGAACCCTTCACGCACGACAACGGCGGCTACTACACGTTCAACTTCGTCCCTGCGATCGCGACCATGGCGCTGGGCCTCGTGGCGGGGGACGTGCTGAGGCGCGAGGCGAGCGCCAGGGCGAAGGCCGCCTCGCTCGTCGGTGGGGGCGCCCTCTTGCTGACGCTCGGCGTCGCGATCGACCTCGCGGGGGTCTGCCCGATGGTTAAAAAGCTCTGGACCCCGAGCTTCGCTCTCGCCTCGGGGGGGCTCTGCCTGATGCTCCTGGCCGGTTTCTACGGCGCCATCGACGGGGCAGGGTGGCGCCGGTGGGCGTGGCCTCTTGAGGTCGTGGGCCGCAACCCGTTGGTGATGTACGTAATGACGTGGGTCGCCGCCGAGCCGCTGCTGGGGGTGCTGCGTACGCACCTCGGGGGGGGGCCCTTCGGACTGCTCGGCGAGCCGTTCTTGCCGCTGCTCGAGACGACCGCCGTGGGCCTAATCCTCTGGGGGGTGTGCTGGTGGTTGGACCGTCATCGCGCCTACGTCCGGCTGTAGGCGAGGCGCTAGGAGCCGGTTGATTCTCCAACAGGCTGCGTCGCCGCACGGAAGCGACTTCGAAACCGTGGCGCTTTCGCCGCGGTTTCGCGAGCCGTGAGCGGCTCGGCCGTGAGCTTGACGAGGTTGAGAAACGCCACGACGGCGTTTTCCAACGGGCTGCTAGCCCCGCGCGATTCGCACGAACCACCGCCGCGACGTCGTTGCTCGGCGATTCCCGCACTGCTAAAGTGCCGGGATGGGCGTTCTCCTCTCGCACGCCGCTGTCCTTCGCTGTGCGGTCGCACTGGGGCTGAGCGCGACCGCGATGTGCGCGTTCGCAGGGCGGCCTGCGGCGCCGCGTTACGCGACGACGATCGCCCCGCTGCTGGCGAAGCGGTGCCTAGCGTGCCACGGCCCCGATCGGGCCGAGAGCGGCCTGCGCCTCAGTGACCGCGAGTCGATGCTGGCCGAGTCCGATTCCGGCGCGCGGCCCATCGTGGCGGGGGAGGCTGCGGCGAGCGAGCTCGTGCGGCGGGTCGAGTCGGCCGACGAGTCCGAGCGGATGCCCCCTGAGGGTCCCGCGCTGACGCCGAAGGAGATTGAATCGCTCCGCTCGTGGATCGACGCGGGCGCGCCGTTCGAGCGGCACTGGGCGTTCGCCCGCCGAGCGACGGTCGTTCCTCCCGACGTCAATAACGACGCGTGGGTGACCAATCCGATCGACCACTTCGTGCTCGCAAAGCTCGAAGAAGCGCGCCTAGCGCCGGCGCAAGCCGCCGATCGCCCGACGATAGCGCGGCGATTGTACTACGATTTGATCGGGCTTCCGCCTACTCCAACGCAGCTCGCCGCGTTCGTCACCGACGACTCGGAGGGGGCTTACTCGCGGTTAGTCGATGAGCTCCTCGCGTCGCCTCACTACGGCGAAAAGTGGGCCCGCCATTGGCTCGACGTCGTCCGCTACGCCGAGACCAACAGCTTCGAGCGCGACGCGGCGAAGCCCTTCGCTTGGAAGTACCGCGACTACGTCATCCGCTCATTCAACGAAGACAAGCCGTTCGACCGGTTTGTAGTCGAACAGCTCGCGGGGGACGAGGTCTCCCCGGTGACGGAAGCCTCGATCACCGCAACCGGTTACTACCGGCTCGGCACGTGGGACGACGAGCCGGCCGACCCCTTGCAGGCGCGGTACGACGACCTCGACAGCATCGTCAGCACGACGGGGCAGGCCTTCCTGGGGCTGACCGTCGGTTGCGCGCGGTGCCACGACCACAAGATCGACCCCTTCCCGCAAACCAACTACTACCAGTTGTTGTCGTTCTTTGCGGACGTCACTCCGTACGCCGACACAGTGGGGCGCGACGCCAAGCTCTACAGCCTTTGGGACCTCTCGCCAGCCGAAGCCAAGGCGGAGCGCACGGCGCTGCGCGGCGCCGTGGCGGCGCTCGAAGCGGGCAAGCTCGCAATGGAGGAAGTCGCCATCAAGAGGATGGACGGCGTCGATCAGCGACGCAGCGAGCAACCCGAGAATCGCCCGGCGCTGCTCGCCGAGAAGCTCGCCGGCGTCCAGAGTGAAGGGGAACGCTTGGCGTACGCCGCGCTGGTCGATCAACGGGCCGCGGCGCAGGGGCGGCTCGACGCGATGCCGGAAGCCGCGATGGCGCTCTCCCTTGCGGTGTGCGAGCCGCGTCCCGAACCGATCCAGGTGATGGCTCGCGGGAACCCTCACGTGCCGGGTGACGCCGTGGAACCGGCGTTCCCGGACTTGTTCGGCAACCCTGCGCCGGCGATCCCTGACCCAGCGCCCGATGCGCGATCGGCCGGCCGGCGGATCGTCCTCGCCAATTGGATCGCCTCGCCCGACAACCTGCTCACTGCGCGGGTGATCGCGAACCGCGTCTGGCAGCATCACTTTGGGCGAGGCATCGTTCGGAGCGCCAACAACTTCGGGCAGTTGGGGACCCCGCCGACGCACCCCGAGCTGCTCGACTGGTTGGCAGGCTACCTCGTTGAGCACGGTTGGCGCCTGAAGGAGCTGCACCGGCTGATCGTCCACTCGAGCGCTTACCGAATGTCGTCGCGACCCTCGGCCGCCGCGCTCGCCGCGGACCCCGCGAACGACCTCTTCAGCCGCTTCGACCTCCGGCGTCTGACCGCCGAGGAGGTCCGCGACTCGGCGCTTGCGGTTACAGGCGCACTCAACGCGGACCTGTACGGCCCGAGCGTGTTTCCCAAGCTCTCTGCCGAGGTGCACGGCACGCAGTCGCGGCCCGGCGAGGGTTGGCCAACGTCGGACGAGAAGTCCTCGAGTCGCCGTTCGATCTACATCCACATCAAGCGCAGCCTCGTTCCTCCCGAGCTCTCGGCGTTCGATTTCCCCGAGACCGACACCAGCTGCGAGGCGCGCTTCAACACGACCCAGCCGGGGCAAGCGCTGAACCTGCTACACGGCGAGTTCCTCCGCGCCCGGGCTGGCGACCTCGCCGAGCGCGTTGCCAACGACGCGGGGGCGGGGGTCGGGGAGCGGATCGCGGAGGCGCTGCGGATCGCGCTGCAGCGCGATCCCGATGCGCAAACGGTGTCCGACGTCGAAGGCCTCTACAAGCGCCTCGTCGAACAGCACGGCGTGGCGCCCGACGAGGCGCTGCGTCAGTGCTGCTTGGTGGTGCTCAACCTGAACGAGTTCGTCTACATCGACTGATCGCCCCACGGGCCGAACCATGTCTCGACACAGCCTGTTCAGCAAGTCGCGCCGCGAGTTCCTTTGGGAATCGGGGGCCGGGTTCGGCGCGGCCGCGCTTTCGGGCTTGCTCGCGGCGGACGGGTTCTTCTCTACAGCAGCCCAGGGAGCAGCCGTTCCCACCAACGCCGGCCCACTCGCCCCCAAGCCGCCGCACTTCGCCCCCAAGGCGAAGAGCGTGATCTTCCTGTTCATGTACGGCGGCCCGAGCCACATCGACACGTTCGACTACAAGCCGGCCATGGTCGGCATGGACCAGAAGACGATCGAGGTGAAGACCTTCGGCCGTGGCGGTCACAAGAGCCAGGGCCGCATCGTCGAGCCGCGCTGGAAGTTCAAGCAGTACGGCAAGTGCGGGAAGTGGGTCAGCGACTTGTTCCCTCACGTCGGCGAGTGCGTCGATGACATCGCGTTCTTGCAGAGCATGACCGCCGACTCGCCGATCCACGGCTCGGCGATGCTGATGATGAACTCGGGCAAGCTGATCTCGGGGAGCCCGGCGCTGGGGTCTTGGGTCAACTACGGCCTGGGGTCCGTCAACAGCAACCTCCCCGGTTTCGTCGTGATGCTCGACCCCACCGGAGGCCCGATCAGCGGCGCGAAGAACTGGTCGAGCGGCTACATGCCGGCGACGTACCAAGGGACGACCTTCCGCCACGAAGGGGCGCCGATCCTCGACTTGGCTCGGCCTCAGGGGGTCTCGCGAGCCATGCAGCGCGATCAGCTCGACACGCTCGCACGGATCAACAGCCGGCACCACGCGGGACGCGCCGAGAGCAGCGAGCTCGCCGCCCGGATCGCCAGCTACGAGCTCGCGTTCGAGATGCAGCTCTCCGGGCCCGAGGCAGTCGACCTATCGCAGGAGTCGGCGCCGACGATCGAGAGCTACGGGATCGGTACGAAGCCGACGCACCACTTCGGGTCGCAGTGCCTGATCGCCAGGCGGCTCGTCGAGCGCGGCGTGCGTTTCATCCAAGTCTACTCGGGAGGGCACCACAACGACTCGAACTGGGACGCCCACGGCGACCTCGTGGTGAACCACAACCTTCACGCCGCCGAAACCGACAAGCCGATCGCCGCGCTGCTGCGCGACCTCAAACAGCGCGGCCTGCTTGACGAGACACTCGTCGTCTGGGGGGGTGAGTTCGGCCGTCAGCCCACGGCCGAGTACGCCGAGGGGACGGGGCGCGATCACAACGCCTACGGGTTCACAATGTGGATGGCCGGCGGCGGCATCAAAGGGGGCGTGACCGTGGGGACGACCGACGAGCTCGGCAGCCGCGCGGTCGATCGCCCGCTGACGGTCAAGGAGCTGCACGCGACGGTGCTCCACCAGATGGGCCTCGACGCGAATCGGCTGTCGTACTTCTACGCCGGGCTCGACCAGAAGCTCGTCGGCGTCGAGCCCGTCCAGCCGATCCAAGAAGTCATCGCCTAACCAAACCGCAACCGCGTTCAACTCCCACGAACCGAGACTCGATGACAAACTCCTTGGAAAGCAGCGCTAACGGCCGCATGAGCGGTGAAGGCGACCGGCTCGACGGCCGCGTCGCCCTCGTGACGGGCTCGTCGCGGGGGCTCGGCAAGGCGATCGCCCTGCGCCTGGCGCGAGCGGGAGCGAGCGTCGCGATCAACTACGCGAGCGACGCCCGCCGGGCCGCGGAGACCCTCGACGAGGTGCTCGCCGAGGGGGGTCGCGGGGTTGCGCTCCAAGCCGATGTCACCGATCCCGTATCGGTCGAGCGGCTCGTGGCGGAGGTGAGCGCCGCGCTCGGTCCGGTTGACGTGCTCGTCCCCAACGCCACGTGCGACCAACCGGAACTGCCGATCGAGGAGTACGACCTCGACTTCTACCGACGGATGCTCGACTTCTTCGTGCTCAGCCCGGTGATGCTCACCAAGGGGGTCCTTCCGGCGATGAAGCGTCGCCGCTGGGGGCGGATCGTCCACGTCACGAGCGAGGTGTTCCAGTGCGGGAACCCCAACTTCACGGCGTACGTCGCCGCCAAAGGGGGGCAGACGGGCCTCGCCCGCAGCAGCGCGCGCGAGCTGGCGCCGCACGGCGTAACCGTCAACTGCGTGGCGCCGGGCTGGGTCCCGGTCGAGCGTCACGCGCACGCGACGCAGCAAGACCGCGACACCTACGTGGCGACGATCCCCGTCGGCCGGTTCGGCACGCCCGAGGAGGTCGCCGCCGCGGTTGCCTACCTGGCGAGCCCTGCGGCGGGCTTCGTCACGGGGCAGGTGATCACCGTCAACGGCGGCCGGACGATGGGCTGAGCCGCGTCGGAGCCGGCTGCACCGCGACGGCGACTACCGCGCCGCGGCGAGCTTCGCATGGACGTCGATCTGCCGCAGCGGGCCGCTGACGGTGAGGGTCGCCGATTGGAGTTCGACGCTGTTGGGGCCGGTCATGACGTCGAACTCCCCCGGTTCAACGACCAGCCGCTCGGCCAGGTCGTGGAAGGCGAGCGACTGCTCGTTCAGCTCGAAAGTCACGGTCGTCTTCGCCCCCGCGGCGAGCGTCACGCGCCGGAACGCCTTCAGTTCCTTGACGGGCCGTGTGACCGAGCTGACCCGGTCGCGGATGTAGAGCTGGACCACTTCGTCGCCGTCGCGCGGCCCGGTGTTCGCCACCTCGACGCTGACGGTGACCGGCTCGGCGAGGCTCGTTGTGCTCGTGCTCAGGCGCGGCGGGCCGAGTCGGAACTCGGTGTAGCTGAGCCCGAACCCGAACGGGAACAGCGGCGACTTGTCCGAGAACGCGTACCCTCGGCGGGCGGTCGGCTTGTGGTTGTAGAAGACCGGGAGCTGCCCGACGGAGCGCGGGATCGTAATCGGCAGCTTGCCCCCCGGGTTGAGCTCGCCGACGAGCGCTTCGGCGACGGCGGTCCCTCCTTCTTGACCGAGGTACCACCCTTCGAGCACGGCATTGGCCCCCTCGACCACGTCACCGATGGCAAGCGGTCGGCCGTGCAGCATCACGACGACGGTCGGCTTGGCGGCGGCGCAGACGCGCTCGACGAGCTCTTCTTGCTGCCCGAACAGTCGAAGGCCCGAGCGGTCCCCCAAGTGGTTCTCGGCCCACGCTTCGCGAGACGTCTGCTCGTTGTCGCCGACTACGAGCACCACGAGGTCGGCCGCGGCGGCGACGCGCGACGCCGCTTCCAGACGCGGCTTGTTTTCTTCCTCGGAGATCGGCTTCACCTCGTCGCCGAACCAGTTCCGGCTCGCGGTTAGGCGGCACCCTTCGGCGTAGGTCACCTCCGCTTTGCCGGCGAGCTTCGCTCGCACGCCGTCGAGTACGCTGACCTGGTGTTTGGGGGTGTCGCTGTAGCCCCCGAGCATCACCTCGGCCGCGTTGGGGCCGATCACCGCGATGCGCCGCGGTCCCCCCGGCTTGCCGAGGTCCTCGATCGGCAGCAACCCGTCGTTCTTGAGGAGCGTCACCGCCTTGCGAGCCGCCTCGAGGGCCACGGCCCGCGACTCGTCGTTGCTCGTGACCCGCTCGGCGTAGGCAGGGTCGGCGTAGGGGTCCTCGAACAGTCCCGCGAGGAACTTGGTCCGCAGCACCCGGGCCACTGCCCTGTCGATCGCCGCCTCGGAGACGCGTTTCGAGCGCACCAGCGCGGCGAGCCGGGCGTAGGACGCGAGCTTCGGCATGTCCATATCGACGCCGGCGGCGAGCGCCGTGACCGCCGCGTCGTCCGCGGTGGCGGCGACGTGGTGCCGGCGCTCGAGCTCGGGGATCGCGTCGTAGTCCGAGATCACCAGCCCTCGAAAGCCCCACTCACGCCGCAGCACGCGGTCGAGCAACCAGCCGTTGGCGTGCGAAGGGACACCGTCCACCTCGTTGTACGACGGCATAACGGCCATCACGTTCGTCTCGGTCACGGCGCGGCGGAACGGCGGCAAGAACGTGTCGCGGAGCTCGCGCTCCGAAATGTTCGCGGGCCCGACGTTCTGCCCCGCTTCGGGTTGGCCGTGACCCGTCATGTGCTTAAGGGTCGCGAAGACGTGCTCCTTGCCGAGCGGCAGGTCGGTCCCTTGGAAGCCACGGACGGCGGCGAGGCCCATCTCCGAGACGAGGTACGGGTCTTCGCCGTACGTTTCTTCGATGCGACCCCAGCGCGGCTCGCGTCCGACATCGACCACGGGGGCGAGCACGATCGCGACGCCGCGGGCGCGGATCTCGCGGCCGACGACTCGGAAGCAGCGCTCGAGCAGCGCCGGGTCCCAAGTCCCCGCCAGCCCGATCGCCTGCGGGAAGTGCGTCGCCTCGTTCGCCTGGAAGCCGTGAAGGCCCTCGCCGTGGAAGAGGACGGGGATCCCCAGGCGAGTGTTCTCGGCGACCCACTTCTGAATCGCGTTGACGAGCTCGGCTGTTTCCCGAGCGCCGCGAGTCGCCTCGACGCCGGCCGAGGCCCCCGCTTCGCCGGACCTGTCGCCTGGGCGGGCGATCTGTCCGATCCCTCCCCCGAGCCGCGCCGCGGCCCGGTTGGGATCGAATCTACCGGTGGCGTCGAGCAGCTCGGCCTTCTCCCCCCACAGGCAGCAGAGCTGCGCGACCTTCTCGTCGAGCGTCATCCGGCCGAGCAGGTCCGACACGCGGTCGATGACCGGCAACGACGCGTCTCGGTACTTTGCTTGCGCGTCGGGCCTGCCGACTTCCTTTGTCTCTGCGACCGAGGCCGTCAGCGACACGCCGAGCCCAAGCAGGGCGACCCAGACGACTTGGCGAGGCAGGGGAGAGCGGCCGGAGTACAAACAGCGGCGGAGAGGCGATCGGGCAAGCATGCTGTGGAATCATGAGGAGGGTCGGTGGGGGGCGTTTGGTTGGTCGCCACCGCCGCGAATCTAGTATTCTGTTCAGACCCCGGGGCCCGGTCGATCCGCCAGTCCCGTCAATCAACCCCTGCGGAACCGTCATCCTCCGAGCTCGGGACGGCTTGCTGGGCTCGGGGCCTTGATCGCTCCGCCGCGCGGGGCGACTCTCTCCCAGGTCGCAGTCTCCCGCCTTCTCGCCTATCAAGCTCGGCTCGCCATGACCGCTTTCCCCGAAGTCGCCACCCGCGTCCCGTTCGAGGGCCGGACGAGCCGCAACCCGCTCGCCTATAAGCACTACGACCCCTCGGAGCTCGTCGAAGGGAAGTCGATGCGCGACCACCTGCGGTTCAGCGTCGTCTACTGGCACACATTCCGCGGCACCGGCGCCGACCCGTTCGGCCCCGGCACGCTGGTCCGTCCGTGGGAGGACGGCACGGACTCGGTCGAGAACGCCAAGAACCGTGCGCGGGTGGCGTTTGAGTTCTTCGAGAAGCTCGGCGCCCCCCACTACGCGTTCCACGACCGCGACGTGGCCCCCG
>JBOFFC010000040.1:0-9964 GCA_051648405.1 Lacipirellulaceae bacterium
CCGACGGCTGGCGCCGCCGGCTCGCCTCCATTCTGGAGAGCGATTTCGTGGCTCTTTTCTTCGGCGTGCTTGCTACAACGCGGGGGACTGTGGCTAGACTAGCGGGCGTCGGCGATCCGCGTTCTCCTCTCGCGACCACTCGAGAAAGGCCTCGACCCAATGACCCGCCACTTGCTGCTCGCCTCTCTGGCGGTGGCTCTCGCCGCCGCTTCGGCCGCGGCTGCCCCCGTCACGTTAGATTGGGCCCACGTCGGCAACGCCGGAAATGCCCCGGATAGCCCGGACTCATTTGGCGACGCCTACGGTGCCGTTGCGTACATCTACGCAATCAGCAAACACGAGGTAACGAACGCCCAGTACGCGGTATTCCTCAACGCCGTCGATCCGAGCGCTGCGAACGCTCGATCGCTTTACAACCGCGCTATGGCAGGTGGCCTTGGCGGGATTGAACTGCGGCCGAGCTTCGTTGACGGAAGCAAGTTCTCCGTGAAGAGCGGCCGAGGCCAGAATCCGGTGAACTACGTGTCGTTCTTCGACGCGATGCGGTTCGTCAATTGGCTGCACAACGGTCAGGGCGCGGCGGGATCGGCGAGCGGAGGCACAGAGACCGGCGTCTACACCGTCTCGAACGGAACCGGTGAAACTCGCGCACGGAATGCTCGCTTCTGGATCCCCAACGACAACGAGTGGTATAAGGCTGCCTACCACGATTCACGCAGTGGCACCGCCGGCGCCTACTTTGACTTCGCCACCGGAAGCGATGCCGTGCCAACAAGCGATCGTCCTAGTGACAACCCGGCAGCGGTGAATTACTACAACAACGACGGAATTGACAACGGCTTCAACGGCGGCTACGCCGTGAGCGGCACGACCACGCTTGGACCAGACCCGCTGACCGACGTCGGAGCCTACACGGCCGCGCGGAGCCCCTACGGTACGTATGACCAGAGCGGAAACGTCTGGGAATGGACTGAAGGCAACACTTCTGACCCGCTTTCCTTCTTCAGGAGCTTCCGCGGGGCTTCAATGGGGAACGCGGTGTTTGATCTGAGAGCTGCTTCAGCTTCGTTCCCAATCGGTGTAGTCGGATTTGAGGATGCGTACACCGGCTTCCGCGTGGCGACCGTCCCCGAGCCCGCCGCCGCGTTGCTCGCTTCGCTCGCAGCGATCAGCTTCGTCACCCGCCGCCGCTGACGCGGGCGCGCTTCACGGCGTCAGCCAGTCCTCGAGCCGCAGGCCGGGGATGCGGTCGAAGTGCTTCGTGTTGTGGGTGACGAGGGTCATGTCGCCGGCGATCGCGGTGCTGGCGATCAGCAGGTCGAACGGGTTGACCGTTAGGCCGGCCGCGCGGAGTTGGGCGCGCAGCACGCCAAAGGCCTTGGCCTCGGCGGTGCCGAACGGGACCACACGCACGTCGCGCAGCAAGTCGTCGATCTCGGCGGCGCGGGCTGTCGGGTCAGGCAGTAGCGCGGCGCCGGCGTGCAGTTCGGCGAGTGCGATCGCCGGCAGGTAGAGGTTGCCCCCGTGCTGCACGAATCGGTGCATCAGCCCCGACGGGCGGCGCATGTGCGCCGAGACAATGTTGGTGTCGAGCAAGAACGCCACGCGTGCTACTCCCGGTAGCTCGCCGACTGGCGGATCGCGTCCACCTCGGCGTCCAGCGCCGCGGCGCCTGGTAGCCCGGCCCACGCCCCCGCGGTCCGCGCGATCCCTTCGCCGGCGGCCGACGGCTTCACCCCGTCCGGCACCAGCACCTCGACCGTCGTACGCTCCGGCAGGTCTACCGGCATCACGGGGTGGAACGCGCCGTTCTCGTAGATCGCGTTGATTGCTTTCATCGGGCTTCTCCTCTCGGGGGATCGCTTCCCTAGCTTACCACGCCGCGAAGCTCCGTAGGCGAGCCGGCGGCGCCAGCCGTCGGAGTGGTCGCGCCACGTCGAAGTCAACGCGTCCCGCACCGACTCCGACGACTCACGTCGCCGGCTCGCCTTGACGCTCCGCGTCGTACTTCCGCAGCCTCGTCTGCAAGTCCCAGTGCATCCACAGGGCCAGCACTTCGGCGACCACGAACGTCAGCCAGACGCCCCACGGGAACCACCACGTTGACTTCGTCTCGATCGCCTGGGCGATGAACGGCAGAAGGAAGCACCCGAATAGCGGCACGACCAGCCGCATCGCGCACCCCAGGCTCGCCCCCATGAACGGCGGGCCGTAGAGCCGCAGGTTCCGCAGGCGCTGAGGGAACTCCATCAGCGCGTTGGCGGCGGCCCACAGCATGGCCCAGTGGACCCGCGACTCGACCACCGAACGGGCGAACCACTCGACGTCCCCCCACGCCTGCGTGACGAAGTCGGCGCCGGCGTAGCGCGAGCGGCCGAACTCGACCGCCGCGAAGATCGCCGGCAGCAGCCACCACAGCCTCAGGGACTTGCGGGACTCGTCGCGGAGGCCATGCATCCGCGTGATCGCGTACGCCACGGGGATGCTGACGATCATCACCACGTACATCCCCAGGTAGGGGAGCAGCAGGTGCCAGGTGGTGGCGTCGCCGCGGGCGATCGCCCACGCCAGCAGGCCCATCGTGACGACGATCGACACCGCGCGCCAGGCGATCGCCGCGGGGGTCAATTCCCCCCCCTCGTTCTTCACCAGGTGGCGGGCGTCGGCGACCGACAGGTTCTGGACGAGGATCGAGCTATCCCGCTTCGCCGCAGGCCGACCCCCCGCAGGCGGAGTCCCCTGTAGCTTCGGTGGGGTCGCGCCGGGTTTCCCCTTGGAACCTTTGCGCTTCGACGCGGGACCGTTGCGCTTCGGCGGGGGGAGTTCGAACGACATGGGGAAGGACGGATCGAGTTAGGGAGAAAGGGAGACGGCGGAGAGACGAGGGGGGACGGTCGTTGGGCGGGTTCGGTCCGCTGCGGTCCCGCCATATCGACAGAAGACTCGCTCCGACGCTCTCCCCGCAAGTTCGGACCACCCTCCCCTTCATCCCCCCATCTCCTGCTCGTAAGCGTCAAGTGAAGTCCCGCTCAGCTTGACAGCACCGGCCTGCGCGGCGTAGGGTTTTGGGCTTGAGGAGAAGCCGGCCCCCGGGCCGGCTTTTTCTTTCGGGGGACCGCACCAGCGCGGCCCCCCCCTGACGACAATCCGCAGACAATTCGACGACCCGACAACTCGACAACCCGATTCACCGCGGCTCCCGGGCCGCCCGAGGCGAAAGAGCGCCATGAACGCCCAAGAAATCCTCCGCATCGTCGACGCGATCCACCGCGACAAGAACATCGCCAAGGAGATTGTGTTCGAGGGGATCGAGCAGGCGCTCGTCTCGGCCCTCACCAAGGTCTACGGCGAGGAGGCAGAGATCATCGTCGCGATCGACCGCAAGAGCGGCGAGATCGACGCCACCTGCAACGGCGAGAAGCTCGACTCGGAAGAGGTCGTGGGCCGCATCGGCGCCCAGACGGCCAAGCAGGTGATGATCCAGAAGATCCGCGAGGCCGAGCGCGACGCCCTCTACGAAGAGTACGACGACCTCGTGGGGCAGATGGTCAGCGGCATCATCCACCGCTACGAGGGGGCGGCCGCGACCGTGGCCCTGGGGAACGTCGAGGCGATCCTGCCGCGCAGCGAGCAGATCCCCGGCGAGACGCACCACGTCAACGAGCGGGTCCGGGCGACGGTCTACGAGGCCCGCAAGGCCGGCAGCCGCGTGAAGGTGATCCTCAGCCGCCGCTCGCCGGCGCTGGTGCAGCGGCTGTTCGAGCAAGAGATCCCCGAGATCGCCGACGGCGTGATCGAGATCCGCGCCATGGCGCGGGAGCCCGGCTACCGCTCGAAGGTCGCCGTGATGTCGAGCGACGCCCGCGTCGATTGTGTCGGGGCCTGCGTCGGCGTCCGCGGCAACCGCATCAAGAACATCGTCGACGAGCTCGCCGGCGAGCGGATCGACATCGTCCGATGGGACGACGACCTCGAGATCCTGATCCCCAACGCCCTGCAGCCGGCGGAGGTCGATCAGGTGATCCTCTGCAAGATGCTCGGCCGGGCGATCGTGCTCGTGCAAGAGGACAACCTGTCGCTGGCGATCGGCCGGCGCGGCCAGAACGTCCGCCTGGCGAGCAAGCTCTCGGGCTGGGACATCGAGATCATGACCCAGGAAGAGCTGGCCGAGAACATCGACCGGGCGATCGGCGGTTTCTCGGCGATCGAAGGGCTCGAGCTCAGCGTCGCCGAGAAGCTCGTCGAGGAAGGCTTCCTCAGCTACGACGACCTGTCGATCATCGAGCCCGAAGACCTGATGGAGATCGGCACCCTGACCGAAGAGCAGGCCGCGGCGATCGTCGAGCAGGCCGAGTCGCTGGCCGAGAAGGCCGAGGCCGCCGCCGCCGAGGCTCGCCGGAACAAACGCGAGCAGGACCGCATCGCCGCCGCCGACGCCGCCGAGGCTGAAGCGGCCGCCGTCGTTGAAGCCGCTGCCGCCGAGGCGGCAGCCGCCGCGGGCGAACTCGCCGAGGCGGACGAGCTAGTCGAGGCGGACGATTTGGCCGAAGCGGACGAAGCGACCGAAGCGACCGAAGCGGACGAACTTGCGGGTGAGTCCGACGAGCCCGAAGAGAGCGCCGAGGAGGGTCCGGCGGCGGACGAGGCCGACGACAAGGCCTAACTCCGCACGATGTGCGGGGGGCAGAAACGACGAATCGAGCGAATCGACCGGGGTTTTCCGGTGTTTTCGCGCGGCGCCCCTCGCCGTGGCGGGTGTGCCGATGGCATACTGTGTGGTCTGTGCCGCATCGAGGGGACGCCCCCTCTGGGCCGGAACCCGCGGAGCGGCAACCGGTCGGGCTTGCGGTCCAGAGCAACGTGATTCAGAGCCCAGAGCAACGTGATTCAGAGCAACGTGGCCCCGAGCAAAGTGGTTCAGAGCAACCTTGTGGAGGCGTGCGTAATGGTTTCGTGATCCCCGACAGCGCTCCGCGTGGTCGCGGGAGTCTTTCGACGGCGGTTGGCCGTTGAAGGGACTTCCCGCAAGCGCCGCCGGGGCACATCGCGAACCGCTCGCCCGCCGCAAGAGCGCGACCAACTTCGGTCGCGGATTTCTAGTGTACGGAGATTCGAGTTTTGGCGGTTCGCATCTATTCGCTCGCGCAGGAACTCTCGATCGACGCCAAAGAGCTCGTCGAGGTCTGCAATCGCGCCGGTGTCCCGGGCAAGGGCTCGGCGCTGGCGAGCCTCAGCGACGACGAAGTCGCTCGGGTTAAGGAGTTCCTCGCGCCGAAGGCGAGCCCCAGCTCGGGGTCGGCCCCCGCGGCCGCGGCGCCGCCAACCCCGCTCGAGCGCCCGTCGGGAGACGCGCGGGGCAGGCTGCGCACGATCGTGGCCCCCAAAGCGGGGCGATCGGCGACCGGCCGCCCGAGCGTCGATCGCGGCGCACCCGACGAGCCCGTCGTCGCGGAAGTTTTGGACACGACGGAAGCGGCCGAGGCCCCTGCGGGCGTCGCGGAAGTGGCGCACGCCCCCGCGCCAGCCGAAGTCGCTTCGGCCGATGAATCCCGGAAAACGCAACTCGCGAAGCCCGGGCCGCTCGCCCGGATGATGCGCGGCGACACGCACGCCGGCGCGCAGCTCGGCGGCGGTGGTAAGGTCCCCGTCGTCGGCGCGAAGACCGAGCCCGGGCGGCGCAAGCCGACCGACGGGACCCGGGCCCGGCCGGTCGTTAAGCTCGCGGCGATGCCGGCCATCGCCGAACCGCGCGAGACAAAGCCCAAAGCCGACGACGGGCCGACGCAGAAGCCCGACATGAAGCTCCCGGCCGAGGTGCTCGGCGGGAGGAGCGGAGGCGCCAAGCCGCTGGCCGCCCACCTGAAGCGGGCCGAGAAGACCCTCGAGGCGGCTCGGCTGCGCGACCGGACGGTCGTCCCCGAAGAGCCGGCGCGAGGCCCGGCCGGCGCCGCGAAGGGCCGCGGCAAGGGCAAGGGGGGCGAGGGAGGGGCGACCACGGGCGAGGCCCCGATTCTGGGAGGCCGCGAGGCCCGACAGCTCAACCGCACGCGGGGCGGGCGCGCCCCGCTCAAGCCGCGTCGCGTCCTGCGCCGCGCAAAGAAGTCGGGGGCCAACACGGCCGCCCCGCGTAAGGACCGCGTCAGCGTTCAGCTCCCCTGCACGGTGAAAGAGCTTTCGGAAGCGGCCGGCGTCCCCGCGGCGATGATCTTGCGGATCCTCCTCGAAGAGGGGGTGATGACGACGATCAACGCTCAGATGGACCTCGAGCTGACCGAGTTGGTCGCGGCCGAGCTGGGGATCGACGTCGAGTTCGTCCAACCCGAGACGCTCGAAGACCGCGTCCTCACCGCGATCGACGACCTGGAGGACCCCGAGGAAGACCTCCGGCCCCGCGCGCCGGTGGTGACGTTCCTCGGACACGTCGACCACGGGAAAACCTCGCTCCTCGACCGCCTGATCGGCATCAACGTGGCGGGGGGCGAGAGCGGCGGCATCACGCAGCACATCCGCGCCTACCAGATCGAAAAGGACGGCCGCCCGATCTCGTTCGTCGATACTCCCGGCCACGAGGCGTTCACCGAGATGCGGGCCCGCGGCGCCGGGGTGACCGACATCGTGGTGCTGGTCGTCGCCGGCGACGACGGCGTGATGCCCCAGACCGAAGAGGCGATCAGCCACGCGAAGGCGGCCGACGTGCCGATCATCGTGGCCCTCAACAAGATCGACCTCCCGGGAATCGACCCGATGAAGACCCTCACCGGCCTGTCGCGCAACGAGCTGCAGCCGGCCGAGTGGGGTGGCGAGGTCGAGGTGATCAAGACCAGCGCCACCACGGGCGAGGGGCTCGACAACCTGCTCGAGACGATCCTCACGATCGCCGAACTCAACGAGTACAGCGCCAACCCCAATCGCCCGGCGACGGGCACCTGCCTCGAGAGCCAGCAAGACGCCGACCGCGGCATCGTCGCCAAGTTCATCGTGCAGAACGGCACGCTGCGTGTCGGCGACATCGTGGTCTGTGGAGACGCCCACGGCCGGATCAAGGCGATGTACGACCCGCTCAACCCGCGGGTCCGCCTGCAGGAGGCGCTCCCCAGCGTTCCGGTCAACGTGACGGGGCTCGACGTGGCGCCCTCCGGGGGCCAGCGGTTCTACGTCCTCGACGACATCGCCGAGGCCCGCGAGATCGCCGCCACGCGGGCGACTCAGCAGCGCGCCGAGTACCTCGGCACGACCGGCTTCCAGCAGACGACGCTCGACACGCTGTTCGAGCGGCTCGTCGGCGCCGAGGAGGTGCAGACGCTGAACCTGATCCTGCGGGCCGACGTCCGCGGGTCGATCGAGGCGATCGAGAAGGAGCTCTCGAAGCTCGAGCACCCGGAGGTCCGCCTGCGGATCCTCCAGCGGAGCGTCGGCGCGGTGACCGAAGGGGACGTGGTCCTGGCGAACGCCTCGGACGCCGTCGTGATCGCGTTCAACGTGACCCCCGACGACAAGGCCCGCTCGAAGGCCGACCAGATGGGGGTCGAAGTCCGCCGCTACAGCGTCATCTACAAGATCGCCGACGACCTCAAGGCGGCGATGGAGGGGATGCTCAAGCCCGAGCAGCGCGAGGTCGAGCTGGGCCGCGTCCTGGTCCAGATGGTGTTCAAGATCAGCCGCCTCGGCTCGATCGCCGGTTGCCGCGTGCTGCAGGGGGTCGTCGAGCGGAACGCCCGGGCCCGCGTCGTCCGCGACAACACGATCATCGGCGACTACGCGATCGACACGCTGCGGCGTGAGAAGGACGACGCCAAGGAAGTCCGCGAAGGCTACGAGTGCGGCATCAAGCTGTCGGGCTTCAACGACGTGAAGGAAGCCGACCTGCTGGAGGTCTACAAGGTCGAAGAGATCAGCCGCAGCTTCGACGACTAGTCCCGCTGGCCGGCGCCCCGCCGACCCAACCCCGCGCCGCACCGCGACCCTCTCCGACAGAAGACCAACGCCCGCCGATGTCGTCCCGACGTGTACTGAAGGCCGCCGAAGCGGTCCGCGAGGTCGTCAGCTTGGCGATCCTCACGGACCTGCGCGACCCACGCGTCCAAAACGTTACGGTGACGCACGTCGAGGTGGCCGGCGACATGCGGGGGGCTAAGGTGTACGTGTCGGTCATGGGGGACGAGGCGAAGCAACGCCTCGCGATCCGCGGCCTCGAGAGCTCGGCCGGCTACTTGCAGTCGCGACTCGCCGAGCGGATCGACACCCGGTACACCCCCAAGCTGCACTTCGAGCTCGACCAAGGGATCAAGAAGTCGATCGCGATCGCGCGGATGCTGGCCGAGGTCCTACCGACCGACGTTGCGCCGACCGACGCCGCCCCGACGAACGACCCCGACTCGAACGCGGACTCGACTACCGACAGCACAGCGGGCGTCGAGTCCGACGCCCGCTGATCGCGACGCTGACTCCCCCCGAACGACCACCACGACCAACCGCTGGCCCGCCGACGCACCGCATGTCCGCAACAAACCGCGCTCAACGACTGGTCAAGCTCGTCGCGACCCTCAAGAAGCGCTACAAAGTAGTGCTCCCCGCCGAGCGTCCGCTCTTCGAGAGCCTGCTGTACGCGTGCCTCGTCGAGAACTCGTCGCACGAGGCGGCGGCCAAGTCGATCGAGCACCTCGAGTCGAACTACTTCGACTGGAACGAGGTCCGCGTGAGCACCCGCGGCGAGCTCGCCGAGGCGCTCAAGCCGCTCAACGACCCGGCCGAGTCGGCCGATCGCCTGAAGCGCGCGCTGCAGAGCGTGTTCGAGTCGATCTACGCGTTCGACCTCGAGCCGCTCAAGAAGCAAAACCTGGGCCTCTCGGTCAAGCAGATCGGCGGCTACGACGGAGTCACGCCGTTCGCCGTGGCGTACGTCACGCAAAACGGCCTCGGGGGGCACGCGATCGCGACCAACGAGGGGCTGCTGATCGCCCTGCAGGCGTTCGATATTATCTCCGAGGCCGAGCGCGGGAAGCACGTAGTCCCGGGCCTCGAGCGGGCGATCCCCAAGAACAAGGGCGCCGAGGCCTTCTCGCTGCTCCACCAGTTGGGCGTGGAAGTCGGCAAGAGCCCCTACGGCCCCGGCGCCAAGAAGGTGCTGCTCGAGATCGACCCGGCCTGCAAGGACCGCTTGCCGAAGAAGCCCGCGCCGCCGATCGAGCAGAAGCCGGTCGCCCCCCCTGCCCCGCTCGTGGCGTTGGCGCCAGCGAAGGGGCCCGCCAAGTCCCCCGCGAAGGGGGCGGCGAAGGCCGAACCGGCGAAGCCAACGGCGAAGGACGCGGCCGGCAAGGACAAGCAACCTCCGGCATCAATCCCGATGAAGGCGAACGCGAAGCCCGCCAAGGGAGACGCCCCCGCCGCCGCGCAGAAGAAGCCAGATACCGGGAAGCCCGACGCGGCGAAGCCGCCGGCCGAGAAGGCCTCGTCCGCCGCGAAGGCGCCCCCCGCAAAGCCCACGCCGCCGAAGCCTTCCGACAAGAAGTCCCCTGAGAAGGGTGGCGACAAGAAGGGGGCGGCCACCGAGACGAAGCCCGCCACGAAGAAGCCCGCCGACAGCGCGAAGAAGCCCGACCCCAAGGCGCCCGCGAAGAAGCCGCCGACCACCGGCAAGAACGCCCCCGCGAAGCCGGCCTCCATCAAGCCCGCGCCGGCGAAGAAGCCCGACGCCCCCCCCGCCAAACGGAAACCGCGGTGATGACGGGCGCGCCGACGCCGAGCCCCACGGCGACGGCCCGTGCGGCGTGGTTGACGGCCGCCGCGCTCGCGCTGGCGCTCGTCACGCTCTGGGCGCCGCGGCGCACGCTGGCGACGGAACCGCGCGAGGCGATCGCGCGGTTCGCCGTGGCGACTCCCGAAGCGGACCGCGCTCGTGGCGCCGACCTCGCGGCCCGCGCGCGAGCGCTGCGGAAGCGCGGCGACGTTCGCGGCGCCCTCGCCG
>JBOFFC010000041.1:0-24295 GCA_051648405.1 Lacipirellulaceae bacterium
GCACGTAGTCGGGGCGACAGTGCTCGAGCACGCGGGCGCCGTCGATCGGGCCCGACGCGGCGCCCCGGTTGCGCGGCCAGCGGTCGGCCATCAGGAAGTCCATGTTCATGTCCATGACTTCCTGCGAATAGCAGGTATCAAGACGCCCGTCGAACGACATCCGCACACGCGGCGCCAGCGACGCGAGGGCGTACTGCGCCCAATTGAAGGTCGACACCAGCTTGCCGTGGGCGTTTGCCGTCTCGGCGAGGTAGCGGACCGCGTCGATTGGGTACGTCGCGCGCGACACGGGGAGCGAAACCAGCCGTGGCGCCAGCGCCAGCACTTGCAGCGTGAACGCCGCCGCCAGGGCGACGACGCCGACCCCCTGTAAGAACCGCGGAACGCCGGCCGACGGCAACCGCTTGGCGCCGTACTGACGCAGGCGTGTGTAGACGGAATGCGCATGGGGCGGCAGCCAGAACCCGCACAGGATCGCGAAGATCGCGATGTGCCGCAGGTGCATCGTCGCTTGCCACCCTACCAGCAGCAGGATCGCGAGCTGAACGTAATCGCGCCGCCGACCCGAGCACGCAACGAGCGCGGTCGCCACCGCGACCAGTGCGACGAACGGCAGAAAGACCGGGTTCCCGGGCTCGGCGGGGAGCCACTCGGTGATCTCCGGCCGATGCGTGCCGATGGCGCCGGCGAGCCACGACCAGAGCCCGAAGCCGTACGGGTTCGCGAGGGTCGCCAGCACGGCGCTCGCGGCGACCGCCACGAAACCAAACGCCGGAGCAACCCCGCGGCGGCCGTAGAGGACGCACGACTCGATCGCCCGGCCGAGCAGGTAGACGCCGGTGATCGCCAGCCCCGCCGCGAACCCGCCATGGGCGTTCGTCCAGACGGCGACGAGCGCCGGGAGCGGCAGCAGCCATCGCCAATGAACGACGGGCGAAGCGTCGGCTGGGTCGTGATCGCATGCCGCGCGCGAACCATTCGCTCCGCGCCGATCAGCCCACGGGGCGAACGCGCGGTCGAGCAGCGTCAGCAGCAACGCCAGGCAGACGAAGCTCAGCAGTTGCGGCCGCAGGATGGTGAAGGCTTCGAGGTTCGTCGCAACCAGCAGCAAAACCGACCAGCAGACGAGCGCGTCGATCCGTTGGCGCCGCGCCGCAAGCGCCATCAGGCCCAGCACCCCCATCGCCAACAGCCACTTCGCCACCAGCATCCCCGGCACGCCGAGCGCCGCGAAGCCCAGCGCGAGGGCGAGCTCCGCGAGGTTCTCGTGGTTGACCCACGGGTGGCCTTCGGCCGTAAACGTGTGCGTCGCCGTGCGCGGGAGCTCCCCCGCGGCGATCAGGTCTTGGCCGTAGCGCACGTGTCCCCACAGGTCGGGGTCCACCAGGTTGAGCGACACGCGCAGTGCGCACGTCGCCACGACCGCCGCGAGGGCGAGCCGGCGAAGCAGGCGGAAGTCGCGATCGTCGGGCACGGCGACACGGCAGGCGAAGCGCCGAGCACGCCGCTCGACACGAGCGCGCACGTTCCCCGGCCGGCAACGTTACGACACGCTTCGGTGCGCAGCGGCCACGACCGGCAAGAACGCCGCAATCCGCAGGGCCGGGGAACCGGCCTTGCTTGCGTCACCGTCGCGACCCGACCCCTCACGATGCCCGCCGCAATCGAGCGCCGTGACCGCGGAACGTGGCCCCTGAATCGCCGAGCTCGCGCCGCCCGCGGCCTGGGCCTTCGCGCGTCAAGTCCTTTCCCTGTAACGGTTTGCTCTCGCCTTGGCACACTCGCGGGGTTCTGTTAGTTTCCGCCTGTCCCGCTGAGAACGGCACGACGCCCTGCGCGTGACGCGACCCGGCCGGGACGGCCTTATCGGACGATTCGGGCCTCGCCGGTCATCGACCCGGCGCGGCGGCATGGAGGCTTTCGATGGCGACCATCACGACTCCGCAGCGCGTGCATATCCGCTGGATGATTCGGCGCGACATGGAGCGAGTCCTCGACATCGAGCAAGGGAGCTTCGAGTTCCCCTGGTCCGAGGACGAGTTCGTCCGCTGCCTGCGCCAGCGGAACTGCATCGGCATGGTCGCCGAGCAGGGGGACAACGTCCTGGGCTTCATGATCTACGAGCTGCACAAGACGCGCCTGCACATCCTCAACTTCGCCGTGGACAAGGACCGCCGTCGGCAGGGGATCGGCTTGCAGATGGTGCAGAAGCTCGTCAGCAAGCTGAGCAGCCAGCGCCGCACGCGGCTGTCGCTCGAAGTGCGCGAGACGAACCTCGCCGCGCAGCTCTTCTTCCGCCAGACCGGCTTCCGCGCGACCACCGTCCTGCGGAACTTCTACGACGACTCCCCCGAAGACGCGTACCTGATGCAGTACGCGCACCCCACGGGCCTGTTCGAGAACGCCGAGTCGGCCGAGCACGCCACGCGCCTCGCGGGCTAGTGGCTTCTCGCAAAGACGCCAAGGCGCAAAGAACGCGCTAGGGTGAGCCGAAAGCGTCAGCGCCCGGAGTCGTCGCGCGCCAAGCGGGTCTACCGTGGCGCAAGCACTCGGTGCGCTCACGCTCCCGGCGCGCCGACGTTCGCGTTGCCGAGTCCCCCCCAACTGGGGGACGCTCCCGCAACTTCGACCAGGCGCTTTCGGCATCGCCACGAATCGCCCCGTTGCGATATCTTGCCGCCGCTTCGTGTTCGCACTCGCCCCCCGCGCAACCCGACCCAACTCGCACGCCATGCCCCGCAAACGCCCCACCGACCACGCCACCCGCGGCAAGCTCCGCATCGAGCCGCTCGAAGACCGCTCGATGCTGGCGGGGGAGCTGGAGCTCGTCCGCGACGTCAACTCGGGCAAGGTGGTGGGGCTGGAGGGGCCACACCAGTTCGTCGACGTGGGACGAACGCTCTTCTTCACTGCGAACGACAGCTTGAGCGGCTACGAACTCTGGAAGAGCGACGGGACGGAGGCCGGAACGGTCCGTGTCAAGGACATCATTGACGGGCGCAAGACCTTCTACCCGCAGCAGAACAATGCTGTCTACCGCCCCGGCTACCTCACAAACGTTGGGGGGACGCTCTACTTCACCGCCAACGAACCCCGCACCGCCGGCCGCGAGCTTTGGAAGAGCGACGGGACGGAGGCCGGAACGGTCCGTGTCAAAGACATCTTCCCCGGCGTCGATAACTCCTTCCCACGTCTGCTCACGAACGTTGGGGGGACGCTCTACTTCACTGCAGACTACGGGGTGTACAGGCGGGCCCTTTGGAAGAGCGATGGAACGGAGGCGGGCACGGTCCGCGTCACGGAGATACCCTACAATTCGTTCAGAGCCAACATCCGCTACCTTACGAACGTAGCGGGGACGCTCTTCTTTACCAAGAACGACGGCATGAGCGGCTATGAGCTCTGGAAGAGCGACGGGACAGCGGCCGGCACCTTCCGCGTCAAGGACATCGTCCCCGGCTCTGACAGCGCCAGTATCCGCTACCTCACAGACGTGGCGGGGACGCTCTATTTCACCGCCAACAAACCCTTCGGCACCGGTCGGGAGCTCTGGAAGAGCGACGGAACTCAGGCCGGCACGGTACGCGTTGAGGGCATTAGCCCGGGCCTCAGTATCAGCCATCCCAAGTCCCTCACGAATGTTGCCGGAACGCTTTACTTCAGCGCACTCGACGGTGTGGGCGGCGAGGAGCTTTGGAAGAGCGACGGGACGGAGGACGGCACCGGCCGAGTCAAGGACATCCGTCCGGGCCCCGGTAGCAGCGTTCCCGAGTCCCTCACGACCGTTGATGGGACGCTTTACTTCAGCGCGTCCGACGGCGTGAGCGGCCGAGAGCTCTGGAAGAGCGACGGGACGGAGGACGGCACTATTCGCGTCAAGGACGTCCTCGCCGGCACGTACGGCGCTGGTTTACGTGACCTTACGGGCGTTGGAGAGACGCTCTACTTTACCGCCTTCGATGACGTGAACGGCGATGAGCTTTGGAAGAGCGACGGGACGGAGGTTGGCACCTTCCGAGTCAAGGACATCCGCGCGGGCCTCAATAGCAGCTATCACAAGTCCTTCACGAACGTGGAGGGGACGCTTTACTTCAGCGCGAACGACGGCGTGAGCGGCCGGGAGCTCTGGAAGAGTGACGGGACGGAGGCCGGCACCGTGCTCGTCAAGGACATCCTCGCCGGCACGCACAGCGCCTATCCCGTCAACCTCACGAATGTTGGGGCGACGCTTTACTTCAGCGCGTCCGAAGGTTTGAGCGGCCGAGAACTTTGGAAGAGCGACGGGACGGAAGCCGGCACCTTCCGCGTCAAGGAAATCAGCAACGGCAACGCCTACCCCGGTCACCTAACGAGCGTTGGGGGGACGATCTACTTCAGCGCCAGGGCCGACGATGCGTTCGGTTTCGAGCTTTGGAAGAGCGACGGGACGGAGGCGGGGACGGTCCGCGTCACGGACATCCGCGCGAGCCTCACTAGGAGCTACCCCGCCAACCTCACGAACGTGGGGGGGACGCTGTACTTTAGCGCGAGCGACGGCGTGAGCGGCCGGGAGCTCTGGAAGAGCGACGGAACCAAAGTCGGCACCGTCATGGTCAAGGACGTTCGCCCAGGATTCTACCGCTACACGGAAGCCAACAGTTCCGCGCCCCGCCACTTGACCAACGTGGGAGGTACGGTTTTCTTCGCCGCAACCGACGGCTCCACCGGCGACGAGCTTTGGAAGAGCGACGGCACGGAAACTGGAACCGTCCGCGTGAAGGACATCCTTGAAGGCTCCGGGAGCGCCTCTCCCATCGCCCTCACAAACGTAGAGGGCACGCTTTACTTCAGTGCGAATGACGGTGTAGGCGGCGAGGAGCTATGGAAGAGCGACGGAACGGAGGCCGGCACCGTGCGCGTAAAGGACATCTACCCGGGTCCGGCTAGCGCTCTCCCGCGTGGCTTAACGAACGCAGCAGGAACACTGTACTTCGTCGCGAACGACGGGACGAGCGGCGACGAGCTTTGGAAGAGCGACGGAACCGAAGGCGGCACGGTACGCGTAAAGGACATCCACCCGGGTCTCGTTAGTGCTCTCCCGCTTGGCTTGACGAACGCAGAAGGCACGCTCTACTTCGTCGCAAACGACGGGACGAGCGGCGAGGAGCTTTGGAAGAGCGACGGAACCGCGGCCGGTACCGTACGCGTGAAGGACATCCGCCCCGGTTTGGCTAGCGCCGATGCTCGAGTGCTGGCGAGTGTAGGGGAGACGGTCTACTTTGCCGCAAACGATGGGCTCAGCGGTGAACAACTTTGGAAGAGCGACGGCACGGAAGCCGGGACCGTACCGGTTCGCCTGGGGAACGGCGCCCCCCTGCTATTCCCAAGGTCGGTCGTTTCGATCAACGACCGGTTGTACGTCGTCGGTACACGGCCCGAAGTCGGCACCGAGCTCTTCTCGCTCGTCCTCATCGACCCCCCCGCCGTCGCCGGCGACTACGACCGCAACGGCCGAGTCGAGCTCGCCGACTACGACCTCTGGTCGCAGACCAGCGGCTCGACGACCAAGCTCCGCGCCGACAGCAACGGCGACGGACGCGTCGATCAGCTCGACTACACGCTGTGGCGCCAGAACTACCGCGTCGCGCCGCCGAAGCGGCCCGACTTCCGGCCGATGGGGCCCGTCGCGCCGGCTGCGCTAGGGGGCGAGCCGCTCGTCCCGCGGACGCCGTTCGCGACGCCGTCGTCACGCCAAGCGTTCACCCCGACGCGGCGCGCCGACCTGCTGCTCGTCAGTACGAACACGTCGCCGGCAACCGCGCCGACCGAGTCCGCGCCGCTCCGCGCGAAGCCGCCGGCCATCGCAGACGAAGCCCGCGCGCACGCGATCGACGAAGCCCTCGCCGCGCTCTTCGTGAAAGACGACGGAGAATAGCCGCCGATGAACGCGGATGGACGCAGATACGCAGGAACTGCGAACAGCCTCGCGCTTCTTTTCATCTGCGTTTATCTGCGTGCATCTGCGGCTAGTTTTAATCGAGCCTGCGCAAGGCCGCCGCGGCGCGCTCCGCGAGCTCGCCGCGCACCCACTCCGGGTCGTCCCCTTCGGCGAAGACCGTGAGGACCGGGTCGCCGCGCTCGAAGCGATCCCCGGCGTGCGGGACGTCGGCCGCTCGGCCGGCGTCGCACTCTTCCAACCCCCAGTCGTGGAACGCCTCCGTCGCCACTGCATCGTGCGCGGCGATCACGACCTGCTTGCCGACGATCCCCTCGGGTCGAGGGACGCTCGGCGCGGTCTCGCCACGGCAGGCGACCACGTGTGCCGGGAAGAGCGACTCGCCCGCGGCCCGTTCGAGCACCTCGACCGACGCCGTCCAGCGCGGGTTGACCTCGATCATCCACAGGCGCTCGGCGTGGTCGATCAGGTCGGCGCCGACGATCCCCGTGAGCCCAAGCCCTTCGCCGAGCAGTCGACCGACCCCCTCGAGCGCCGGCCCCATCCGATCGGCGATCACGAGCGGCCCGATCGAACCTCGGTAGCTCCAGGGCGCCGACTCGTCCCCCAACAGTTGCTGCGTGCAGCCGAGCAGCGTGCTGTGCGACGCGCTGACGGCGAAGAGTGCCGACAGCGATCGACCGGCCACGAACCGCTGCGCGACGGCGCCGCGCTCGGCGAGCCCCCGCCACTCGTCTGCCGAAGCGAGTCGCGCCACGCCGCTCCCCCCGGCCTGCCGGTAGGTCTTGGCGAGCCACACGCCGTCGCGCTCCCCTGCGCCTGCGCGAACGGTCTCCGGCCACAGGACGCCGAAGCGTTCCGCCAGCGCGCTCAGCACGAACGGGTCGCGCGAGTCTCGCAATGGCTGGCCCGCGACGCCCCACAGCGGCTTGATCGCCGCCATCCGATCGACGAGCTCGGGATGGTTCTCAAGGCCCCCCGTGTAGTACCAACCATCGACGTCTTGGCCGGCGAGCCAGTCGGCGAAGCCTTCGGGGTAACGCTCGACGCGTGTCGCCGGGCAGAGCGCACAGAGGTCGGCGTCGGCGAACAGGTCGGCGGCGACGACGTCCCACCCCGCCGCGACCGTAGACTGCGCCGCGGCCCGCACGCTCGCCCCGATGATCGCGACGCGACTCGCCAAGTGCAGCACGCGGGGTCGGGTGGTGGTGATCAAGCGGCACGCCGGTAGTGCGAGCGTCCTACACGTCGTCGCCGGCGGTCGGCTTCTCGTAGCTCGGTTTGCCACGGTACAGGGGCGCGGGGTACTTCGCGTGGTTCTTCGCCATCTTTGCGCGGATCGTTTGCGACAGGTCGAGGCCCAGCGCCGACGAGAGAGCCAGGCAGTACCCCACCACGTCGGCCAGCTCTTCCCCCACTTCGGCGAGCTTCGCCGGGTCGTGTGCGATCGCGCGGGACGCGTCGGACTCGATCCACTGGAAGTGCTCCATCAACTCGGCCGACTCGATGGCGATCGACATCGCCAGGTTCTTCGGCGAGTGGTAGACCGACCACTCGCGCTCGGCGACGAACTCGGCCACGAGGTCGCGGAGCGCGGCGACGGGCGTGTTGCGGTCGTTGGGCAAATCGCTGTTCGTCATGCGCTGGTTATCGAGCGGCGGGGCAGCAGGCGGCGGGGCGGGGCTTCGCGGCGAGTCGCTGGTGGGCTGGCCGCAACATACCCGGCTCGGTAACGCTCGGCCAAGTGAACCACCAGGTCCATCGCCAGGACGTCGGCGCGGGCCAGGGCGTGTCGAGCGCCGCGCTCGCCGAGCCCCGCCAGCAGCCGCTCGACGGCGCCAACGTGCAGGGCGAGCGCCGCGGGGGCGCTCGTTCCGGCCACGGCGAGCTCGCCTGCGAGGGCCGCGACGCGTTCGGAGAGGCCTTCGCCCCCCTCGAGGATCGCCGCGCGGAGCAGTTCGTCGTAGCGATCGGACAGCTCGACCCCGACGACCGCCGGTTGAACGTCCGCGCCATCGGGCGTGCGTCCAGGCTCGCGATCGGCGAGGCCTTCGAGCGCTCCGACCAGCGCCCGCTGTTCGTCGAGCAACCGCTGCGTCTCGTCGCGGTCCCCTTCGAGCCGGTGCGCCTCGCGCGAGGCGAGCCGGCGGGGGGGCGCCGCGAGACGCCGCGCCGCGACGCACCGCGTCATCTCGGTCGCGAGCAGCGCTGCGCTGGTCGCCGCGGCGCAGCGGTAGGCGTCGGCGCCCGCCTCGATCGTCATCGGCTCGCGCTCTTGCGCGGGGAGCTCGCCGACGACGACGATCGCGCCGTCGTAGCCGACGCCACGCAGCCCGCGGCTGAGGTGAACGGCGTCGAGCGTCGGCGAATCGACGAGCACGATCGCGTCGCTCGGCACGCGCGTCGCGTGGACGATCGCCCCCTCGGGCCCGACGACCTCGGTGACCGTAGCGGAGAGGCCCGTGGTGGCGAGCGCGCGAGAGAGCCACGCCCCACCGTGCGCCGCGCCGCAAGCGACCGCGACCCTGAGGGGCGTTTCGACGGCGGCTGCGGGAGGCGTTGGCACGCTTCGCTAGTACGGCATTCGGCCCCACCGAGTCAACGCCGCGCCGGCTGCCGGCGACGCTGGCGCTCCCCTACAATCGAGTGCGAAACGCCCCCCGACGGAGACCACGGCCGATGCGAATCGCCTACCTCGACTGCGCCAGCGGCATCAGCGGCGACATGACCCTCGGGGCGCTCGTCGATGCGGGGATCGACCTTGCCGTGGTGCAGCGGGGGATCGACTCGCTCGGGCTGCCGAGCTGCCGGCTGGTGGCGACCGAAGTCAAGAAGCGCGGGTTCCGCGCCACGCAGGTGACCGTCGAGCACGAGCCGGAGCACGCGCATCGGCACTTGCACCACATCACGCGGATGATCGACGCCAGCACGCTGTCGCCGCGGCAGCGCGAGCTCGCGACGGCGATCTTCCACCGCCTCGCCGAGGCCGAGGCGAAGGTCCACGGCTCGACGATCGAGAAGGTCCACTTCCACGAGGTGGGCGCCGTCGATTCGATCGCCGACGTCGTCGGCTCGGCGATCGCGTGGGACCTGCTGGGGGTCGATGCGGTCTACGCCTCGCCGGTCCCGACCGGCAGCGGGTTCGTGCAGATCGCCCACGGGCGCTGCGCGATCCCGGCCCCGGCGACCGCCGAGCTGTTGCGCGGCGTCCCGCTCGCCGACAACGCGACCCTCGGCGAGCTGACGACGCCGACCGGCGCCGCGATCTTGACGACGCTCGCCGTCGGCTACGGGCCGCTGCCGGCGATGACGATCGAGCGGATCGGCTACGGCGCCGGGCAGAAGGAGTTCGAGCACCCCAACCTGTTGCGGTTGATCGTCGGCGATCGTACAGGGGTGGCGGCCTCGCCGCCCACCGATGACGCCCCCGCGACGATCGTGCTACTCGAGACGAACCTCGACGACACGCCGGGGGAGGGGATCGCCGACTGCGCCGAGCGCCTGATTGCAGCCGGGGCGCTCGACGTGTCCCTCACGCCGCTAGTGATGAAGAAGGGGCGCCCCGGCGTGCTGCTCGCCGTCCAGGCGCGGCCCGAAGACGCCGAGCGGCTGGCGACGATCGTGTTCCGCAACACGACCGCGCTCGGCATGCGCCGGCAGGCCGTGTCGCGGATCGTGCTGCCGCGCCGCAGCGAGTCGGTCGTCACGCCGTGGGGCGCGGCGAGGGGGGTCGTCGCGACGCTCCCCGACGGGGGCGAACGCTTCACCCCCGAGCACGAGGACTGCAAGCGACTAGCCGACGCCTCCGGCGTGACGCTGGCCGAGGTGACGGCGGCGGCGAAGGGAGCGTTTCGGCCGCAAGCGGCGGCGGGGCCGTGACGCCGATCGCCGCCACCGACGACGCGACACTTGGGCCGTGGCTCGCCGCGGCGGGGGTCGCGCTGCTCACGACGGTGCTGCTCCGGCGACTGTGGCGCCGGTCGCAGGCCCCCACCGCGGCGCCGATTCGCGAACCGTGCAGCCCCGCGTACGATTCGCACGCCGAGCTCGAACGCCAGAAGGTCGAACTGCACGAACTAGCGCGCGACGCGACCGCGCGGATCGACACCAAGCTCGCGCTGCTCGACGAGCTGATCCGCCAAAGCGACGCCCGCGCCGCCGAGCTGCGCTCACTGCTCGAAAAGCAGCAGAAGAACGAGCCGCCGATGGACGCAGATGAACGCGGATAAAGTAAAACTGATCCGCAACCATCTGCGTTCATCCGCGCGTATCTGCGGCCATTCTGCGTGCTAAAGAGCGGCGATCGCCGCGCGGATTGCCGTGACGCCGACGATCGGCGCGCCGCAGGTGTGGTTCTGACAGACGTAGAGCGTGGGCTCGCCGTCCACGGGAGTCTTGCCGGCGAACGCCGCGTCGAGCAGCGGCGAGCGGTGCGCCGCACCGAGCCGCCCCGCGATCACGGCCCGCGGCAAGTACCGCCGGCGAAGCTCGGCCGCCAGTTCTTGGACGGCAGAGCCTTCTCCTACAAGGAGCACCTCCTGGCTCGGGCCGAGCTCGAGGTCGAGCGCAGCCAGCATCTGCCCCATCGCCATCGGGGCCCGCTCCATCATGGCGGTCGCGGCGCCGAGCGTCTGCCGCGCGGCCGCCGACCAGCGCTCGTCGCCGGTGAGCTTGGCGAGCCGCACCAGCGCCGTCGCGGCGAGCGAGTTCCCCCCCGGGGTCGCGTTGTCGGTCATCTCCTTGCTGCGAACGAGCAGTCGCTCGTGGTCGTCGGCCGTGTAGTAGAAGCCGCCGGCCCCGTCGGCGTCGGCGAAGCGCGCGAGCACGACCTCCATCAGCTCGGCCGACTGGTCGAGGCGCCGCTCGTCGAACGTCGCCTCGTAGAGCGTCAGCAAGCCGTTGGCCAGCGCGGCGTAATCGTCGAGGTAGGCGGCGAGCTTCGCCTTCCCGTTCCGCCACGAGCGGAGCAGCCGACCCTCGGCGTCGCGCATCGCTTCGAGGACGAAGTCCGCCGCTCGGCCTGCCGCCGCGACGTAGCGCGGCTCGTCGAGCGCGGCGCCGGCGTGGGCCATCGCGTCGATCATCAGCCCGTTCCAGGCCGCGAGCACCTTGTCGTCGAGGCCCGGCCGGGGGCGTTCGGCGCGCGCCCCGAGCAGCTTCTTGCGCGCGGCGGTCATCTCGCGCTCGAGGTCGGGGGCCGAGACCCCCATCAGCTTCGCCTGGGTGGTGATCGACTTGGGGAGCGACAGCGTGTTGCGACCCTCGAAGTTGCCGATCGGCGTGATGTTGTAGACGCGGCAGAAGACGTCGGCGTCGTCTTCCCCCAACACGCGGCGGACTTCCTCCGGTTGCCACGTGTAGAAAAGGCCCTCTTCGGCGTGGCCCGCGGGGGCGCCGTCGGTCCCGAAGGCCGGCGCGCTGTCGGCGTCCTCGGTGCTGTAGAAGCAACCCTCGGGGCCCGTCATGTCGCGGAGGACGTAGTCGATCGTCTCGCGGGCGATCCGTGCGAAGGTCGCTTCGCCGGTGGCTAGGTGCGCGTCGATGTACACGCCGACGAGCAGCGCGTTGTCGTACAGCATCTTCTCGAAGTGCGGGACCGCCCAGCGATCATCGACCGAGTAACGGGCGAACCCGCCGCCGAGGTGGTCGTAGATCCCGCCGGCCGCCATCCGGTCGAGGGTCAGCCGCAGCATGTCGAGCCACGCCTCGCGGCCGTCGCGGCGCCACAGTCGCAGCAGCAGCCCCAGCTCCATGGTGTGCGGGAACTTTGGCGCGTCGCCGAACCCGCCGTGCTGCGAATCGAACGTGCGCTCGAGCGTCCGCCCGGCGGCGTCGAGTAGCGCCACGGTCGGCTCCCCTTCGGCCCCGTCGGTCGGGTCGGCGAGGCCTGTGAGCCGCGAGGTGAGCTCGTCGGCCGTGGCAAGAGCTTGGTCACGCCGATCGCGCCACGCATCGACCACCGCAGCAAGGACTTGGTCGAACCCCGGCATGCCGCGCCGCGGGGTCGGCGGCCAGTACGTCCCGCCGTAGAACGGCTTGAGGTCGGGGGTCAGGAACACGCTCATCGGCCAACCGCCGCGTCCCGCGAGCGCCTGCACGGCGTTCATATAAAGCTGATCGAGGTCGGGGCGCTCCTCGCGATCGACCTTGATCGAGACGAAATGCTCGTTCAGCACGGCGGCGATCACCGGGCTCTCGAAGCTCTCGTGCTCCATCACGTGGCACCAATGGCAGGCCGAGTAGCCGATCGAAAGGAAGATCGGCTTTTGGTCGCGCTTCGCGAGCCCGAGCGCGTCGGGCCCCCACGGTCGCCAATCGACCGGGTTGTCCTTGTGCTGCAGCAGATAAGGCGAGGTCTCGCCGGCGAGCGCGTTGGGCATCGTCCGTGATGGGAAGGGGTGACGTCGGGGGGGACAGCCGCGATCGCTCGTTCGCGACGCGTTTGTCCGTCAGTCGATCCAGGCAGCGGCGATCGCCCGCTGCGGTTCGTCGGCCGCGTACAGGACCACGGCCTGGCCGGGAGTGACGCTGTTCGCGGGGGAGTCGAACACGACCTCCAGTCGGCCGTCCGAGGTCACCGCCGCGGCTGCTTCGGTCGCCCCTGAGTTGTACCGCACCTGGGCCCAGCAGCGCAGCGGCTGACCAGCCGCCGGGGGATCGACCAGCCAGTTGACGCGCGACGCCGTGAGCTCGCTGCGGAGCAGTTCGTCGCGCTCCCCCAGCACGACACGCCGCGTGTCGGGCTCGATCCGCACGACGAACGCCGGCCGCCCGAGGGCGACGCCGAGGCCCTTCCGCTGGCCGACCGTGTAGCCCTCGATGCCGTCGTGGCGCCCCACGACCTGGCCCGCCGTGGTCACCAGCTCACCGGCTCGCTCGGTGTCTTGCCCGCAACTCGTGGTGGCGAGGCGACGCTTCACGAACTCGTCGTACCGCCCTTGGGTGACGAAGCAGATCTCTTGGCTGTCTTTCTTGTCGGCGACGCGCAGGCCGAGCGTCGCCGCGATCGCGCGGATCGCCGGCTTCGCGAACTCCCCGACCGGGAGCACCATCCGCCCCAGCGCCGCGCGGCGGATGCCGGCCAGGGCGTACGACTGGTCCTTGAGGCCGTCGAGCCCGCGCAGCAGCGCCGGGCCGTTGGGCCGCGCCGCGACGCGCGCGTAGTGCCCCGTCGCCACGAACTCGGCCCCCACGGCGTCGGCGTAGTCAAACAGCTTGCCGAACTTAATCCAGTTGTTGCACTGCACGCACGGGTTGGGGGTCCGCCCGCGCGCGTACTCGTCGGCAAAGTAGTCCATCACGCGGCCGAACTCGGCGCTCAGGTCGAGCGCGTAGAACGGGATCCCCAGCCGCTCGGCGACGCGTCGGGCGTCGTCGGCGTCGGCCGCCGTGCAGCACCCCTGCTTGTGGTCGAGCCGCGAGACGACCGGCAACTGCGGCAGCGTAGGCTTGTCGGCGCCCGGTCCCTCGGCCGCGCACGCCACGGGGCTGCGCTCGCCGTGCCGCATAAAGACCCCGATCACGTCGTGCCCCCCCTCGAGCAGCAGGTGCGCAGCGACGCTCGAGTCGACCCCCCCCGACATGGCGAGCACGACACGCATCAAGCTTGGTGGGGGGTGTCAGGGGAACGGAAGTGAGAACGGCTTGTTGTCGGCGAAGCGCTTCGTGCACCCCTCCTCCTTCAGGAGGAGGGGTTCGCAAGGTGACGCCGGAGCGTCTCGGAGAAGAGCGTGGGGGAGCGGCGAAAGTTTGTCTCCTAAAGGGCGGCCAAGGCGTCCGCCAGGGAGACGAGGCCGGCATTGGCGGCGTCCACGAGCACGCCAAGCGTCCCGGTCACAACGAGCCCCTCGCTGCGGGCGACGCGCGCAGCCGCCCGTTCGTCGATGAGCAGGACGGAGGCGCGAAGCTCGCGGGCTAGGGAGATCGCGGCGGCCTCCCCCGGGTCGAGCGCCGCGACGAGGTCCTCGTCGACGTGCTCGGGCGAGCGGACCTCGACCCAGGCAGGGAGAGAAGCAGCCCAGTTTCGGGCAAGCTCAGGGGTGTGTTCGTGAGAGAGCTCGTCGAGAACGGCCGGTGGGACGACGACGCTGGCGTAGAGCTTCTCAAGAAGCGACTGCCGCCTGATCAAGACAAGGTAGCAGAGGGGCGACGTATCGGAGACGACAATCATCGCTCAACCTGCGTGCTCTCGCAGCGAGGCGAGTGCCTCCGCTGCGCTGAACACCTCGTCCACCGACGGCAAGTCCTCGGTGACGTTCCAGCGGTTGAGCACGTCGTTGACCTCGAAACGAGTCATGCTCAAAGCCGCGGCGAGCTGCGGCTTGGTGATCCGCTCCCTACGGTACAGATCGATCAGCAAGGCCTCCTTGGCGTGCTGTTCTAGGTCCGCGATGTCGCGACGGAGCGATTCTTCCAGGCTCGGGGGGAGGGTGATGCTGACGGACATACGGTGGTCTCCTGTGCCTCGAATGTAGCACGTCTCGAAGCCGCGAGCACGTCTCAGCGGTGCGCGAATCGCGAAGCACGCGCAACCTCGCCTAAGTTTACGCCCGCGCCTGCCTCGGGTCGCCCCTCGCCATCCACTGCGGGCCGCGGTATTCTCGCGAAGCGTTTTCGCCCCGCCCCTACCGATCCGCGTGCCGGCATGGAAAAAGAGTTCCTCGATCGCGTCGATGCGATCCGCGAGGCCCTGACTCAGCTCAGGGACTCTCTTTGACTACGCCAGCAAGAAGCAGCGTGTCGCCGAAATCGAAACCGAGCAGGGAGCGCCCGGCTTCTGGGACGATCAGCAGAGCGCCCAAGGGGTCATCGGCGAGCTCAAGGGGCTGAACTCGGTCCTCGTGCCGATGGACGAGGCGCTCCGCGCCGCCGGGGACCTTGAGGCCCTGGTCGAGATGGCCGAAGAGGACCCGTCGTTCGCCGACGAGGCGCCGGCCGAGATCGCCCGCGTTGAGGCGATGCTGGAAGGGCTCAAACTCTCGGCGCTGCTCAACGGCCGCAACGACGCGGCCGGGGCGCTGGTCACGATCAACGCCCGCGACGGCGGCACCGACGCCAATGACTGGGCGGACATGCTCCTGCGGATGTACCTGCAGTGGGCCAGCAAGAACGGCTACTCGGCCGAGCTGCTCGATCGCCATGAGAACGAGGAAGCGGGCATCAACAGCGCGGTCGTCGCCCTCCGCGGCCCGATGGCGTACGGCTACCTCAAGGGGGAGTCGGGGATGCACCGCCTAGTGCGGATCAGCCCGTTCAACTCGGAAGGAAAGCGGCAAACGAGCTTCGCCGCGATCGACGTCTCGCCCGAGGTCGCCGACTCGGTCCAGATCGAGATCGACGAGGACGACGTCCGCATCGACACCTACCGGGCGAGCGGCGCAGGGGGCCAGCACGTCAACAAGACCGACTCGGCGGTGCGGCTCACGCACCTGCCGACCGGCATCGTCGTGCAATGCCAAAACGAGCGCTCGCAGCACAAGAACCGCGCCAGCGCGTGGAAGATGCTGCGGGCGCGGATTGCCCGGTTCGAGGAAGAGAAGCGCGAGGCCGAGGAGGCGATCCGCTACCAGACCGCCGCGAAAACGGGCTTCGGGTCGCAGATCCGGAACTACTTCCTGCACCCCGACCAGCGGGTCAAGGACGCCCGGACCAAGTACCAGCAGGGGAGCTTCCACGCCGTCATGGACGGCGACATCCAAGGATTCCTCGACGCCGTCCTCCGCTGGCGCGCCGGCCAACCGGTCGAAGACGACGGCGACGACGATTAAGCTACGTCCTATCGGCTGCCGACTTGCGGCAGTGTTCCGCTCGCAACCGCCGTCTAGCAAACGCCTGGAGGGTGCGGCATGGCCCACGACCGCGACCTAGTGCTCGAATCCGACGGCGTGCGGATCGTCTTCCGCTGGGAGGACGACCGGTTCACGCACGAAGTCTGTGGCTCGCGCCACGGCGCCGACCTCGTCGAGACGACGGTCGAGGGGATGGAGACCCCCGTCTTCACCGACTCCCAGCCGCAGGCGGGGGTGCTGTTCCTTTCCGGCCAGTCGGGGGACCGCCATTGGTCGTTGAGCGTCGAGGCGGTCCCCGGCGGCCTGGCGCTCGACGTCGCCTGCCGGGCGAAGTCGCCCTGTGCGCGGCTCGGCTCGGCGTACGAGGCGCTCCACGAGCGGGTGCTCGTGACCCCCGAACCAGCCGGCAAGCGTCCTGCCGCGACGCTCACGCAGGTCGCGCCGAAGGGGACCATCCCCCGCGCCACGCTGATCGAAGCGCAGCCGATCACCGAAGCCCCCGCGACGAGCCGCTGGCGCTACCGCCTGACGAAGCGCTGAGCCGCTAACCCGCGAGCGGTGACGCGCGTCAGTTCCCGACCGCCTTGGCGACCGGCGACTTCTTGTCCGACGTGTGGTCGTGGAACATCGGCTCGCGCGGCGTGCCCGCGGTGGGCGTCAGCTCGCGGACCCAGATGTTGCGGAACCGCACCGGGTTGCCGTGGTCCTGCAGGGCGATCGGGCCCGTCGGGACCCCCGCCTCGTTGCGGTCCCCCAGGTCTTCGTACACCGGCGGGCGATGCCACGGGGTATCTCCAAGCAGCGTGAAGTGGTTCAGCGTCACAACGCCGTTGTGGACCACCGTCACGACCGCCGGCGAGCTAACCTTGCCGTCATCAGCGAACCGCGGGGCGGTCCAAAGGATGTCGTAAGTGTTCCACTCCCCCGGCTTCCGCATCGCGTTCACCATCGGGGCGGTCTGCTTGTAGACCGACGAAGCCTGCCCCTCCGGGTAGGTCTTGTTCTGGTACGAGTCGAGCACTTGGACCTCGTACTTCCCCATCAGGAAGACGCCGCTGTTGCCGCGCCCCTGACCGTCGCCTTCGACTTTGGTGGGGGCCGACCACTCGAGGTGCAACTGGCAGTCGCCGAACTTCTGCTTGGTGGTGATGTACCCCTTGCCGCTGAAGGCGACGCCGTCGGTCACCGGCCAGTTCTCGCCGTTCTCCCAGGCCGACAGGTCTTTGCCGTCGAACAGCATCACGGCGTCGCTGGGCGCGGCGCCGGCGGCTTCGCCCGGCGTTACGACCGTGGGCTCGTCCCACGCAGTCCCCGGCAGGTACTCGACGTTTTGGGCCACGGCCGCGGCGCCGATCCCGAGGGCCGTCAACAGCCCGATGCCCGTTGTCCTACCGTTGCCGTTGAATCCCCAAGCCGCCATGTGCCTGTACTCCCCGTGGGTGCTAGCTCGATTGACCGCGTCGGCGCCGCGGCGCGATAGGTTGCCGATTACGACGCGGGCCCTAGTCTAACCTGCGACCGAACCACGCGGCGACAGGGCGCCGAGAACGCCCCCCGTCGCCTCGGCGGGGCCGGCTTGCCCGACGCCCCGCGGCGGGGCGACACTACGATACAGCGACCCTGCTGGCGAGCGACGACTCCCCCGCGTACCCACTCCGTGGACCCCCAGGCGATGGTCTTCGAGGCGATCGAACAGCAGAAGCGGGAGCTCACGGACAAGTACGTGATCGTCACCGGCGCCCAGGTCGAGCTCGCTCGCTTCGAGGGGGTCGTCGGCCGCGTCAAGGCCGTCAACCTGAACGGTCGGGCGCTGGTCGAGTTCAACGGTTACCACAACAACGTCGGCTGGTTCGACATCGACCCCACGTTCCTGCGGGTCGTCGATAAGCCCCCGGAAGACCCCGCCCCCCTCGACACGCGAGCGACGAAGGGGGCGCCGGCTTCGAAGATCCCGGCCAAGTCGCCGGCGAAGTCGGCCGCCGACGTCCTCGCCGCCGCCCGCGGAGGGGCAGCCAAGCCGCCGGCCGGCGGAGTGGCGAAGCTGCGCAGCCCGTCGGCCTCGAAGAGCCCCGCCGAGGTCCTCGCCGCCGCCCGGGCGGCCCGCGGCGGCGCCAGCGACCCGCCAGCCGCCGTGCCGCCGACGGACGACGCTCCGAGCGAAGCCCCCTCAACGGCCAAACGCACCAGCCCCGCGGTGAGCCTCTCGACCGCCGACGTGATCGCCGCCGCGCGAGCCAAAGCGGCGACCAAGGCATCGACGGCGCCAACCAGCGCAGCGACCGAAGCTCCCCCGCCCCGCAAGCAGCCCGCCCCGCAGACAAGCACGATGACGACCGCCGAGATCCTCGCCGCCGCACGAGCCAAGAAGTCGGCCCCGGCCGCGCAGCAATCAGGCGGTTCGGCCGCCGCTCCCGGCGCCGCAGCGGCGAAGCCGGCGCCTCCCCGGCAGTTGTCGGCGGCCGACATCCTGGCGATCGCCAACGGCCAGCAGTCCCTCCGCCGCGAGCAACCGATCGCCACCGCGCCGAACGCCCCCAAGGCCGAGCGATCGACTGTAGGGGTGCTGCACGCGGCCCCCGAACGGGCGATGGTGAGCGCCGCCGACATCCTCGCCCTGGGCGACTGGGTCAAGCCGCGCCCGGGCGGCGACTAACCCCTGGCATCAGGCCCGCCAGGGGCCGGTGATCGCGAGCGTCAGCCCCGCGACTTGGACGTTGACGAACATCGTCGAGCCGTCGGGCGAGAACGTCACGCCAGAGAACTCGCAGCGTTCGTGGTTGCGCGCCAGCGTGTAGCACTCGCCCTGGGGCGTGACCCCCACCAGGCGGACGACTTCGCCGCTGCGGTCTTCGCACAGGACGAGGTCCCCCCACGGTGCGACCGTGAGGTTGTCGGCGTTCTCAAGCAGCGTCCCGTCGTTCGGCTCGAGGTACAGCTCGAGCGTCCCCGCGTCGGCGGCTTCGCCCGGCTGGCCTTCGACGGGGCTGGGGGTGTACTTCCAAATCTGGCCGATCTGCTTCTCCCCCCCCGACGTGCAGGCAAAGAAGACCGCGTCTCCCGAGTGCCACATCCCCTCGCCGCGGGCGAACTTAGCCGCGCCGAGCTTGACGGCCCGATGGCGGAGGTCGTCGTCGACCGACTCGGGGTGGTCCAGGTCGATCCACCGAACGGCCAGCCGCTCGCCAACTCCGACGGTGGCGCCCGCTCCCCCCACGGTCGTCGGCCAGTTGCGCGTGTCGAGCTTGCCGCGACCGACGATCGCTAGCGCTTGCAGGCGCCCCCCCGCGCGGAGGTCTCCCCCCGCCGAGGGCGCCCCGGGCTTGTTGGGCAGGAAGCGGTAGATCACCCCGTCGTCGCGGTCCTCGGTCTCGTAGACGATCCCCGTCCGCGGATCGACCGCCACCGCCTCGTGCCGAAACCGACCCATCGCCACCAGGGGCGTGGGGTCGGCGAGCCGCACGTCGATCGTCGCCGGAACTTCGAAGTTGTAGCCGTGGTGCTTCGTCAGCACGAACGAGTCGGCGGCGTCCTCGATAAACCCCGGCTTGTCGACCGTCTCTTCGCAGGTGATCCAGCTCCCCCAGGGGGTCGGGCCCCCGGCGCAGTTCCGTTCGGTCCCGGCGAGGCTCTGGAACTGCCGCACGACGCGCTGCGACTTCGTGTCGTAGACGATGGTCGAAGTCCCCCCCGCGCCGGGGTTGATCCCCTCGCCGTCGTCGTACAGGCGCGAGCGGCCGAGCTTCTCCATCCGAACCAACTGGTCGGCGCCCGCTGCGCCGAACGGGCTCGCTTCCCCCGGCTTCGACTCGTGGTTCCGGACCACGATTATCTCTCCCGCAGGACCCGCGAACGTCGCCATCCCGTCGGGGGCCGACGAAACCAGCAGCCCGTCGTCCATCAGGTCGCCGGTCCGGCTGATGACCCGGTACCGGAAGCCCTTCGGCAAGTCGAGCAGCCCCGCGGGGTCCGCGACCAGCGCGCCGTAGCCGATCCCCGGCGCGCCGGTCGAGGCGGCTGTCGCCCCCCACGCTTCCCCGGGGAGCAACAGCGAGCGCAGCCCGGCGAAACCGGCGGCGTAGGCTGCGGACGTTTGCAGGAACTGACGGCGGCTGGTGTCCATGGCGCGCGGGGCTGCTGGCATGCGGGGCGAGACTGCGAGGGCCCTGACTATAAGGGGGACCCGCGAACCCGGGAATCATGCGAACCCCGCCACCGTGCCGAGCGGGTCGTTCGGTCGCGGCCCCCCTATCGTTGCGTGCCCACGCCCCCCCCCACGCCGCCGTCGCTACCCACTCGCCACGCCAATGCCTCGCCCCCCAGTCGATCCGCCGCGTGACCCCATGGTTGAGGGACTCGACTGGTACCGCGAGGGGATCGCCGTCGTGTTCACGTCGGAGTACCACCTGCGCCGGGGCTGGTGCTGCGAGAACCGTTGCCGACACTGTCCCTACGGGTTCGGACCGGGGCTCCCCGACCCCGTGAGCATCGCCCCACCCGCCGCACCGGAGGCGCCCGCGTGAGAGACTCGGCCAGGGACTCGAAAAGTAGCTCTAGCGCGGCAGGCGGCCCGGACGTCCAAACCGTCGCGGCCGCGCTGGGGGTCGGGCGCGTGGCACGGCACATCTTCCTCTGCTGCGATCAGACGAAGCCCAAGTGCTGCGACCCCGAGGTGGGGCTCGCCAGTTGGGAGCACCTCAAGCGCCGGCTGAAGGAGCTGGGCCTGACCGGCGCCGCGACCGACGGCCCGTGCGTCTTCCGCACGAAGGCCAACTGCCTCCAGGTCTGCCAGCAGGGCCCCATTGCGGTCGTCTACCCCGACGGCGTCTGGTACCACTCCTGCACCCCCGAGGGGCTCGACGAAATCGTTACCGAGCACCTGGTGGGTGGGAGAGTCGTCGAGCGCCTCCGGTTCCGCGGGGCGGGGGAGTGAGCGTTGTCAGAAAAACTTGCCTGACGGCTTTGGCGCATCGTAAACTCTCGTACAGGAGTGCCGTATGCCGATGAACGTCGAAATCCCAGAACCGCTCGCCGCCCAGGTGGCGGACTTCGCCAAGCTGCGAGGCGCCTCTCCCACCGAGGTGGTCCTGCAAGCGGTGGCCGACTCCGTCGATCCGCTGTCGCGTCTCCGCGCTCTAGCCACCCCGGTCGCCGAACGGCTGCGAGAGCTCGGTGAGTCGGAAGACGACGCCGTCGAGTTCTTCGAGGGGGTCAAGCACGACGTCCGGCATCGTCGCCCGGTCGCGCCGTCATGAGCCGCCGCGAGCGCGTCGTCTTTGACTGCAACGTCTACTTTCAAGCCCTCATCAGCCCGAATGGTCCTGCTGGGCGGCTGTTCGCAATGGCCGCCGTGCGGCGCGTGCACCTGTTCGCCTCGGCGTATGTGCTCAACGAGCTGCGCGAGCTGACTGCCGACGAACGCATCCAGAAGAAGTACCGACTCGCCGCGGAGCTGCTGGGAGAGTTCTTCGATTCGATCGGCGCAGCAGCGACGGTGGTCGAGTCGGTCCCGCGCGTGTTCGAGTTCCCGCGAGACCCGGACGACGCGCACTACGTGGACCTCGCGCTGGCGGCGGGCGCCAAGCTGATCGTGTCGAGGGACAAGGACCTGCTTTCGCTCGCCGACGGGACGAGCCCCGAAGGGAGCGATTTCCATCGGCGGTTCCCCGGCCTCGCGGTCCTGACGCCAACCGAGCTCTTGACGCTGCTCGACGAAGCCCGCCCGCCGCTGTGATCGAGGTGCGCAAGACGCCGGCCGAGCTTCGGAACGCACGCGGATCGGTGGCCCTCGTGAGCGACAAGCTCGCGACTGACTGTGCGCTAACTGGTAGCCGAACGACCATTGACCAGGCGCCACTGTCCAAAGTCGGTCAGCGCTAGGTAGTCGCTACTTGGCGCCCTCGCCGACCTCGACGTACCGCGGCTCCCCCAGCGACCAGATCACCCAGTCGCCGTCGGCTGGTAGCGGGGAAAAGTAGCCAGCTCGTCGGCCGAGTAGGGACGATCGACGTTGTAGCCCCGTCGTCGATCGCTGTTCCAATCTCCCGCCTCGGGCCGCATGGTGGCGGGCAACTTGCCCGCGTCGTCGTCCGCATCGCGGCCGAGGCTGTAGACCACCGGTTTGCGATCCACCACGCGGTAGCCCAGCGGCCCGCCGTTGATCCGATCAATCGGCAGCTGCGGGAAAAAGTGAGGAACTAGCTCGTCGAGAGCCGCCGGCCAGTCGCCGTTCTTGCGACGGTGCAACTCACGGGCGATGCCTAGCAGCATGCCGTCACGCTCGCCGGCGGACCGCGCGAAGCGCCAGCAAGCAGCGTTCGTCATCGGATAAAAGAGCCTGCATATCACATACCTGCTCGACAGCGATTCGAGAAACCGTTCGGTCCCTTCGCCCGACGCCAACGGCGCCTGCGAGTCCGCGATCGACAGGTCGATGACGCGATTGTAGGCGTCGCGGGTCTCTCCGGCCGTCGCGGTCGCAAAGCTGACAGCCGGACCTAGGGCCCACGACGGTACATTCGAGCCTGCGGGAGCGCTGGATAGAATTTGAGGGTACCAGCCGCCCCCTCCCCAACCCGCGATCTCACGCATCCCCTCGTGCGTGACAACGTCCCGATCCTAGCGGCGTAGAATCCCGACCCTGCCGCTGTCCGAAAGTCGTGGGCTATCGCTAGCAGCCTGTTGACAAACGCCGTCGTGGCGTTTTTCAACGTCGCCAAGCTCACGGCCGAGCCGCTCACGGCTCGCGAAACCGCGGCGAAAGCGCCACGGTTTCGACGTCCCCTCCGTGCGACGACGCAGCCTGTTGAAAGATCAACAGGCTGCTAGGACAACAGTCCGTTCATCTGCAACGCCGACAAGCCACGGCCGCCAGGCCAGCGCAAAGCAGCACCGCGGTGCCGGGCTCTGGCACGGCTTCCAACAGCATGTTGGGTGTGGCATAGAAACTGGCCGCGGCAAAAGTGGTCGTTGGAAAGGCCAAGCTGGGCCCGTAGTTGTAGAACGCGCCCGTGGATACGATGCTGATTCGCGGGTCGGCAGTGGGCGTGGAGAAAGCACGGTAGCCGTCGTTGTTGTTGGTGTACGCAGCCAGCACGTATTGCGTACCGGCTTGCAGCTCGACAGCGCTGCTCAGCGCGGCATAGCGGTATTCGCCGATCAAGGGGGCCCCTGTTCCGGCTGGCACCGTAGCTAGAACGAGCTGTGTTCCGCTTGTGTTGTACAGGGCGACATCGTGCGACGACACCAGTCCATTAAGTTGGTCGTCGTGAAAGCCCAGGGCCGTGACAGATACGGTTTGCAGGGCGGTGAACCTGAAACCGGTGGTCACGTTGGGATCGATGAAGACTTTGTTATCGCCCGCAATTGAAAAGGCCGGTACATCAACCGCATGTGCTACGGGAGCAGTGAGCGCGGCGGCTGCCAGGGTCAACGCCCAGCCTACCGAGTTGAGGCGCAAGGTGGTCGAGGTCATGAAGTGCTCAGTTGTGAGTTTGTGATGAACGATCTTTCGCAGACGAAAGACTCTGGGAACACGAAACGTCTGCGGTTGCCCACGGTAACCCAGCGAAGGGCAGCCAGCAACTGTTTTTCGTTATTTCCCCGATGGATTGAGCCTGAAACCACCGCTCCAAGCTCGGAATGCCACCCGTTTTGACCCGCTGCGCCCCCCCCGGGGCAAGCGTGTGCGGACTTCTCGACGTTTTCCCGGTCTTCCCGCCCAAACGAGCCTCTCTGCGAGCTGGGTTAGCAGCCTGTTGATTTTTCGCCAGGCTGCGTCGTCGCACGAGCGAAACGACCAATCACCAAAGGTGGTCAGCGCCACGCAGTCGCTACTCAGCGCCCTCGACCACCCCGACGTACCGCGGCTCCCCCAGCGACCAGATCACCCAATCGCCGTCGTTGTCCCCGCCGTACGTCCAGTACTCTGGTGGGGACTCGTTGTCGGGGTCCGGTCGCATTCGCTCCGGCAACCGTCCCTCGTCGTCGTCCTTGTCCCAACCGCGGCTATAGACCACCGGCTGACCGTCGACGACCCGGTAGCCCAGCGCACCGCCGTTGATCCGGTCGATGGGTAGTTGCGGCATGTAGCGCGAGACCAGCTCCTCGAGCGTAGCCGGCCAGTCGCCGTTTTGTCGCTGGTGCAACTCAAGGGCAATGCCCAACAGCAAGCCGTCGCGCTCTCCTCCCGAGCGCTCGAACCGCTCGCGCGCGCTGTTGGTCGCGGGGTACACCAACTGGAACACCGCGTACCTGCTCGACAGCGACTCGGCAAACCGCTCAGCGCTCTTCGCCGAACCAAGTGCTGCCTGAGCGTCCGCGGTCGCGAGTTCGAAGAAGTGCTGGATGGCGTCTCGCGTCTCGCCGGCCGTCGCATTCGCCAAGCTGATCGCCGGCGACAGCGCCCACGACGCCGGGTCCCTGTCCGCGGGGGAGCCAAGCTGAAACAGCCAGTCTTCGTCCTTCCAACTTGCGAGCTCGCGTAAGCCCTCCTGTGTGAGGACGCCGCGGGGCGAATAGACCCGCTGGACGACGTCGAGCATCATCGCCCTCTCCCCTTCCAGGTAGGAGGCGA
>JBOFFC010000042.1:0-3421 GCA_051648405.1 Lacipirellulaceae bacterium
CGTCGCCACGGGCCTGGTGTCGCTCGCCGTGAGTGACCTCGCCGCCGTTGCGCGATTCGGCGTGTTCGCGGGGGTCGGCGTGGTCGTCGCCCTCGGCGCGCTGTTCGGCTTCCTGGCGGTCGTGCTGCACAAACTTCCGGCAGTCGGCGAAGCCGCAGAACGGTTGGCGCCAACTTGTAGAGAACCACTCGCCGCGAACCGCTCGTTGGTAGCGCGGTGGTCGGCCTTTTGCGTCGGCCAGAGCGGGCCCGTCCTCGTGAGCGTCCTGGGAGGGATCGCCTTCGCGGTCCCCTCGATTCCCGGGCTACGCGATTCGCTGCTCGACGTGCTGCCACTCGTAGGCGTCGCCGCCGTCCTGTCGCTTCCGAGGCTCGCCGACGCGATCGTCGCCACGATCGTCGCGGGCTGCACGTTCGCCGTCGCGCTCGGCGCCGCGACGACGACGGGCCTTTGGTCGCAACCGACGGCGATCGCCGCCGCGAGCATCGCGTCGGGCGCCGCGATCTTGCTGTCGCAGCGCTACGTCGGCGCGTTCCGCGCTGCGCTCGACCCCGGCGCGAGCTGCGATCGAGCCGCAACTTCGGCCGCGCGGCTGGTCGCCGACTCGTCGATCCGGACCGCGCTGTTCGCCGCCGCGCTGGTCGGCTTCGCCTGCCACAACGCCGGCGCCCCCCTCGATGGGATCGCCAGTTGCACGACGCTCGGCCTCGCGGTGGCGGTCCTGACGGCGGCCGGAATGGCCCCTGCGCTCGTGGTCGGACCGCTGCGGGGTTGGGTCGCCCAGGCAGCGGAAACGCCGCCTACGGCCGCCACGCCCGTCGAAGTCGCCGTGCTGGGCTCGTTCGAGCCCCTCGTGATCGACGTGCTTCCGACGGGCGTCGAGATCGACGACGCGGCGCTGGTCGCCGCCGACGCGACTGCGGCGAGCGACGGCGCCACCGAGCCCCTTCCGGTCACGGCGCCGCACTTCGCCCCCGCCCCGCCGCACCGCGTCACCGAGCCCAAGCTTTCCCCCGCCAGCACCACGCTGCGGGCGCGGCTGCGACGGCTGCGCGAGACGGCCGAGGCACAGCGCGATTCGGCCGAGCGCCACGCGCGGGGTTGAGCCCGGTGGCCTGAGGGCCGATCATCGCGGGTCCCTTTATTGGCCGCGGCGCGTTTTCGGCGTGGCCCCTCCCTCCGGAAGTGTCGCGCCTACCGCGCGGCCCTCAACGCGATGTCGGGCCGCAACTTCGTCCTGCTGCTGGTGGCGATCGCCGTGACGCTGCTTTGCGTCGCCCGCGGCGAGCGCAACCCGGCGGCGCGCGACGCCAGCCGCGGGTTTCGGCTGATCGACGACCTGTCGCTCGTCGGGCCCCCTTCCGAGGAGCTGCTGGCGGGCGCCGTGCGCGGAATGGTCGGGGTCCTCGGCGCCCACGGCGACGAGCACTCCGCGTTCGTCGAGCCGGCCGAAGCGCAGCCACTGCGCGAGGAGATGCAACAGGAGTTCGGCGGGATCGGCGTTCGCCTGGGTGTCGAAGGGGAGCCCCCGCGGCCCGTCGTGGCCGACCCCCCGGAGCCCGGTGGGCCGGCCGACCGCGCGGGCCTGCGCGCCGGGGACCGCCTCGTCGCGGTCGATGGGACGCCGATCGCAGCGGCGCCGATCGAACGGCTCGTCGCGACACTCCGCGGCAACCCGGGGGAGGCGCTCGAGCTCACCGTCGAGCGCGCCGTCAAAGGGGGGCCGCCCGAGGAGCTCCGCTTCTCGATGGTCCGCGAGGTGATCCGCGTCCCCTCGGTGATCGGCGACCGACGCGACGCCGACGGCGCCTGGCGGTTTCGACTCGAAGCGGACCCGCGTATCGCGCACGTGCGGATCACGACGTTCGGCAACCGCACCACGGTCGAGCTCGCCGAGGGGCTCGCGACGCTCGTTGCCGAAGGGGCCGAGGGGATCGTCCTCGACCTCCGCGAAAACGGCGGGGGGGCGCTCGACGCGGCGGTCGAAGTGTCGGACTTGTTCCTCCCCGCTGACGCGGCGATCGTCTCGACGCGTGGCCGCGACGGCCGCGTCGTCGATTCGTGGGGCGCCACGTCGTCGGGGGACTTCGAGACGCTCCCCGTCGTGGTGCTGGTCGATCGCAACACGGCCAGCGCCAGCGAGATCGTCGCCGCCGCGCTGCAGGACCACGGCCGCGCGCGGGTCGTTGGCGAGCGTTCGTTCGGCAAGGGGACCGTGCAGCAGCTCCTCGCGCTCGGCCCCGGCAACGGACTGCTCAAACTCACCGCCGCCAGCTACTGGCGACCCAGCGGGGTGAACATCCACCGCCTCCCCGGCGCCGACGAGTCGGCCCCCTGGGGGGTCACCCCCGACGAGGGCCTCGTCGTCGAGCAATCGGAGGAGCGGCTCGTCACCTGGGCCAAATGGCGGCGCCAGCGCGACCTGCGGGCAGACACGTCAGCGGGTGACGCCGCGAGCGACCCGACCGACTCGGACCCGATGCTCTGCCGCGCTGTCGAGACGCTTGTCGAGTCGCTCGAACCGCTCTCGGTCGTCGAGTAACGCGCCGCGCGTCACGCCGCGTCGAGGTTCTTCGCGACCTCTTCCCAGTTGACGACGCCCCACCAGGCGGCGACGTAGTCGGGCCGGCGGTTCTGGTGCTTCAGGTAGTAGGCGTGCTCCCAGACGTCGATCCCCACGAGCGGCGTCTTGCCGACGGAGAGCGGCGAGTCTTGGTTGGGGGTCGCCATCACCTCGAGCTTCCCCGCCGACGCGACGAGCCACGCCCAGCCGCTGCCGAACTGGCCGAGCGCGGCCTCGGTGAGCTTGGTCTGGAAGTTCGCGAAGCCGCCGAACGCGCCGTCGATCGCCGTCGCGAGCTTGCCGGTCGGAGCGGCGCTCTGGCTGGGGGGACAGAGCGTCCGCCAGAAGAGCGCGTGGTTGGCGTGGCCGCCGCCGTGGTTGCGGACCGCGCCGCGGATCCCCTCGGGGACCGCGTCGAGCATCGCGACGAGCTCCTCGGCGGTCTTCGCCGCGAGGTCTGGGTGCCCGACGAGCGCCGCGTTCAGCTTGTCGATGTACGTCTGGTGGTGCTTCGCGTGGTGGATCGTCATCGTCGCGGTGTCGATCACCGGCTCGAGCGCGCCGTACGCGTAGGGGATCGCGGGGAGCTTGTGCGGGCCGGCCGGGGGCGCCGCCGCGGCGGGCGCCTGGGCGGGCGCAGGCGCCGCGAGCGCGCCGGCCGAGGCGAGCGCCGCGGCGCTCGCCAGGAAGCCGCGACGGTTGATCGCGGCGGTTGAACTACGGGATTCGTTCGAGTGGTGCATCGGGGCCTCGCGCGGTGCGGGTGGCGGGGGTGGCAGGCGTCCTTCGATCGTAGGCCGGCGCCGCGCGGGCGCGAACCGACCCCCAAGGCGAGCCGGCGGCGTAAGGCGTCGGAGT
>JBOFFC010000043.1:0-2080 GCA_051648405.1 Lacipirellulaceae bacterium
TCGTCGGCCTTCCAGACGTCGGGCAGGAACTGCTCAAGTTGGTCGGCGGGCGTCGTGCCGATCTTGGCCAGGACGCTGGTGAGGTAGCGCTGGGGATCGACGCCGTGTCGTTCGCAGCTGGCGATGAGGCTCCAGAGCCTTGCCGTGTTCTCGGCGGCCGCGTCGTTGCCGGCGAAGAGCCAGTTTTTGCGGCCTAGAGCCACGCGCTTCAGGGCCCGTTCGCTGGCGTTGTTGTCGATCGCGAGGAAGCCTTGCGTGGCGTACACGCAGAGCGCGGCCCACTGGTTCTGCGCGTAGGTGATCGCGGCGCCCATCGGGCTGCGGGGCAGCACGACGTCTTGCTCAACGTCGAGCCACGCCTTGATGCGCGCCAGCAGCGGCACGCTCCGCGCTTGGCGTAGCGCGAGCCGCGTCGCTTCGTCGAGGTTCGCTTCCTTCGCCTCGCGCTCGACGGCGTAGAGCTGGCCGACCAGCGCCAGCATCTGCGTAGCGCGGCGCTCGTCCGAGTCCTGCGCATCGTAGAACTTGCGGCGCGCGTGGGCCCAGCAGGCGACCTCGGTGACGTCCTGCGCGTGGAAGATCCCGTCGTAGCCGCCGTAGGCGTCCGCTTGCAGGTAGCCCGAGTAACCGGCGAGCCACTTCTGGGGGCCGTCGCGCTTGCGGCTGGGCGTGTAGTCGTAGACCGTGTAGGGGTGCTGGCCGTCCCCCAGATAACACCAGATACGCCCCTTGCGGCACTGCTTCTGACCGGGTGATTGAACCGGCACGGTCGTGTCGTCGGTGGGGATCACCTTCGACTGGCGTACGCGCTCGGTCATCAGCCCGACGAGCGGCTCAACCAGCTCTCCGGCGCACCGCATCCACGCGCACATCGTGCTGCGGGCGACGTGGACCCCTTGGCGCTCGAAGATCCGCTCCAGCCGGTAAAGCGGCAGGTGGTCCCCCAGCTTGCTGGTGACGACGTACGCCAACAGGCTCGGGCCCGGCAGGCCTTTTTCGATCGGCTGCGTCGGCTTCTTCGCGGCTTCGATGTTCGGGTCGTAGCCTTCCGAATCGCACTTGCCGCAGCCGTACTTGGGCCGCACGTGCCGCAGGACCTTGAAGCTGGCCGGGAAGTACTCGAGTTGTTCCGAGACTTCCTCGCCGATCCGCGAGCGTTCGCAGCCGCAGGCCGGGCAGGCCTTGCCCTCGAGGTCGTGCTCGATCTCGATCCGCTCGAGCGACTCGGGGAGTTGCTGACGGCCGTGCTGGTGGCGGTTCTTGACGCGCCGCGTGACGAGCTTCTCGCCCGACTCGTCTTCAACGCTCGCCGTATCGAGCGGGGCCTCGTCGACTGTCTGGCCGAACAAGAGCAGTTGCCGCGGGTCGAACTTCTCGCTGCGCGGCCCGTAGTAGCGACGCAGAATCGCGGCCACCGCCGCCTTCACCGCCTCGTCGATGGCCGCGTCGATCGTCGCCTTCACCCCCGCGTCGATCGCCGCTTGACGCTCGGCGTTGAGGCGTTCGATCTCGGCCGACGACCGCTCTTGAAGCTCGACGATGATCCGCTTCAGGGCGTGAACGTCGTTCGGCAGTTCCTTGAGGGCGACCATACGAGCGATTTTATCGCTCGCCGAAGCATCGCGCTACGGCAAAAATCAGGCCGCCGAACGCGTCTTCACGTCGAGCCCCGAGAGCAGCCGCAGCAGCTCCTCGCAGGCGATCTCCACCGAGACTTGGTTCGATCGCGGCCAGCAGAATTCGCCCCGCTCGAGCCGCTTGTAGTAGATCGCCAGCCCGTCGCGGTCCCACCACAAGACCTTCACCAAGTGGCCCCCCTTGTTGCGGAACACGAACAGGCTCCCCGACAACGGGTCGTGACCCAAGAAGCTACGCACGACCTCCGCTAGTCCGTCGAACGACTTCCGCATGTCGATCGGCGTCGTCGCCACCCACACCCGCACGTTGGAAAGGTCGGCGGCGATCATCGGCCGACCTCCGCTTCCAGCGCGAGCACCAGCTCGGCGAGCCACGCCGCCGAAGTCGAAGCCGGCAGCCGCAAGACGCGACCGCCGGCGAGCTCGACCGCGATCGACGGCTC
>JBOFFC010000044.1:0-34218 GCA_051648405.1 Lacipirellulaceae bacterium
CCGCGGACGAACGAAGCACTGACATCAAACCGCAAGGCCAACTGCGGGCTCTTCCCCTCGCCACGGTCGTACGCCGCAACGATCCGCTCTCGCAGGTCCATCGAAATCGCTTGCATCACCGTCCTCCTTGGTTGGACAATGGTCTACCCAAACTCCACTCCTGGCGCTATACCAAGTTCGAAAGTGCTGTAAGTTCACATACTTGTTCGGCGAGGCTCGAGGTACTCGCAATGCCGCCCACAACGCAGCGAGAACCCAACAGAACCTCAGAAGCATGCAGGAACTCGGGCTGTCCAACAATGCGGATGGCCGGAGTGTTCTTCGTCAGCACTTTGGGAACGTTGTCAATGACGACTCAAATATTCTACGAACCTTCACCACTCCATACGGTAAGTTTGAGACTCGCGAGTCCTTGTTTCAGGGTCCGTCGAGAGCGTTCCAGAAACTTGAGTCTACATGGCAGGTAAGTCCTATTGGCAACCGGAATCTCACGACAGTAATCCCGTACAAGAGGCATTAACGCATGCCTGACGAGAACGACTACACGCACACCCCAGGCGAAGAGTCTTTGCTTTCGTTTTTTGGATCCGAGAGGATCGACGATGGCAACGAGGTTGGGTTTTGGATGTACCGGTACACAGATTCTTGTGGATTCGCAGTTATTGCGTCCTGTGATACACTTGCCAAGTCATTCCAGACCACACTTCTTCTCAGTGGACGCGAAGTATCGACGGTATCGCACGAGGGTGCGGAGCGTGTAGCAATAGACGATGATGTCATGCGATGTCACTTCAGTCTGGGGGGAGACGCTCGGGCCGAAGTGCGACTGCGACCACAAGTGCTGGTGCGTTGGAGTGTTTTGCGAGCCGAGTGACACACGGCGCCATCCCATCCCGTTTGTGCGCAAGCCCTCCCCCACCCCCGCGCTTGCTCTGGCCCCGTTCCCCGCGATTGCGGTACGCTCCCGCCCCCACGCCGAGGTTCGTTCCCAAGGAGGTCCGGCGTGCTCCGACGCCCCCTCGCCCCGCCGGCCCGACGCCATGCTTACGCGACCGCGTTGGGCACGTGCGACAGACACTACCGGCGGGACACATGCTCAGCCCCTATTGAGGGATGCGCGGCCAAAGTGACGCGCTAGCACGCTGGCGCGGCCGAAATCGTTGGTTCCTACTGGCGCCGCGTTAAGTTGCCAGCGCATTCCTCAATAACGGGGTGAGCATGGCGCCGGGCGGATTTCATCGACCCGTCGGGATCCCGCTTGTATACCTTGACGCACCATGATTGTCATACAGGATCGCGACCAGACAACCGGCTCTCTGCTGCTGGCAAAGTTTCTTGATGCCATCAGTCAGTGCTGCCCTGAAGTCGTTGGCGGAGTCGTTTCTGTCGATCGTCTTGGGGGCGTGGGAGGCGAAGGAGATCCCGTGTGGGAGTACGAGAGCATGCTTGACATGGGGGATGAAGTGCAACTGCCATTCGAGTTCCTTCTACGTGTGGCTGAAGTAGATGACGGCGCAATAAATGAACTGCGGTGCCGCTTTGGTTCCGTAACCTTTGGATTAAGCGATTCGTCGTACTTGTTCGTGGACTCTACCGATCCAACCGTCGAGAAATGCGTTGCCGAGCGCTTCACCGTAGTCGAGCGAATCGATTGTTGACTCAGGCCCGGCTCCATGGCCCGGCACCATACTCACCACACTCGGCTGGCGGGACGCACGCTCAGCCCCCAACGGGGTACCTGGCAGTCTCGCCCCGACAACGCCCCCCACGCTTGCTCTGGCCCCGTTCCCCGCGTCTGCGGTAAGCTCCCGCCTCCACGCCGAGGTTCGTTCCCAAGGAGGTCCGACGTGCTCCGACGCCCCCTCGCCCGCCTCGCCCTGCCGGCCGTTGCGCTGCTCGCGACGCTAGCGGCCTTCCTCGCCCCGACCCCCGCCGCCGCGCGGCTGCTCTTCTACTACGACCCCGACACCGGCAACGTCGCGTTCGACACCAGGAACTCCGAAAGCGGCGAGTTGTACGGCTACACGCTGAACATCGACCCGAACCTTACGCCCGTCCGCTTTCGAAGCGAGAACCTGGCCCGACTCCGCCACGGGAGCCTGACCACGAGCGTTCCACTCACCGTCGGCCACGCAACTCTCTCAACGCCGTTCCGAGGGCTGCTCACCATCGGCGACGTCCTGCCGCCAGGGCTCTCGGAAGACGTGTGGCGAAGTCTCCTCTCAGTGCCGTATGATCTTCCTGACGACCATCCTGACCTAAGTCGGTTCTACAGTGACAATTTCGGCCCGTCCTACGGGTGGCATTCTGTAGTTCAGTGGATCGGGGACGGGGGCTACGGGCTTGTGCCCGACTTCGTCTACGGCCGGCCCGACCGCCCGTTCGACAACCGGTTCGACGCCATCGACCCCGACACACTCCCCTGGGCGAGTCGAGCGCGGCTCGTCTACCAAGCCTGGAACGGCGAACTGCTGCTCGACACGACGGGGGAAGAGGGGGGGCACATCTCGATGTTCCGCCTCGTGTCCGACGGCCGCTTCCTCGCCGAGAACTGGACCCCGCCGCTGCAAGTTCCCCTCACGACCGGCACGTCGAGCACGCTCTTCCTCGCCGCCAACGCGATCGACCCGGGGGTCCACAGCCTCGGCCGCGTCCTGCCGGCGGGGCTGTCGGACGACGAGTTCCGCGCGTTCTTCACCGAGTCGAACTTCATCGGCCGCATCGGCTTTCGGCGGTCGAACCTCGACTTCGCCACCCACGGCCAGCCATTCGCGCTGGCGCACGAGGTACCCGAGCCGTGCGCCGGGATGATGGGCGCCCTCGCGCTCTGCGCGTTGGCGAGCCCGCATCGCCAGCCGTCGGCGTGACTGCGCCAAGATCGACGCGCGGCTTGCACCACAAACTCCGGCGACTTACGTCGGCCGGCTCGGGGTTTCCGATTCGGCGATCTGCTTTCGGCCGATACGCCACCAGCGAGCTCACCACTTTCGCCCGGCGCCATGCTCACGCGACAGCGTTGAGCATGCTCAATAGCTCGACCGGCGAGACACACGCTCAGCCCCTGGCGACGTGAGCATGGCGCCCGGCTCGTGGATCAGCGAAGACCCCGTCGGCTTCGCCGGAGCGGACGCGGACCTGTACCGCTGACCCGTCCGTGCGTCGGGCAACGCGTGCGACTGCGTCGCCCGCTCGCTTGGCGAGTCGCGTTGCGGGGGGCTCGCATTGGGGCGTTTGGGTAGGGAGGGCGACCCGGCGGCGCCAGCCGGCCGAGTTCCTCCGTCGGGGGACCCTCTGGCGGTCCGCCACGGCTTCGGGGGGCGCGCGCCCCGGCGTAGGGAGGGCGTTGCTCCGAGGCGTGGGGCCTCCTCCACCCCCCGGGTGGGGTTGCAACGGGGCTCGGTGGCCCGCTGGTGCCGGTTGCAACGGTTGTCCGCGGCCGAGTCGCGTCCGTGCGGCGCCAATCGTTTGTCGCTTCGCCCCCCCGCGAGTAAAACAAACCGCTCCCCCGCGTGCGCCGCTTTCCCCTCCCACTGGTGCGCCCCACCCCATGAACAACGCGCTCACCGAGCACGGAACGTCGCTCGTGCCGTCGGGCGAGCGGACGTTCGTTGAGGAGGGGGCGTCGGCCGGGCCGCAGGTCAACGTCCTAGCGCTCGCCTGGAAGGCCCGCTGGTTGATCGTGTTCGGCGCGCTGGTCGGGGGCCTCGGCGCGTGGGCGCTGCTCGAACGCACCACGCCCCGCTACACGAGCGTCTCGCAGGTGCTCGTCGAGCAAGGGGTCCAAGCGGTCCTCGGGGCGGAGTACGCCGGGGTGGCCCAGACCGGCAAGTGGCTCGCGACGCAGGCGTCGCTGATGCGCTCGAGCGAGATCCTCGGGAACGTCGTGCGACGCCCCGAGATCGCCGAGTTGCCGACCATCACGGGCGCCGGCGAGAACGCCATCGGGCTCGTCCACAAGGAGCTCAAGGTCACGGTCGGCCAGTACGACGACCTGATCAGCGTTTCGATGGAGCTCCCGCGCGGCAAAGACGCCGCGCTGCTGGTGAACACAGTCGTCTCCGAGTACACGGCCTTCGTGAAGGGGGACCACCAGACCAAGTCGCACGACACGGTGACGAAGCTCCAGGTGACCAAGGTTCGCCTCGACCAGGAGCTCGACGAGCGTCGCGCCGCCCTCGACGACTTCCGCCGCAAGCACGTCGCCTTGTCGGTTCAGGTCAACAACGACAACGTCATCAACCGGCGCTTCGCCGGCCTCTCGGAGGAGCTCAACACGACCGAGCTCGAGCTGCTGCAGGCCAAGGCCCGCTACAATCGCGCGATGCGGATGTACGAGTCGCCGCAGCAGCGGCCGTACCTGATGGAGACTGCCACCTCGCAGCACAGCACGTCGCGGACGGCGGACCTGGCGTCTCAGGTCCGCCAGCTCGAGCAGCAGCTCACCGCCGAGAAGGCGAGCTGGGGGGACGGCTACCCCCGGGTGCGGATGCTGAAGGAATCGCTCGACTCGATGAAGGCGGACCTCGCCGAGCAGCAGGACCAGGTCATCGAGGCGTACGTCGATTCGCTGCGCCAAGAGTACGAGATCCTCACCAGTAAGCGCGACGAGCTGCAGCGGGCGTTCGACAAGCAGTTCGACCTAGCGACCCAGGTCAGCGGCCAAGTGATCGAGCTCGAAGCGCTCGAGGGCGCCGTCGAACGGGCCCTCAAAGAACGGGAGAGCATCGACGACAAGATCAAGCGGCTGTCGCTGACCGAGGAAGTCGGCGGGCTCAACGTGAGCGTCGTCGAGGTAGCCGGCGAGTCGAAGCGCCCCAGTTACCCGTCGCGCGAGCGGTTCCTGGGGGCGGGGATCGCGCTGGGGAGCTTGCTCGGCTTCGGCCTGGCGTTCCTCCGCGACTTGCTCGACCAACGCCTGAAGTCGATCGACGAGATCTCGTCGGCGTTGCAGCTCCCGCTCGTGGGGCTGATCCCCTTCAACGGACGCGTCGCCAGCCGCCAGGACGGCGGCATGCTGGTCGCCAAGCAACCGCGATCCCCGGCGGCGGAGGCGGTCCGCTCGCTGCGGACGTCGGTCTACCTGGGCCTCGCTGCGCAGGACTCGCGGGTGTTTGTCGTGACCTCCCCGGCGCCCGGGGACGGCAAGTCGACTGTCGCAAGCAACCTCGCCATTTCGATGGCCCAGGTTGGCCAGCGTGTGCTGCTGATCGACGCCGACATGCGCAAGCCGACGCAGCACGAGATCTTCGACGTCGAGAACAACGTGGGCCTCTCGTCGGTGCTCGCCTCGCGACGCCCGGCGGACGACGCGATCGTCCCCGCGGGGGTCGATCGGCTCGACCTGCTGCCGTGCGGGAAGCGACCAACGAACCCCGTCGAGCTCCTCAACGACGGTTACTTCGCGTCGCTCCTCGACGAGCTCGCGACGCGCTACGACCGGATCGTGATCGACTCCCCACCAATCATGCCGGTGGCCGACGCCCGGGCGATCGCCGCGATGGCCGACTGCACGCTGCTGGTCCTGCGGGCCGAAGTCTCGACTCGCCGCGCTAGCGTGTCGGCCCGCGACGAGCTGTGGCGGGTCCGCGCCCAACGGATCGGGGTCGTCGTTAACGGCGTCCCCGCGCGTAAGCAAGGCGCGTACGGCTACGGCGACTCCTACGGCTACGGCGGCTACGGGGACGTGGCGTACGGGCACGCGGAAGAGCCGGACCTCGCTCCCGAGTCCCCGCGACATCGCGGCAAAGGGGAGCCCTTGAGCGTTACCGCGTCGGGCGTTGACGTCGAATGACGCCCGTCGTCGTCCGGAGCACGGGCGATCGGGGGCCTGGCGTTCGCCCGCTTCGCAATCCCTTCGCTCGGACAGGCCGAGCTCGGACAACCAGCCTCCGACTGGTCGAGGCGGCCCGTGAGCCCTCGTGACACACGCGGCGTGCGTTCCGACCGATGGGGAGACGGCCGCTTCAGCGGACGCTCCGCGCGCAGCCGTCTGACGAGCGGGTTCGATCCTCCAGCGCCGCGGTCACCCGTTCTGAACCCCGTCGCGCGGTTCGCGACGCACGGGGTGTTGCTGCTGCTCGCGGCGCTGCTGGTCTTTCAGCCGCTCGCTTTCGGCGCGGTCGAGGCGTGGAGCGAGCAGGGCTCGCTGGCCCTCTGCACGGCGCTCGTCGCAATGGTCCTCCTCCGTTGGGCCGTTATGCCCAAGGGGGGGTCGCCGACGACTTGGCTCTGGGCGCCGGTTGCGGGCTTTGCGGCGCTGGGCGTGATCCAGGCGACGCCCCTGGCAGAGGGGTCGATCGCTGTGCTTGCCCCAGGGCTGCACGGGTGGCGGGCCGAGGCCCTCGGCGAGACGCTCGCCACGCAGACGCTGTCGGCGCACGCCCCCAGCACCGAGCGTTCGCTTCGGCTGCTGGCGATGTTCGCGGCAGTCCTGGCCGCGACGGTTAGCCTGGCCAGCGATCGACGATCGGTGGAGCGGCTTCTGCTGATGGTCGCTGGCGTAGGGGTCGCCCAGTCACTGCTGCAGGTCTACCAGTCGCTCACGGGCGCCTCGCCGCTCTACGCCTTTTGGGGGGCGGCTGACGACAGACAGCTCTACGGGACGCTCGTCAACCACAGCAATTTCGCGCAGTACGTGAACCTGGCGATCGGCGCCACCGCGGCCCTCGTCCTCGTCCGCATGGAGCGCGACCGGCGCCGCGCGGCAGGCTTCCGGCGGGACGACGGCGGGCCGTTCGAGGTCGTCCAGCGCCAAGGGGGCCCGCTGCTGGCGCTCGCCCTGGGGGTGATGGCCGTCTGTCTGTCGCTCAGCCGGAACGGCGTCCTCGCGATGGCGGTCGCGGCGACCGTGGTCGGGGCGGCCGTCTGGCGCCGGGAGGCCGCCTCGTGGCGTGCGTGGGTGTTCGTCGCCGTGCCGATCGCCGTCTTCGCGGCGCTCTGCGTCGGGGGTTTCGACCTCGTGTACGACCGCCTCGGCACGCTGCGAGACAACGCGGCGCTCGTCGATCGCTGGGAGCTCACCAAGGCGACCGCCCGCGCTTGGCGCGACCACCCGTGGTTCGGGATCGGCCTGGGGACGCACGAGCTCGCCTTCCCGCGCTACGACACGACCGGCGTCTCGTCGCTCGCGCAGCACGCCGACAACGACTACGTGCAACTGCTCGAAGAGGCCGGCCTGTTGGGGACGTTGTTCGTAGCTATCGGCGCCGTGATGGTCGCCGTCCGCGTGGTGCGGCTAATGCGATCGAAGCGGTCGTCGCTCGACGTCGCGGCCTTCGGGCTCGCGTACGGCCTGCTGGCGATCGCGGTCCACGCCGCCAGCGACTTCGGCCAGCGGGTCCCGGCCGTGGCGTCCCTGACGGCGATCTCCCTAGGAATCGTCGCGGGGTTGACGAAGCAGCTAGCCCGCGGTGCGGCGGCTGACGAACCGAGTCGCCCCTGGCGACCGCGCGATTGCGCGCCGGCGGCGATCGCCCTGGCGCTCGTCGCGCCGATCGCCGTCGTGGTGCTGCGGCAGGCGGGGCAGGCGACGCGCACCGAGCGCTGGGCCAACCTCGCCTACTTCCAGGCCGAGTCGATCCGCCAGCGCGACTGGCAGGCCCCCGACGACGACTACGACAAGCTCGTCGCCTACGCCGAGCAGGCCGCCGCCGAGAGCCCCCGCGACGCCGAGCGCGGCTACTGGCTGAACGCCTACCGCTGGCAGTCGATCGTCCGCGGCGCCCGCGGGCTGGTCGAGCTCCCCGCCGAGCTGCTGCCGATCGTCGCGCGGATCGCCGACGAGACGGCCCAGACGCGCCCCCTGTGCCCCACTTACGGCCCCCCCTACGCGCTCGAGGGGTCGATCCGCAGCACGCTGAGACAAGCGGAAGCCGCCGAGCGACTTGCGCAGCTCGCCGCCGAGCTCGCGCCCCACGACGCCGAAGCGGCCCTTGTCCGCGGGCAGCTCGCCGCCGCGCGGGGAGACGCCGAGACGGCGGTCCTTTGGCTCACCCGCGCCGTGCGGCTCAGCGGCGCCCAGTTCGAGCCCGCGGCCGCGACCCTCGTCGGCGCCCTCGAACGCTTCGACGCGGCCCGCGAGCTGGCCGGCGCCGACCGCGTTCGCGTCCTCACGCTCGCACGGGTCTGCGACGCCGTCCCGAACCGAGCGGCCGAAGCGTCGGCGCTGCGCGAAACGGCCGACAAGCTGCTTCGCCAGCGCGCCGCGAGCGACGACGCGACCCCCGGCGAGCTGGCTGAAGCGGCCGACACGGCGATGCGGGCCGAGGAGTTCGACGCCGCGGCGGGGCTCTACCGCCGCGCGCTGGCGAGCAGCTACGGCCAGGTGGGCTGGAGGACGAGCCTCGTCGAGGCACTGCGCAAGTCGGATAAGCTCGACGACGCGCTGCGCGAGGCGCGCGTCTGCCTGCGCATGCGCCCCGGGGACCAGCACTACAAGTCGCTGGTGACCCAGATCGCGGCGGAGGTCGAGCGGGCGGAGTAGCTGGGCCGCGAGCGCTCGTGGCGCGATCACTCCGACGACTAGCGCCGCCGGCTCGCCGCAGCGTGGGCGCGCCCACGCCGGCGCGACGCTAGGCACACGCCGCCGACCAGCGCGAGCACGCCCGACGCCGGCTCGGGGATCGCGCTCCCGACCCAGAAGCGGTCGATCTCGAAGTACAGGCCGAGGTCCTCGACCACCGGGCCGAAGAGGCCGGCGACATCGACGTCGAAGCCGATGTACCTAACGCTTTGGAGAGTCGCCCCGTTCGCGACACCCCCACGCCACGGGGCGAGCGACGCGACCGGGAACGACAGCGTGAACGGCGTCTCCGAACGAAGTGGCGCGAAGATATCGCTGCGGTACGTGTCCTCGCCGTCGCTGAGCTCGATCCCCACAGCGCTCAACTCTTGCCTCGCGCGCAGGACCCGGAAATCGATGTACACCGTGTCGTTCACGCCTTCCTGTGATAGGTCCACGGTCCGCGGTGTGTCTGTCGCCGGATCAACGAAGCCGTAATCGACGTTGAAGTTGAGAAGCCCTCCAAGTAGGTCGCCGGGGTTACGAGGCAAAACGGGGTAGCGATCGATCCGACCCGCCATCAACCCACGGCCATCGAGGTTTGTTCGCAGCGATCCGGCGACCAAGTGCGTGTTGTACACGCCGACCACCGGAAACACCGACCGGCCGCTCATCCCACCGTTGAGCGCTACCGTGTTGAACTCTCCTTCGTCACGCGGCAACTCGATCGACTGCGGGGTCGTGAAGTCGTCGATGATGATCGCAGCACGAACGGGCGTACGGCCGGCGCACAACGCGGAGATCGCGATTGCACCCAGGATTTGAGGAAGCTTGACCATTGAAGCCCCAGGCAGGTGTTTGAGTGAGTGGGCGTGAGCGTTGGACTTAAACCGGCTTCAATCGGCAGCGCGGGCGACTGCCCCGGCGCCAGCCGGCTCGGCGAGCATCGCCTCGAACGCCGCGACGTCCGCTGCGTTGACATGGCCGTCGTCGTTGGCGTCGGGGGTCGGGGGGAGTCGGCCAGCCGCCAACTGCAAGGCGGCCGACTCCATGAGCCGTAGCGCACTCGTCGAGTTGTCGCCCAGCCCTGTCGCCCACTCGGCGGCCGAGAGCTCGGGGCCCGGAACGTCCAACACCTGCGTCTCTGCGCTCGTTTGCCCACTCGGCGCTGCGCTCCCTGGCGTTCCGGCCGCCATGGTTGCCGACGAGCCCCCCCCACCGCCGCCTGGGCCTCCCTGACTGTATTCCGCCAACCAGATGTTGTAGTCGGCAAGATCGACGTCGCCGTCGTTGTCGGCGTCCCCCTGGAAGCGGTTTGCGCACTTTGCGATCCCCGTGTACTCGCCGAAGTAGCTGGCGCTCCAGACGGCCCGGTCATGTCCGTTCACTACGCCGTCGCGGTTGAAGTCCGCCCTGTAGTCGCGATCGCCTGGCAAGCCGAAACTGTTTACAAGCGCGGTGTAGTCCGCCAATCCGACGGTCCCGTCGCCGTTGGCGTCGCCCTGAGCAAAGCTAGCTCCGGGTCTTCCGTAATTGACCACGATGATGTTGTAGTCTGCGAGGCTCACGATTCCGTCGGCATTGAAGTCCGCCGCCTGGAGCGCGAACAACTTCAGGCTCCCCCCTTCGACGAAAAGCGCCGCGTCGATCTTCCTGTCCGCGACGTCGTGGACCACCAGCTTAATCGTGTACTCGCCCGGCGCGAGCGTCTGAGAAGACTCGCACGTGAGCACCGCAGAGAAAGCGCCGTACTCGATATCGTAGTACTTGGACCTCACACCGTTGAAGCTGTCCTCGATAGTGCGGGTGATGTAGTGTTGGCTAGAGGTGCCGAATGACGGGGCAACCTGATTGAATCGTACAAGTTTAGACCCGCAGTTGACCAAGTCTTTGAGCCGGAACGGCATCGGGGCCGGTACGGTTGCCGGCGGGACGAGCGTCGTTGGATCGCGGAAGACCGCGAGATTCTCGTAACCACGCACCGCCCGAGCTTCCTGGCGTACAAGCACGCAAAATGAGTCGTTGAAAACCTGACGGATGAATGCGGGGAACTCGTCCGACGCGAAAACATAACGAAGTCGCAGGAACCCTGGCTTCACCAGCGTGACGCGAAAGCTGAGAACGCCCGGATCGCTACTGTCGAACACGCGGCTCGAAGAGGGCTCGTTCGGAAACACGGCTTGCTTGAAGTCGGCGTCGAGGACGCGATCGGACGCCTGCAATAGCCGAGACACCTCGCCGAAGTGGTCGAAGGTCCCCGAGTTGTAGCCATTGTTCGGACCTTCGCACCCGTGGCCGACAGCCGACGGAGTGACCACGCCCGCTTCGATGTCGGTCGCGAAACCTGTCGTGAGGACTACGCCGTGCTGGATGCCGATTCCGCCCGCATACTCGGCTGGCTGCGAGGGCGTCGCAGGGTTTTGGTTTGTCGGGAGGGAGGTCCCGACAGGCACTCTGCCGTGGTCAAACAGGCGGAACTGGCGGTAGTTACTCGTCGGCGCGCCCGTTGAGTTGATCGCCGTCGAAGCCGAACCGGGGAGAAACAATATGCTGCTCTGAGAGTCGAGCAGCCGATCGGCCATGCTCTCGACGTCGCTGGAAGCAGGCCCGGCGCCCACAATCGTGAGGTAGGGGATCGCGTACGCCGAGGACGACGAGAGTGCCAACGTTAACGTGAGCGAGCGAACGAGCATGGTTCCCTCCACGGACCAAGTGGCAAAGCACGAGTGCCCGATGCTACGCCTGGCCGTAGCCAAGTTGCAAGCTTCTTCGCACGCTATTCACACAAGGGCCCCGGGCCGACCGATCCGCCGATAGTCACGCGCGCTCGTCGGCAAGCCGGCCGAGTGATCCCGCTTCCGTCAATCCCTTCGGCCGCGCCGCCGCACGCCTAGCGCCATCGCGCACAGCAGCGCCGCGCTCGGCTCGGGGACGACCATGAACGACAACGTCGCGAAGCCGCGGCCGCCGACGCCGTGGAAGCCGAGCGTCGGCGCCGGGTTGTCGACCGACGAGAACTGCGCGTACGCCCAGATCATCGGGATGCTGGTGAGCGACGTGTCGAAGACGGGGTCGCTGGGGTCCCCCGTGTTGCTGGCGCGCTCGAGCGTGATCGTCGTCAGCTGTTGGAAGTCGTCCGCGATGATCGACACGAACGACAGGTTTTGTGTCGCTTGGGGGCTCCCCTCGTTGCCGATCCCCAGCAGGTTCTGCTCGACGACCGTGCGGCTCGCGCCCGTCCCCTCGACGACCACCGAGTAGCCGGCCATCGTCGTCGCGCCGAAGCCCCACGAGAACCAGCTGTACGACGGGCCGGTGAGCACGAGCCGCGTCGTCGTCGCATCGACCGCCATGGCGAGCTCGAGCCGGGGCCGGCCGTCGGTGTCGGCGACGACCACCCCCGTGATCGGGTCGGCGTGGCTGGGGCCGGCGAGGGCCGCGACGACGAGCGTCGCGGAGAGAATCAAGCGAGTGCGGAATGGCATGGTGGGCGAGGCGGAGTGCGGGGGCTGGTGGGCGGGGCGTCGCGGGGGCGTCGCCCGGCGGCGGGGACGTTCCCCTCGACCCTAACGGCGGCCGCGCCGGAGGTCAACGAAAAGCGATTGCGTCGCGGCGACCGCCGCCGCCAGACGCAGGCCACTCGCCGCGCGTAACGTGGACCATAGGTTGCCCCCCGGACGGCGTGAGCACGCGCCGATCTACCCCCGGCGGCCGGAACAGCCGGGAGCATCGGCTGCGGGGGCGGGATGGGATGAGCGCGGGGGGACGGTAGTAGGGACGCTTGCGGCGCAGCGGTCGAGAGCGCGGCGTAGCAAGTCAACGCGCTCCGTGTCCCATCGCTACCCGCGCGTTGCGCTTCCAGTACTTCCCCGTAGTGGCAAACCGCCCCCGTTACGGCTAGACTGGAGCGTCGGGGCGGCGGCGCTGGCGGGCCTCTCTTTTCTGCTTTTCTGCGGAAACTCACGATTCCCAGGGCACGGTAACCGTGATGGCGAACGTCGATCCGAACGAGTCGGGGCGGCGGGGGCGACTTTGGGTCGCCACCGTCGCGGTCTTGGCCGCGTGGGGCTTCGGCGGCCCGTCGGTTGCGAGCGAGGCGCAGTCCGAGCCGGGCGTCGCCTACAACCGCGACGTGCGGCCGATCCTGATGGACGCCTGCATCAGTTGCCACGGGCCGGACAGCGCTTCCCGCCAGGCCGACCTGCGGCTCGACCAGCGTGAGGGGGCAGTCGAGCGCGGGGCGATCACCCCCGGCGACCCGTCGGCGAGCGAGATGATCCGGCGGGTCCTCTCGACCGACGAGTCGGAGGTGATGCCTCCCCCCGAGACCAAGAAGAAGCTGACTCCCGAGCAGATCGCGACCCTCGAGAAGTGGGTCGCCCAGGGCGCCGAGTACCAGCCCCACTGGTCGTTCATCCCGCCGACGCGGCCCACCCCGCCGACCCCTTCCAACGAGTGGTGGGGCAAGAACGCGATCGACGCGTTCGTCGCCGCGCGGCTCGAGGCGGAGGGGCTCGCCCCGGCGACCGAGGCCGACCGCACGACGCTCGTCCGCCGCGTGACGCTCGACCTGACCGGCCTGCCGCCGACCCCCGACGAGGTCGATGCGTTCCTCGGCGACACGCGCCCCGACGCCTACGAGCGGCTGGTTGATCGGCTGCTGGCGTCGCCGCGCTGGGGGGAGCACCGCGGCCGGTACTGGCTCGACGTGGCGCGCTACGGCGACACGCACGGCATCCACATCGACAACTACCGCGAGATCTGGCCGTACCGCGACTGGGTCATCGCGGCGTTCAACAAGAACATGCCGTTCGACGAGTTCACGCGGAAGAACCTGGCGGGGGACCTGCTCCCCGGGGCGACGCTCGACGACAAGATCGGCTCGGGCTTCAACCGCTGTAACATCACGACCAGCGAAGGGGGGGCGATCGACGCCGAGTACATCGTGCTGTACGCCCGCGACCGGACCGAGACGACCTCCGTCGCTTGGATGGGGCTTACGGCGGGTTGCGCGGTCTGCCACGACCACAAGTTCGACCCGCTCAGCCAAAAGGAGTTCTACGAGCTGTCGGCGTTCTTCAACAACACGACGCAGGCGGCGATGGACGGCAACGTCAAGGACACGCCGCCGGTCTTGGTAGTCCACTCCCCCGCCGACGACGTTCGGGCCGACGAACTCGAGACGCTCACGCGTGTCGCGGAAGAGCAACAGACGGCGACGCGCGAGGCGACGCGTGCCCCGTACCAAGCCGGGACCGACGGGCCGACCCCCGAGCAAGTTGCGACCTGCGAGCCGGCGACGCCGGTCTTCGTGGCGCCGCTCGACGAGGGGGTCGCCGACGTCCGCGTGACCGTCCGGGGCGAAGCGCGGACCACGAAGCTCGGCAAAGCGGGGTGGACCGACGGACCGTTCGGACGCCGCGCGGTGAGCGTCGATGGTGGGGCAGCGATCGAAGTGGCCGACGCGGGGGACTTCGACGGCGAGACCCCGTTCAGCGTCTCGATCTGGCTCAAGGCGCCCCCCTACGCCGAAGGGGGAGCGGCCGTCGCCCGGATGGGGGACACGGGCTGGGACTTGTGGTGGGACCAAGGGCGATTGGCCGCCCACCTCATCAACAAATGGCCGTCGAACGCGCTGAAGGTCATCTCCACAAACCGCATGCCGCGCGACAAGTGGGCCCACGTCGTCGTCACCTACGACGGCAGCCGCAAGGCGGCCGGCCTCAAGCTTTACTTCAATGGGACGCCGCTCGAGGTCATCGTCGAGGCCGACACGCTGACGGAGTCGGCGAAGTCCGACGCCCCGCTGATGGTCGGCTCGCGAAAGGGGGCGTCGGCCGTAAAGGGACTGCAGCTCGCCGACCTGCGGCTTTACGACCGAGCGCTGTCGCCGGCCGAAGTCTCCGCGGCGCGGCGCGCGGTGCTGACGACCGCGCTCGCCCTGACGGTCGATAAGCGTACGGCACAAGAGAACGACGCGATCATCGACTGGTGGCTGGCGTTGAAGGACCCGGCCTACGCCAAGCGTGCCGAGCGGCTCGTCGCGCAGCGCGCCGAGCAAGAGGCGATCCGGCTTCGCAGCGCGGTGACGCACGTCATGCACGAGCGCGAGGGCCCGGCGAAGGCCGCCGTCCTCAACCGCGGCGAGTACGACCAACCGCTCGAAGAGGTGACGGCCGCCACGCCGGCGATGCTGCCGCCGATGGCCGGCGACGCCCCGCGCAACCGCCTGGGCCTCGCCGAGTGGCTGGTGCGCCCCGAGCACCCGCTCACCGCGCGGGTAACCGTGAATCGCTACTGGCAAGAACTGTTCGGCGTCGGGCTCGTCGCCACGACGGGGGACTTCGGCGTGACGGGGGACCTCCCCTCGCACCCCGAGCTCCTCGACTGGCTGGCGGTCGAGTTCCGCGAGTCGGGCTGGGACGTCAAGCGGTTCTTCCGCCTCGTCGTCACCAGCGAAACGTACCGGCAGAGCGCCGCGGCGACCGCTGAGAAGGTCGGACGCGACCCGGAGAACCGCCTGCTGTCGCGGGGCCCGCGTCGGCGGCTCGACGCCGAGATGGTCCGCGACCAGGCGCTCGCCTCGAGCGGCCTGCTGGTCGAGAAGCTCGGCGGCCCGAGCGTCAAGCCGTACCAGCCCGAGGGCATCTGGGAGGCGGTGACGATGCCCGGCAGCGACACGTACAAGTACGAGCGCGACCGCGGCGAAGCGCTCTACCGGCGCAGCATGTACACCTTCTGGAAGCGCTCGGCGCCCCCGGCGATGCTCGAGACGTTCAACGCCCCCAGCCGCGAGTCGTGCGTCGTCCAGCGCGAGCGCACGAACACGCCGATGCAGGCCCTGGTGACGCTCAACGACCCACAGTTCGTCGAGGCGGCGCGGGTGCTCGCCGAGAAGGCGATCGAGGGGGCGGGCCCCGACCCGGGCGAGCGGCTGGAGTGGATCTCGCGGCGCGTGCTCGCCCGCCCGCTGCTGGCGGACGAGTCGGCGCCGGTCCTGGCGATGGTCACGCGGCTCACGAAGCACTATAGCGAGCACCCCGACGACGCCGAGAAGCTCGCCGCGGTCGGCGAGGCCCCGCGTGCCGCCGGGGCGCCCGCCGGCGACGTCGCCGCCTGGACCCTCGCCGCGAGCACCGTGATGAACCTCGACGAAGCGCTCAACAAGTAACCCCCCTCAGCTTCCCTTCGTGAGGCGATCCCCGCCATGTTCGGCGACGCTAACCCCGACCAGCGGCTCCGCGACGCGGTGAGCCGGCGGCACTTCCTGGCGACCGGCGGGCACCTGCTGGGAGCGGCCGCCCTGGGGTCGCTCGGCCGCAGCGCGATGGCGTCGAGCGCCCCCTCGGGGCTGAGCCTCACGCACCACACGCCGAAGGCCAAGAACGTCATCTACCTGCACATGGTCGGCGGCCCCTCGCAGGTCGACCTGTGGGACCACAAGCCGGGCATGAAGGAGTGGTACGACAAGGACCTCCCCGAGAGCGTCCGCCAAGGCCAGCGCCTGACGACGATGACCAGCGGCCAGGACCGCTTCCCGATCGCCCCCAGCAAGTACAAGTTCGAGCCGTGCGGCGGTTCCGGGCTGATGGTCAGCGACCTGCTCCCCTGGACGCGCAAGTGCGTTGATGACCTGACGATCGTCCGCAGCATGCACACCGAGGCGATCAACCACGAGCCGGCGATCACCCTGATGCAGACCGGCAACCAGGTGGCGGGGCGCCCCTGCCTGGGGTCGTGGGCCTCGTACGGCCTGGGCTCGCTGAACGACGACCTGCCGACGTTCGTCGTCCTCGTCGCGCGGCCGAGCAACACCGAGCAAGTCCAGGCGATCTCGGGCAAGTTGTGGACCAGCGGGTTCCTCCCCGGCAAGCACGCCGGGGTGAGCTTCCGCTCGGCCGGCGACCCGATCCTGTTCCTCAACGACCCCCCCGGCGTCTCGCGCGACGTCCGCCGCCAGATGCTCGACACGGTCCGCGCACTGAACGAGCAGACGCACCAGGCGATTGGCGACCCCAACACGGCGACACGCATCCAGCAGTACGAGCTCGCCTACCGGATGCAGGCGAGCGTCCCCGACCTGACGAACCTGGCGACCGAGTCCGAGTCCACGTTCCAGCTCTACGGCGAAGCGGCCCGCCAGTCGGGGACCTTCGCCAACACGGCGCTGATGGCGCGGCGGATGGTCGAGCGCGGCGTCCGCTTCGTGCAGGTCTACCACAACAACTGGGACACCCACGGGAACGTCTCGGGCCGCCTCCCCGACCAGGCCAAGGACGTCGATCAGGCGTGCTACGGGCTGATCCAGGACCTCAAGGCCCGCGGCATGCTCGACGAGACGCTCGTCGTCTGGGGGGGGGAGTTCGGCCGCACCATCTATTCGCAGGGGGGCCTGACGATCGACAACTACGGCCGCGACCACCACCCGCGCTGCTTCACGATGTGGATGGCCGGCGGCGGCATGAAGCCGGGGGTCGTGTACGGCGAGACCGACGACTTCAGCTACAACATCGTCAAGGACCCGGTCCACATTCGCGACTTCCACGCCACCGTGCTGCACCTGCTGGGCTTCGACCACGAACGCTTCGTGTACAAGCACCAGGGGCTCGACCAGAAGCTAACCGGCGTCCTTCCGGCGAAGGTGATTGGGGCGCTGCTGGCATAGCTCGGCGAGAGCGCGGCGCTCGACCCAACCCCTGAGCCGGGGGCGCAAGCCCCCGGAGCGCCGCGCGGGCCGGCGTCGCAAGCGGGTTTGCTCCGGGGGCTTGCACCCCCGGCTCAGGTGCCGCGTTTCCCCGAGTGCGTTTGAGACTGGCCGGTCTTGCGGTACGATGGAGCCGACCGTCCAGACGGTCGGTTTTCGGCCGTATCCCCTCCGCCCATTGCCCACTCCTCTCCGTGACGGATAAACGCGACCAAATCTGCGAGGCCACGGTCCGGATCGTCGCCCGTGCGGGGTTTGCCGCCGTGACGATCGACGGCGTCGCCCGCGAGGCGGGCCTGTCGAAGGGGGGGGTCCTGCACCACTTCCCCACGAAGGACGAGCTACTGGTCGGCGCCACCCGCTACTTCGGCGAAAAGGCCGAGCGGATGCTCACGCAGCGCGTGGCCGACGACCCCCGCCCGCGGCGCCGCTGGGCGCGGGCGTTCGTCGATTGCGTGTTCCCCGACAAGGCGGACCCTTCCGCGGGGTGGGAGCCGTTCCCCGTCGAGGTGATCGAGGGGTTCATGAACGCCAACCTCGCCGCGGTCGCCAACGGCGCGAGCGCCGCCGAGCCGCTGCGCGAGCTCGGTCAGCGGCTCCAAACGCGGCTACTGGCCGACGGCGACGGGCTCGACCAGCTCCTCGTGTGGCTCGCCGTGGATGGTGTGCTGATGTGGGAGATGCTCGGCCTGGTCGAGCGTAGCGACCCGCTCTACACGCAGATCGGCGAGGCGCTCCGCCGCCGCGTGAACGAGATGCCCGCGCAGGCCGAGGAGTCGGCGACGCCGGTACGCCGCGCGACGAAGAAGGGCGTCACGCCATGAGCCGACGGCTGATGAACGCGCTGGCGCTGGTGGTGGCGGTGCTTGCGATAGCCTGCGTACGCTGCACACGCGCCGAGGACCCACCGAGCCGCGATCCGGCCGCGGCCGAGCGGCGTGTCGGGGCGCTCGGCAGGCTCGAGCCCGCCGGGACCGTTCTGACAATCGCCGCCCCCTCCGGGAGCGAGTCGAGCGTCGTCGAGTCGCTCGAAGTGGTCGAAGGGGAAGACGTGCGGCGCGGCCAGGTGCTGGCCCGCTTCGACACCTACGCCCGCCGCCAGGCGGCGCTGGCCGAAGCGGCGGCGCAAGTCGCATCGGCCGAGGCCGAGCTGGCGCGCGTCGAGGCGGGGGCCAAGCCCGACGAGTTGGCGGCGCAACGGGCGCAGGTTGCGCTGCTCGCCCGCGACATCCGTCACGCCGCGCTCGAACGCGAACGCGTGAAATCGCTCGTCGAGCGCGACGCCGCGACGACCGAGGAACTCGAGCTGAAACAATGGGAGCTCGACCGAGCGGAAATCGAGCACGCCCGCGCGAAGAGCCTGCTGGCTGCACTCGCCGAGGTGCGCGCGGTCGACGTTGCGGTGGCGCGGGCCTCGGTCGAGGTCTCGGGGGCGGCGGTTCGACGCGCCGAGGCCGACCTCGCGGCGTCGCGGGTGGTGGCGCCCGTCGATGGCCGCGTGCTCCGGCTGCGCACTCGCACCGGCGAGCGGGTCGACGCCGAGGGGCTCCTCGAGCTCGGGGACGTCACCGCGATGCACGCCGTTGCCGAGGTCTACGAAGGGGACCTGCCGCGTGTCCGCGTCGGCCAGCGCGCCCGGGTCGTGCTCGACTCGACGCGTGAAGCGCTCGCCGGCGTGGTGGTCGCGGTCGGGCACGTCGTCGCCCGCAAGGGGGTGCTCAGCAACGACCCGGTGAGCGACACCGACGCCCGCGTCGTGGAGGTCCGCGTGAAGCTCGATCGCGCCGACAGCGCACGCGTCGAGCGGCTCGCGAACGCCCGTGTGGAAGTCTTGATTGGCGACGTCGAGAGCGCTCCGGCCACTCCCCCGGGGGCGCGCTGAGCCACCACCGGCCACGCGGGTTTCGGATGCTCAATAGCTTTGGCGTCGCCTGGCGGCAACTCAGCCACAACCGCGTGAAGCTCGCGGTCGCGTGCGCCGGCGTCGTGGTCGCCGTGATGCTGATGCTCGTGCAACTAGGCATCCGCCAGGGAGCGCTCGACAGCAGCGTCGCGCTGACGCGGCGGATCACGGCGGACCTGGTTGTCGCCAGCCCGCGGACGAAGACAATCTTCCAGCCGTCGCCGTTTCCGCGGCGGCTGCTGCGCCGCATGACCGCCGACCCCGACGTCGCCGACGTGGTAGAGACCTACATCGCGCAGGCGCGATTCCGGAACCCCTGGGACCACGTCGAGTTCCCGATCACCGTCTACGGCCTCGTCACCCGCCGACCGATGATCGAACTCCCGGGGATCGACCGTTACCTCGACGCGCTCGACCTCGCCGATCACGTCGTGTTCGACGGCCTGAGCCGACAGACGTACGGGCCGGTGGTCGCTCACCTGCACGAAGTCGGCTCGGTCGTGACCGAAGTGAACTACCGCCGGGTCGATGTTGTGGGGATGATCGAGGTCGGAGTCTCGTTCAACACCGACGGGAATCTCTACATGTCGCAGGCCAACTTCTTGCGACTGCTCCCGGAACGCAACCCGGGCGCGATCGACCTGGGGCTCGTGCGGCTTAAAGCGGGCCGCGACGCGGACGTCGTCCGCAAACGGATCGCGCCGTTGCTCGGGCACGAGGCGACCATCCACACCCGTGACGAGCTCATCGCGTCCGAGGTGCGTTACATGCGCGAGACGGCGCCGCTCGACTTTATTTTCGGGTTGGGCGCAGCGATTGGGTTCTTCATCGGCTTCGTCGTGGTGTACCAGATCCTCTACACGGAAGTGGTCAACCACCTCCCGCACTACGCGACGCTCAAGGCCGTGGGATTCGCCGATTCGTACCTCTTCAAGCTCGTGCTCAGCCAGGCCGCTGTGTTGTCGGTGCTCGGCTACGTCCCCGGGTTCCTGCTCGCGCTGGGGGTCTACCGGGTTGCGACGGTGGCGATCCAGATGCAGTTCTCGATGACGTGGCAGCGCGCCGTCGGGGTCTTCGCGCTGACCCTGCTGATGTGCGGCCTGTCGGGCGCCATCGCCCTGCGAAAGGCCCGCACGGCCGACCCGGCGGACGTGTTCTGATGGACCACGACCCCCCACATCCAACCGCGGCGACCGGCCGACCCGAGACCCCAAATCCCGAGGCCGCAACCGATGCGGCGCGCGCGCCGGTGATCGACGCCCGCCGACTCGGATTCTGGTTCGGCGCGGGGGACCTCCGGAAGCAGATCCTGTTCGACGTCTCCCTGCGAGTGGCCGCGGGCGAGATCGTTTTGCTCCAGGGCCCCAGCGGCAGCGGCAAGACCACGCTGCTCACGCTGCTGGGGGCGTTGCGACGCGTGCAGGAGGGGGAGCTCTGGGTGCTCGGCCGCGCGCTGCACAAGGCCCGCACCGCCGACACGCTCGCGACGCGGCGCGACATCGGCTTCATCTTCCAGCAGCACAACTTGCTGCCGTTCCTCACGGCGAGGCAGAACGTCGAGCTGATGTTCTCGCTACGACCGTCGATCGCGTCGGTCGAAGCGCGACGCCGGGCCGCCGAGTTGCTCACCGCGGTCGGCCTCGGCGAGCGGCTCGACTACCTCCCGGGCCGGATTTCTGGGGGCCAAAAGCAGCGTGTCGCGGTGGCGCGGGCCCTCGCGCTCAGGCCGCGACTGATCCTGGCCGACGAACCGACCGCGGCGCTCGACAGCCACTCGGGCCGGGAGGTTGTGAACCTCCTGCAGAAACTCGCCCGCGAGAACGACTGCGCGATCCTGATGGTCACGCACGACACGCGTGTGCTCGACATCGCCGACCGGGTCGTCACGATGGAAGACGGGCGCATCGACGAGGCGTGAACCACCGCCGCGCCACCGCGGCGAATCGTCGCTGCGCGCGCCGCGCCAAGCCCGCCACAGCCGGACCCTGCGCGGCGATCGACCCGGTCCGAAGCCGCTGCAAGGCGTAGTGCGAGGGGGGCGGCTCGCCGTCGGCCCAGTTGGCGAGCGGCGACTCTCGGGGCACAAACCGTCGAAGCCCGAGTTGACCCTTGTGAGAAGCCGTGCCAGACTCCGCCCATGGGCGTTCGCTCGGGCCGCCCCCGGCGCCGATTGCCGCGGCTCGAAGCGAGCCCCGCGACGGTCGGCCCCCTCCTCAACAACCCATTGCTGGACCACCCGCCGATGCCTTCTCTACGACAGCTCTTGCGTCTGCTCCGGCTGGATCGCACCACGGCCGCGGCGGCCGCGGCGTTCTTCGCGGCGACGTTGTCCGCGACCACGGCGCTAGCCGGCGAGGCCGACCTGGTGCTCCCCGACCTCGCCTCGCAGAGTTTCCTGGGGATCGATGGGCGGCAGTGGCTGCTGGGGGGGATGGTGGTCTGCTTCGTGGGCATCGTGTTCGGGCTCGTGATCTTCCAGCAGCTCCGCGCGATGCCGGTCCACCGCTCGATGCGGGACATCTCGGAGCTGATCTATGCGACGTGCAAAACGTACCTCTACACGCAGATCAAGTTCATCCTGCTGCTGCAGGTGTTCATTGGCGTGGTGATGGTGTGGTACTTCCGCTTCCTGCGCGACTACTCGTGGGACAAGGTCGGCATGATCTTGTTCTTCAGCTTGGTTGGGATCGCCGGCAGCACGCTGGTAGCGTGGTTCGGCATCCGCGTGAACACGTTCGCCAACAGCCGCTCGGCGTTCGGAGTGCTCGCCGGCAAGCCGTGGCCCGCCTACGCAATCCCGCTGCAAGCGGGGATCAGCATCGGCACGCTGCTGATCAGCATCGAGCTGGCGATCATGCTCGCGATCTTGCTGTTCGTGCCGCGTGACTTCGCGGGGGCGTGCTTCATCGGGTTCGCGATCGGCGAGTCACTGGGGGCGTCGGCCCTGCGGATCGCCGGCGGGATCTTCACGAAGATCGCCGACATCGGCGCCGACCTGATGAAGATCGTCTTCAACATCGACGAGGACGACGCCCGCAACCCGGGGGTCATCGCCGACTGCACGGGGGATAACGCGGGGGACTCGGTCGGGCCGACGGCCGACGGCTTCGAGACCTACGGCGTCACGGGCGTCGCGCTGATCACGTTCATACTGCTGGCGGTCCCCGACGCGGCGAACCAAGTCCAACTGCTGGTCTGGCTGTTCATGATGCGGGTGATGATGGTCGTCACCAGCATCATCGCGTACCTGGTGAACCAGGCGATGGCCCGCGCCAAGTACGCCGAGGCGACCAAGATGGACTTCGAGGCCCCGCTGACGATGCTCGTCTGGATCACCTCGCTGCTGTCTGTCGCGGTCACCTACGCGATGTCCTACCTGCTGGTGAAGGACCTCGGCGACGGGACGCTGTGGTGGAAGCTCTCGTCGATCATCACCTGCGGAACGCTGGCCGGGGCGATTATCCCCGAGCTCGTGAAAATCTTCACCTCGACCAGCTCGAAGCACGTCCGCGAGGTGGTCGCTTGCTCGCGCGAGGGTGGGGCGTCTCTCAACATCCTGTCGGGGCTCACGGCCGGGAACTTCAGCGCCTTCTGGATGGGCCTAGTGATCGTCGGCCTGATGGGGATCGCCTACGGCGTCAGTACGCTCGGCCTGGGGGCCTTGATGACGGCGCCCGAGGTGTTCGCGTTCGGCCTGGTGGCGTTCGGGTTCTTGGGGATGGGTCCGGTGACGATCGCGGTCGATTCGTACGGCCCGGTGGCCGACAACGCCCAGAGCGTGTACGAGCTCTCGACCATCGAGAAGCTCCCCGGGATCGAGGACGAGATCGAGCGCGACTTCGGCTTCCGCCCCGACTTCGAACGAGCCAAGCACTACCTCGAAGAAAACGACGGCGCGGGGAACACGTTCAAGGCGACCGCCAAGCCGGTGCTGATCGGCACCGCGGTGGTCGGCGCCACGACGCTGATCTTCTCGATCATCTTCGTGCTGACCGACGGCCTGAAGCACGGGCAGGAGCTGCTGTCGATCCTGCACCCGCCGTTCTTGCTCGGGCTGATCTCCGGCGGCGCCGTGATCTACTGGTTCACCGGCGCGTCGATCCAGGCCGTCACGGCCGGCGCCTACCGCGCGGTCGAGTTCATCAAGGCCAACATCAAGCTCGACAGCAAGGCCACCAAAGCCTCGATCGAGGACTCGAAGAAGGTCGTCGAGATCTGCACGCAGTACGCCCAGCGTGGCATGTTCAACATCTTCCTGGCGATGTTCCTGCTGACGCTGGCGTTCGCCTGCCTCGACCCGTACTTCTTCATCGGCTACCTGATCTCGATTGCGATCTTCGGCCTGTACCAGGCGATCTTCATGGCGAACGCCGGCGGCGCCTGGGACAACGCCAAGAAGATCGTCGAGGTCGAGCTCCGCGAGAAGGGGACCCCGCTGCACGCCGCCACCGTTGTCGGCGACACGGTCGGCGACCCGTTCAAGGACACCTCGTCGGTGGCCCTCAACCCGGTGATCAAGTTCACCACGCTGTTCGGCCTGCTGGCGGTCGAGATGGCGATCGAGATGCCGACGCAGCAGCGGGTGCTGGTCGGCACGGTCTTGTTTGCGGTGGCGCTGGTGTTCGTCTGGCGGTCGTTCTACCGGATGCGGATCGGGGCGTAGCCCCGGCGCCAGCATCGCCGGCAAACCGTGGTTGCCTGAGGTCGCGGGAAGCGGCTATAGTCCCGCGCACCGCCGACGGTTGCGGTGACGAACACCCTTAGAGAACGGGCCAAGGATGGCGCGAACGTTCCAACCCGTTGATCCCGCTCGCCCACGCGTGTTGATCGCGCGAATGAGCGCGATCGGCGACACGATCCTCACGACCCCGGTTGCGTGCCGCCTCCGAGAGCGCTTCCCGAAGGCCTTCATCGCCTGGGCCGTCGAGGAGAAGTCGGCCCAGTTCGTGAAGGGGCACCCGGCGATCGACGAGGTCGTCGTGCTGCCACGCGGCTGGTTCGTCTCGCCCCCGAAGGTGCTGGCGCTCTCGAAGCGGCTGCGGGGGATGACGTTCGACGCCGCCATCGACTGTCAGAGCATCACCAAGACCGCGCTCGCCTGCTACGCGTCGGGGGCCCCGCTGCGCGTCGGGTGCAAGGGGAAGTACGGCGCAGAACTGAGCCCGTGGCTCAACAACCGCCTGGTCCGGCCGCGGACGCGGCACCTCACCGATCGCTCGCTCGAGTTGCTCGCTCCGCTGGGGATTCCTCACGCCGAGGGGAGCGCGGTTGGCTGGCGGCTGCCGCGCGACGTCGCCGCCGAGCGTCGCGTCGAGTCTTGGGTCGCGTCGCGGCTCGGCTCGGGAGCGGTCGGCGCCGGGTACGCCGTTGTGAACCCCGGCGCGACGTGGGACTCGAAGCTGTGGGACATGGAGCGCTTCGGCGCCGTAGCCGCGCGGCTCGGGGAGCGGCGCGGCCTCCGCTCGTTGGTCGTGTGGGGGGGCGCTCGCGAGCGGGCGTGGGCCGACCGGATTGCGGCCGCGAGCGGCGGCTGGGCGACCGTCGCCGAGCCGACCTCGTTGTCCGAGCTGGCCGCACTACTTCGCCAGGCGCGGCTGATGCTGAGCGCTGACACGGGGCCCTTGCACCTCGCCGTCGCCGTCGGCGCGCCGACGGTCGGCCTCTACGGCGCGACGAACCCCGAAGACTGCGGGCCCTACGGCGAACCGCACGCGGCGGTGATCAAGCTCCGCCACGAAGGGGGCCGACGCGAACGGCGCAACGCCAATAATCGGGCCATGTTGCAGATTTCGACCGACGACGCCTGGCAGGCCTGCGAGACGGTCCTCTGCCGCACGGCGAGCCGCTTCCCCGCTCAACCGCGCCTGATGGCGTCGTAACCCGCTCGGCGCCCACCCCCTGAAAGGACGCACGCGATGTCCCTACTAAACCTTGAAGCGTTGCGCTCCGCGCCGCTCACCGAGACGCCGTTCAAGCACTCGGTCGTTGAGGGGTTCGTCGATCCGTCGGCCATGGAGGCCGTGGTGGCGGACTACCCACCCATCGCGCGCGGCGGCAGCTTCCCGCAGAGCGCCGTTCACGGAGGGCCGCTGTTCGACGCCTTGTGCGCCGAACTGCGGGGGGATTCGCTCCGCGCGGCGATCGCAGAGAAGCTGGGGATCGACCTCGTCGAACGTCCCACAACGTTGACCGTTCGCGGTCGTTGCCGCCTGAAGGACGGCCAGATCCACCTCGACAGCAAGTCGAAGCTCGTCACCGTGCTGCTGTACCTCAACGAGCCGTGGCAAGCCGACGGCGGCCGCTTGCGCCTGCTCCGATCGGGGACAAGCCTCGGCGACGCGTTCGCCGAAGTCTCACCGCACTTCGGCACGCTGCTGGTGTTCCGCAACGGGCCCAGCGCTTGGCACGGCCACGCCCCGTTCGACGGCGTGCGACGCGTGCTGCAACTGAACTATGTCACCGGCGAAGCGGCCTTGCGCCGCTCGGAACGGCGGCACGGGCTGTCGGCGCTTTGGAAGCGGCTGAATCCGTTCGTCCGCGCCGCGTGACTGGCCGCGACCGCTAGCAGCCTGTTGAAAACGCCGTCGTGGCGTTCTTCAACCTCGCCAAGCTCACGGCCGAGCCGCTCGCGGCTCGCGAAACCGCGGCGAAAGCGCCACGGTTTCGATATCGCCTCCCTGCGACGATGCAGCCTGTTGAAAAATCAACAGGCTGCTCGGCCTACTGCCACCACCACGAGGTGGACTGCTGGGCGCCCGCTTCGGCGACCGGGGCGAGGCTCGCGACCTCTTTGGTTTGGTCGGCGATCTGCCAAGGGAAGACCTGCACACCCCCCGAGGCGGTGACGACCCACTGGCGTCCCTTCTTGACGAACGAGGCTTGCGTCGCGACCGACTGCGGGGCGTTGTAGCGCTCGAGGTCGAACTTCTCGGCGAGCCACGGGGCCTCGACCTTCGCGACCTGCCACAGGCTTTCCTTCGCCATCAGCGCCGCGGCGACCGACAGGTCGAGAGCGTTGCGAAGCTGGCCGAAGGCCGAGTCGTGGTCGGCGAGCTCCTCGAATCGCGCGGTCATCATCGCCGCCCACCGTGCGGCCGGGCCGGTGTTGCCCCCCGCGCCCCGTTCGAGCTTGCCTTGCCCATCGACGAGGTCCTCTTCCGAGAGGCACTTAACCCCTTGGCCGCGGATCTCCCAAGCCAGCCCCTGCGCGTCGCGGGCGAGCGGCTCGTAGCTGGCGGCGAGCCACCACCGCGGCAGCACGTTCGCACGGAGTGTGCGCGGTTCAACAACGCTGAGGTAGCTCGGCAAGCCGCCGATCGGGGACGGCTCGAAGCCCATCGCCAGACGCTTCATTCGGAAGTCGGCCGCTACCAGCGAGCGGGCGAAGTGACTCGACCCCGGGACTCCGGTCACCGAGATCACTTGGCGTCCCAGAGCCTGCTCGAGCTTGCGCGCCGCGCTCTGCGGCCCTTCGGCGGCGGTGAGCTCGCGCTGCACCGACTGCACGCGGACCAGGCCTTCCGGCGTGGGGTCGATCGAGCAACTGATCCCCGGCCCGTTCGAGCCTTCGGCGGCGCGGAGCGCGACGACGAGGTCCTCGAGCATCACCACGGGACGCCCCGTCGTGGCGCCCACCGTGTTGCCCAAGGAATCGACCCTCCAGCCCTCGGCCGGGCCGGCGAGGACGATGTCCCCCGGTTCGCTGCTCCCCTGCTGCGGGGGGTAAACGAGCACGTGCTTAACGCGTAGCAATCCGGCCAAGTAGCGCACCGAGTCGGGGAGCGGTTCGCCCCGCTTGTTGCAGGACGCGATCTCGGCGTCGAGCTTGCGGAGCGAGACAAAGCGCAAGTCGGTCAGGGGCTCGAGGTCCCCCGGCACCGGGGTCAGGCCGGCCTGCCAAGTCGCTTGCAGCGCCTCGGCGCCGTCCACGGCGGGCGCCGAGACAACCCCTTCCGCGTCGATGTAAACGCCGCCGACGGCCGGGGCGCGGATCAGGCCGCCGGCGTCTGCCGCCGGGCCCGCCGCCAGCCCAGCACACACGGCGCCGAGCATTACCAGGGGAAGGCGCATGAAACCGATTCCGAGAGGCTTGGGCATGGCCAAGGGCTTTCCGTCAGGGTCGTTAGGTGGTCGCACACGCCCGGCGGCCTGCCGCCGGCCTTCGGCGGCGCGCCACGTACGGGGCCGCGTACTGAGCATCGACGCGGGCTAACCTCCGAGAATAGTTACTAAGTCGTGACCTATCAATCGGTTTGGGTCGATTGGCCGATCAGCGGCGCCCCCGAGCGTTGATCCGCATCGACGCGGCCGAACGCGCCGATCGAACCGGGGCCTCGGGCTGTAAACCCTTCCCGCAAAGGACTTTCCGCGCCTTAGTCGCTTGCCGACCGGGCGCCCCGATCCTTACTCTAGGGGTGTAGCGTTTTGAGACGCCCCGGTCGGGGCGCCGAAAACCCCCTCCGCAACTCGCGACGTGGCCCGCGCGAGCCCCTCATGCAGGCGTCCGACGACTCGACCGCCTACCTCGTGATCCGCGAAGGATCGAAGTGGACCGACGTGTTCCGCCTGCAAGAGGGGGAGTCGGTCACCCTTGGTCGCGCGCCGACAAACCGCATCGTCCTCAAGGACGAGCGCTGCAGCCGTAACCACGCCGAGGTCTTCCCCGCCAGCGGGAAATGGGTGCTACGCGACCTCGAAAGCCGCAACGGCACGACGCTCAACGGCGGCCGCGTGACTTCGGACCATACCCTCGCGCCGGGCGATATCATCCGCGTCGGCAGCGTTTGCATGGCGTTCGTCGATGACCTGACCCAGGCGTTCCCCGACTCGCAAAACGTGCTCCGCGCATCGCAGCCGATCACGGGCTCGACCGACCTGGGCGCCGACGGCGCGGGGCGACTCACCCCCCTGGGTGCGGCGCTCGAGACGATCCGCGCTCAGGGGAAGCTCGACGACGACGGCTCCGACGACGGCTCGCACGACAGTGCTAGCGTGTTCGAGCTCGAGCCCAGCGACCCCACGCAGATCACGCACCGCCGCAGACAGAGCAAGTACCTGGCCCCGGGATCGGAACACGACCCCCCGACCTCCGACACGGGGTTCGACCCCAGCGGTTCGCAGCCCAAGGTTGGCCGCGCCGCCGCGATGCTGTGTCGCCTGGCGTTCGAGATGGCGAAGGCCGTCGACGTGCCGTCGCTCGCCAAGATGGCCCTCGACGGGCTGTTTGAGGGGACCGCCGCCGACGGAGGGGCGATCCTCGTCCGTACCGACGCGCCGATCGACGACCCCAAGGCCGACCCGCTGCGCGAGGTCGCGACGCGCAGCGACTCGGCGCACCACTACCAACACGTTTCGCGGTTCCTGTACTCGACCGTGCTGCGCGAAGGACAGGGAGTCCTCGCACGGAACATCATGGACGACAGCCAGCTCGGCGCCCGCGACTCCTCGGGGGACATCCTGGCGTCGAGCGTCCTCTGCGCGCCGATCCGCCACGACCCGCGGATGGGGGAACGAGGCCCGCTGGGCCTCGTGCACCTGTACTCGACCGACTCGGGCAAGGCGCTCGACCCCGAGGACCTCGAGTTCACGCTCGCCGTCGCCGACACCCTCGCGGTCGCCCTGCGCAACCTGGCCCGCCGCGACGCGCTCGCCGAGAACCTCGACAAGGTGCGCGACGAAAACAACCAGCTCCGCGAGCGCCTCGGCGTGCAGAGCGAGATCATCGGTTCGAGCGAGGCGCTCTACCGCGTCTCGCAGGAAGTCGCCCGTGCTGCCCCGAGTCGCGCGACCGTGCTAATCCGCGGCGAGAGCGGCGTCGGCAAGGAGCTCGTCGCCCGGGCGGTCCACTTCAGCAGCCCCCGCAACAAGGGCCCCTTCGTCTGCCTGAATTGCGCGGCGCTCAGCGAGTCGCTGCTCGAGAGCGAGCTGTTCGGACACGAAAAAGGCGCCTTCACCGGAGCGACCGACCGCAAGATCGGCAAGTTCGAGGCGGCCAGCGGCGGGACGCTGATGCTCGACGAGATCGGCGAGATGAGCCCCTCGATCCAAGCCAAGTTCCTCCGCGTGCTCGAGGGGGCGCCGTTCGAGCGCGTCGGCGGCAGCAAAGCGATCAAGGTCGACGTCCGCGTGATCGCCGCCACCAACCGCGACCTCGAGCAGAGTGTCGCCGAGGGGGCGTTCCGGCGCGACCTCTATTTCCGCCTGCACGTGCTCGAGATCGTCGTCCCGCCGCTCCGCAAGCGGGCCGAGGACATCCCGGCCCTCGCGCAGCACTTCCTCGACCGCTACAACGCCGAGACGGGACGGCGCATCACGGGCTACAGCACGCGGGCGATGGAGGCGATGCTCACGTACCGCTGGCCGGGGAACGTACGCGAGATGAAGAACGTCGTCGAGCGCGCCGTGGTCCTCTGCCGCGGCGACGTGATCGAGGTCGATGACCTGGTCCTCTCGACGCTCAAGACTTCAGGCGACACCGAGGCGGGCCAACCGGTCGGCCGCGCGGGGGTCTACGAGCCGATCTCGCTAGCCGAAGTCGAACGGCGCCACATCCTGGCGACGCTCAAGTCCACGAGCTGGAACAAGAGCCGCTCCGCCAAGCTGCTGGAGATCGAGCGCTCGACCCTCGACCGCAAGATCCGGCACTACAAGCTGGCGCAAGAGCGGCCGGCGTCGAGCGCTTGAGGGGCGCCTCCGCGAGTTCGAGCGGTCAATCCTTCGCCGGCACCGGGACCTTCGCGGCCGTCATCCGGGCGGCCAGCGCCCCGTGCGTAGCGCGGGGGACGCGAAGTTCGAGGCGCAGCCGGTCCGCGGTGGGCGTTTCCCAGCGCAGCGTCGCGGGGGGCGATGGCGCCATCGGTGGACGGACCGTGCGGCCGACGCTCTGTTCGTGGCCGATGTCGTCGATGCGCTGTCGCCACGCCACGTACCGCGCGACGTCGATCGCGCCGCCCCCCCCGTCCGTCGGGCCACTCGGATCGCGGATCGTCGCCTCGCGGCCTTCGGGGAGTGACGACACCAACCACGCGCCGGGCCGTTCCTCGACGACGTCGATCGTGGCCACGCCGTCGGGTCCGTAGAACTTGGCGAGCAGCTCGGCGAGCCCCTCCGTCGCCGGCCCCCCCGCGCGAGCTCCCGGGCCGGCGAGCGCGACGAGCGCATCGACTTTCATCCGCAGACCACGGCGGTTCTCGCTCCTGCCGAGGGGGCCGCACTCGATCGTCAGCGGCGCGCCGGCGTGCGACGCCGGGAGCACCGCGTTCCACCGCTTGGCGACCCCACGGACCTCGACGGCCAGGTCGAAGTCAGGAATGCCCTCCACACGGGCGACTTGATTCGCGACCACGGGGTCGCCGGCGCGGGGCTCGTGGAGTTCGACCCGCGCGACGGTCAGCTTCGAAGCGAGAGCGATCACGCGTTCGGCGTACGCGGCGTACGCCTTTGGGTCGTAGCGCTCGGCCTCGACCTCGTCCGGCTGGCACTCGGCCGCTGCGAGCCAGAGCCGTGAGAGCAGCTCGGGGGGCGGGCCCGACCGGAGCTCAGCGATCAGCCCCGCGGGCAAGTTCTGGGGAGGGACGTGACGTCGCGGCGTGTCGCGTTGCTGATCACCCTCGTCGATCGCCGGTGCGCCGCGCGGCGTGAGCGTTACATCGACGATCAAATCCCCTTCCGGCGTCCCCTCCTCGGCTCGCCGGACGAAGATCGCCAGCGAATCGACGCGGGCTGCGAGCTCGCGCATCAGCGGCGCGATCCGCGACGCCTGACGCAGCGCCTCCGCAATGCTCGTCGGCCAGCGGAGCGGGCCTTTGCGCAGGATCGGGGCGTCGCAGAGCAGCCCGTCGAGCCAGCGCAGGCCTTGACCCGCCACGTGCAAAGTAAGCAGACCCGACCCCTCGTCCGGCGCTTCGCCTTCGCCCCACTCGAGCAGATCGCCGCCGGCTACCTCAATCGCGAGCCAACCGTCGAGCTGCCGCAGCGCGACCTCGTACGAACCGATCGTTGCGAGCCCCCCCCTTGCCGTCGGGTCGCCGCCGAGCGCGCGAATCGCCGCGGCGCCGTCCTCGACGGGGAGCAGCGCGAAGGGCTTCGGCGCCTCGCCCGATTCGGGGAGTGCAACGCCGATCACGACCTCGCGCTCCGCGAGCGCGAGGCCCGGGGCGAGCGCCGCCAGGGCGCCCTTCACCCCGACGAACTTCCGCCCCCACGGGGCGAGCAGCTCCCCGGTTCGCCCGTCGAGCGCCGTCGGCGATTCCGCGGCGACAACCGCGAGCCAGCCAGCCGGCAGGCTCTTCCGCCAGTCCGACGTCGCTTCGCCCGCGGCCGCGGCGCCGATCATCGACGCGGCGCAGAGCCCGACCAGCGCCCGAGATAACGCGCGTTCTGTGCGGGCCATTGATCGACCGTCAGGCGAGGAGCTTCTTGGCCGCCGCGACGACCGCGTCGGTCGTGATGCCGCGGGCGGCGAACACCTGCTCGGCGGGGCCCGAGGCGCCGAAGTCGGTCATCCCGACAAACGCCCCCGACCAACCGAGGTAACGGTCCCAGCCCTGGCGGATTCCGGCCTCGACCACGACGCGGGCCGTGACCTTCGGCGGCAGGACCGAGTCGCGGTACGCGGCGTCCTGGCTCTCGAAAAGCTCCATCGACGGCATGCTGACGACACGGCTGGCGACCCCTTCAGCCGTGAGACGCTCGTACGCCGCGACCGCCAGTTGGAGCTCGCTGCCGGTTGCGATCAGGATCACGGCCGGGTCCCCCGACGCGAGCCCCGCAACGACGTAACCCCCCCGCGCGACCCCCTTCGCGGACCCGTACTTTGTGCGGTCGAGGGTCGGCAGGTTCTGTCGCGTGAGGACCAGCGCCGTCGGGCCGCCGGTGCGCTCGACCGCCAAGCGCCACCCCTCGAGCGCCTCGTTCGCGTCCCCGGGGCGCAGCACGACAAGGCCCGGGATCGCACGGCAGGCGGCGAGCTGCTCGACCGGCTGGTGCGTGGGGCCGTCTTCGCCGACGCCGATCGAGTCGTGCGTCAGCACGTACACCACCGGCAGCTTCATCAGCGCGCTCAGCCGAAGCGCCGGACGCAGGTAGTCGCTGAACACAAAGAACGTCGCCACGTAGGGACGCAGCCCACAGAGGGCGAGCCCGTTGGCGGCCGACGCCATCCCGTGCTCGCGGATCCCAAAGTGGAAGTTGCGCCCCCCGGGGTTCTCGACCGACAGGTGCCCCGCCCCTTCGAACGGCAGCAGCGTGTTCGTCGAGGGGGCCAAGTCGGCCGACCCGCCGATCAGCCACGGCAACTCGCCGGCGATCGCCACGAGCGCTTTGCCGGCCGAGGCGCGGGTCGCGATCCCCTTGGCGTCGGCCGGGAATTCGTTGAGCTTCGTGTCCCAGCCCGCGGGGAGCGTCCCCACCGAGATCGCCCGCAGCTCGGTCGCCTCCTTGGGGTGCTCGGCCTCGTATTTCTCGAACAGGGACTTCCAGGCCGCGCTCGCCGCGGCGCCGCGCTTGCCGACCGTCCCCTGGAAGTGCTCGTACACGCCGTCGGGGACGTGGAACGTGGCGGCGTCGGCTGGCCAGCCGTACGACTCCTTCGCGAGTCGGATCTCGTCATCACCCAGCGGCGAGCCGTGGGCGCCCGCGGTGTTGGACTTGTTCGGCGCGCCGTAGCCGATGACGCTCTTGACGACGATCAGCGTCGGCTTCTTGAGCTCCGAGTGGAACGCGTCGATCGCCTTGCCGAGCGCCGCGAGGTCGTTCGCGTCCGCGACGTGATGCACGGCCCAGCCCAACCCCTCGAACCGCTTGCCGACGTCCTCGCTGAACGCCAGCTCGGTGCGCCCTTCGATCGTGATCTGGTTGTCGTCGTAGACCCAGCAGAGGTTCGCTAGGCCGAGGTGGCCGGCGAGCGACGCCGCCTCGCAGGCGACCCCTTCCATCAGGTCGCCGTCGCTCGACTGCACGTAGACGCGGTAGTCGAACAGCCGGTAACCGGGGCGGTTGTAGCGCGCCGCGAGCCAACGCCCCGCGATCGCCATCCCCACGCTGTTGCCGCAGCCCTGGCCGAGGGGGCCGGTGGTCGTCTCGACGCCCGCCGTGTGGCCCACTTCGGGGTGCCCCGGCGTGAGGCTGTCGAGCTGACGGAACGCCTTCAGGTCCTCCAGCGTCAGGGCCGGCCGAGCCGACCCCGGCTGCTTCACCCCCGCCAGGTGGAGCACCGAGTACAGCAGCATCGACGCGTGACCGCACGACAGCACGTAGCGGTCGCGGTTGGGCCACGCCGGGTCGGCCGGGTCGTAGCGCAGCACATCGGCCCACAACTTGTACGCTACCGGCGCGAGCGCCATCGGCGTCCCTGGGTGCCCCGAGTTGGCCGCCTGCACGGCGTCCATGCTCAGGGTGCGGATCGTGTTAATCGCGAGCTGCGTGGTATCGGCGGCGTTGGGCATGCGCGGACCGTTGTGCTGTAAAGGGAAGCGTCGCCAAGGCTTACGCGACGCCGCAGAGGGATCGGCCGCAGTGTAGGCCGGTCCCGTAGAGGCGGTCAAACGGGGCCGCAGGCCGCAGGAAGGGAGAGACGCCGCAGGAACGGAGAGAGCGGGATGACGGCGAATGACGGGGGATACGCCAGAGGGGCGTGCTCGCTCGCGTAGGTGGTGTCCGGCGACGCACCAATGACCAAAGCCCCAATGACCAAAGGCTGTCGCTTACTGCCCTCTGCCCTCTGGCCTCTGCCGACTGCCGTCTGCCGTCTGCCCGCCTGTCGCTTACAACGGAAGGAATGGAACTTCTCCCGGCGATCGTCGTGGCCCTCCTCTGCCTGGGGCTGTTCGTCTACCTGATGGTCCCCACCGGCAAGGGGCAGGACGAGCCGCTCGACCCGACCGACCCACGCACGCTGGGGATGCTGGTGGGGATGACCGGGGGCTCGGTCGCCGACGCGGCGGTGGCGCGGTTCGCACTCGAACGCTTCGAGCAAGAGCACGGCCGCAAGGCGACGCTCTGCGATGCGGTGGTGGTGGTGGTGGTGGTGGTGGGGATCATGCGGGGGATGGGGTGAGGGGGGGGCCGCGCGAACATCGGGTGCTGGGCGCCATGCCCACGCGCGTCAGCGTG